>CANJUQ010000015.1 GCA_947478175.1 Thiotrichales bacterium | reverse complement strand
TATTCATATTTATTCTCGTTAAAAAATTGTTGATCATTACCCCTTTTTGAAGGGTGAATCATGACGTTAGAGATTTTCAAAAAACGCTTGCGCTCTGAGCAAACAGATGCTGAGTCAACCTTATGGTATTTCTTACGAGCTAAAAGATTCGGAGATTTTAAATTCAAACGTCAGGAGATAATCGGGCCCTACATTGTTGATTTTGTCTGTTATGAAAAACGCTTGGTTATTGAATTAGACGGTAGCCAACATTTAGAAGAGAAAAGACTTGAAAAAGATGCGCTCAGAACAAGTTATTTAGAATCTCAAGGATTTCGTGTACTTCGATTTTGGAATCACGAAATTTTCAAACAAAAGAAAGACGTCCTAGAGGCTGTGTTTTTAAACCTTCAATAGGTTGATTTTTTTGCCCCCTCTCTGTCCCTCAAGGCTAAGGCCTTTCGGGCCTGTCTCTCCCGCGAGGGGAGAGACGATTTAGTCATTACCAGTTCTCAATGATGTTCAAACTGAATGCTCGACTTAAAAACCACAGTTTCAATCACACCCCTTGAAGTAAAGTTGTTTGGAAAAATAAAAGTTTTGGTATAGTGCCCCGCTTCAAATTCTTCAGGTGTTTACTGAATTGCTATTAAAATCCATTGGCGCGACTTTAATTATTACGGGAACTGCTGTCGGGGCAGGGATGCTAGCGATCCCATTAGTGACGGCTTCTTTAGGCGTTTGGACGGCTTCTTTTTTATTAATATTTTGCTGGGCTTTGATGCTTTACACGGCACTGCAATTTTTAGAAGTAAATCTAGCTTTTCCTAGAGCCGCTAGTTTTTCGACCATGGCGACTAAAACCATTGGACCCATCGGGGCTGTTATTACTTGGGTGACAATTTGTTTATTACTGTATGCCCTATGTGCCGCTTATATTACGGGCGGATCGGCGCTTTTAGGACATCTGACGAGCGTTTTATTTCCAAAAGAATTTCCCCGTGGATTCCCCCATTTGATTTGTGTTGCCATCTTTACTTTGTTTTTAGGAGGCTTTGTTTTTTTTGGAACCCGGCCTGTTGATTATCTCAATCGAGTTTTGATGTTTATTAAATTGGGCGCATTTTTTATTTTGGCAGGCTTAACGATTCCTCATATCAATCCTAATTTTTTAGCCGGAAATCCGACGTTCAAACCTGTTTTGATGGCCTTGCCTATTTTGATCACTTCGTTTGGGTTTCATGTCGTGATTCCTAGTATCCGTTTATATATTGGTGATCATCCCAAAAGACTACGTTGGATTATTATTTCGGGCTGTACGTTGCCGTTAATTATTTATTTGCTTTGGGTGATGAGTACATTGGGGGTTTTGCCTAATACCGGCCCAGATGCTTTATCTTCTGTTGTTTCCAAAGGCGGATCTGTCGGTGAAATGGTGGGGCTATTGCAAAATTATTTGCATAGCAAGCAGGTTCAATTTTTTGTGAATTTGTTTACGGACGTAGCTGTCACGACGTCTTTTTTAGGAGTGGCGCTAGGGCTATTTGATTTTATGTTAGATGGCTTGAAAGTCTCTTCGAAATCTTTGGCGGGTCGTCTAGGGGTGTGGGGATTGGTTTTTATTATTCCCGCTGGTGTGGCGCTGTTTTATCCTCAGGGTTTTGTAAAAGTTTTAGGGTGTGCGGGAATTTTCGTCGCGATTTTATTATTAATTTTGCCACCCTGGATGGTTTATAAATTACGAGGTCGTGGGAATTTACTGATGCTCCTGACAGCTTTGTTAGGCTTTGGGGTGATTGTTCTGGCCCTCTTGTCCTGCCTGTAAGATTCTGGAATACTCCCGCGCCTTTTATAACAGCTGGTTTCATAAGATCTTTCATGGATAAGTTAATTCCGTTTTTAATCGAAAATTGGTACGTGGTCCTGCCGTTAATAATAATTTTACTGGCTTATTTTTGGATCGAATTTCGCCATCGGAATTTTGGCGTACCTGAAATTACGCCCCAAACTGCGGTCATGCTAGCCAACCGTGAAAAAGCCAAGTGGGTCGATATTCGATCCGAAAGTGCTTTCAAACAGGGCCATATTTCTGATGCAATTAATTTTAAGACATTGGCCTTTCAAGAATCTGAAAAAAACCTTAAAAAATTTCAAAAAACACCTTTGATTATTGTCTGTGAACGTGGTGTGAGCGCCAAGGCCGTTGCAGCCAAGTTAAAAAAATCGGGTTACAGCGTGAATGTTTTAGCAGGTGGCATGAGTGCCTGGCGTAAGGCCGAGCTGCCAATAGTTTCTAATTAATAAAGAGGATGATTTTGATGAGTGAAAAAAATGCAATAGATTTATCTTCAGAACTTGTTAATGGCTCTGGCGCTTCGCAAGCGCAAATGTCAGATCAACAAAAAGCACCTTTTCAAATTCATAAAATTTATGTGAAAGACTGTACGTTTGAATTACCGAGTGGCTCAACTGTTTTTGCGAAAGACTGGAAGCCAGAGCTGAGCGTTCAGATTGGAACCATGACGAAGCCTTTGGCCGAACCAGATACACATGAAGTGATTTTAGAAGTGAAGTGCGAAGTAAAATCGTCGGGTGAGCAAGCTTTCAAAATAGAACTGAAACAAGCCGGTATTTTTTCTGTGCGTGGCTTGGATCAAACTCAGTTGCATCATACTTTGGGCGCGTTTTGTCCTAATTTACTTTATCCCTATGCACGTGAATGTATTTGCGATTTAGTTATGAAAGGCGGCTTCCCTCAATTGAATTTGGCACCGATTAATTTTGATGTGCTTTATCAGCAAGAAATGGCGAATAAAACTAAGCAATCTGATCCTGCGACGGTGCATTAATAAAAAGTGGAGGGGCGAACCTTGTGTTCGCCCATGTTCAAGCGGGGCATATAGGTGAATTCAAGTTTTACAGTCATTGGAGCCGGTGCCTGGGGAACTGCGCTGGCTCTAGTTTTAGCGCGTGGTGGCCATCCTGTTTTTTTATATACCCGGGAAAGTTCTCACCGAGATCAAATGATTTCTTTGCGAGAAAATCCCAATTATTTACCAGGCATTATTTTCCCAGAGAATTTACAAATCAGTCTGAATCTAGAAGCTGATATTGCGAAATCAGATTTTGTTTTAATCGCAGTTCCGTCTCATGCTTTTTCAGCTGTCTTAAAAACTGTCCAACAATATTTGCAACCTCATCATGGGGTTATTTGGGCGACTAAAGGGCTGGATCCAGAGACCGGTGATTTTTTAGACAAAGTGGCCCGAAGAATTCTTTCTCATGATCATCCCTTGGCGGTTATCACAGGGCCAAGTTTTGCCAAAGAAGTCGCGGCAGGACAACCAACAGCCGTCGTTGTTGCCGGGACAGATCCTGAATTTACCAAGCAGATGCAAGAAGCTTTTCAAGAGAAAGTCTTCAGAACTTATCGTTGCGATGATTTTGTCGGCGCTCAAATAGGCGGGGCGGTCAAAAACGTCATGGCTATTGCGGTAGGCATTGCCGATGGTTTGGGTTTTGGAGCTAATACCAAAGCCGCTTTAATGACTCGGGCTTTGGCTGAAATGACTAGGTTGGGTGTGGCGTTAGGGGCCAAGCCAGAAACTTTATGCGGACTTTCTGGGTTGGGAGATTTGATTTTGACTTGTTCAGATAATCAATCTCGGAATCGTCGTTTTGGAGTTTTGGTCGGTCAGGGAAAATCTATCCCAGAAGCGCTAGAAACCGTCCAACAAGTCGTCGAGGGTTATCCCAATACTGAAACGATTTTTCACCTTTGTCCTAGATTAAAAATAGAAATGCCAATCGTAACGCAAATGTACCGCGTTCTTTTTGAACAAGTTTCACCGAAAGAAGCGGTGATGCAGCTCTTGGGTCGATCTGTCGGATCGGAATAATCCTTAATAAAACTTTAATAGAGCAATGAAATATAACAATTAATTATGCTTAATCTCGTTGACTTGACATTAGGGGGTCCGTAGTATCTCGAGTATGTTTTTAAAGAAATTATGAGGGTGAAAACCATGTCAGGTGCTCCACGAACTCAACAATATAGGGTGACTGCGCAGGCTAGTTTGCCTTCTTCTGCTTATCAGGGTGGTCAAAAACCTAAAGATCATGAAAATCTTTGCATGTATTCTTCTGCGGCTTTGTGGGTTAGGCATGTTGTTTTAACGAATGCTTTGGATGCAAATCCGCAACAAAAAATTTTAGTTCTTGGGTTGCTTCAACGCATTGCTGCAAAATCCAGTCTGCCCGTGCCACAACAAGACCCTCAGGATTTAAAAGCGTTATTCAATGCAATTGTTCCAAAAATAACTAGCAATTCAGTCTTCGAATCTAGCCTTTATCAAATAGCGATGGGGTTGAAGATTCGTGAAGAATTGGATTTGGTTTTAATTGAAAAATCAAGTAACGCCGCTTTCTTGCGTCTAATTAAACAAAATCTTCATGGATTATTTTCTGAAGGCCAGGCTCATGAAGTGGATGTCGCTATTCCTGGAGCATCCTCTCGAATTGCACAAATTAAACCGGTCAATGATTTAACTGCTAAAGAAGCCGTTCAAGCTTTTCATGGTAAAGAGTCAACGTTTGCGCATTTGATTGGGCTCAGTCAACTTTTGGGCGCTACGATTACGACTAGTACAAGAGAAGATGGTTCATCTGATTCTTACAAGGCGTCTCGCGAAATTCAAAATGCAGTGGTTCTGGATTCTGTTCCAGTTAATTTGCTGGGAGGGGAGGGTCATTATGACTTACAAGTCCCAGCGGGATCGCCACTTCTTAGTGATCTTTATGAAGGTGTTGAGAGGCCGGCAGCAATTAATGTAGCTGCAGCTGTAGTGCAACCTGTTTCTCCTGCTTCAGCAGCAGTGCTAGTGCCACAGCTTGAACCTGCGGCAGCTCATGTTTCTCCTATTTCTCTCGCATCCCAAGTGGTCGTGCCAACACCTCCAGCAGCTTCCCCTACTTCGCCAGCTGCTGTCGCTGCCAGTACTGCTTCTTCTTTGCCGCCAGCAGTAGTAGTAGATGCAGCACCTTCTCAAACTCAAGCATCATCATCGCCTGGTCTTTTCAGTCGTTTAGTGACTGGAGCAGTGAGCAGTGCAAATGCAGTTGTTGGTAGCGTTGCTTCGATATTTTCTCGTGGCCCTTCGCCTCTTCCTGCAGCTGCGCGATCTTCTAGCCCTTCGCCAACACCAACCACCCCTGGATCTATTTCTGCGCCTTCATCTCCTTCACCTTCACCTAGATCGGTCACTTCTTTGCCAATAAGCGCTGGAAATGGAAAGGCTGAAATAGTCAATAAAGCTTTCTTGGAAGCTGAATGGAAAAAAGTGAAAACAGTTTCTGCAACCGGCACTGCAACAGGCGCCCCTACAAGCGATGATGTTGTTGCTGTTGTTTTCCAGCTTTATCTTAATAAATATAAAAGTGATCCCAATGCTGACAAAAAAGTCATGGGAGAAGATAACAAGATCGATGTGGAGGCTTGTTTAGCAAAATTGGATGATAAAGATGCAAGTGAAGTTAAGAGTAATTTCACAATTGGTTGATTGATTGTCTTGATGTAAGGGCGCAATTTATTGCGCTTTTTTTATTTTATTTTTTTAGTAAGCCCTTCCAAGAACGATTTTGTAGGGGCGGACCAATGTGTCCGCCCTCGTTCGGTGGCAGGTGATTATCGAGGGCGGACACATTGGTCCGCCCCTACGAGAAGCATCATTACGGTGCCGTGTTTAAAATATTTTTTAATCATACCCCAATGACTGCAAAGCTTTTTCATCATCAGCCCAGCCGGATTTGACTTTCACCCACAGGGTTAAAAAGATTTTCTTTTCAAATAAAACTTGCAGATCGAGTCTGGCCTGTTTGCCGATTTCTTTTAATTTTTCACCCTCTTTGCCAATGATGATTGGTTTTTGTGAAGGTCGTTCGACATAGATTGTCGCTGCAATATCCATCATGGTTCCCTTGCCGCGTTCTTTCTCGATTTCTTTCATGTGATCCATTTCGACCGTAATGTCATACGGTAATTCATCACCCAAAAATCTCATGAGCTTTTCGCGAATAATTTCTGAGGCTAAAAATTTATTGGATCGATCTGTAATTTGATCTTCTGGGAACATAAAAATTTGTTTAGGTAAATTCTGATGAATGATTTTTTCTAGATCTTCCAAGTGATGCCCATGTTTACCACTGATAGGAATAATCGCGGTGAAATTATGTTTTTCAGAGAGAGTTTTGATCCAGGGGAGTAATTCAAGTTTATGTCTCACCGTGTCAGATTTATTAATAGCCAAGATAACGGGGCATTCTGCATTTTTGATTTCGGACAAAATAAAATCTTCTTCGGGCGTCCATTTATCTGCGTCAATTAAAAAAATTACGACGTCGACATCGAATATCATTCGTCTTGCCGTTCGGTTCATATAGCGGTTGATCGCACGGGTGGATGTCTTGTGCATGCCAGGTGTATCGACATAAACCGTTTGAATATTATTTTCTGTTTTTATTCCTAAGATTTGATGTCGAGTCGTCTGGGGTTTTCGGCAGGTAATCGAAATTTTCTGTCCCAGAATTTTATTTAACAAAGTCGACTTGCCGACATTCGGGCGACCAATAATGGCGACGGTGCCACAGAGCGTTTCAGCAGGTGTGATTGGGATAATAAAGTCTGCTGAAATGTCTGGGCTATCGGGTGGCACATCTGGGGTATTTAAATTATCTAAAGAATTATCCAAGAAAAATCTCAATCTAACGGCAAATCAAAAGGGCGCCGATTGTACCAATCTTTCTGCCGATTCCCCAGAGAAAAAATAACTGTCCTAATTTTGTATCCGCCCTATTCAAAGGGAGCAACCAACGGGTACACCCATGGGGGGATTAATCTGGTAAAATAAAGAAACTGAGCTTTGCATCATTTTTGTATCACCAAATGCTTTATCTTCAAAAAAGGTAGTGGATCGACCCGTTGGAACTACGGAGGGTATGCTGCGATTGAGAGCGGCCGTTCCAGCATAAACATTGTTATAAACCATGCTGATTTCTCTTGCGGGGGCGCGGTGAGACTGTCTTGAAATTTGAATGCTTTTGTAGGGCTCAGGTTTGACTGTGCTTTTGCTAGGGGTGCATCCCATGATTTTTTCCTTTTTTAAGTTTTTATGATTTTTAGTTTTTTAATGCGATATTCGATTTTTTTTTGACAGGTTCTCCAAAAGTGATGGTGTAGGGGCGAATCTTGTATTCACCCTATTCATAGGGTGTGTTCATTGCTGCAGCAGGAGATGGTTCGGAAGCAATGGATTCAGAGGAGCATCTTGAAGAAGGTGAAAATATCATTGAAACTTCGGGAAAAGGCTCGGAGTTTCTAATTTTGCATTCCATTAATATGTCTCGTCCTTTCCAGAGACAAGGTGTCGAGAGAGGATGAACCGATGGATTGGCAGCCAATGGAAGCAAGAGTGTTGGTAGCACTTTTGCCTGATTCCTGGGCTGATAAGTAGATTCACCCGCCCCTCCTACAGCCAATAGACTGACCGGAGCATTGGTAGAAATTAAGTATTCCTGATGCTCGACTAGTCTGTTTAACCAATAATTGTAAAAATTTAGAGTTGTTTGATCCCTTTTTTCTTTGGGGGTATTACAAGCTGTTTGTAATAATTTAATGACATGCTCAATTAATAATAATGGATCCGCAGCTAAAGTAGATTGTTGAATAAGTTCAAAAATATTTTGCGCTGTTTTAGGGGCTTTTAAGTCAATGCCATACCCCAAAGATGTGCCAGAAAAAAACCCTTTTAATACCCATTTTTTTTCAATAGTGAAACCGCGTATGTGTCTGGAAAGTTCGTTCAATTCTCGGTCAGTGGTTGGTCTGTCTCTGTATATTTTTTTAGATGACTTGCTGGAGTCTGTTCCGCTCATAATTGATCTCTTTTTATTTTTTTAAAACTTTGTATTTTTTACCAGATTATCGCGCTGTGTGCAGTTTTTTTTAGTAATTTTTTTAATTATGAAAAGAAGACCTGACTTTCAACCACCCCGTCAGGCTCAATCGATCTCTGTTAGATATTTGAACCTCATGCCAACGTTCTGAAAAAAAACAAACCAAGCGATTAAAGACTGGCATGATTTTAATTTCAGGTTGAGTTATCTGATCTGAGTTATAAATAATTAACTCACCGCCATCAGATTCTTGCCAGTGCGTATTTAAATAAAGAATGACCGAAATACGCCGAGTGTCTTGAGTTTTAAATCGATCTTGATGTTTTTTATAAAAAGACCCTTTTGGGTAATGGGCGAGATGGCTTTCAAATTCCCAAAGGCCTAAATATAAATTTTGATTAAGAATGTTCTTTAAATTTTCTATCCAAGAAAAATAATCTTGAATTTCGGGAGGGCTAGTTTCTGGATCTAGCCAATGAGTGAAATCACTGCGGATTTCTAGATTTTTTTGATGGGTATTGGCTTGAGATAAACCAATTTTGGCTGGTTGAAATAATTGTTCAGTGCGTATTTTTTCAGCATATTTTTGGATGGATTGAGCTTGAGACTCTGGCAAAGCAGAATCTAAGACATGGAAGCCCTGGTTAATTAAATTGTGGAGAAATGGCGTAGGGGCGAACCTTGTGTTCGCCCACGTTAGGTGGCGGGTTCCGATCATAGACGAGCCATCAAAGAACTCTGATCTAATTGGGGAATCACAGCACTGGGTTTGCCATCGGTTAAACAAGATTGAAATTCATACAAGGGTAAGCTGCTTTGAGGGGCTCTTGTGCTGAGTGTCATGAAAGAATCGAGACCTCTGGGTGATGTGCTTCTTTCAGACAAAAGCAACATTCTTAAATTTTTAAAAAGGAAGGTGAATCCTTCAAACCTCTCTAATCCAGGGGACTTTGCACCATATAATACATCGATGATAATTTTTTGATTAAATATTTTGAATAAGGCTTCATTTTTCTCAGAAGGAATGGATAAACGGCCTAATATTTTTTCTATGAGTTCCAATAAAGAAAAATGTTTTGAGAACAAGCGGTCCTCAGGGAAGATTTCAAAATACAGCTGTCTGAGCTCTTGGAAGCCAAGAAAGTTTTTTAAGTAGTTGGCGACTTTACTGAGCACTTGGCTGTTTACTTTGAGTGTTTCAGTAAACGAAGTTTCTGTTTTTTTCGCCCATGTTTCAAAAGTAGTGGGGCAAAACTTTTGAATTTGTATACACAGGGAAGTTTTCACACTAGTGCCGAACAACTGACCTAGGGTGCTATGAATTGTATTTAAATGATGCTCTTTTATGGATTGAGGCCTTTGTTCAATTACAAGCATTAAAAGAAAAAAAGCTTCATTTTGGATCCATTGGGTGATTTGTTGTGAAAGATTTTCTTCTGGCAGGCTTGCAAGAGCTCTTTCCATTTTTTGATAGGCGAGTTTGGGGAAATAATGAAAGAGCTGAGAGATTTCTAGAAAAAGGCTATCAAGTGAAACAGAAGCTTCGTGAGCTATCTCTACGCAGGTTGGCATGGTTAGCATCAGAGAAGCCGCGGGAGAAGATTTTGCTAGCAAGTCTTTTGCTTTTTCTATTTCTTTGGGCAGACATAGGATGCGATCTAAAATTCCTGGTTGTTTTTGTTCTAATAAAACACAGAGCTCTAAATGATCTGCATTTTCATGAGCTAAAGCACCATGTCGAGTCTGATTAAAACCCTTAAGTGCATGAGTCGCCATGTCAATAAAAACTGTGTTGTCAGTTTGTTTTAAAATATGACTCAGGTCAGACCAGTGTCTAGTTTGGCAGGCTTCATTAAGAGCTTCTTGTAAAAATGGCACGATGTCAGGGCGCGAAGCAATAAGCGCCTCTATTCCATGGCCTTGCATGGCTAACAATATTTCTTTTAAGGGAATTTCATGACGTCGGAGTGCTTGAATAATGGGAGAATTTTCAGGGTCGAATTCGCCTATTAAAGCTAATTTATGAAGTGTCTCGTCTAATAGGGGCTGGTAATTTTCTTCCCAGAATCTATTTAAAACAAAGATTAAAAAAGCCATGTTTTCGGCGTGTTCTTCTGGAATTAAAGTAATTTCAAGATTGGGCTTGGCCAGCTGAATAATCAAACTTTTCAAAAGAGTTTGGTCTGCATCGCCAGGAAGCTCTGAGAGATTAACGACGGGTAAGAAAATAGTCATTAATAAATCGGCTCCTCTATGTCGGATGAGTTCTAAAGCGATGCCGTGCAATAAATCTTTCAGATAAGTTGGGTGCTGGCTTTTTTCTCTTAAAGTTATTTGAATCAGTCTTCTTAAAGATTCTGTTTTAATCTCAGGACTTTCTAAGTCTGACAAAAGACCTTGAGTGAAAGACAAAACAAACCTTCGAGAGACCTTGGGCGTTAAATTTAGAGTTAGCATTAAATCAGATTGTGGTAAGGGTCTAAAAATTGTTTTCAAAAGTTCAGGTGGGGCCTCGAAGCATAATTTCCAGTAGACACCAAAAAGAATGGTACGGGTGAGTGCCATCGTGAGTATGTGACTTGAATTGTTTTCGGGGTTAATGATTTTCTGAAGCCAATCTTGAAGCACTTGGGCTCTTTTACCTGTGGGTTTAAATTCAGGATCTTCAAAAATATTTCTGATCACCATGAGCTGGCTCATGAGAGATGGCGCAGTCTGTAAGGATTTTAAGCAATCATAGAAACCGGTATGGCCTATTTTATATTTAGGCTTTTTATCTAAAAGCGCTAAAAATAATTGTTCAATAGAGTGGGCATCTGGATCCAATAAAGCTTTATATAAAATATCAATGAGGCGCATAGCTTCTCTATATTTTGATTCCTCTTTAAGAGAATCATCAGCCATGAGTGTGCCGTCTCGTTGGATATCTTTAAGAAATAAAATGTTGAAAATAAGATCGAGCCCCAGCCCCGGTAATAGACGCGTTTTTAAAATCGTTGTGATTTTCGCCACGATGGCTTCGGTGGAGGCTTGAGTTAGGTAGGGGCGATGGGTGGATTGATGGAGATATTCGAATAGTGAGTCTGTAGAGAGAGCGCCTTGAAGCGCTTCAAGATAATCAGTGGAAGAGTCCCCGTTGGTAAAGAAATCAATCGCAATTTTAGGGTTTAGAACATAACCCGAAAGTACTTTTAAGCTTTCTTGAAAGTGCTGAATTTCAGGTCGACTTCTTAACGAAACTATGAATGTTCTGAGTGTATCGAGTTTTTTATCGTAATAATCCCTGAGCTGATTTAGTAGCCATATTTGTTTTGCCAATTGAGCGTCATCTAAATCATCTCGGCTTTTTCTAAGCCATAAGGGCATCAATTTTGAATGAAGAAGCTGGTCACTTGGATAGTACGATTCAATATCGAAAAGATTTTTAAGTGTGAGAGTATTTTTAACGTCGAGGCAAGCTTGTCCTAAGAGATAGAAAAAAGGTATCCAAACACAGATCGCTTCCGAAGGGTGCTTCATGAGTTTAATCAGAGCAGACCATTCGGGGTAATTTTCACAATAAGCTGGGTAACGTATTTGGAGGTTATGAAGTGTCACAGTGATTTGTTGGCGGGATAGAACCTCGCCTGATCGAAGACGGTCGCAAATTTGGATGATGTGGTCATAAGTGGGATCTTGGATGAGTACATCTAATTGTGAAATGGTAACCCACCCGATTGTGGTCATCGTTAGACGGATGGCTTTGAGGATTTTGATAGAAACTTCGAGTGGAAGACAAGGGATACTGGGATCAAATTTCTTGAATAGCTCCAAGATACTTTGATGTCGTCGGCCCTTTTCTGGGGAATCACAAAGAGCAGTTATCAAAATATTTATTTGTTCAAGCGCGGGCTGTCTCTGAAGCACTCGACATAATTGATTAAATTTTCCATGAGCATGAAGGGGATCTGTTGTCAGTGAGAATATTTGCTCTATGAGGAGGGGTTTTAATTCGTGTGTGGTGAAATGCTGCAGATAGTGACTCATTCTTGAGATCAGTAAAATTACTTCTGGGGGAAATGAGAGATCAATAATGGCTTGGATGCAGTTTAAAAAAGAAGGCTGTGTTAATAGGCCTGGGTAAGCTTCGAGTAGTTCTTTTAGTCTGTTTAAGTACTTAACAGGGAAATTTTTTTGAGAAAATTGATTTTTGATCAATTTTAAGTGCTCTTGAAAAATAGAAGCGTCTTCTTTTTTTTGCCCTGCGATGCCTGTTTGAAGTTCTGAGATTAAATCCAAAATAGGTTTATTCTGGTGATTTAAGTTAATGCTTCCTTTCAGCTTTCTTTCCAAATAATCAGAATAAAGATCTTCCCGTTTTGTCTGTGAATTTAAAACAAAGGAAGAGGTAGTATAAAAATCTGGATTCCAAGTAAAAAATACCTCTTCAAAAGAGGGTGAAGAAAAGGGGGCAGATCCTGACATAGCTATGCTCTCTTATTAATTGAATAGGGGTGTTAATGCGTATTGTTTAAAGCCACATGCCGCCATAGATGGCAGCGCTATAGATGCCAGCGCCAGCGCCAGCTCCTCCATGAGGTTCTGGTGGTTTTGGAATCGGATCCACTCGCATTCTTTCATCTTGTTCAGAGAAAGGCATGATAGGTTGTGCAGGGCTAGTACTTTCGGGTGCAATGACCTGACAAGCGGCTGTCATCAGAAGCTGCATGTGATTAAGACTCAAGGATGTGGTGAATAATTTAGGGAGGGGATTATCGGGATTAATTTCTGTATCTAGGCATAGGACTTCACGGAAAATAGATTCAAAAAGTTTATAGCGCTGAAGTGTCGGATCACCTGGAATTGCCAAGAGTTCTTCGGTCAGTCGAGCGACTAGCTTGGGTCTATCGCCTGATAATCTTTTTATGTCCTCTAATAGTTTTTTGGAGTCTCCGTGGGTGGCGCCTGTTTTTGTTAGAGAGCCTTCAAGGATGGTAGCCAGATCTTCTCTTTGGAGATGATTGACCAGTTTCAAGACTTTGAAATGGTCAGCGTTGGCGCGGCTGCTTTCTGGCGGCCTATCTAAGTGGATTTTCAAGGCCCAGCTAATAGGGGTTGGTGGAAGGCGATGAATGATTTGAATGACAGTGTCTTGGAACAAACCTTGATTCATAGTTGATTTAAATTGATTGAAAATTTCACCCACGACGGCGCTTCTGAGTGTCCATTTTTTTTGATAGCTCAGTAGGTCTTTCAAGAGAGTCTTAAATTCTGAGAATTTTTTTAATTGAGAAAAAAATGGAACAAGCAAAACGGAGGCCTTGTTCTCTGACAATTGTGTTGAGACTGTTGAGAGACTATCTGTCACTACTTTTTGTTGCTGTTCTGTCTTCGCCAGCGCTGATAAGACATTTAAAGTTCTGCAAGATTGTTCTGCGTTGGCCAGTGCTGGGAAGCCAGAGCCTTTTATTTTTTGGTTGATCATATCGAGCAAATCAGTCGGATTGATTTCAGTAAAAGATTTTCCTTTCCCCATCAGCAAATGGGAAGATAACAAATAGGGGAGAACAAAATGGGAGCAGGAATCTGATCTTGATCGGTCAAGTAAATAGGCATTCAGTCGGTTAAAACGAACTTCAGAGTAAGGCCCAATTATTTTTTCTTTAGCAGAGGCGGCGTTGAGAAAATGATTTTTTAAGAGCTTCGAAATTCTCCGAGTGGGTAAAGAGGTCGGTTGAATGATAGGGTCGCCAGTACCCGTAGAGGTAATAGGATAAAAGGTGGATTGAGTGATGCCTAGGCCTGATGGAAAAGTGATGGAATTTCTGAACCGTAGGGTCATATTCAAGAGAAGATCTTGGTGATTGTCGCTAAAAACTAATGCTTCTAGGCCTAATGCGATGGCCGCAGCGACTGAACTATCAGGGTCTGGTTTCACTTGACGATGTTGGCAACAGATTTGAACGATCTGAAATATTTGTCGCAAAGCTGATTTAGGAAGGAAAGGGTCGAGGTCGTCATAGCCACCCTCATTAATATAATCGACTAAAAGTCGCGCCAATAGACTGTTGTGGCTGCTGTTGGAATCTCTCAGGGCATCGATAATTTCATCAAGCCATTCTAGTAATCCTGCTGTTTTAGAAGGCGCGTCAGAAGTTCTGAAGGGGTCTATTGTTGAAAGGTAAATGCTTTTAAGCGCTTCAAAAGAAACTGGCACAGAAAGTTTTTCGGTCATTTTAATAAACGTAGCGACCTTTTGCTTGATCAGAGAAAATCCAAAAGAAGCAGGAGAGTTTAAAAATTTGCAAGAGCCCCATAAAGCAGGGTTCATGACAGCCACTTCTGCAAATAAAACAAATGCTGACGACTCTTTTCTATCATTGAAAACCAAGCTGTTGAAGATTTGATTTAAATAGCTTTTAGTGACCAGTTCTGGTTTCTGTCTAAAAATAATGGTCAATAGTTCAAATTCTTTGGCTTGGATCCATTGGTTAATTATTCTTGAATCAAAAATAGGGGCAGCCAATTTGAGACCAAAAGAAACTTTTGCGTAGGCTAGCTCTGGGGAGTAATCCAAAAGAGCCGCTGCTTGAAGTAGATATTTTTTCCAATCCATTCGACCCCAGGTCACTAGCTGCTGGACTTGAAGGGGAAACCTCTCATCATAGCAGGGGTCGGAAGTGTCGATTTTTTGATAATGTAATCGGCAGGCTTCTATGAATTCTGGAGAGAGCTTAGGTTCTTGGCGCCATTGAGATTTAAAATCTTGTTGTAATTTTCTGAGATAGCTTGCATCTGCGTGAGAAGCGAACGGGCGAAGATAGAGCAAGCTATCGATAGACTCACGAAGCTGGTGAAAAGCTTCGGCGCTTTTAAACTTATTTTGAAAATAAGTTTCAAAACTTGCAGGATCTAAATGGGCTAAGTTTTCTGCTCCAGGCCTTGTGTCAATAAAATCTTCTCTTTCCAATGGCATGCCATAGCGATAAAAATCAGCCAGGGCACTGAGTAGATATTTAAGATTTTCAGCGCTGAGGAGTTGGGGGTCTGTTATTTCAAAAGTTTTTTGGAAGTATGCTTTTAAAACTTTATGGCGTTCTTTATTGTCAGTCATGCTGGAGAGATTGGAGACTAAAGCTTGAATGTACTGAAGCGCAGTCACGTTTAAGCCGTTTTCAGGGGCCAGTGCATAGGTGAGTTTTCTAAAATCACCATGCCCAGCGCCTAGCGCTGTTAGACGGGTTTCAAATTGATTGATAAGTTCTCCTAATAGAAGTATGAGGTCTTTTTCTACAATGAGACGGATCAATTCTATGTTTTGATTGAAGAGCGTCCGATCTAGAGGTAAAGCAGGCGCAGCTGAAGACGAAGATTCTGCCGTGGTGGTGCTTGCTGTGAGGGCCAAGTTTTTTTCTGATAGTAAATAGCGAAACGCTAAATAAGAAGGCCCTTCTTGGCGAGTATCTAGATTAAAATCTAATTTGGTAATAAGCGTGTTGAGTGCAGCAATGAACTCCAGAGAATTGCAGCCTTTTAAAAAGAGTATGAGATCCGCCCAACGTTTTTCTGTAAAAGCAGTTGTAAACATATGGTGAATGGCACCCACTGGATTCCCATCACGGGTTAAACAAGTGCTGCCAGATCTCATGACTTGGCTAACTAGTGACTGAACCTCATGGCCTTGCATCGCCAATAAAATTTCATTCATTGGGAGCTGGTTTTTTTCAAGCGCAGCCAGAATTTGTTTTTTAGTTTCTGTGTCCAGCGAATCTCCGAGCAGGTCTATTTGATCGAGGGTTTTTTGTTTTAAAGGCTCATAGTTTGTTTGCCAATAGTTTTGCAAAACAGTTAGAAAGAAAAATAGATGTCGAGCATGATCTCCCGAGCTAGGAGATAAGCTGGGGTTATAGGTTGCCAGGTCAATAATTAAGCTTTTGAGTAAAGATTCATCTGCACGGGTTCCTGGGATGTTGTTGAATTGATTAGTAACTTCAAGCACTAGCGTTAATAAATCTGCTCGGCAAGTTTTGATGCATTCCCAAGCAATCGAATGAAGCGAAAGATGACCGCTAGTACGGCCTTCGCGAAAAGCTTTTCGTAAAAATCTGCGGAGGGCCATTTTTTTTTGTTCTGGGGTTTCAGCAGAAGAAAATAATCTGGATTGAATCGCGTCGGTTGGATCGCGGGCGATGCTAGAGGTTGTTGTTTCTGGAATGGAACCTGACATGAAAAAGGCCTCCTGGTGAAAATTTTATATTTTAAAAAAATAGGGTTGGCTTAATTTAACGGATTCGGAACCGCCTACAAATTTTGAATGGGCGAATCTTGTGTTCGCCCCTTTCCGTTAGAACCTAAAGAAACGGATAGGAAGGAGTAATTGAGGTTTTTGGTTTGCTTGGTACAAGAGCAAGTTCTATGGCAGCCGGGCCGCTACTAACGGGGTTAGTAGGTCTTTTACTGGATAAAGGCAAGGGTAAAGAAACAGAGACAGGTGCTGTCCTGAATAGAGTACTGCTTGGACTTACAAGCTCATGAGTAAAGCCAGTACCGACACCAGAGCCAGCACCTGCACCTGCTGCAGCGGCCTCTTCTAAATGGCGTTCTGGAGCTGGGGGTGGAATAAGGGCGAGTAAATATTGCATAGACATCAAAATCAATTTTGTGAAGTTCAAAAAATTTTCGAATTCCTCTTCAGGGGTTGGGGTTGGTTGGGCATCATCATCGGAGTCAGAAGCAGTAGTCGTTGGCGGAGGAGTTGGTCGGGTGATTTCAGGCTTAAGTAAAAAATCTGGCATGGCGAGAGTACCGCCTGCCGCAGTATTGAGGCTATTAAAGAGTGCTCTTAAGACATGAGCCCTTTGGTTTTCTGGTTTTTTAATACCTTCTAAATTTTCGAGAATGACATTAATTTTATCAATTGATTGAGAGGCCCTAGTGACCCCTAAACGCATTTCTTTAGAGGTTCTATGAAAGACATGTTCATTAAGACCTGCTATGGCAGCCTTGATTACGCTTTTCCCAGCACCTGGATCTGGGAAGAAGCTATTTAACAAGGGATGCGTTGTATTTTCACTCTGGGTGATCAGGCGATGAAATTGAATGAGTAAATGAATATCTGAAATAATAATCGCTTCAGGGGTGTCTTCATCGGCAAGTGTTTCAAGCCCTGGGCACTCTCGAATTTTCAAAACAGTCAGTAAGGCATTTTGTGCTGCAATTTTTTCTTGCTCATGATCTTCTGTGTTAACCGTTAAAAGTGAGTAAATAATCTTGCGGGTAAATAAAGTGTGTGGAGTGGGGTGTTTTAAAGCAATTTGAGCCAGTGTTTGCCAATTTTGAGTTTGGATTAATTGATTGACTAAGATTTCGCTGGGTGGCAATTGGCCTCGTGACATGGTTTGAATTTCGTCATACTGGGGGATGTAGTGTTCGCCTAGCCATTCGTGAGTTAAATAATAAGTCAAAGAAGAGCTGCCAGGAGCTTGAGATTTATTAACCATGTAGGGATCTAGTTGAAGCAAGTTCAGCCAATTTTGAATAACAGGGATAGAATTTCTTAACAAGTCTTCTGGAGGCTTGGCCATAAAATTAAACAAGGCTTCATTGAGTTCAGGCAGTGGATCAGCTTTGGCAATTTTCGCATCGAGAGAAGCTAAGGCATCTTCGAGATCTTTTCGGCCGCTTAGAGCCATGAAGGGGAAGTTTGCAGATAGAGAAGAAGTGTTGGTCTCATCTTCTGTTGAGTATGCACTAGTAGAAACAGCTGCTACAGGCATATCAAAACCACCTTCAGGTTCTTTAGATTCTGCAACTCCACCCGCTGTGCCAGTTCCAGTCCCAGTTCCGGCGCCAGCACCAGCACCAGAAAATTCAGGGAGAAATGGTACAGGCGTAGGCGTGCTTTCTCTGAGGAGGGCTTTTTGTTTGTCTACAAAATGATTTGTACATGTTTGAAGGCATGCTGCAAATGTTGCTAGCTTTTCTGAATTAATTTTTTCAGTAGGAATAGTATTCATTTCTATAGTTAACGCTTTTAGCGCTTTTATTGCAGTGACGATTCCAGTAGTTTTTGTAGTAGGCAGGCCTGACATAACACGACTCCTTCGTTTTTTTTAAATCAGCTTAAAATTTAGGCGCGCGAGTTTCGCATGGAGTGATGCTGGAAGGAATGGGGGTAAAGATCACAATTTTATGTTTATTTTTTTATGTGAAAATTTGGATGAATTTGTGGTTGGTATTGATTGAATTGCCCCGTAGGGGCGGACCTATGGTCCGCCCGCGGTAGGCGCCTACCACCGAACGAGGGCGAACACGAGGTCCAATGGCACTTACTTAAGGTCGGCAAGGCTGGTCTTGCTTGAATTCCCCTCTCCAATATTGGAGAGGGCAAGCCACGAAAGTGGCGCGGGAGAGGGATTCTAAAATAAATAACACATTTACTTGAGATAAAATTTAATTAAAAATATTTTCTTTTTTAAAGGGTTTAGTCATGTTGAACTCGATGGCAGTCAACATTTAGAAGAATCACATGTCAAAAGAAATTCAAATCGAACGAAACATTTAGAGTCTTTGGGATTTCGCGTCATTAGATTTTGGAATCATGAAGTATTTAAACAAAAAGCAGCAGTTCTTGAAGCTATCTATCTGAACTTACAATAGTGGGATGTCCTTTTAAAGCCCTCTCCCGCGCCACTTTCAGTGGCTTGCCCTCTCCAATATTGGAGAGGGGAATTCAAGCAAGACCAGCCTTGCCGACGACCTTAAGTAAGTGCCATTGAACACGAGGTCCGCCCCTACAAAAACCCATCAAATACTGACAAAAATCAAATTTCTTCAGATTCAATATTTAGCTTAGAAGGTGCTGGTGTTGCAGCTTTGCGGCTGGCTACTTGTTCACCAGGAGCACTAGATTTTGTGGCCAATCTGGCTTTAGCTTCTTCCAATGAAAACTCTGTTTTAGTTTCTTGGACTTCGACAGAAAGCTTGACCGGTCTTTGATAATTTTCTGGGCGATGAGTCGTATTGGCCTGCTGAGAATTTTTATCACTGAGCTGAGTGTTACTATTTAAAATAGATTGCACAGAGTCACTGATTTGATGCGTAGGCGCAGTCGTTTTTGTCTCATAACGTTCAAAAGATTGGATAACCACTTGAGATTTTTCAGCTGATCTTTCTGCAGAATAATTTGTACTGGAATCACGAGGTCCTCTAGAGTTTCTATCTCGGCTGTCTCTATTATCTCTAGGGTTATTGTTTCTTCTGTTATCTCTTGATCCGTCTCTTGAGTTTTCTCGTGGTTGACGAGCGTTAGATTCACGAGATTGGTTTTCAGCATGAACCTCAGGGCTGAGATTTTCTTGAGAAAGGTCTTGTTGATGAGGTTCTTGCCGAGAATCCTGTCTGGAATCTGGTCTTGGTTGACGTGGTGCTCTTGGCGCGCGCTCTGTTCTTTCAGAAGGTCTTTCTAATCTTTCTGATCTTTCAGCTCTAACGGGTCGCTCTATTTTTTCAACGCCTGGATTTTCAAGCGAGTCTTGCTGACTAACAGGCGCTTGTCTGGATCGAGGTGGGCGTTGGGTTTGCCTAGAATCTGTTTGTCTGGAGTCTGTTTGTTTAGTTTCTGTATTATTAGAACTAACCCTCGGTTTTCGAGTATTGCTGTTTCTATTAGAAGCTATTTTTTCTGTTTTTTCTGACCCAGCTAATTTCTCTGATTTTTCGGATTTCTCGGATTTTTTATGAGCATGAGATTGATTAGCAGCTAAAGGGGTTGATTTAGTTTTAGGGCTAGAAAATAGCTCTTTAAATAATCTGGCCACTAGGCTGGGTTTTTTAGGAGGCTCGTCGACAGCAATAGAAATAATGGCAGCTTCTTCGCGTTCGTTGGTTTGCAAGAAAGCATGTTTCTCTTGAGAGATATGCGACATGACTTCATAGCTTTTTTCAGAAAGAGGTTCACTGCCTTGTTTGAAACGTTTGATTTCATAATGAGGCGTTTGCATATTTTGGCTAGGAATCAAAATAATTCTGACATGGCGCTTATTCTCAATCGTATGAATCGCATGGCGTTTTTCATTGAGTAAGAATGTCGCAACTGAGATAGGTAGTTCGACTTGGAACTCTCTGAAATGATGAGTTGCTGCTTCTTCTTCTAAAAGTCTAAGAATAGATAAAGCTAAAGATTCGACGCCTCGAATAGTCCCTTGGCCATCGCAACGAGGGCAAGTGATATGAGTAGATTCATCTAAGGAAGGTCTGAGTCTTTGACGAGACATTTCGAGTAGACCAAAACGAGAGATGCGGCCCAGCTGAACTCTGGCACGATCTTTCTTGAGGGATTCTTGAAGTTGGGTTTCGACATCTCTTTGATGGCGACTAGATAACATATCAATAAAGTCGATGACAATAAGACCGCCTAGATCTCTCAGACGCGCTTGGCGAGCAATTTCCATCGCAGCTTCTAAGTTGGTTTGCAAAGCAGTTTCTTCGATGTCTTCGCCTTTGGTAGCTCGGGAAGAGTTAATATCGATAGAAACTAGGGCTTCCGTATGATCAATAACGAGAGAGCCGCCCGAAGGTAATTTAACTTCTCGGGAATAAGCGGTTTCTATCTGGTGCTCAATATTGTTATTAATAAAAAGAGGTTTGTCGCCGCGATAGAGAGAAACTTTGTTAGAAAACTCAGGTCTGAAACGATTGACGTGAGTTAACACTCTTTCGAAAGCTTCCTGAGTATCCACGGTGATATGGGAAATATCCGCACGAAGATAATCCCGAATGGTTCGGGAAATAACATCGCTTTCTCGGTAAATTAAAAAAGGCGCTTTTTTGCTTTGTGCAGCTTCTTGAATGGCGTTGGAGACTTTAATTAAAGCGTTTAAGTCCCACTGAAGTTCTTCTTGAGAACGACCTAGGCCATTGGTTCGAATGATGACACCCATGCCTTCGGGGACTTCAAGTTTATCCATGGTTTCTTTGAGTAACTGACGATCTTCGCCTTCAATCCGGCGAGAGATTCCGCCAGCGCTTTCGTTGTTAGGCATTAAGACTAAATAGCAACCTGCCAAAGTAATAAAAGTAGAGAGTGCAGCGCCTTTGGTACCACGTTCTTCTTTGCTGATTTGGACTATTAGTTCTTGGCCTTCTTTGATGGCGGTTTTGAGGTCAAAACGGTCGCCTGAATGAGAACCTTTTTGAAAATATTCTGGTGCGAGTTCTTTGAGGGGTAAGAAGCCATGTCGATCAGCGCCATAATCTACAAAGATGGCATTAAGACTAGGTTCAACTCTGGAAACGATGCCTTTGTAGACGCTCGCTTTTTTATCTTCTCGATGAATAGACTCCATATCGAAGTCAAATACAGCGCCGTTTTCAGTAATAGCAACACGAATCTCTTCAGGTTGCGTTGCGTTGATTAATATCTCTGTCATGAATAAGCCCTTGAAGTTGGGCGCGTGCTCTCGTCATCATCTGGTAGAGTCGTGGCCTCGACACGGGGTGAGATTTCGCAACACAGTGTTGGATACACACGGTCACCATCAGGATCAAGAGGACGCGGGTTAAATTAGGAATGATTATTTGTCTTTTCAGTGTGCTTAAAAGATCTAAGTCTAAGTTTTAACGCCTAGCCCTTAAGGCCCCAGAAAAGTCGCCGAAGAATAATAGAAAAGCCTGGTAGAGACAATAGAAATACAGAGAAATACAGATTTGAAATACAGATTTAAAACGGAATCCGTGTTCGCATTTCCCGACGATAGGACCACTCACTGTAATAACCGACCAGAACAGGAAGCCAGACGCAAATCAGGGTTCCAATAATTAAAGAAGAAACATAAACATAAGTATTTCCAACATCGAATTCGCTCGGTGGAACAAAAGTCATGATGATGGAGAAAGCCGTCATAATCAGGGCAACGCCTGACACTAAAGCCATTCCCCAGACTTTCCCACCAGGAATATAAATCGACCGTTTGACATCAGGGTGGCTATAACGAAGTCGAATCGCCGCAGCGAATAAAAATATATAACGTAACCCACCCACAACAGCGACTACGGCTTCGATAAGCCAATAAGCGGAATTAACATTAGGAATTAATACATACAGCGTTGCGAGAATAATAGTGACCAGACCTTGGAGAATAATTAAATTAAAGGGTGCATTAAACCGATTATGTTTTTGAAATAATTTAGGCAGCATATGGTCTTTGGCAGAAGCTAATAAGCCATAAGATAAAGTAAACATATAAGTGGCAAGGACACCCATCCAGCCAATGACCCCTAAGATAATTAATACAAAAATCATCCACTCAAGATGATAAGCATGTAGAAAAATTGCGAAGCATTGCATCATGCCAGAGACCAAATCTTCTTGGTCTTGAGTTAAAAAGACAGAGATGGCTAGCGTCCCAAGAACGCATAATAAAATAATCAAAGTACCAGAAATAAATAAAGCCCGACCATATTGGCGTTTAGGGTCTTTGCAATATTGAAGCGCATAAGCGGCAAGCTCCATACCACCGAACATGAAGATGGTCGCGCCTAACAGAGAAAACATACCCCAGCCGCTAAAGCTAGGAATCATGTTAGAAAAATCAAAATGTGTCGCAGAGTGATGTCCTGTGAGCAGCCAGTAAGCCGCAAAAATAATTAATAAAACAACAGGGACTAAAGTCGACCCAATGGTCGCAATCGCTGAAATCCAAATCGCGGGTCGAATTCCCAATAGCGGAAAGATCATGGCGACAATAGACAAAACAACGCAGACTAAAAATACAAAACTGCCGTGGTGCATAAGAGATGGGTTGATGCCATAAGCAATAAAACTGGCCGTAAAAGTCAAAATAACAGGGAAGCTAACTAAAGCAGATAACCATTGGGCCCAGAGGGCAATATTCCCCGTCATGCGCCCAAAAGCAACGCTAATCCAATGGTACATCCCGCCTTCTTGTGGCCAGCCAGAAGCTAACTCTGAACAAACCCAAGCTGAGGGGATAAAAAAGAAAACAATAACCAAAGCATAATAAAAAAGAGCAGCTAGGCCGTATTTCGCCATGATGACCATTCCCATCGGACTGACCACGCCTGCAAGCGTAATAAAAACCAGACCTAGAGTGCCGACTTGGCGATGAGAGTCCATCTGCATGCGAATCCCCTAATTTTTTGATTTTTTGAAAAAAAGCGGACGACTTTAAGCAATAGAGCGCTTGTTGTAAAGCCGAAGTCTCGTTAGCATCGCGGGTTTTATTTTGGGTGATTGATCAACGATGAAAGAGATTATGAAAGAAATTCGGGTCTTAACAGGCATTACTTCTTCGGGTACGCCGCATATTGGAAATTACATGGGGGCGATTAAGCCTGCTTTGTTAACTCAAGAACATCAAAGTCATCACAATAATGGTCAAGCCATGTATTTTATTGCTGACTTGCACTCTTTAGTTAAGCTCTGGGACCCAGCACTAAGACGCCAATATGTCTTAGAAATCGCCGCGACTTGGCTGGCGCTTGGTTTAAATCCTAAGAAAACTTATTTCTATCGTCAGTCGGATATTCCAGAAATTTCTGAATTGGCTTGGATCTTAACAACGGTGGCTTCTAAGGGTTTATTAAATAGAGCCCATGCTTATAAAGCCTTAGTATTAGAAAATTTAAATATAGAAAACAAAAATTCAAATCTAAATCCAAATCAAGATCCCGATCATGGAATTACCATGGGGTTATTTAATTATCCTGTTTTGATGGCTGCTGATATTTTGGCTTTTCAGGCGCATAAAATCCCTGTGGGTAAAGATCAAATTCAGCATATTGAAATCGCCAGAGATATTGGCGCTAGATTTAATTATCTCTATGGAGAAACTTTTGTTTTACCCGAAGCGGCCATCGACGAAAATTTAGCTTTATTGCCAGGTTTAGATGGTCGCAAGATGAGCAAGTCTTACCAGAACACGATTCCTATTTTCGAAGAGCCCAAAAATATCCAAAAATTAATTAATAAAATAATCACTAATTCTCAGCTGCCTTCAGAGCCTAAAAAAACAGAAGACTGTGTTTTGTTTCAGCTTTACCAGGCTTTTGGGTCTCCAGAAGAAATAAATTTACTAAAAAATAAATATGAGACTGGCATTGGCTGGGGCGAGATTAAAAAAATCTTGGCTGAAAAAATCAGTTCAACTTTTGAGTTAGCCCGTGAACGTTATTTGTTTTTAATCAGTCATCCCCATGAAGTGGAGCAAGCTTTGCAAGAAGGAGCTGCGAGGGCTAGGCCCTTGGCGATTCAGACATTGGAATTAGTTAAGAGCGCGTGTGGTTTAAAGTATTAATTGGATGTGTTTGAAATCGTCTCGCCCCTTGCGGGAGAGACAGACCCGAAGGTGAAACTGAGGGGCAGAGAGGGGGCTTCTTCATCCCAGCCAAGGATACAAAACACCCATGATGGTCCCTGTCATCATGGTGCAAAGAGTCCCGGCTAATAAAGCCTTGGTTCCCATGGCCATGAATTCTTTTCGGCGTTTTGGAATCAAAACATTGTAAGTCGATAACATGATCCCCAAGCCAGAAATATTGGCAAAACCACACATGGCGTAAATTAAAATCAGCTGGGACTTCGCGTCTAAGATCCCAGCAGGCAAAGAAGCCAAATGCTGATAAGAAACTAATTCATTAAGAACTAATCGAGTTGCCATGAGATCCCCAGCAGAATGTGCTTGATCCCAAGGAATCCCCATAAGCCACATGAAAGGCTGAAAAATAAAGCCAATCAAATAAGACAAACTAAGTGTTGTCCCATCAATCGTAGGTAATAAAGCCAGGCCCTTATTAATAAAAGCAACAATGGCTACGAGGACAATTAACATGGCAACAATAGAGATAAATACTTGAGCCCCAATGCTGACACCCTTAGTTAAAGCATCAATGGCACTGAGTCTTTTTTCGACATAGAGCTCTCGGCCTTCCGTGAGTGTTTCAATCTCAGGAACCATCACGCGAGAGATAATCACCACGGCGGGTAAAGTAATAATCACGGAAGCAATCACATGGCTCATGATATGAGGCGCGATGGGGGTGAGTATGGCGACGTAAAGTCCCATGACAGTCCCGGCAACGCCAGCCATCCCGCAGGACATCATGGTGAATAATTCGCTATGGGTAATTCTTTTCATGTAGGGTCGAATAACCAGAGGGGCTTCAGCCATTCCTAAAAAAAGATTGGAACTAACGCCAATAGCCAATGCACCGCCTAGGCCCAAAACATGACTGACGGCCCAAGAAATATGGCGAATAATAAAAGGCATAATTCTGTAATAGAAAAGCAAAGAAGATGTCGCGCTAATAACAATCACTAAAGGGAGCGCCTGAAAAGCCAGGGAATAAGTTGAGGCATGGCCTTCGACCTTAAAGGGCGCTGCGCCACCGCCGATATAACCAAAGACAAAAGAAGTCCCTTCCATGGTTGAATTTTCTAGCGCAATAACCGCACGGTTGATCCAGCCAAAAAGATCTGTAAAAAAAGGAATTTTAGAAAGGGCGATGGCCAGTAAAATCTGAATCATCAGAGCAATTAAAATAGGTTTAAACCGAACCTGAGAGCGTCTTTCAGAAAAAACCCAAGCAAGGGCTATAAAAACAAAGAGCGCCAAAAAACCATGCAGAAAAGAAATTAAAATATTCAAAATAAATTATCCCGGGGGATTGAGGCGGCATTGTATCGAAATGACTTGGAAGGTGTCACCTGATTTCTCCAGATTATTTCCCCGCGGGATTTTTTATTTTTTAAATGATTTTTAATCCCTGGCTCGATCCCCTTGCTTGCTTTTTGATTTTCTCTGAGATTTTTGAGCATTTTGAGCATTTAAAAAATTAGTCACGATAGAAATACCCTTACCTGTAGCAGCAGGGAAGGCGGGCAAACTTTCAGCGTCTTCCTGGTTACTAGGAGGAATGCTGAATTTCCTACCGGGTACGCTGGATACTAATACGGCAGCCGGGGCCCTATAAGAAGACGGGCCCTGATCACGGTGATCTGAAGATCTCCGGGGTCTTTTTTTATGGGATGGCGGTCTAACTGCTTCGATATCTGGCTCTGCACGTTCAAGCTGCTGGACTCGACGCTCAGCGCCGATATAACTTGCAAAATAACTCACGAGGGCGGCTGTTCCTACAACATCAGCAATCACACTAGGCAATTCGAGGCTACTGGGTACAAGCCAAGTAAAACCAAACCAAATGGCTCCAGTGACCACAGCAATTGGAAAAGCATATTTTTTTCTGATACCCACGAAAGGAGTAGCGCAGCACCACAAACGAGAGGGTGTTGCTTGAGGGGCCTGAGCGCTGTGAGGAGCTCTGATTTCTTGATAACTATGATCTGAATCGTAGTCATCACTCGCATCATCACGAGTCATTTGTTTTTTTCTATGACCACTCATTTTTTTATAGACCTCTTTTTATTTATTTAATTTGCCAAGTTCCGAAAACGCGGCAAGTATTTAATAAACATTGGGCAGTTTCTAGCGTTTCCAGCAAATTATTTTTATGAGTGAGTTCTAAAATAAATTGATAGTGAAATGGGAGGATTCTGTCAGGTTGGGATTCAATTTTAGTTAAATTAATTCCAGCGTTAGATAATAAAATTAAGAATTTTGCGAGGGTATCTGTTTTATTTTTTAGCGAAAAAACTAAAAAAGATTTAAATAAATTTTTTGGATCTTGAAAAATTTTGAGAGAATTAACTCTGGCCAGAACTAAGAATCTTGTTTGGTTATTAGATAAATCTTCAATGTTTTCTTGAAGGCAAACCAGGCCATATTTTTCAGCACAAAGAACACTGGCGATAGCAGCGGTTGATAAATAACTGGGGTCGGATTGTTTAGATAAATATTCTGCAGCGCCGGCCGTATCAAAAAAATCTTGAGCTTGAATATTTCTGGTTTTTAAAAAACCAGTGCACTGAGCTAGGGCTTGTGGGTGAGAAATTGCTGTTTTGATTTGGTTAATAGTCACGCCAGGTTTAGCTAATAAAGCATGGTGAACAGGAAGAATAGTTTCGCCAATGATTTCTATATTTTCTGTTGCCAATAAAGAATCTAAAGCTGAGTGGACGGTGCCTGCTGAGCTGTTTTCGATAGGTAATAAGCCATAGTCAGCCTGGTCAGCCAGATGGTTTTGAATAGATTGAGTAAGTTTCTCAAAGCTGTCTTGATAGCTAATAGAAAAGATAGAAATAGGAAAAATATTTTTAAAATAATTCTGAGCCGCTTGTTCAGAATAAGCGCCTGGCAGGCCTTGGAGGGCTATTTTTTTAATTTGAGAGGTCATGGATGAGTTGCCTGAAATAGGGTTGTCTGTGTAGGGGCGAATCTTGTATTCGCCCTCCTGATGGAGTCAACAAAAAATGGAGTGCACCCTAGAGTAATTCGTGTGTTTTAGATAGTCTCCCCGGCCGCGACGACTGGGGGTAAAAATTTTCAGCGATCGCAGGATGAATGCACTTAGAGCTATGAATAATAATATTTTAGAGGAATAGTTCCCATGACAGAGCGTTTAATGCAGCGGCATTATCGGCTTTATACCAAGCCAAATGACCCCGTTGTTAAAATTAATTTACCCCAAAATTTATTACAAGATCTTCAAAGATGTGCAATCGAAAATGGTCGGGATTTGAATACAGAATTTTTAATCAGACTTAGTCGAAGTTTAAAAATCCGTGAAGACTCTCGAGAAGAGTCAGAATTCTTGTCTTATTTATTTTCGGGTGATCATGACGACGAGTTATTCTTTCCTGCGGAGTAATCATGCACAATCCGCCCCTTGATTTTTTCAGGGAGTGAAAATCGATGCGGGATTGGCAAGCAGGACAGATACAAGAGCCAGAACAGGCGGAACAGCAGGCGGTCACAACAACGCCTAATCTAATTTCAATTAAGAACGCCATGGGAAATATAGGAAAAAACTCTTATGGTTTTTTGATTTCCCAATGGCTCTCTCAATCAGCTGTTATTTATCGCAACTCTTTATTTTCTCGTTTGAACTCAGCTTCTGCCGTAGCTGCGGCAACAGTGGCGCCGTTGAATTATGCCTGGCTAACCATTGGCGCTGGCGCGATGCGGTCTTCAAATAATTTTTATGGGAATTATGCGGGCTTGGAATTAGGAAAGCGCTGGCGTGTGGCTGTGTTATATGGCCTAGCTGTCGGGATTTTTTGTGTGATGCCCGGTTATTTAGCTTCACCTTATGCCATGCCTTTGCTTCATTTGGGTTCAGCGAGTTTTAGTTTGGCTTTTCGCTATAACTTAATTTCTATGATTGGCGCGCCATTTAGAATGGTCAGAACCGTGGATCGCCATTTTTTTGTTAAGACTAATAAGCAAAATCTTTTAATTTATTTGGGGGTTTTTCAATCCATCAGCTCTTGTGTGGCTTCTTATTTTTTAAACAAAATTATCCCTGTTGAGGGGATTCCTTTGGGTCAAATATTGGGGGCGGCTTTTGGATTTTTAATCACTCTGGGATATTTATTTAAAAACGCGGCTTTTGAAGGTTATGGATTATTTCGATGGGGCTTACTTCCCTGGAATGACTGTAAAAGTTTATTCAAAGAAGGCTTTCATAATGGTGCGAGTTATTTGGCAGAGAATTTTGCCAATATCGGCATGATGATCATGATGTCTTTAATTAGCAAAGAAGCTTTAGTCGCCAATAATATTGTTAATCAGGCGGCTCAGCCTTTTATTTTGGCGTCTTTTTCTTTAGGGGTTGGGCTGCAGCGAGCTTTGAATATTCAAAATATTCAAGAAGGTTGGAGTTATTTTAAAGCCAGTTTTTTATTAGTTGGGATGGTCTATGCGTCGAGTATTGGGATGTATTTTTTAACGCCATTTATTTCAGAGCTTTTTTTGGGTTCTCAAAATTCAGAAAATCAAGAAACTTTTAAGCTAACTAAAACACTCATGGCTTGGGCAATCTTTGGGGGCTTGGGTGATCATTTGAGAAATATTAATTCAGGGGGGCAGCAGTCTTTTAAAGACACAGGATTTATTATGGGAACGACGATTGTTTGTCGGGGTTTGATTGCGACAGGGCTATCTATTTATTTAGGTTTTAAACAATCTTTAGGGGCTGAGGGTGTCATCATTGGCCATCAAGTGGGTGTAACTTTAGGCGGGATAGCTCAGACAGCGCGATTGGCCTGGAATATTCATAGAAATTCACAGGCCCTTCATCAGCCTATTTTGCCTAGAACTATGTCCGTGGTTCCTTCTTCTGAGCTCCGATCCGCTTCTCTTGCATCAAACACAAGCGCTTAATGTTTTCGCGATGTCTAAAAATAACGAATAAAACAGAAATTAAGATCACACCCGTGACGGCTTTGGGTTCCGTAAAATAAGAAATAATAGGCGCCAAGATACAAGCGATTAGGGCCGATAAAGACGAAATTCTAAAAGCGGCTAATAGGACCAACCAAGTCCAGATAAAACAAAAGCCAATTAATGGCGCTGCACCTAACAAAGCGCCAATTAAAGTTGCGACGCCTTTGCCGCCTCGAAATTTAAAAAACAAAGGAAAAATATGGCCCAGAACGGCAAAGAAGCCGATCAGCATTAAAATATTTTGGGAGGGATGAAAAAAGAATTTAGCGATTAAAACAATTATTAAACCCTTAAGTAGGTCAAAAATTAGCGTTAATACCCCTGCTTTTTTTCCACCCGAACGCAGCATATTAGTCGCACCCGGATTTCCAGAGCCCACAGAATGAGGTGAGGGGAGGTCCATGATTTTTGAAATAATGACAGCACCATTAATGGAACCAAATAAATAAGCAGCGATATAAAAAGCAATAGAGACATGGGTGAAAAGCTCGGAAAACATAGTGATTAGGCCCAATTTAAAAGGGCCGAAATGCTACCATGGAATTGCAATTTTTGCCTAGGTTGTTAACATGCCGGCCGCTTTACTGACCCAACCTTCTGAGAAAATATTTCATGGACATGAATCCCAAGCATCGACGACGTGCGAGGCAATTTGCTATTCAAGCAATTTATCAATGGCAAATCGCTGGAGGGGAACTAGCGGATATTAAAACGCAGTTCATCGCAACGAATCATTATTTAAAAGTCGATTGGGATTTCTTTATTGATTTAATTACGCGTGTTCTAAAAGAAGTAACCGAGTTAGATCAAGAAATTTCGCCTTTGTTAGATAGGGGCTCTGATTCTTTACGGCCCATTGAAAAAGCTATTTTGAGATTAGGTTTAGTTGAATTGAAATATCGTCTCGATGTTCCATTCCAGGTAATTATTCATGAATATGTTGATTTGGATTTTGAATTTGGGGCAGAAGAAGGTCATAAATTAATTAATGGAGTGTTGGATCGTTTGGCGAAAAAAATCCGTCAAGATGAATTAAAAACTATTTAAATATTTAAATTATAGAAAGAGGATCTGTTATGAATTTTAAAAATTATCTAAATAACCTAATCAAATCCCTGACTGGCTTAACAAGTTTTATTTTTTTGATTTGTTTGATGCCTTTATTGGCCTCAGCTGTCATCAAAGTCAGTACCTTGCATGTCGATTTTTTACCGACAGGTAATCAATTTCAGGATGTCTTTATTCAAAATGCCGGGACCGATGTTGAATATGTGAATGTGTCTTTATTTAAACGAACGAATCCCGTTCAAGATCCTAATAAAATAGAAAGCGCTTCAGGTCAAAATCCTAAAGATTTTGGCATGGTGGTCACGCCTAATAAATTGGCGATTGCACCGGGGCAAATCAAACGCGTTCGTCTATTAAATCTCAGCCATGGGAATAAGACTGATGTAGTGTATGGCTTAAATATTTTGCCAGTGCCTGCGCCAGTTCTGCGTTCTAAAGAAACAGAAGATGTGCATACAGCCGCTCAAGTGGAAATCATTTCTGCCTTTGTGGTGGGTGTCTATGTTTTACCTGTGAATCCGCATGTTAATTTATCTTTGAAAAGAGATGGAAAAACTTTAACGGCTGAAAATACCGGTAACACCAATGTGTTATTAGACAATGGTCAACAATGTACAACAGATAAAAAACCTGTTTGTACCGAAGTGGATCCTTTGAGGGTTTATGGCAATAGCAAAGTTCAAATTAAATTATCGCAAGATTTGCCTGTGACTTATCGTGAAAGTTATTCAGACAAAAATGAAATGATTACGTCGAATTGATTTAAACCCCCTCTCTGACCCAAAACGCTGATGCGTTTCGGGTCTGTCTCTCCCGCGAGGGGCGAGACGATTTAAGCAATCAGCAGGGCCTGAAATTTCAAGACAATGGTTACGGATTGACTCTGTGAAAAAAGAAATCGTTTACGAAATTTTCCAACGGTGGCAAAAAAATAATCCAAGCCCTCAGACCGAACTTATTTATTCCACGCCGTTTGAACTCATGGTCGCGGTCATGCTGTCAGCTCAGGCGACGGATATCAGTGTTAATAAAGCGACGGTTAAATTATTTCCTATAGCCAATACGCCTGAAAAAATTTTGGCATTAGGCGAAGAAGGTTTAATGGGTTATTTAAAAACGCTGAATCATTTTAGAAATAAATCAAAATATCTATTAAAAACCTGCGAATTATTAATTTCAGAACATGACAGTCAGATCCCTGATACCCGTGAAGCTTTAGAAGCTTTGCCAGGTATTGGCCGAAAGACCGCGAATGTTATTTTGAATGTCGCGTTTGGTCAGCCGACGATGGCGGTAGATACCCATATATTTAGATTGGGAAATCGTATTGGACTGGCGCCTGGTAAGAATCCCTTGGAAGTCGAAGAAAATTTATTAAAGCAATTAAAAAAAATTCCGACTGAATTTTCGCTTCATGCGCATCACTGGTTAATTTTGCATGGAAGATATGTTTGCAAAGCCAGAAAGCCGATGTGTGAAAATTGTTTGATTCGAGATCTTTGTGAATTTAAAGATAAAGATAAAAAATAAAGCAAAAAATTAATGATTACGCATGACCGGGCCAGTTTAAGAAATTTTTATCTAGAGACTTTAGAGAAATCTAAAAATAATCAGATTTTGACTGGGTTAGAAGCTCAAGTAGAAAGCATTTTAAAAATGCATCCCGAATATCTAAAAGCCATAGAAGATCCCAGCATTTTAGAAAAAGATTTCAGCGTGGAGCTGGGAGAGATTAATCCATTTTTACATCTAAGTTTGCATCTTGGATTGCGAGAGCAGCTAAATACTAATAGGCCCCAGGGGATTGCTTTGGTTTATCAAAAATTAATTTTGAAATTAAAAGATCCCCATGAAGCTGAACATCGGATGATGGATATTTTGGCAGAGATACTTTGGATTTCTCAAAAATACCAAACAATGCCTGATGAGAGAATTTATTTAGAAAAGCTGCAGGCGATTTAAAAAAAGTTTTATTGCGTGTTGGTAGATGCTTCTGGTTGTTCCAATGGTTGTTCCAAATTTGTTGGGTATTGCCTAAAGAGTAAAGCTGGGCTGCCTAGAGAGTGGGTCATCCCTGCTAGTGGTTCTTCTCGTTCTATCGGAGTGAGCTGCCTGCGTTGATGACTTAGAGGTAAATCTGATGTGTGGCGTAAAGTGACAGCGGAAAATGCGGTCCCTCTCCCAAAATTAGCCATATCTACAGCGCAAGGAGAGCGGTGGCCTATAGGTTGGTCCAATCTTATTACGGTATTACCAGTCTCAACACCAGCAGTTGGGAAAATCTGTCCAGAAGGGGTTTTCTTTTTGTGACATCTATAAATACCGTAAGCGCTACACCCTGCGATAAGTAATATGGCCGCAGCGCCTGCTCCGAGGCCAAGCCCTGCTTTTGATTCGTTAGTTGTTATAGATTGGATATTGCTCGGGGGTGGCAAAATAACAATAAGATTTTCTTCTTGGGTCAAGGCCTGAGTGTGACCATTATCCCAAGTTGCTGAGAATGAAAAAAAACCTTGTTGATTTGTATTGGCGAAGCATTGCCAGAGTGTCTGGCTAATTAAAGTGCAGAAAGCAGGCAGTCTAGAAAAACTAAAATTGGGTGTCCCTCCATTGGGATCTGAAGCGCCTTGTGAAAAATCGACCAAAGAATTTGTATTGGTTTCAATCGTAAAATTATTAGAACTGGCGGGGATGCCATTGACGCGAATATTTCCGGGAATCAGGGGTAAATAGGGTATGGTCATCGAGCCCACTGAAATAATGCTCACTCCGGCTGCTTGAACTTGAGCAGTAAGCGAATAAGTGCCTGCAATTCTGGGGTTTACTAAGCCAAAGACATGAGTGGTGTTTTGTATAAACCCGGACTGAAGATTTAAAAAAATGACAGTCATGGGAGTGAGAGAATCTGGATTCAAAAAGAAAGTATCAAATGACGGAGAGACGTAATAAGTGCCTGAAGCACCTGTTGTTAAAACTAAAGGCTGAATGATTTGAGGCCCGGGAGATATTGCTTGTGCAGTAGTTTGTAGCGGAATCTCAGAACCTGGATGGGAAATTTGAATGAGCCAAGTGCCATGAGCCGTATTAGGAAAATTGTAAAAAACATCAAATCGCTGAGTGGTCGCGTTGTAGGTAAAACTTAAGGCCGTTGAAGGTAGTGAAGAATTAAATTGGGTCAGTGCAAAAAATGCATTTAGCTGAGAGGGGGCAATATCTAAATTACGATAGGGAGGGGTTAAAGTGGTCTGAGCGGCGAGTCCGGTAAGAGTAGAAATTAAGGTGCTAGGGGGCAGAGTAATGACCGGAGCACGGGCGGTGAGGGTGAGGGTCCAGGTGCCTGAAGTTTGGCCACCGTGGGCATCATCGATAGTGATGACAAATTGGTAATTAACACCTGTTTTAGCGCCCTTTTGAAAGTTAACAGTCACGAGTCCTGAGCTGGAATTAAAGTCAATGCTGTTAGGTTCTAAGCTTGGATTTTGATCTGTTTGTATCACTGATCTGATTGCCATGGTGTCGCGATCTTGGTCATAAAAAGATTGCAGGGCATTAATAGAAATAGGAGTTCCAATAGTGGCTGGGGAAGAAGAAAGCGGTGGATTGGCTAATTGTATGGGAGCGGTGTTTTTCAATGGAATTAAAAAAGGAGCTGTGAGCGAAGTTAAAGAAGAAAGCGGTAGGCATCCTGGGGCAGTAGTTTTTGTGCAAAGAGGACCGGGTTGATCGGAATAAGGCATTTGAACCCATAGGCCACCCCCTGTGCGATAAATAGGGTTTGGAGAAGTCCAATAGAGTGTTTGGTCACTGACACTATAAAAAAGATCCGAAGGAAGCGTCGTTGCATTAGCACTCATGAGAGGACCGGCGATGATTGGGTCGTCTTCAGAATCTTTGGCATAAGAATTAATGGGGAGGGGGAGTGCAAAAGAAATAAAAGATTGAGCTGAAGTAATGCTGCTGGGTTGGCGGGAAATTTGTGGTGCAGTTTGAGGAGGAATTAAGGGGAATTGAACAGTCACGTTGGAATATTGGGTCGTTGGGTTGAAATCTTGCCCTTGAATATTTTGAGCATTAAATGGGTCTGCAGCCATGCTAATAAAAATATATTTTCCACGATAAGCGGTTGGGATAGAGCCTGAAATAACACCGGTGGTTGAGTCAATGTTCATCCAATCGGGGATAGAAATCTGAGTCCCATTGAAGAGGAGGCGCGTTGAATATTTTAAGGTGTCTGCATCTGCATCGACGGGTGGGTTAATGTAGGGTGATCCGTGAAAAGAGGCGGAGATTGGAGTGATGGGTTGAGCGCCAAGGGGGGTGTCTAGATAAGAAGGGGTGGTGTTAGTCGTAAGAAGGAACGGGGGGTGGTTGGGGACCCAAAGATCAAGATTCATATTAAAACCAGGTAACAAGCTGCACGTCATGAGTGGAGAGGTTGACTGAGGACATGAATATTGTGGAACGGCTACAAAGGCCGAGTAACCAAAACGAGCAGAGACTGGGATGGTTCCTAAACAGGCCATATCGCCAACATTGGGGTTATCTATATCTGTGATAGTGCTGATAGATAAAAAAGAGGGAAATGCGCTAAAACTGGGCTGAATGTAACGACCTATCATATTAGCGCCGCTCATGGGGCAAACAGTAATGAGATCGCCATTTGGCATATTGCATCCGGCTTCAGCGCCAATGTCTTCAAGAAAATTAGTTCCAATATTGAGAGTGTAATTATGCGTGAGAGTTTGTGCTGAAACTTTAGGCGTTAATAAAAGCCCCATTGAAAAAGTCTGAAGCGGGTTCGAAGCCATATAACTTAAAACCGCTTGAGCAATTGATGAGAGCTTGGGAAAAATAGGAAAAAAAGGTTTTTCAAATGTTTTAACAGAAGATTGCAGATAGGACTTTAATCCAGCGATTTTGTTTCTAGTCTCTAAGAAAAAATCTGAGATTTTATCTTCATAGTTAACATGGCTCTCTAAATCTTCCCAAAGTTTATTGAGATACCCCGAGAGACTTTCACAGAAAGATTGCGCATCCACAGGATGAAGATGGGGAAGATGAGAGGCAATAAAATTTGAGCATTTGTCAGAAAGCAAAAAATTAAGCTGAGGGAAATAATGATCAAGATAATTTTGAAGTTCAGTATCTAAAAATTTTAGATTTCCTGATGAAATAAAATTCTGAACAATGGGTTTGAACCAATGATTTTCGACTTGTTGCTGAAAGCGAGATTTAAAACAAGTAAAGAGCAAATCTGGGTTAGATAAAACAGTCGAGTCATAGTAATAATCACTAGAAAGATCAACGGGCTTCGGGTTAATAAAGGTAGGGTTCACAGCTGGCAAACCCGCAAGATTAAATAAAGAACTTAGGACGTTGTAGGCTGAAAATGCCGCTTCAGACGCGCGTGTAAAAAGTAAATTGAATGTACCACTCATGATAATCCCTCCTCAGGAAAAAACGCCGGGATCGTACCATGGAATAAATAAGAAATAAGTCGGACACACAGGGTCTATGGAGGATGTTTCACGGGGCGGACACACTGGTCCAATGGTGCTGACTTAAGGTCGGCAAGGCTGGTCTTGCTTGAATTCCCCTCTCCAATATTGGAGAGGGCAAGCCACTGAAAGTGGCGCGGGAGAGGGATTTAAAAATAAATAACACATTACGTGGCAGGTTTTTTCTAAGCAGTCCCGGTTGTAAAAATGCAGAGAGGGGCCGTATTTCCAGCTCCCGTGGAGATACATCTAGAAGACCCATCACAGTTTACTTTAAGGCATAGGTATGAAGCTGAGGGGCCCGTAACACAGTTCGATCCAGACCAGCTAGAAGAATAATGCACCGGTGAGGAAGGGCTGTCTCGCAATTGTATTCCGACGCTATAGCCTCCGTTTGGGTTGGTGTTTATTTTATTTTTAATCAATAAAAACAAATTTTGTTCATTTATAAAAAAGGGTCTGTTGGGTGAAAAAGCAAAGCCAGTTGAGTTGAAAGGGCTATTTTGGAAGCCATTAGTGGAGGTACATCCAGCCGTTCCGGTGTTGTAAGTATATTTGTACATTTTGACTGCAGAAAAAGTAGGAGAGATATCAGTCGTCTCAAAAGCCCCTGCATGGCCATCAGAGACCATGCCATTAATTGTATAAAGTAAGTTAGTTATTTGGGGTGAGCTCGCTTCTATTGGCTTTTGATATAAAAAGATTAAGCCACCCAGAGAGAGCAATGAAATTATTTTTCTACTTTTTTTCATAAGTTTTTATTTCCATTAGCCATTAGAAAAAAACCCACTATCTGTCTCAGAAGACCCTGGGGGAGCTGACATTGTCACCTGGTAATCAAAAAGTTGTAAATAAGGGGGGTGCCAATTTTTGAGAAAATTCATGTTTTTTTGATTTTCGGAAATCGAATTATTTTTTTTATTTTCAAATTCAAAAAATTCACTCATCTCAGTCAACATTCCTATTTTTTAGGCGACTGAACTTAGAAGAGAATTTTCAATTTTCCACTGGTAAGAGAGTGATTAAATCAGAGCTTATTCTCTTCTGTTCCAATCATTCCTGGTACGCTCATTTGTCCTTTATTCCCATGCATCAAAGAAGTCCTTCCTGCCCTATCACCTCTTTTTGGTATAGCCTCTTCGGGTGCCATTGGAGCTTGATGACGAATCACCGTCGCTATTCGAGTAGTAGTCGATGGCAATGGATTGCTGATATCAATCACCATGTGGTGCGCGCCTATTGAATCCAAGTGGGTCGGTTTTTTAGTAGGTTTTCGATGAACGCTTGCCATAGTTGTTCCATGTGGGCTGGCTGATCTAGGACTGCTTGATCCATTAGATCCACTCGATCTAAATGAGCTGAATGACCATCTATGAGTAGTGAGGATTAATTCTGACTTCAGTTGAGCGATTTCTCTTATTTCTTTTATTTCTCTGGGCGCAGAATCTAACCAAGCCCGTAATTCTTTAATTTTTGATGGATTACTCTCTGAGGCTATTGCGTACTGAGCTTTAAATTCTCGGCAGAAAGCAGCCAGTTTATTATTTGTGGTTTTGTCATGAGAGGTTTGTTTGCTGATAGCCAAAACGTAATCGGTAACCATCTGATTGATTTGGGGGTCAGAAAAATAAGGACTGAGTTTCAGTAGCAGAGAGGTCGCTTGTTTAACGGTTAATTGATTCGAGGGATTCACGAGAAAATTTTGCAAAGACTGGCCTAAACGGGTCAGCACAAATGAGCGAATTTTATCTTCGCCGAGTTTATCTTTGAGAGGCAAACCTAAAAGATTTTTGAGGCCTTCTGCCAAGCAAGCCATTTTTTCGTTTTCTATCTTCGCTTCAAATTGACTGGCGGGTGACCAGTTATCCATCAGTGCCATATAAGCATCCCACGCCCAATAGTTAGCACGGCTCGCTTGAGACGGGCTAAGGGGTGAGAAGGTGCACTCTTTTCCAAGGAATTTAATTTTAAGAGGTTTTTGAGTGCAGACTTGCCAAAAATTAACTCGAGTGGGTTGATGAACATTAATTCCCGAGACGACTTTGTTGAGCATTTTGAAGATCTCTAAGTTGTCAGGATGGCTAGTTCCAATTTGACTAATGTTTCTAAAGAACATGGCGGGAGCGATCCACATTTTTGGAATCAGGATTTTTTTATGAAGGGTTCTGGTTTCTGATTTCACTTCGCGTCGGGAACAGGTGAAGGTTCTTCTGATGCTAGCTTCATCATCGTCTTTGACAGAAGTGATCATGCCTCGCAGGAGTTCTTGCGTTGCAAGGAGAGCGCGTTGTTCGCCTATTGTTTCTTGCTCTTGTTCTAATTCTTGAGGGTGATCTGAAGGGGTTATCGATTTTTTGGGTTTCAAATGTTGTCGGACGGCTTTAATGCAGTCCGTAATGGCCTGAGCCAAATTAAATTTTTCAGCCAAATCGATAATGGAACCTGAATGATAAGAAACAAATCGAGTACTGAGTTTTTCCAGCCAATCAATCAGCGCTTTAATGCGAGGGGTGATATGTAAACCGCTTTTTTCCCGAGTGATGCCCCCTAAAGATTTGTCAAATCTATTAGACAGAGCCGTTAAAACCGTCATGACATTGCATTCGGAAGTGACATCCCTAGAACCCGTCGCGTGGTATTCATCAAGACAACCGAGGTATTCGCCAAATAGCGCTTGGAAGGTTTCAATAGAAGATTCTGAATCGGTGACATTCAAAATGGCCGTCGTGAGTTGATTAGAGATTTCAACAGCGCGGTCGCCTAAGCGTGTTCTTCTAATAGCAAGGACACTGTCTCTGCTGTGGGTAATCCCTGGGGTGATACTGTGACGTTTGACTAAAGCATGGGAAGACGGCGGGCTAGGAATGCATTTTGCTTCAGCTAATAAACCCACGCCGATACCAGCATCAACACTGATAGGTGTGCTGGCTGCAGGTGTGAAATCTATAGCAGGTGCTGCTTCAGGCGTGGGCTTGGGTGTACTTCCATGGGTGTGAGGAAGACCTAATGGATGAGATTCCATCGGTAACCATTTATATTTTTTATGAACCTGCTCTAACAAAATCACCATGGGTTTGAGTGTTTTCTCGAGCTTATTTAAAGCCGCTGTTTTGGGTCGATCCCAAAACCAATATTTAGCTAAAAAGAGCATGGCAGTAGCGACAGGCAATAGAACACCTGGGCCTGCTTTTGAAAATAGTTCTATGAATATATTAGTGACGGGGGCTGGGTTAATTGGGATTCGGACGGTTGAAGTAGCGTTAGTCATAGACGAATCAGTGGCTGTATAAACAAGATCATAAATGGCGGGCGTTAATTTTGTACAAGTCGTTTGTTTCTGAATGGGGTCACGAGTACAGCGAGTCGGAACTGAAGCCATAACACTCAAGTTATCACCATCGGGATCTGTAAAGACGGGATCAGGAACGGTGAAAGTACTTTGAGAATTTTGATTCAAAAGGGTTTGCAAACTCACGGCTGCTTTGGGGGCTTTATTTAAAAACTGAATAGGAATTTGAACCTGATAAGTATGAGTAGAACGAAGATCTCTTAAAGTCAGCGCGGCTGTGTAAGTTCCTTGGACCTCTGAGTTAAAAGCAGCATTGAGAGAAAGCAAAGATCCCATGGTTGAAGCAGAAGCCGCTGTGGTGTTAGAAGCTTTAAGTTCGGAGGGAAGCGACCAGGATAAATCAAAATTAGAACAGGAGCCGGGGTTATCCGCGTCGTTTACTAAAGTACAGGCATCGAGCTGAACCAACTGAGCAATAAACGCCTGAAGTGTTGGAACAAAAGAAGGCAGTTGTAAGCTAGCGCGTGAGATCACAATGGGAACATTGATCTGCGTGGTCCCAATGCCATTCGTGATTTGTATGACCGCCGTGTAATTGCCCTGTTGGGTATTTTGAGGGGTCAAGAAATAAGAGCCATCGGAGTTCACAGTCAGCATGGGAGGATTGCTGCCGACTTTAGAGACTTGGTAATTATTTTGGTCAGGATTGATGACTTGGAATTGACTTGAGAGGGTTGGAATAGAACTTCCAGAATTGATAACCGCTGTTAAAGTTCCTGGGTTAATCAGTGTGGGGGTTGTCGCTGGGATGGTGAGGGAGAGAGTGGGTAGGGGAAGAAGTGTTTTCCCCATATTATCGGTCACGGTAATGGGCGGGTCATAAACACCTGCCGTTTTTGTTTGAATGGTTCCAAGGATCTGTCCGTTGGAAATTCTCAGACCATTAGGCAAGGCAATGGAGTAAGTCAGGGTCGCTGCGTTATCTAAGTGCCCAAAGTGAGAAATCAAATTGAAGTTTACTGAAGAACCAATCAAGCCTGTTTGAAGGCTTGGGGCAGAAATTAAATAAGGCCCGGCATTGTTAATAACTAAATTAGTTTTGACAGACGTTTGTTGAGAGTTGATAGGATTTATATGTGTGAAAAGAATCGGCCAGGAGCCTGCAAAACCAGGGATAGGGTTCCAATTAATGGAGTATTGCAAAGAAGCATTATCAAAATTTACATGAACGTAAGGCTGTAAAGACGTTGGGATAGTGACAGTCGTTTGGCTGATTAATGTTGAGATTTGAGAGGCTGTTAAATCAGGATCTGAAAAAGGGAAAGGGAAATTGGCTGAGCCAGCGTTTTGCATTCCAATGCTGGCAAGCGTGTCAGAAAGTCCTGGATTAATTTGGGCGGGTCGATCATTCAAAGTGACCGTCCATATTCCAGAGGCAGTGCCACCCTGGTCGTCATCAGCCGTAATTTGGAATTGATAGTTAGTACCTGTCGCCGTTCCTTGGATTGGAAGCCAAGAGACGTCTCCTGTGTTTGAATTGATGCTTAAACCTGAGGGGAGTATTTGATCACCATCGAGTCTTTGAATAGAGAAACTCAAAGTATCGGAATCTAAATCTGAGAATTTAGAGAGAACATTGGTGAGGGAGGTGGCTGTGCTGATGGTGGTTTGGGAGGGGAAGAAGGGTTGTATTTGGGCGGGAGGGTTATTAGCGACAATGAGAGAGAAAGGACTGCTGGTTGTACAGAGGGATTCAGCAGGAATACAACCGATGACTTCCGCACAGTTAGCGCCGGGTTGATTGCAAGCGCTGAGGGTTAAAACGTAGGGGGCTGCGTTAGTGGTTCGTTCATCTGAGGTGGGTGAGAAACTGATGAGTTGTCTGGCATCATCTAATTGAAAATGAGCAGAGAGCGTTGTCTCGTTGCCTTCTTTGGTTAAGAAGTACTGAAGGTTATTTCCATTGGGGTCTTTGAAAACGCCCCCGAAGTTAATGGTCAGCGTGTTGCCAGGCGTGATGGTGTAGAGCGCATTGAGTAGAGGTTTCAGGGTGGGTGCTGAGTTTTGGATATCAATATAAGAAGTCGCCCAAAAGAAAGATTCCCAGGTGACTTGTTGTAAATTGTAGTTCCAGACGTTGGGTTTTAAGTTCCAAGCTGTGTTGTAAACAAAGAGATCAAAGAACCAGCGGCCTTCATCGCCCGAAGTTGGAACAAATGAGATGTCGCCGGTGACTGAGTTAATGCTAATCCGAGAAGGGGGCTTGATATGTCCAGCAGAAGAAGCGCCATGAGTAGAGCTAGGTAAATAAAGCTCTTGAGTGCTGGTGTCAGTTTCATTATCTCCCACACCGTTTTGGAGAAAGTTGCCAGCGAAGGGTTGATTGACACCGTTTTTGGTGAAGCCAAGGAGAGGTTGAGCACCGAAGGTGGTGTTGGGGTAGGAGAGAGTGGTGTTTGTGAGGAGGGCGTAGGGTGGGGTGTCGGCGAGCCAGAAGAAAAAACGGGTGCCTAGAGGGGTATATGATGGGCAATTTATTACATTTCCACCGAAATTTGTGGGGCAAGTATATTCAAACATGTTGTATTGAAATCCTTGCCAGAAACGCTCCGTTATTAAGGGGGTACCCATTAGGTTCATTCCTGTCGCGCCTGAATAAGTTATCCATTTTGCTAATGGGTATTGAGGAAAAATAGCGCTGAAATCAACAATCGTCATTTGTGCAGTAGGGCATATCAAAATTGTGTCAGGGGAAGGATGTAAGCCACACAAATAGTATGAATAAATATCAATATTGAATGTCTTGCCTATTGTCACATTGATAGGAGGAGCTAAAACTAAACCAGATAATTCTCGCCCTTGATGCTCAGAACTCTCTTCCGTGTCAGCTGCTAAAGCTCTTTGTCCAAAGAGTGCGACTCCACCCACAAAGGCTTGAAGCGGATGCAAAGCCATATAACTTGCCGCCCTGCGTGTAACGCTTAAAACCGCTTGAGTCACTGATGAGAATTTGGGAAGAGAAGGCTTCCTAAATGTTTGAACAGAAGACTGCAGATAGGACTTCAGCCCTGCGATTTGATTTCGGGTATTTAAGAAAACATCGGAAATTTTATCTTCGTAATTAATATGACCCTCTAAATCTTCCCAAAGTTTATTGAGATAACCGGAGAGGCTTTCACAGAAAGATTGCGCGTCCACAGAATGAAGATGGGGAAGATGAGAAGCAATAAAATTTAAGCATTCATCAGAGAGCAGAAAATTGAGTTGGGGGAAATAATGATCAAGATAATTTTGAAGCTCGGTATCTAAAGAGGCTAGATTTCCTGACGAAATAAAATTCTGAACAATCGGTTTAAACCAGTGATTTTCGACTTGTTGCTGAAAACGAGATTTAAAATAAGTAAAGAGTAAATCGGGGTTGGATAAAACAGTCGGGTCATAGTGACTAGAAAGGTCGATGAGTTTAGGGGAAAAGACCGTGGAAACGACAGGGGGTAGCTCTGCTAGATTGAAGACAGAACCTAGGGCGTTGTAAGCTGAAAATGCTGCTTCAGACGCGCGTGTGAAAAGTAAATTGAATGTACCACTCATGATGTTCCCCCTATAAAAACGAGGCGATCATACCATTCAAAATGGGTAGTTAAAATCACGATGTTTTAATTTTTAAATCCAAATTTAAATAAAAAATAAGCTAAGAAATTAATTTATTTTCCTGTGAAAAAAATTGGTGGGTTGAGCAGGTTTTTGTTTTTTGCGAGCATTCGTCAGTTTTTTATAGATAGGTAATTTTACTCATGTTGAGCTTAACAACACTCTTTATTTCGATTAGCGCTAACACTATCAGTCTCTGAGGTTTTTCAAATGGGTTCAATGCCAATCAATCCTCTTAACAGGCTACTTCCACAGTAGATTTTTTTTTCTTTTTCATTGTTGCTATTGAGTAGTAAACGGGGATCTTTGATTTGCTTTTCGTCTAAAGCGTGGCTGTGGTAACACTGGATTTTTGATTGGACTAGCCCGCGGAAAAAAGACTGTTCGATACTCTGTATTTTAAGCACATTTCCAGTGATTATTTTTTGTATTTTTTCTAATGAATGTGCAATCACGCGTAATTCTTCAAACTTTGATTTTGCAAAGCTTTGGCCATGCTGATATTCGAGCATATTGGGTAATGAAAGAGCATAATAAATCTTATTCCCATCGCTTGGGTCAAAGTATTTGGACCCCATGAAAAGAGGGTCGTGTTCTAAGCCGTAAACTTCTTTATATGCTTTTTTTAGAGCCTTTTCTGGGAATGTCATTTCTCCTGCATTAAGAGATAACCCAGGCATAAATCGACCGGAAATACTGAGGATTTGCTTGAGGGTGTTTATCAGATTTGGATAGGTCGGTATGTTGGCATAAGAAGCAATTTCGGAAGTGATAAAAGAAACCTGATAAAAGGTTCTGAGAAAATCACCACGGCCCCAGGAGTATTCTCTGAGATAATTATTAAAGTTTGCCCAAGTATTGGAATCTTTAAAACTTGGGAATTCTTCAGAAAAAAAGATCACTTCATTGGACCAATTGTTTTCCAATGAATTTGAGCTCATTAATTCTTTAAAGGTTTGCCAGTGATCTTCGAGTTTTGTTGGAGGGTCAAGATTAATACCAAATTCCCTCGCAAGTTTTCTATGTTTTGCTGCAATAGATATTTTGGGTACGCTGTAAATCTGTCGTACTCCAGATGTGATATTCCAAAAAGGACCTTGGCTGATAAATGCGCCATTTTTTCTATTAAGGACGCCGGTTAATGCAAATATGTAGCCTGGCTCTGGCGCCATGATAGGGATGATGCGGTTATTCAGGGTCTTAAAGAAAATTTCTAATTTCTTATTTAATGAAATTCCCATGGGGATAGTGTCGGCGTAACTCAGTTTTTCTTTGATGATCTCCGGCAAGCTTTCATCATCAATTGAAACATTCGCCCCCTCGGCATTCCTAAACATCGGCCTGCCCTCACGGAGCAAATAATCTCCATACCGATACTTAACCTTAAAAATGCAACAACTTTTAGGCAGATCTAACTCATCCGCATGTTTCACAAACTCTGGATTTACGGGAAGAATTAATTCTCGAGCTTCTGCCCAAGAAAGTTGCTCAATATAAGGGTTTAATTGAATGCCCATCGTGACTCTCTCCTTTTCACGGGGGCACACAATACCAAAATTAAAACAAGATTAAAACAACAAAATATGATTTATTTTGTGGGGTATTTGCCGTATTAAATTATTTATTTCGTTTAGCTTTGCCCGCTGCCATCAGGGTTTAGAGAAGCGCCAGTCGTTGTAATCTTTATTTTTAATTCCGATATTACAGGCCTCTCCCAATTTTTATAACCTTCTAAAACCTCTTGGTTCCAGCTAAAACCAGCTTGAGCCCCAACTTTCATTTGATGATCCATCTCAAAAATCTCATCCATCTCAGTCACCATCCCTGTAACTAAATTTTTTAAGCCGCTGAACTTAGAAGAAAATCTTTAGTTTTCCAGTGTGAATTTCATGAAAAAATTCATTAGTTTTTATTTATATTGTTCTGTGATGCCTAAGAAAAACTCAAAACTCTCACTATCTTGATTTAAAATTTTTACCTCAAATTGATGACGCCATGTTTCTTTGCCGAATTTCTAATCATTCCAACACAGCCCTAATCACTGCCCCCGCTTATCGATCTATCGAACAAGGTGGTGTGATGCTTTCTTATCAATCAGGAGCTCACATTTTTCAGCAAGAAAATTTTGATGGCTATTGGGTTTTAATGATTGGCAGGGCTTTTAATATTGATGATTTATTGGCTCAAAAAAATAATTTAATTTTCGGATCTGAACTTCAAAAAATAATTCAATTAAAAAAAATCTATGGGAAAGAGCTGTTCAAAATATTAAGAGGGGATTTTGTTGCTGTTTTTATTAATACTCAGACATTAGAAGTCGAATTATTTAAAACCCCGTTTAGCTTCAAGCATCTGTATTTTTCGATCGATCATGGGGATTTATATGTTTCAGATTTAATTCCTATTTTAAAAAATGCTTTATCTCGATCTTGTGAAATAGATAAAGAAAAAATCATTGATTCACTTTCAAAAAATTATAAATTATCAGATCGGGCTTTTTATAAGGGAATTTTGCAATTGGAGAGTGCTGAGATTGCGACTTGGTCTCCCGGTCAAAGTTTAAAAAGAGAAATTGCGTGGACTGCACAAGATAAGACAGAGCCCCGAGATTTTTCTTTATACACAGAAGGTGTCAAAGAGCATTTAAAAAAAGCAGTGAAGCTAAGAATGCCAGCAGGCGATCGTGCCTGTTGTGAAATCAGTGGAGGCTTGGATTCAACATCCGTTGCGGGGATTTTGGCGCAAGAATTTAAAAGCTTAATAGGCCTGAGTGATTATTCGACACCGCATAATCCTTCGGGATTAAATTTGGATTCCAAAATAACGAACGCGCATTTGCTTTCGGATTTTGAAGAAACCTATCCCAATACAAAAATTATTAGATTCGATGGATTGTCTTTAAGTAAAAATTATTCAGAAATTACGCGCCTTTGTTTTGAGAGTTCTAATGGCCCAGAGCATGCGCCTAATAATATGTTGTGGATTGTAGCGTTTTATGAATTCGCACATCAGCATGGCTTTCATAAAATTCTGTCAGGAAGACTGGGAGATATGGCGTTTTCTTTTAGATTTAGACAAGCACCTCAGGGACTATGGCGCGTTATCAAACCTAAACTAAAAATCTTAAGGAATTTTATGCAAGGCCAGCCATGCATTAAAGAAAAATCAGTTTTGCTTAAAAATAAGTATTTAAAAATTTTGCCAGAGCATTCTGGAAATTTAATTAATCAGATGACGGATCTGCCTGAAAAACGATTGGCGTTATTGAATTTGATCCGTCAGTATTTTTCGGCTGCATCGAACATAGATAATGTTATGTTAAACAAATTGAGCGTTGAGATCTGTGATCCAACGTCTGACTTAGATTTGATCGAATATTGTTTAACTATCCCAGTCGGGGCTTATCAAAAAAATATCACTAATCGCTATGTCACTCGTGAAGCCATGAGAGGCGTTCTTCCAGAAAAAATTAGATTGAATAAAACCAAAGGTATTCAAAGCGCGCATTGGTATGTGCCCTTAAAAAGAGAGCTCGCTTATTACCAATCGTTGTTACCTAAATTTGCCAAGAACGATTTGATTGCTGAAATAGTGGATTTGAATCGCTTGAAAAAACTGCTTTTAGAATTTGAAAATTTGCCATTAGAAAAACTCACTAATGAACATCGGGTTCATATGGTTCATGCGTTACATATGTGTGAGTGGGTGGATTTACATTAAAATTTTTTACACTTTTTTGTGATCTATGTTCACCGTAGACAGCATTATTTTTTTCATGAGATGATCTGGAATCATCAGGCCAATTCACTCATGAGGAAGAATCCTATGTTAAGAAATTTAGTTAAGTCAGGGAGCGTTAGAGCCTTTGGAACGAAAGTGAAATTTAAACCCATTAAAACAACAAGCGTTATGAGAGCGAGAGAATCAACTGATCACACTTTTTTTTATACCCAGCTTAAGAGTACAGAAAGCCAACTTCGTGGAGAGATTAAGGAAGTTCGGACTGAGCTGATGGGAGAAATAGGAAAAGTTCGGACTGAAATGCAAGCAGGTTTTGTAACGCTTGGTGAAAAAATAGAGGCCACAGCTTTAGAGAGCCGGACTTTAATAGAAAAATCAGCTGCGGAAGGCCGAAGTTTTAGTTATCGATTGCTTGCTTCAGCAGGCGCGGCATTTACTGTTTTTGTGGGTTATCAGCAGTTAGAAGAGCATAAGCGTGAAGATAAGAGAGAAGAGCGTCTAGGTCGTATGGAGTCTTTTATATTTAAAAAATCTGCAGCAAAAAAATCTAGTAATGGCGTTCCTCCATCGCTCGTTCCAGCAGGGACTGGAGCACTGGAATCTGAAAAATAAATATTAATTTTCTGGGGGGCTAATCGGTTGGCTTATTATTTCAAATAATCATGAACCACTTTTCCGTAAGGGAGGGTCAGATCGCTGATGATATGCGTTGCAGAAATAATTCTTCGGACAGGAAGATCGGCTAATGGTGCCATGACGTGAGGTCGGAGCTCTAAAGCTGCAGGGCCTGCGTAGGCACTTTTAACATGAATATCGGTCAGTGCGTATTCAATCAGCTCGCAAATTTGAAGAGAGCCATCCACGTTTGGAATAATTTTTAAAAGAAAACCAGGGGCGCCTAAAGCCGCCTCACAAGCTTTTTTATCGAGCGCTTGATATTTAAATCCCATCGTCGCTGTGGCAACGCGTTCGTCGTTATAGTTGAGCGTTCCAGTGAGCGTGTCTTTATCAACTTTGAGTGAAGGATGTGCAAATTTTTTGGGAAAGCCCCAGATCTCACGTCCGCCAAGAATGGGGGATTGGTCGTCTAAATACATCGAGTGAACGTAGCTGCCTTTACGGCCATTGAATTCCACAGGAATGACTTGACCTGATTCAGTGTAATCGCCAAAACCACATGAGTCTGGCATACGAATGACTTCAAATTTGACAATAGGCTCAATGATTTTTAAGGGCTCTGGCACCACGGCGCGTAAAGCATCCATATCGGTTTCATAAGTAATAATTAAAAACTCGCGATTAATAAATCGATAGGGGCCTTTGGGGTAAGAAGGGCTTGAGAATGGCATCGAAAAAGCTGTTTCTTTAATCATTTTGGCACTGAGTTGCTGGGTCATCATTGAATGTCCTTTTTTGTTTTAATCTTGAAATTGTGGAACCGGGGGAGTGTAGAGCATAAGGTTCAATGTTTGTAACTACTCAGGTACCCACTCGCTGACATTATGAATGCTTTCACCTCGCCCCGCCGCGGGAGAGGTCGAGCAGTTTCTGCGAGGGAGAGGGGGTAAAAAAAAGTGTGCGCACCTCCCAAAGAATTTAATTTTGTGGAATAAAGCG
>CANJUQ010000014.1 GCA_947478175.1 Thiotrichales bacterium | reverse complement strand
TTCGACTTTTTTTGACGGACGTTGCTGCTTGGAACTAGCCGCTTGAATCGTCTCGCCCCTTGAGGGAGAGACAGGCCCAACAGGCGCTAGCCTGGTGGGACAGAGAGGGGTAGAAAGTAGGGGCGCAATTTATTGCGACCTAACAAAATCAAAAGAATTTCAAGATGATTTTGCCTGTTACAAAAAACGCCTGATGATTGAGTTAGATGGAAGCCAGCATCAAGAGGAAAAAAACATCCGAAAAGATTCAGATCGAGAAAATTATCTAGAGTCCCAAGGGGTCCGTGTACTTCTGTTCTGGAATCACGAGATATTCAAACAAAAGAAAGACGTCTTGGAAGCTACTTTTTACCCCTCTCTGTCCCACCAGGCTAGCGCCTGTTGGGCCTGTCTCTCCCTCAAGGGGCGAGACGATTCAAGCGGCTAGTTCCAAGCAGCAACGTCCGTCAAAAAAAGTCGAACATCCCGTATCAAGCTGAACTAGAAGCCCGTGGAATTAAAAAAATTATAAAAATCGCGATTGTGTTTTTTAACAAAAAAGTTTTGATCAAATCTTAAATTTTTTTAATTAATTTTTTATGGGCTAATTAGCAGACCAAAACAGTGTTAATTCATGCTTGTTGTGCCAAAGCTGTCTTAGATAAATCCCAGGAATATTTTTAAATTCCTGAAGTAAATCTAGATCAATCTCTCCCTGAAGCTTAATCGTACTAATGATATTTTTGATTTTTCCAGATTCGATCCAGCGTTTAAGTTGAATTAATAATTTGTCTGGATAACAAGCGATATCACAAACTAGCCAATCGATGGTCTGAATATTATTAGGCAGCGCTTTAAAATCTAAAGCAAAAGCGCTCTGTTGTAAGAGAGATACGCCGGGAAGCTCGGCAATTTTGGGTTCTAACGGTGCTTTATCAACGGCAATAACTTCGGCGCCAAAAGACTGTAAAACCCAAGTCCACCCACCGGGGCAAGCGCCAAGATCCATGCAGGTTTCGCCAGGAACTGGGTATTTTTTCCCAAGGGTGCAAAACGCTTCCCAGAGTTTTAAATAGGCCCGATTAGGGGGATTAATTTTGTCTTCTTGAAATAAATATTCGCCAGTGGGGATAGGATTTTCAGGCTGGATAGAAAAAATTAAATCATGTTGATCTAACAGACTAAAACAACCAAAAGCAGGAAGGGGTTCTAGAGGGAATTTAATAGGTAAAAATTTTGGGAATTTTTTAAAATTTTCTTGGATCAAAGCCCCGCGACGAACATGATTAATCGGATGATGAAACCAAAGATTGCCAAAAGATTTCCCAGTTTTTCTTAAGATTTCAGCAGCCTGTGAAATAGAGTCAAAACTCACGCGCTGAACATCTGACCATTGGTCGATCCAGAACGCTGGATTTTGTTTTTCTGGGGTCAGAAATAAACCCTGTTCTAAAAAACATTGGGGATTAACTAATTCAGCTTGAAGAACTTGGGTGAATTCGGGTTTTCCAAAATAAGCGTGCATGGGGCGCGAGTCCTTACGGGAGATTTAATTAATCCAATTTTGTTTTTGTAATTCAGATATGGCAATGACTCAGTTTTAACATTTGCTAAATAAGCATGAATGCGAACGAGTCCTAGAAAGCCTTCCTCAAAAATAATTTCAATCGGAGTTTTCCTATTAAAAAATTGATTAGGTGTTTTGGGCCAGGCGTAAGCCATTTCAGTATTGAGAGGAAAAATAGTGCGAAGCGCTTTGTGAATATCTAGTAAGAATCTGACGCGGTCGTAGATATCCCGATCAAATCGAATGCTGGAAGTTTCTTTTCGATAGCAGTGAATGGTCGAATGTGTTTCGGAAGAAAGCCCCAGTACTTGGGTTTGCTCGTCATAAGTTAAATTCCAATGGTTAAATAAGTTCATGACCATTTTGGTTAAACGGACGGATTTTTCATCCTCAATGTCGTCGTATTTGGCACTAATTTTGATTTTTACCCCAACTTTCCATGGCATTCTTTATATTTTTTCCCAGATCCACACGGACAGGGTTCATTACGAGCAATGGGTTTTTGCGAGACTAGTTGAGGCTGAATGGGTCCTGGATGAGGTGATTTCACGCCTTCTATTTGTGTACCCAAATGATGTAAAGAAGCTTGATTAAAGTTCATGACCCCCATGGGGCTAGCTTGCTGTGAATGTTGTGCAGGAGTTGGTGCGGGTCGGACTTCAAGTTTTGAAAGTATAGAGATCACTTCATAGCGGAATCTTTCAAGCATCTTGGTAAATAACTGGAAAGACTCGCGCTTGTATTCTTGTTTCGGATCTTTTTGGGCATAGCTTCGAAGATTTACGCTATGTCTTAAGTGGTCCATTTGGGCCAGATGTTCACGCCAGAAATTATCTAATGTTTGGAGAATAATGGTCCGTTCGATTTGTTGAACCATGTTTTTATCCAGATCTTTATGTCGAGCCAGATATTCCTGATGCAGCGTCTCTTGGACTTTTAATAAAATATTTTCTTCAGAGAGGGTTTGATCAGATTTTAGCCATTGGGCAATAGGCAATGGCTTCCCAAAATCACCCAATAAAGCTTTCTCTAGACCCGGCACATCCCATTGTTCTTCGAGGGTATGGGGCGGCATGTGTTGGTGGACCAAAGTTTCAGCGACTTTCTCACGCATGGCTTCGACGATGGGAGAGACTTCACTGTTTTCTATGAGCGCTTGACGTTCGGCGTAGATCACTTGGCGTTGATCATTTGCGACGTTATCAAATTCGAGCAACGATTTTCGAATATCAAAATGGTGGTTCTCGACTTTCTTTTGAGCTTTGGCAATCTGACGTGAAACCATTGTACTTTCGATGGCCTCACCCTGGCCCATGCCGATTTTTCCCATGAGAGTTTTAACCCAAGGGCCGGCGAAGATTCTTAATAAGTTATCTTCCAAAGATAAGTAAAAGCGGCTAGTGCCTGGATCGCCTTGACGACCCGAGCGACCTCGGAGCTGATTATCAATCCGTCGAGATTCATGACGCTCGGTGCCCAAGATATATAAACCGCCGGCTTGAATAACTAGATCATGGCGGATTTGCCAGGCTTGTTTGATTTCTTGAATAGTAGCTTCAGAGGGATTAATCAGGGCTTCAATGTCCATTTGATCATTACCGCCCAAAATAATATCCGTCCCACGACCCGCCATGTTAGTTGCAATAGTCACTGCGCCAGGTTGGCCGGCTTGAGCGATGATGTGGGCTTCACGTTCGTGCTGTTTAGCGTTTAAGACATTATGAGGAATATTTTTTTCCGTCAGGCGATTAGATAATTTTTCTGAATTTTCAATCGACGTCGTTCCCACTAAAACAGGTTGCTGTTTTGCTCGGCAGGTTTCTATTTCTTGGACGATGGCCTGGAATTTTTCTTTTTCTGTTAGATAAACCAAATCTGGATGGTCGATCCGAATCATATTTCTATGAGTGGGTATGACAACGACTTCGAGGCCATAAATCTGATGAAACTCGTAAGCTTCTGTATCCGCTGTTCCGGTCATGCCAGAAAGCTTGTCGTATTGTCTGAAAAAATTCTGGAAAGTAATCGAAGCCAGGGTTTGATTTTCGTTTTGAATCTTCACGCCTTCTTTGGCTTCAATGGCCTGGTGCAGGCCATCTGACCAACGACGACCTGGCATGGCGCGGCCCGTGTGTTCATCGACGATCAAAATCTCATTGTTTTTGACCATGTAGTGAACATCTTTCATGAATAAATAATTAGCTCGAATGATGGCTGAAATATAATGCATCTTTGAGACATTCTCAGGCGCATAAAGACTTTTGCCAGGTTCTATTAAACCCGCTTCAGCTAAAAGAGACTCCATGTGGTGATGCCCGGATTCTGTTAAGAAGGCCTGTTTAGATTTTTCGTCTAAATAAAAATCGCCTGGGCCATTTTCTTCTTCGCGTTTAGTTAAAACTTTGCAGAGGGCTGTGAGTTTTATGTAAGTCTCAGAGCTGTCTTCAGCTTGGCCAGAAATAATCAGGGGAGTTCGAGCTTCGTCGATCAAAATAGAATCAACTTCGTCGATCACGGCGTAATGTAATTTTTTCTGAACTTGCTGTTCTTTTGATAAAGCCATGTTGTCACGAAGATAATCAAAACCAAATTCGTTATTGGTCCCATAGGTAATATCACAGTTATAAGCCTGGCGACGTTCTTCAGGGGTTAGATTGCTTAAAATCACCCCAGTGGTTAGACCTAAGATTTCAAAGACTTTGGACATTTGAGTCGCATCACGCTTGGCCAAATAATCATTGACAGTAATCACATGAACGCCTTTGCCAGAGAGCGCGTTTAAATAAGCCGGTAAAGAAGACATCAGGGTTTTACCTTCCCCGGTTTTCATTTCAGCAATTTTGCCTTCATGTAAAACCATGCCGCCAATCAACTGGACATCAAAATGACGCATTCCCAGGGTTCTTTTGGCGGCTTCACGAACGAGTGCAAAGGCTTCGGGTAAGAGCTGATTGAGTGTCTCACCTTTCTGGAGTCGCTTTTTAAATTCTAGGGTTTTATCTTGAAGCTTTTCTGTCGTCATGTTGATCAAGTTTTTTTCAAATTGATTAATTTGATCAACTGTCTTGGAAAATTTACGAACCAATCTTTCATTTCGACTGCCAAAGACTTTCTGTAAGAATGCGACCATTCTTGGGACCTCTCTCTTGGACCTATTCTAATTTTGCGATGATTTGCTATTAGATGATTAGGGATGTGTTTGCTACGATGGGCGGCGAGTATACACAAAGAGCTAGCCAGGCAGAGCCCCGTGACACCAAAAAAAACATCTGAAATATCCAATAAACCCGAATCTTTAGGATCGTCTTTAAGACGTCCTGATGGTTTATTAGAAAGAGTCATTCTCAAAGTAAAATCTTTATCAGACATGGATAAAAAACTAAAAAAAGAACTGCCTAGTTTTTTAAGACCGCATTCGAAACTAGGAAACTATGAAAATGGCAAAATTTCTTTGATAGTAGATTCGAGTGCGATGGCATCCAAATGGCATTATTTAAAGCCTGATTTATTACAAAAACTAAGATCAGACCCTGCGTTTTCTGGATTGGTCAGTATTGATATTAAAATAGATCCGACCCAGTTTGATTTTAAAAATACCCCAGAGAAACCTAAAGCCAGAAAATTTTCCCCAGAAACTCTGGAGCTATTAAAACAAACTATTTTTAGCACCCAAGATTCTAAGATTCGTGAAAAACTAGAGAAATTATTGAGATTTGGTGATTTGTAAAAAGATCAAGAAACCCATTCATACTGAGAATCATCTGAAAATAATTTTTTGAGTAAGCGATTATTTAAAGTATGAGAAGTCTTGTGTCCTGTGAATTTACCCAAGATAGGCCCAGCGACATAAAGATCCCCAATGGCGTCTAATAATTTATGTTTCACAAATTCGTTTTGATATCGCAAACCCTCAGGATTTAAAACGCCTTCGTCAGTGATGCCCACGGCATTATTTAGACCAGCCCCTCTGGCTAAATTATTAGCCTGAAGTTTTTCAAGATCTTTTACAAAACCAAAAGTTCGGGCTCGGGAAATTTCTTTAATATAAGTCATGGGGTGAAACATGAATTCAATTTCTTGAGGCGTGTTTGAAATAACAGGGTGTAAAAAATCAATACTGTAATGAAACTCAAGGCCTTTGGCTGAAGGGATTAATTCAGCAAATTTATCGCCGTCTTCGACACGAACGGGGAGTTTAATTTTTAAAAATTTACGGTTTTCTTCTTGTTCTGTAATGCCTGCAGACTGCAGCCAAAAGATATAAGGCGACGCACTGCCATCCATGATGGGGACTTCGTCAGCGTTGAGTTCAAATAAAATATTATCGATTTCTAGCGCGCACAAAGCAGATAACAAATGTTCAATCGTCGAAATAGAAATAGTTTGATTTTCTGGACCGCTTTGAAAAGAAATCAGGCGAGTACATAACGGCGCTTCTTCGATGGATTCTATTTTAAGAGGGATCAAAACGGGTGGATCGCAATCCATCCGTTTGAAAATAATCCCAGAATCAACCGGTGCAGGGATGGCTCGCATTTGAACTAACTGGCCAGAATGAAGGCCGACGCCTTCCATTTGAATTGAATGTTTAATTGTCTTTTGCATGGCCATTAACCGCACCGATTTTTTTATTTTTAATTTTATTATTTTTAGATTTTTTATCAGCCAGCCAGATTAATCAGACTGGCGACGTAAAAAAGTGGGAATGTCTAGATAATCTGATCCAGCACCTGTTTCAACAGCTACACGCTCAGGCGCTTGAGTCGATTGATAAGGGCTTTGGTAGTTAGACTGATAAGACGATGGTGCTGGGTGGGTGTGCTGTGCCGGTGCCACTTGTGGGTTATAAGAATTCACATGACGGCGCATAACAGAAGGACGTCCTGTTTGAGCACTTGCAGGCGCTCTGGTTTGGAAACGATCTTCGGGTACGGCATTCAGACCCGTGACAACGATGGTCACACGAAGTGTATCGGTCATTTCTGGGTCAATAACCGTTCCGACAACGACCGTGGCTTGATCAGACGTGAAAGATTTAATGACTTCACCGACTTCTTCGAATTCGCCAATGGTCATATCCATGCCAGCGGTAATATTAACCAAGACACCTTTAGCACCTGACAGCGCAATGTCTTCCAGTAAGGGGCTTGCAACAGCGGCTTCAGCAGCTTCTTGAGCACGGTTTTCACCTTGAGCTGTCGCGGTTCCCATCATCGCCATACCCATTTCAGACATGACAGTTCGGACATCTGCGAAGTCAACGTTGATTAAACCTGGACGGGTAATTAACTCAGAGATCCCTTGAACGGCGCCCTGAAGGACATTATTTGTTGCTTTGAATGCGTCTAATAAACTGACATTTTTGCCCAAAACCGTCAGTAATTTTTCGTTAGGAACAGTAATTAATGAATCCACTCTTTGTGCAAGTTCAATAATACCGGCTTCAGCCACTTGGCTGCGTTTACGGCCTTCAAATGGGAAGGGTTTTGTCACAACAGCGACCGTTAGAATGCCCATGTCTCTCGCAATTTCAGCAATGACAGGTGCGGCTCCTGTTCCAGTTCCACCGCCCATTCCAGCAGTAATAAATAGCATGTCAGCCCCAGAGAGCATTTCTTGAATGCGCATACGGTCTTCTTGAGCGGCACGTTTGCCAATTTCTGGATTAGCGCCAGCGCCTAAGCCTTTGGTGAGCTCAGGGCCGAGTTGAATCACATGTCTTGCCTTTGAATTTCTCAGGGCTTGAGCATCGGTATTAGCGCAAATAAATTCGACGCCTTCGATGTCTTGATTAAGCATGTGAGCCACGGCATTACAACCGCCGCCACCTACGCCAATAACTTTGATAACAGCATTGTCAGCTAGGTTTTCAGACAGATCAAATTTTGGACTCATAACAATTACACCTTCAGCTTAAAGTTAAAAATTAAAAATTTTAAAAAATCAAAAATATTTCGAGAACCATGTTTTTACTTTTGAGAATTTAGGGTTTTGATAAAAATTTTTAGATCCAGGTTTAGATCCAGGTTTAGATCCAGATTCTTCAGCCATTTCATAAGCTTCTTGAGCAGATCCATTTTCCAGCTGCTGATGGGCATAGAGTAATAAGCCGGTACACGTGGAATAAATAGGATCTGAAATGACTTCTTTGAGGCCGAGTAGTTCTGAGCTTTGAGGGCCTCCCAAGCGAACGGGCATCCTGAAAATAGATTCAGCGAGTTCTAACAGTCCAGGCAATTTTGCAGCGCCGCCTGTTAAGACAATTCCTGCAGCAAGATGACTACTGAGACCTTCGTTTTCTAGATTTTGTTTGACCAAGGTAAATAATTCTTCATATCGAGATTCAATCACTTGTGCGACGGTCTGAAGAGAAAGAATTTTGCCGGGTCTATCTAACATGCCTGGCACTTCGATGACATCTTGGGGATGGACTTCGGTAGATAAAGCTGTCCCATAACGAAGTTTGATATTTTCAGCAAATTGAAGCGGAGATCTTAAGGCATGGGCTAGATCATTTGAAACTTGCATGCCGCCAATGGGTAGGACCATCGTATGAAAAATGGATCCTTCGGAGAAAACAGCAACATCACTGGTTCCGCCGCCAATGTCTATTAAACAAACGCCTAATTCTTTTTCATCTTCAGTCAAAACGGCATAACTAGAAGCGAGCTGGCTTAAAACAACATCGCTGACTTCTAGGCCACAAAGTTGAGCGCATTTAATATTATTTTGTGTAGCACTGACGGATCCTGTCACCATGTGAACTTTGGCTTCGAGCCTAACGCCAGACATACCTAATGGCTCTTTGATGCCGCCCTGGTTATCAATAATAAATTCTTGTGGAAGAATATGCAGAACGCGTTGATCTGCGGGAATTGCAACAGCCTGAGCGGCTTCTATGACTCGATCGATGTCATTCACAGTGACTTCATGATTGGTAATTGCGACGACGCCTATCGAATTAAAACTATGAATATGGGCGCCAGAAACAGAGACGGCGATAGATTTAATGGGAACACCGGCCATGTTTTGAGCATCGGTGATGGCTTTTTGAATAGAAGCGACTGTCGCTTCGATATTAACAATCACGCCTTTTTTCATGCCATAAGAAGGCTGTGTTCCAATGCCAATCACTTGAAGTGTTTCATCGTCTGTCACTCGAGCAATCATGGCGGTGACTTTAGAAGTTCCGATATCTAGAGCAGTTAAAATCATGGTGCGTTGTACCCCTCTCCGGCCAAAAAATGCGCGGAATCATAACCGAAGCGCGGCAATTTAGCACAAAGATTTCGAATGCAAATAAGGAGATTCTTGAAGAATTTTTTGAAGGGGTTTTTTTAAACAAATTTAACCAGCTCTCCGTATTGTGGTAGAGCTGCATCATGAGTGAGTAAGATTAATGGTTCGCTCATCGCTTGGGCGACAAGGATGCGGTCAAAGGGGTCGTGATGATGGAAGGGAAGATCTTTTACTAAGAGAGTGTGTTCCCAGGTAACAGGAAGTTCTTGGATGTCTAGATCGTGAAGACAGCGAATTAATTGATGAACATCAATTTTGATTTTGCCTAGACTGGCTTTGATATTAATTTCCCAGAGTGAAGCAGCACTCACGTAAAGAACGCTAGAGAGATCCATGAGTCGTTTAGCTTCTTTTGGTAATTTTTTAGGCTCGGAAAGAGTCCAAATGAGAATATTAGTATCTAGAAGAATGCGCATTAATGAGAGTTCCCCTCGAAGAGAACAATCAGTTCAGGTGGGAGGGGTGCATCAAAATCTTTTGAAATTTTAATTTCGCCTAGCATCGCGCCGTATTTAATAGGTTTTCTCTTATTAGTATTGATAGGACATAACATTGCTTTGGGAATACCTGCTTTTGCAATCAAGAAAGTAGCCCCCTGACTAGCTCTTTCAACAATGTCGGAGAGATTTGATTTGGCATCGTAGAGATTAAACTGTTCCATGAGTGGTCTCTTTAAGTTTATGTGAAATCGTTGGGTAATTATTGCAAGAATTGGCCTGTTGGTCAAGTTGGTCAAGCCCATCAATAAGTATTATTTGTTTTTCTAGTTAACTGCGCCTCAAAGCGATCAATATCTAATCTTAATTTTCTAAGATCTTGATAAAAACTTTCGATTTCTTTTTTAGAGGGCAAAAATCCGGATTCTTCGGTCAGATATTCTGATAAATCTAATAGAGACGATTCCCAAGATCTTTGCTGAAATTCTTTGGCTTTGCGAGCCAATTGGCCCATCTCAGCCGCAGCCGTTGGGCCGATCAAATCAGAGAGCCTGCCTTCCCAGTCCAGATCTAAACAAGTCATGAATTTTTGATAATCCTGCAAAATGGACACTTCGCCTTTTAATAAAATAATTTGCGAAGCCAAAAGTGCCTGAGGATTTTTAGAAAAAGCGAGTTTTAATAAATTAATTAAAGTCCCTGAGATTTCAGCATCAGCAGGGGAGTCTTGATTTAAAATCACTTCAAGTTTATTTCTGTCTGTTTTTTCAGGTCGACCAATAAAAACCAAACGGCAATTAAAATCTGTAATAGACACGGCTAGGCGTTTTGAATCAATTATTTTTAATAATCTGGGGTGATCTAAATCTGTTTGAATGGCTGTATTAATAATATTTTCTAGGACAAATCCCAGGGCGGTTTTAAATAATTTCAAGATTTCTCATCCTTATTTTTCGCCTATATGCACAGCCACAATACCGCCTGTTAAATTATGAAAAGTCACTTTGGGGAAGCCTGCTTGGCACATCATGGTTTGCAAAGTGATTTGATCAGGATGTTTTCGAATGGATTCGGCTAAATATTGGTAAGACTCTTCGTCTTTGGCAATAAATTTCCCAATTTTGGGAAGAATTTTAAAAGAATAAAAATCATAAATCTTAGAAAAACCAGGGTGAGTCGGCTTTGAAAACTCTAGGACGAAACAGCGGCCTTTAGGTTTTAAGATTCTATAAATTTCTCGCAGCGCTTGATCTTTATCTCGGACATTGCGTAATCCAAATCCAATAGTCACTAAATCAAAAGTATGATCTGGGAATGGCAGTGATTCAGCGTTGAGCTGGCATAGATCGACGGATTGAAAATACCCTTTTGAATCTAATCTTTTTTGACCTTCACTGAGCATATGAAAATTAATATCAGCGAGTAATACAAAACCGTCTTTTCCAACATGGGGTATAAACGCCCGAGTTAAATCACCCGTTCCGCCCGCAAGATCTAAGACATAATCACCAGTTTTGACACTGGCGAGGTCGATCACAAATTTTTTCCAGAGCCGGTGTAACCCCCCAGACATCAGATCATTCATTAAGTCATAACGACTCGCAACAGAATCAAAAACCTCGTTGACTAGATTTTGTTTTTTGTCCCAGGCGACTTCTTGGAATCCAAAATGGGTTTTTGTGGGTTCAGACATGATGAGGGTTTCTCCGTAGGGGCGAATCTTGTATTCGCCCCATCATTTTTAGAATGATCATCAGATTTTTTTGGCCTCCAGAATTAGAGAATATACCGCGAAAGATCTTCGTCTTTGGCCAAGCTGACAAGCGCGTCATTCACATAATCGGCTGATATTTCGACCGCTGTTCCCGCTCTGTCTGTCGCACTAAAAGAAAGCTCTTCCAGTAATTTTTCTAAGACGGTGTGTAATCTTCTTGCGCCAATATTTTCAATGCTTTCGTTCACTTGGAAAGCAATCTCAGCGATGCGTTTAATCGCCTCTGGATGGAAAGAAAGATCAAAACCTTCAGTTTTCATCAGGGCAATATATTGCTCTGTCAGAGATGCATTCGGTTCTGTCAGAATTTTCACAAAATCATCAACCGTCAGAGCCTTGAGTTCAACGCGAATGGGCAACCGGCCTTGGAGCTCAGCAATTAAATCAGAGGGCTTTGAAGTATGAAAAGCGCCTGAGGTAATAAACAAAATATAATCCGTCTTGACCATGCCATATTTCGTCGAAACCGTAGTTCCTTCGATGATGGGGAGTAAATCTCTTTGAACGCCTTCACGAGAAACATCGGCGCCGCCGATATGTTGATCAGAACGTCGGCAGACTTTGTCGATTTCATCAATAAAGACTATTCCGTTTTGTTCGACGTTTTCAATCGCTGAAAGCTTGGTTTCGTCTTCGTTGATGAATCGGGAGGCTTCTTCGTCTTGCAGAATTTTTTTAGCATCTTTGATGAATAATTTTTTCTTTTTTGGCTTGTTTGTATTGATATTTTGGAACATCTCTTGAAGCTGAGACGTCATTTCTTCCATGCCTGGGGGCCCCATGATTTCCATATTGACCTGGGAGAGAGCAGACGATTCGATTTCAATTTCGGTTTCATCTAATTCACCCCGGTTTAACTTTTCACGGAACATCTTGCGAGCGGCTGAGTCTTCAGGTTTATGCTCTGTGGGTAACTCAATTTCGGCGATGGGTTCATTGGCGAAACCAATGCTTTGAGCTTTGAGTTCTTTTTTAGATTTCGAAGGAGGCACTAAGACATCGAGGATTCTTTCGATCGCAGATTCTTTAGCGCGTTCTTGAACTTTTTCTTTGGCGTTCTCTCTCGCCATTTTGACGGAAATATCAACTAAATCACGAATAATCGATTCGACATCACGGCCGACATAACCGACTTCTGTAAATTTGGTCGCTTCAACTTTAATAAAAGGCGCATTGGCCAATTTAGCTAGACGTCTTGCAATCTCGGTTTTACCCACACCTGTTGGGCCAATCATGAGAATATTTTTAGGCGTGACTTCTTGGCGCATCTCTGTACCGAGTTTCATACGACGCCAGCGGTTTCTGAGGGCTATGGCGACGGATTTTTTAGCATCATGTTGGCCAACAATATGTTTGTCTAATTCAACGACGATTTCTTTAGGAGTTCTTGTGGACATGGGAGTTCCTTAAATTTTTATTTTTAAATTTTTAAATTAATTATTTTGACGTTATGAAGCTGTTCAAAAACAAAATTATGGTTTGTATAAATACAAATATCTGCCGCGATGTTCATGCTTTTCTCAGCGATTTCGCGAGCGGATAAATTTGTATTCTGAACCAACGCTCTCGCCGCTGCTTTGGCATAAGAAGACCCAGAGCCAATGGACATGACACCATTAGGATCTTCGCCCATGACGTCACCTGTTCCTGAAATCAGTAAAGTTCCCGTATGGTCAGCCACTAAAAGCATGGCCTCTAAACGTCTTAAAATTTTATCTGTCCGCCAGTCGCGAACCATTTGGACCGCAGCTCGTTCTAATTGACCCTGGTATAAATCTAATTTGGCTTCAAATAATTCAAATAAAGTAAAAGCATCCGCCGTTGCGCCAGCAAAGCCTGCCAGGACTTTATCGTGATGGATCTTACGGACTTTAATAATATTATCTTTAGCGACTTGGTCGCCCATGGTCGCTTGGCCATCCCCTACCATAACGACAGAATCTCCTTTGCGAACCGCTAAAATCGTTGTGCCGTGAATGTCATACATCAATTTGATTTGTCCTTTATAAATTTAAATTAAATAGAGCCTTTTAAAACAAGGTCGGCGATATGGGGGCCTATTTAGCTCTTTCAAGTGTTTTTGTTAAAAACCCTGTTTTATGTGTTTTGGCTGTTTGGTGGGTTGTATCCGCATGGCATTTAGTATAAACTTAAAAATATATATTATTATCAATACAAACATAGGCGGCGTCACATGAAAATGGCAAAAATTTTTCAAAATGGTCAAAGCCAAGCTATTCGATTACCTAAAGAATTTAGGTTTGATGGTGATGAGGTCTTTATCAAAAAAGTTGGGAAAGTCACTGTACTGTTTCCCATTGAAGATCCATGGGGAGGCATGGTAGATAGCGTTCATAAATTTTCAGATGATTTTATGAATACGAGAAATCAGCCGGATCAACAAAAAAGAGAAGACATGTTTTCATGAAATATATGCTCGATACCAACATGTGTATTTATCTTATTAAAAAACAGCCGAAGAATGTTTTTGAGAAATTTAGAACCCTTGATTTAGGAGATGTTTGCATATCATCTGTCACACTTTCTGAGCTGATGTACGGCGTTCAAAAGAGCCAGCATCAAGAAAAAAATAAAGCAGCTCTGGAAGAGTTTTTATCTCCCGTTGATATTATTTCATTTGATGAAGCCGCCGCTGTTTGTTATGGCGAAATTAGAGCGGCACTTGAGAAGAAAGGGATGATTATTGGGCCTCTGGATATGATGATCGCCGCTCATGCGAAATCGTTGAATGCAATTATTGTGACCAATAACAAAAAAGAATTTTCTCGAGTGTCTCATTTAAAAATAGAGGATTGGGTTTCTTAGCTAAAACAGCATGCTTGCTTGCGAGTACTTCGACCATCTCTTAAGATCCCGGCTCGTTTTGGGGGTATGGAAGATCGGATAAAAATACTATGAGTAAAAAAGAAATTTCTTTAATCGGCCGTAAACGTACGCGAGAGCTTGATAATTCTGTTTCAGATTCAGAAGAGAAAGAAAAATTAGAAGAAAAAAAAGAGGCTTTGATCGCTTTGATGGCTATGAAAACTGAAGTGAATCCCTCAGAGCCAAAAAAACCAGAAGAATCTAAAAAATCTGTTCCCCCTGTCCCCTTAGGCGTTGCTGCAGTCTATGAGCGTGAAGTTAAAGCCGCCGTTGCAGGATTAATTAAGGTTTATTATCGTTTGAATGAAGCGGGGACCTTGAATCGCCGCGCTTATTCAGTGGATGATCAAGGGCGAAAACTAGTTCAAGAAATTAAGAAATATTTGGCAGAACGCGCTGATTTTTATGCTTCTAAAGGCATGGATCATGAAGATAATCGTCAGGCCTGTCAGCAATATGTCAATGATGTCCGAGAAGGTCTGAAAATGGCAGGTATTAGAATTAATTATTTAGAAGTCCGGCCAGCAGAAAAGGCCTAGCCCACCATGCAAAAGGGCGGACACATGGGACCGCCCCTACGAAAATTCAAAATGTATTGACTTTAAATTACGCCGTTGCGTTAGCCAGTGCTTTGATTTTGGCAGTCAATCTGGATTTGTGACGCGCAGCTTTATTTTTATGAATCAAACCTTTGCGAGCGAAATTATCTAGAACGCTTTCAGCAGTTTTGAATGCACTAGATGCTTTAGTCGCATCTTTGGCTTCGAGTGCATGACCTACTTTTTTAACCATGGTACGCATCATGGAACGCATGCTCATATTGTGAGCACGGGAACGAATGGATTGTTTAGCGCGCTTTTTAGCGGATTTGATATTAGCCAAGATAGTTCTCCAGAAACGATGATTTGAAATAAATTTGGGTCAAAAAAAGACGCGCGATGATGCCGGAGCAGGCGGTCGATGTCAATTTATCAAAATTCATGGCGGAGATATCAGGGGCGAAATTAAAAATACAATTAAAAAAAATCACATGTACATATTGAATATTGGTGATGGTAATCAGTATGATCTGCGCTCCTTAAGTGGGCTACGGCCGGGTCGGCTGAAAGTTAAGACTGTGGAGAGACTGCGTTAGCGGCTCTAGGAAGCAGTAACCTGTGAAGTCTGTGAAGGGTTCACTCCAATGACGTGATCGAAAGACCACACCACTGGAATCTTTGGTGTTCACGCCGGAGAGGAGGTCAATATCAGGAATTAAGGGGCGATTTTGTTATAGTCGCCACCTTTTTAAATTTTAAAAACAAGCTCAAGGCTTAACTCTTATGTCTGATATGTCTGAATTAAAACCAGAATCAAATTCAAAAATAACCTCAGGATTAAATTATTTTTCTAGCCAATTGACCCATCAGCATAAAAAGCTGCCAGCCAGATCTATGAAAGTTCACACGCCTCATGGGGATTTTCAGACGCCTTGTTTTATGCCTGTGGGAACTCGCGCTGCAGTGAATTGCATGGATGGGGATCAATTAAAAAATGCAGGTTCGCAAATTATTTTAGGCGGTAATACTTATCATATGTTGGTCGCTCCTGGCGTTGAGGTTATTAAATCTCTGGGTGGCATGCATGTCATGATGAATTGGTCTGGTCCGATGCTGACAGACAGTGGGGGCTTTCAAGTTTTTAGTCTGTCTCAGAATAAAAAAATCTGTGTCATCGACGAATCTGGCGGGCATTTTAAGCATCCTGAAAGTGGTCGTTTGATTCACATGACGCCAGAGATTTCTATCCAGACTCAAAAAGCCATTGGGGCCGATATCATCATGGCTTTTGATCAATGCACGCCTGAAGCAGGCGGTGAAATCAGCGCTCTGAAAGCCATGGAGAGAACGCATCGTTGGTTACGAGAATCCATAGAGACCCATGAAAAAAATAATCAGAGTGATTATGGATTGAAGCAGGCTTTATTTGGAATTATTCAGGGTGGGAGTTATCAAAAATTACGAGAAGCTTGTGCGCAAGATTTAATTAATCTGCCCTTGGATGGCTTGGCGATTGGGGGTGAAATTGTCGGTTTTGATATGGCCAAGACCGTTGAGATTATCCAGTGGGTGAAGCCCTATTTAGATCAAGTGCCCCAAAAAGTGAGATACACCATGGGAGTAGGATTACACCCTCAAGATTTAATCGACATGGTTCAAGAAGGTATTGATATTTTTGATTGTGTGGCCCCGACTCGAAATGCCCGTCATGGGGCGCTCTATCACGGCTCGCCCGTTAAAACAGAAGAGGGTTGGGTTCGGTTTGAAAACTATAGTGAAAAGGGAAGATTGCTCATTAAAAAAGCGATTTATGCTCAAGATGAAAACCCGATTCAGCCTGATTGTGATTGTTATACCTGTCAAAATCATTCAAGAGGCTATTTGCATTATTTATTTAAACAGGGCCAGGCGTTGTATTCGACCTTGGCGTGTATTCACAATGTTCGGGTGATGCAAAAAACTTGTGAAGTCATGCGTGAAGTGATTCAAGAGAATTCATAAAAAAAATGAAAAAAATGAAAAAAATTTTAATCCTGGGTGCTGGGATTTCTGGCTTAGCGGCTGTTCAATATTTTCAAGACAAAGCTGATTTATTAATAATCTTAGATGAGAAAAATTCTGAATCTCCCAAGAGTTTTGCTAAGAATTTCCCTGAGAATATTTTATTTATTCAGAAGTTAACAGCCGAAATTTTGTCCCAATTGGATCCAGGTGAATTAGTCATTGCTAGTCCTGGTTTTGAGTCTGATGGATTGGTTTTAACCAGCTGTCGGCAAGCGGGTTTGAAAATAACGTCTGATTTAGATTTATTTGGCCAGCTGGCCCAAGTACCAATTGTTGCGATTACGGGAACCAATGGAAAAAGCACAGTGACCAAGATGGTCTCAGAGATGATCCAAGTTTGTGGGAAAAAGGTTAAAACAGGAGGGAACTTTGGGGTCTCGCCGTTAGCGTTTTTAAATCAAGAAAGTCCTGATTTTTATATCCCAGATTTTTATGTCTTAGAAATCTCTAGTGCTCAAATGGAACTGGCTAATAATTTAAAACCCTATGTTTCAGCTTATTTAAATTTATCTCCCAATCATTTGGATCGCCATAAAACTATGGAGATCTATAGAGACCTGAAAGAAAAATTATTAAAGCAGTCTCAATATCAAATTATTTTAAAAAGCTTAAAAACCAAATCTATTTTTCCGGATTTTTTGAGCTTTGGAGAGTCTGAATTTAATGGGGAGCGGGGCGATTTTTATTTAGACCCCGTGAGTCAATATTTAAAATATCAAGATTTAGATTTAATTCCCCGAAAAAATCTAGCTAATCCTGAAGCTCACAATGTTTTAAATGGTTTAGCTGCATTGGGAATTATAAAAATTTTGGGACTGGATTTGATTCAGGCTTGTGAGGTTTTAAAAACCTATCAGCCGTTGCCCCATCGAACTGAACGAGTGGGAATAATTAACGGCGTGAAATATATCAATGACTCTAAGGGGACAACGATTGGAGCAACTGTTAGAGCCATCGAGAGTTTTAGTCAGGAAGGCGAGATTATTTTGATTCTGGGTGGGGATGGAAAAGATCAAGATTTTAAAGATTTAAAAAATATTTTCGATCAAAAAGTTTCTCAGAGTTTTGTGTATGGCCGAGATCGAGAATTAATTTCCAGGGCTTTATTAGATTTAAATTCAAATTCAAATTCAGAAAAAATCACACAAAAAATCACACAGGTTGAAACGCTCAAAGAAGCAGTAGATCTAGCAAGTCAGGCGGCTAAGTCAGGACAAATTATTTTATTTTCCCCAGCCTGTGCCAGCTGGGATCAGTTTAAAAACTATTCGCATCGGGGCGAATGTTTTAAAGAATTTCTGAAACAGCACTGGGGTTTCTAGGCTACGGCATGCACACATCTTTGCATAACGCCCAGCCCTCCCTCATTTTATTAAATCGTTCAAGACCACATTTCATTGTTATAGGGTAATCCCCCCATTTTTAATCACATCAAAATGACGTTATGTGATGCTATTGACATTTTTTACCTAAAAAAAGACCATTATTTCGTCAAATTATTTATAAGGAAATATTATGTCGGCTATGGGTGGTGCGGGCTTAGCGGCTATTGATGCTATTGCTGATGCTTCTAGATTTAATCTTTTTAATAGTTTGATTCAACGTGAAGGCATCGGTGAGAGAGTTTATCATGACCCTTTTCGTTTCATGAAGTTATGGCATTTTGAGCTTGCCAATATGTTTGAATCTGATGCGTTAGCATGTTTATTCAGTCTTCGTGAAGGTAGAGATATTGGTATTTCTCTTTTGAATGGATTGCCCATCGATTCTGTGATTCCTACAGGTGAATCAGCTTTAGCAAGAAATGCCTATAAGACCCGAGTCAGTGAAGCAGTAATTTTATCGATGGCGACTTTAATGGGCTGCTATTTGTATTCTAAACCCACGGAACAAGAAGGTGTCATTGTCCATAATGTCTCTCCTGTGAAAGGGAAGGAACATGTTGTTTCAAGCGTTGGGAGAGATCCTTTTTATTATCATACAGAGATAGCTTATGCCTCTGCTGTGCCTCGTTTTCTAATGCTGTTTTGCTTAGAGGGGGATGTGACTGCTAGGACGAGTTATTTTTTCATTAATCAGATTATGGAAGGTATTCCTGAAGAGATAAAAGCGCTCATGCGACTGCCTATTTTTAAACTTGGAGCAGTGACGGGCTATACGACGGAAGAGACCGTGACGCCTATTCTGTCTGTGGATTCGATTACAGGTGTAGAGACATTTAGATTTTATCAGGAGGTCTCTCGTATAAAACCGGCATTTGCAGAAGGGGAAAGCAATGAACAAGCTTTGCATTGTTTAGGATTTTTAGAGAGTCATGCTAAAGAAGTTTTTCCTGTAAGTGGTGAGGAGCCTTCTATTGGATTACGACCTGGTCAGGCACTTTTATTTAATAATGGTTGGACGTCCGGAGCACAGCACTATGGCGTAATGCATGGTCGAGTGGGTTATATCACTAACCCGTCCCGTTGGTTACAGCGAGGGTACTTTTTTGAAATGACCGGTCTTGAAAAATCGGCGGCAAATCTTGGTTATGCTTCTTATTTATGGGAATTGATAAAAGATAAAGATTTTCCTATTGGACTTGCCGTAACTTGTTTAAAAAAAGCTATTCAGGAAACACCTACTTATAAGCGGATGCTTGGTGCTTCACCAGGTGCACCGTTGGCTTGGTTATTTTTGCATAGCGTGAATGTTTTGCCGCGTTTAGGGAGAGTGAGAGATCGTTATAAAACAGAATCAGAAAAAGAGCCGTACGCGGCCTGTAGGATTCAGCGTGCTTATTGCTTTCATCGCTCTCGTACACAGGACCCCTGGTTGGCCCGTGTAGCACGTGAAGCTGAATTTGTGACAGTGCCCAAGGAATGATTCCCTGTTGGAGCTCATGAGTTTTTTATTGAAAAGAATGTTAATTTAAAAATAGAGGAAGTTTCGCATGTTTAAAGAAGTACTGGACTTGTTAAAAAAAAATCGAGCTACGCTTCGAGTGATTCGCCACGAGGCTGTAGGAACGTCGGCAGAAGTTGCGAGAGTGCGTGGAAATGATCCAGCACGCAGTGCCAAAGCGATGGTAATACAGTTCAAAGAGGGTGGGGAAACTAAATATCGTTTGGCTGTATTGCCTGGTAATGCACAATTGGATTTTGATGCCCTAAAAAAACTTTTTAATGCTAAAGCGTCCCTTGTTTCTGATGTTAAATCTTTGACAGGATGTGAGAAAGGCACAGTCCCCCCTTTTAGTTTCTGGGAGAATATTCCCGTTTTGCTTGATCAACGTATTGCGGATATTAGCAGTCAGCCTCCTGTTCTTGCCGTTCCAATCGAAGGTGAGGCAGGTGAACGAGGGAAGTATATTTTCTTTAATGCGGGTGCATTAGATCGCTCTATTGCTTTAAATGTGGATGATTATCTGTGTATCACGCGTCCGCAAATGGCTCTTTTTTCCAAGGTATCTTCTGGGGAGGCAATCGCCTTTGGTCCAAGATCTTCTGCATCAGAAAGGGCAACCGAAGCAGTTTGTGGGGCTGGCGGTCCGATTTTCGGATAAGAATAATAGGATTGAAAAAACGAGTCTAGGGAGTTGTGCTATCTAGCACAGCGTTCATAGACTCTATCTTGCTGTCTAGCATGCTCTTGATTTCTCCTAAGCCTTCTTTTCTTACTTGGAAAATAGCCTCTGAGGCCATGCAATCTGTTTCGCAGAAATCCTGAGAACGCAACCACCCAGCAGGACGATCTCGAGCGAATGATCCAAAGATTACTGTGCTTAAAATAGGGTCGGGATACCGACTTCCTTTTACTATAACGCTGCCTGGTGAGTTATATTTTTCATCCAGCGGAAATATGAGGGCGTCTATTTGTTTAGTATGTCCGTCATAGAACGTTAGAGATCGTTTTTTGGCGTAGTTTCTAAAAGTACTTTTAGCTAATTCTGTGGACTCAAAACAAAATCGTCTATCAGGCTCGCTAAACTCATGAGCAATTGTCACTGCCCATTCTTTTTGTTTTTGAGCGACAGCATCTTCCCAGAGAGCTTTAGCAAGGGCAGCATTGGTGTGTTTATATTGCGTACAGAGTTTCATGGCATCAATGACAGCGAAATCATAGTGAGTACTTTGATAGGTGATCCCTTTATACTGATAAAGTAAGCCATTTCGGGATAAACGCTTATTGAGTGTTCGAGCAATTAATGCGTGCTCTGCATGCGTTGAGTGTCTTGCCGTATTGACTTCTAAGCTTTGTATTATTGTCTTTAGCTGAAGCATTGCGTAATGATCGAAGAGAAAGCTATGTGGGTCCTGCAAAAAATGGAGCGCTTCAAAATGATCAGATTTTTGATGCAGGTAATAACATTCACTTCCATAGAAAAGAATGGCATCTTGATTGGTAAATAAGCTTTTTAAGACGCTAATAGAAGAATACAGGCTTGGATGATTTTCCAACCTAACAAGATCCGTACAAGAGTGATTTTCTTCGAGCGCCTTGTATTGCATACTTAAATTATTAAGCACTTTTAATCCATCAGAACTACAGGGGATGCAGGCCAGCATGTTTAATCCCATTAGTATGTCCATATTCCATAACATGGCTTCAAAAGGTGTCGCGTAGAAAGTACGCCCTGAGTAATCAGCTCCATGAACAGACCGTGTTAGCAATCTAGGATTATGAGTGAGAATGGACTGGATTTTTTCATTTTTCCCGCGGAGAACATAGTGCATTAGTAAGGCATGGAAGCATTCTTCAGAGAATCTGGTTCTGAGGGTTTTACAGCTGAGAGAGAGAGAAAAAAGATCTTTGGGAGGCTCAAGGGTTATTAAAAATTCCTTAATAAAAAACCAAAGATCAAGATTACCAAACATATATATCCATTTTTTTAGAAGATTAATTATTTAGAAAATTTAGTGCATTGAAACTTTAATTGAGCACATTTTCTATTGCAGTCTTTGCTTCGCTCAATATGACCACAGCCGAAGTAACACGCGCTACACGAGGAGTTAAGCCTTTAAAGAAACCAGGGATGCCGTATTTTTTATGTTGTATACATGCAGTTCGATAAAAACTTTGTGGGGCCTCTGAACTTTGTTGTAAAGTTTTGATTGTATCTGCTGGCTGTGTCAAAGCAGCAAGGCTAATGCCACAAGAAATACCCGCCGCCAATGAAGCATGGAGAATATTAGGAGTGTGATGGGAGTAAAAATAATCTTTAGCTTGTGGGTATACGATAAGAAAAAAAGCAGAAAATGGGCTTTCACGGAGGATGGTACCTATCAGCCCAATGAAGAGATATCGGATTCCGCCTGTTTGCAACAATCGGGGCACTGCAATTCTTAGTGGCACCTTGGGTTCATCTTTAGTCTTTGGACTCATAACAGTGATGATTCTTTCTGTCGGGCAACATACGAAGGAGGAAAGGAAACCTGCGGCCAATGCAATGCACACAGATTTACTTTTGGAAAGTCCAATATCGTCAGGATCTATTTTCTTTATCAAAACTTGATTCATTCCTACTTGAATCGCTGTGATTGGAGTTTTACTAAAAACGTTAAGCCACAGGCCTGTATAAAGAACTCTTGGGCGTAGTGTGAAAGGTTCTCTTGCTTGTAGTCTGTTTTTTATAATGAGTAAGGGGTGGTTGAAAAGAACCTCTATAGCTCCTGAAAGGCTTCCAATCACAAAACTTTGTAAAGATGTTAGCGGGGGAAATGATAATTCATTCTTGTTTATGGTCATTGATAATTTAGGCTCTAAAGTTTTTAAATCGCGGTACTGTATTTAAATTAAACACTGATTTGAAGGGGTGGTTTTCTCCAACCAAGATCCACCACCTGTATACCCAACCAAATTCATTTTGCGGCAGCAAAGGGTTGAAAATTGTCATTAATTCTCGAGCGTAAAGACTCAGCAATATCCGGCAATATTCCTTCGCAGATTTGAAGTGATAATTATTTCTGACTTTTTCATTCATCACTTTCCATTGACTTGGTTAGCCTAGGTGTCTGCCCTGTTTAGAGAAGGTTTTGAATGGGTTCTTTTCTTATGGAAAAAGTAAAAAAGCTGACCGATGCAATAAATAATCAGCAGTGGATATAAGTAATTCAAGATGGGCGAAGCCAGGGCGATGATTTCATCAAAGCCTACTAAAGACATGCCATACATAAAACAGAGCGTCGCAAAGAGGCATACCAGTCTGGGAACGCGGCTTCTGAAGACAATCCGATGTAGATAATGACTAAATACTTCGACTAAAGCGGAGGCGGTTGCCAGACATGTTAAGCCCACACAGACGCAGACAAACCAAGCGCCATGAGGTCCAAAAACTAACAATGCAATGGCAGAGACAATCGAGACAGTTGGAACGCCTTGTAAAGCTTCTGAGTGCATCCAAGCAGAAGCCATAAAACCGGTATAAATCAGGGACAAAAGAGCCGCGCCGATTATGCAAGATTTTAAGGTCATTGAAAAAGCATGCTGTTGAAAATCGAGCCCTTCTTTTTTACAGCGAGATAAAATGGATTGATAAATAATCCCGGCAAAAAAGAGGCTGGCTAAAAGATCCATGGTGTTGTAACCCGTGGTGAGGGCATTGGTAATTTGATTTTGAGGCCCAATAATTTGAACTGGAGTATGCCCGCTGAGATGCCCTATCCCCATTCCAATGGCCGTAATAATTAAAATAGTAAACAAGCTGATTTTAATGGGGCCTAATAATTTCCCTAAGATTTGAGTGAAGTGGGTATGTTTAACGACGATTAAAAAAACGATCGCAAAATAAATAACACTGAAGAACTTTTCAGAAAACATCTTTGGGAATAATTCTAAGAAAGACCCATACGTAACCATTTCTGTACGAGGCCCTGCAAATAGGGGGCCTATAATTAAAAGTAAAAAAGTAATCACAATAAACGCAAGGGGTTTGGTTAAGGGCGAAAAGAATTTCCAGTAATCGCCTTTAAATAAAGTCATCGTAAAAACGCCTAAAAATGGCAGGCCGACGCCAGCTAATAAAAAAGCCAGCCAGACAGCAATAATATGATGCCCTGCCGTGCTGCCTAATGTCAGAGGGAAAACTAAATTGCCTGAGCCAAAGAACATGGCAAATAAGGCGATTCCGTTGGTGAGTGCGATTTTATTTTCTTTTTTCAAAATCGATTCCTTTAGGGTTTTATGGGGTCTTAAATGATTAGAAGAGCCTTATATCGATTTTGATCAATTCATACAATCTATAATTTTCACTGATTTTACTTTGACGCTCTAAATCTCGACTCGTACAATCGCGAAAAAAAAGATGGGTCTCTTGTGAAATATCACCTTATTGGCATCGGTGGCTGTGGCATGGCAGGGCTGGCGCAAATGCTCAAACAAAAAGGCTTTGAAGTCAGTGGGTCAGATAAAGCTAATTCAAAAATTTTAGAGATGCTTAAACAATCGGGCATTGAAGTATTTTTGGGTCACAAAGCAGAGCAAGTCGTTGGTGCCGATCGAGTGATTTTATCTTCAGCGATTTCACCAAATAATCCTGAGTGGTTAGCTTCTAAATTAATCAATATTCCTATTTTGCATCGCGCAGAAGCCTTGGCTGAGTTAGCTAAAACCAAACAAAAAACGGTTTTGATTTTGGGTTCTCATGGCAAGACAACGACGACGGGTTTGATTGTTTCTATTTTGAATGCAGCAGGATTAAACCCCAGCTATGCCATTGGAGCGACTTATTATGCTTCTGGGTTAAATGCCTGTTTAGATTCCGGAGATGTTTTTGTGGTCGAAGGTGATGAGTCTGATCAGTCGTTCAAATATTTTCAGCCTGATATTTTAATTTTGACCAATATCGACGAAGACCATTTAGAAACTTATGACCATGATTTAGAAAAACTCAAAACAGCATATTTAAATTTTATTCAAACTTTATCTCCTGACGCTTTAGTGATTTTAAATCAGGATGATTTTCATTGCCGGTCTTTAATTCCTAAAATTAAAACCCGTCTTAAAACTTATGGTTATGAGAACGCTGATTTGATTATTTCTGAAATCAAAATTGGTCCCCGATCGACTAGTTTTGAGGTGGATAACGCGGTTTTCTCCGTAGCATTGCCCGGGGCACATAACGCTGAAAACTCAGCAGCCGCTTTATTAGTTGCACAAGAATTAAAAATTGATTTAGAAAGTCAGAAAAAAGGCCTAAAAGATTATCGAGGTGCCTCACGTCGTTGTGAGGTTCATGGGGAATCTGATTTTTTAGGATTAGAACTTCCGTTTTTATTAATAGAAGACTATGGGCATCATCCAGCTGAAATTACTGCAACTCTTAAGGCTTTAAAACAAGCGTATCCAGAAAGAAGATTGGTTTTGATTTTCCAGCCCCATCGATATACCCGAACGCAGGCTTTATTAGATTCTTTTGCGAAAGCTTTAAGTCTGCCTGATGTTTTAATTTTGTTAGATATTTACGCAGCGTCTGAGAAACCCATAGAAGGCGTGAGTTCTGAGTTATTAATTAAAAAAATCAGAGAAATTAAGTCAGATAATAGCTATCTGGCAGGTTTATCTAATTGTCTTGAATCTTTAGAGAAAATTGTCTGTGAGGGTGATTTGGTTTTGATTCAGGGGGCGGGGGATGTGCATTGTTTGGTGGAGCGATTGATGACTGAAACACGAGTGGCAATATTTTAAATTGGCAGCGAATAATTATGCGGTACGCTTTTTGTGGAGCACGTTGTCAGTCAGGCGGTTAGAGCCAATCCAAAATCAATAATCTCTGTGAAATAAAGGCTGTCCATTACACTTTCTTGAACGCCATTTACGTGAATCAAGACAGGATAAACTGACATGCCTTCATAAGTTGTCTCGCTACGTAGAATCGACATATGCTGATTCTACGTAGTTAAAAATCGCTCACTGCCATCTCAACGCAAACCCTTCTGGATATCTCAAATCGACAGAGACCAAAGTCTGTTTAGGATTTTGAATCAAAAGGGGTGGATAGGCTTTTATAAAATTAGCCAAACGCGTTAAGACATCGATATTTCCACATTCAATCACAGTTCCTGTATTTAAAACCATTTCCCATTGACCCAGGGGATCCAAGGTTAATAGCTGAATAGACAGCTGAGCTTGAGTGAGTAACTGGGACATCAATTGATACTGAGCAACCATTAGGGGCATCTGTAAAATAGGCCCTCGAAATTCAGGGAGATCCTGGGTGTTATTAAGTAACTCTGGGGTGATCACATGGCCTTGAGTGTCTATAAAACTATCATGGTTAAACCGAGCGACGGGGATGGCTTCAGTGATATTAATTTTGACGGTACTAGGAAACTCTCGAATGACACTGACTTGGGCCACGCCTGGGATCTGCATTAATAAAGTGCGAACTTTAGAAACCGGGACATTAAAAAAGCCCCCTGACACATAAGGTGAGACAGTTTCTTGGACTGTTTCTGTGCTGACAAAATTTAGCTGTCCGCCAATCTGAACATGTTGGATGGGAAACTGGCCAGGTTCATGGGCAAAATGCCAGGCCCATCCGAATAGCCCTAATAAAATTAAAAACAGCAGGGCGAGTAGGTTTCTTTGCCAGTGTCTAAAAAAGCCCTTCACGTGGTTATAGCCCCCTCTCTGTCTGGACGAATACAAGATTCGCCCCTACGCCAGCCTGTTGTTCTCGCGAGGGGAGAGACGAATCATCCTCAGAGGTGTTCAGAGTTTGCTCCAAAATTTTGATAACCACATCGCCATAACTCCATCCAAATTGCTTGGCGCCTTTGGGTAATAAAGAAGTCGCTGTCATACCGGGCGTGGTATTAATTTCCATTAGATAAAAATTGCCTGCCTGATCTTGCATGACGTCTACGCGACCCCAGCCTGAACATCCTAAAGCTTTGAAAGCTTTTAGAACCAAATTTTGTATTTCAGATTCTTTGGAATTTTCTAAGCCGCTGGGGCAAAAATACTGCGTTGTCTTGAGAATATATTTAGCTTCATAGTCATAAAATTCTTTGGCGGGTTGAATTTTAATCGACGGCAAAACTTGTTCGCCAACAATTGGGACAGAAAATTCAGAACCTATGATCCATTTTTCAGCGATGACTTGGCCGTATTTTTTAGCATCATCAAAAGCGGGCTTTATTTCAGAAAGATTTTTAACTTTATGGACGCCGACAGAAGACCCTTCATAGACAGGTTTGATAGCCATCGGAAAGCCTAATTTCTCAGCAAGTTCTTCGGGTGAAAAGCAATCTTCCAGTAAAATATAGGGGGCGGTGGGAAGTTTTAAATTCTCCCAGATTTGTTTAGATCTGAATTTGTCCATGGATAGTGCAGCCCCTAAAACAGGAGATCCCGTCACAGGGATTTTTAAAAAGCTTAATAAGCCATTGATCGTCCCATCTTCGCCAATCGGCCCATGCAGGACATTAAATAAACGATCGAATTTGCCCTTTTGTAAAACTTCCAAAATATCTTCGCCAACATCGATGGGATGGGCATCAACGCCTTTAGATCTCAAGGCATTCAGAACACCATTGCCCGATCTTAAAGACACTTCGCGTTCAGCCGAATTTCCGCCCATCAAAACGCCGACTTTTCCAAAAGGCGTTAGGGGGCATTCTTGACCAATAAATTTCACTTCAGGTTGTAAATAAATTCCGTGAACCGCTAAGACTTTTTCTTGGACGGTTTTGATTAGTTTTTCTGCGTCTGACGCTTTGGCGCCGCCTGTATTAATAAAAAAATTCGCATGTTTTTGGGAGATCTGCATTTGGCCAAGTTTAAAATTTTTCAGGCCAGAACTTTCAATCAATTGAGCTGCGTAATTTCCAGGGGGATTTCTAAAGACCGATCCGCAGCAGGGTTCTCCTGTGGGTTGGGTGTCAGCGCGCTTAGCTAATAAAGATTTGATTTTTTCTAGGCCTTCATGGCCATCGCCTTCTTCAAATTTAAAATGTCCGGCGATAAACCATTCATCAGGTTTTAAGCCACTGACTTCACGATATTGCGGGATAAATTCTTTAGGTTCCCTGATTCTGATGACACCTTGTCTATCAATCGTCTCGACTTGAATCACATGACGCCAAGTTTCTCCACCGAAAGCGCCAGCGTTCATCATTAAAGCCCCGCCGATACTGCCAGGAACACCGGCTAAGAATTCGCCATTGATTAAATTATGTTTGGCTGCAAATCGGGCGACTTGAGCTGACGCAACACCGGCTTCAGCACGGATTAATTCGCCATCGCAGGTTAATTCAGAGAGTGCACCTTGAGTTAGGATCACCGTTCCACGGATGCCGCCATCTCGAATTAAAACATTGGATCCCATGCCTAGCCAGGTAATAGGCTCTTGGGGATTTTGGAGATATAATTTTTTTAAAAATTCTTGGAGATCTTGAAGATTCTTGGGTCGATAGAGACGATCTGCCGTGCCGCCCATTTTCCAAGTCGTTAAAGAATCGAGTTCAATGTGAGTGTAAAGCTCACCGGGATTGATTTTGCGGCTCATGGTTTTTAAAAGCTGGAGTGATTTAAAAGAGGCGCAAAGTATATGACGGTTTAAATCAAGACGCCTGGGATTTATTCAGGTTTATTTGAAATAACTGGCGCGCCCGGAGAGATTCGAACTCCCGACCGCCTGGTTCGTAGCCAGGTACTCTATCCAGCTGAGCTACGGGCGCGCAAAAAGAGGCGCAATTGTATGGATGGGCCTAGGGGGTGTCAATAGCTTGGCTGAACTTGCTTGACGGAACTTTAGGCCTTCCTTAGTATCGCCCTGCTTTGTTAATAGCCATACACACTCAATAGGAAGGCAAACATGAAATTATCTACTTCTTTAACTTGTCTAGCAGGGACTGTTTTAATCCTTGCATCAGCCACTGCTTTTGCAGCTTCTACGGCTGTTTCATATACCACCCAAGATCAAAAACTGGGATATACCTTAGGTTATGACATGGGGAAAGGGCTCAAACAACAAGGCGTGACTGTTGATATCAGTGCATTCCAAGCGGGCTATGCCGACGCTAATACAGGTGCGGCGCCCGCGCTTTCTGCCGATCAAATGAAAGCAGCGACGGATCAATATCGCCAAGCGCTTCAAGCCTCAATGAAAAAAGAACAAGCTACTGAAGCGGCTAAGTTAAACCAAGCAGCTGATGCGAATGAAACCGCTAGCACGGCTTACTTGGCTAAAATTGCAAAACAAGATGGCGTGAAAGAAATTTCTGATGGGGTTTATTACAAAGTCATGACCGCTGGAACAGGTCCGATGCCTAAAGCCTCTGACACCGTGACAGTCAACTACGAAGGCCAACTTATGAATGGTCAGGTATTCGATAGTTCCTACAAACGTGGCAAACCTGTATCGATCCCTCTTAATGCGGTGATCCCTGGTTGGACAACGGCAGTGACTCATATGCCTGTGGGTTCGACTTGGATGATTTATCTCTCTCCAGAACAAGCTTATGGTAAATATGCGCCTTCTGTGATTGGACCTAACCAAGCCTTGGCCTTCAAAGTTGAATTAATCAAAATTGATGCGCCTGCTAATCCAACAACCAGCAAATAATTCATAAGAATTAAAAATAATGCTGTAGGGGTGGACCCGTGTGTCCGCCCGATTTTTTTTTAATTTTTTTTATAAATTTTTGGAGAACCATTGTGAAATTCAGTAGTGCAATTATTTCCATGGCCGTGGTTGCTGTGATCTGTATTGGCGGGACCAGTTTTTACTTTCATAAAAATCCTCCCATTCCGGCTGCACCTGTCGTTAATCAACAAGCAGCTAAGGCATTAATTGCTAAAGCGACTGGCGGTAAAGCGATTGTAATGCAGACTTTTGTGGATGGGCCTTTCCAAGGATTTGTTTTAAAGGGCACGCAGCCTAATGCCCCTCAAGGTATTTTATTCACAGACGTCAGTGGTCAATATTTGATCAGCGGTAATGTCATGGATCAAAATTTAAAAAGCCTGACAGAAGACGCGTTTGATAAATATATTAGTCCCGACAAAGCCAAAGCGGCTTGGGCTAGTGTTAATACGGTTAGTTATGTCTCCATGGGTAAAGACAGCGCTCCTCATAAACTTTATGTCATCGTGGATCCCAACTGTGTTTTCTGTCATCAATTTTATGAAGCGAGTAAGAGCTATGTTGATTCAGGACAACTGCAAATTCGTTGGATTTTGGGAGCTTTCTTGAAAGATTCGAGTCAAGGTCGTGCTGCAGCTATTTTAAATGCGACGGATCCTTCGGCAGCTTTTGTTCAAAATGAAACAAACTTTGTGGATTCCAGTGAAGAAGGCGGTATTGCGCCTTTGAGTTCAATTCCGCCTCAAATAGCGGCTGAGATTCAAGCCAATATGAATTTCATGATTAAAAATCAATTCATGCAGACCCCGACTTTGCTTTATAAAAACACGGACGGTACGCCCCAGTTGTATACTGGTTTGCCTGATGCAAAACAAACCCAGAGTCTGATTAATTCAATGGGCGCTAGTTTCTAAAGGTTTTAATTAAATGTTCTTGCTGCTGTATGCGATTTTTCTGATTTTCTTTTGGTTTCGGGCTGTGTTTTTTTTAACACCAGAACGTTATCCGAATGCGCAGCCAGCAGCGATTTTTAATTTCAGAAAAAAGCTATTTAATCTCTATGGCCGCTATGCGGGATTATTTATTTTTTCTTATTTTTTAGCCCTTGCGAATGGCTTAATCGCTGGGTATTTTCAGCGGCATCATGATTTGGTTTTGATGGACTGGTCTTTGAGAATCATGACAGTAATCACAATAGTTTTTGATCTCTGCGTCGTGATTTATATTTTTATTAATTTTTTTAAAAATATTAAATTTTTTAGGCAAATTAAAAATCCAAAAAAATAATCCCAAAAATTAAATTAAATTAAATTAAATTAATTGAGCTAAGAAATTTTTGTGAAAATCTCCCCTGGCATTCATTGCGGAAACAAGCTTCCCCAATACAATTCCCCCGCATTTTTATGGGTCTATAAGATCTCTTAATTTATTGATAGATGGAGAGCGGGAAATGGCATTATCAGTCGTGATCTTAGCGGGCGGGGATGGAACCCGTATGAATTCAAAATGTCCTAAAGTTTTACAAAAACTGGGGGGCCAATCCATGATCGAGCATGTGCTCGATACGGTGAAAAAATTAAACGTTGCGCAATTGTTTATCGTCCATGGGCATCTAGGCGATCAAGTTCAAGCTGCGCTTAAAAATTATCCAATTACTTGGATCGAACAAAAAGAACGTTTGGGGACAGGCCATGCGGTTATGCAAGTTTTGCCCTATTTGGATATTTCCCATCAAGTATTAATTCTCTATGGCGATGTGCCTTTAATTAGCGCTGAGACATTGACTCACTTAGTCGAAAGTACAGGAAAAGATCAGCTGGGGTTATTAACAGCCCTTGTTGAAAATCCAACAGGGTTAGGTCGTATTGTTCGAGATGCGTATCACCAAGTCAGTCGTATTGTCGAAGAAAAAGATGCGACGGATCTTGAGAAACAAATTCATGAAATTAACACGGGAATTTACTGCGTGAGTGCCAAGCACTTAGCTGAATGGCTCCCCCAATTAAAAAATAATAATAAGCAGCAAGAATATTATTTGACGGACATTGTCGCCTTTGCTCGAACTAGCCATGTCAGTATTAACGTCTCTGAGCCCCGTAGTCAGCGAGAAATCATGGGGGCGAATTCGCGGGCTGAACTTGCAAGACTAGAAAGTATGTACCAGCACTGGCAAGTCGATAATCTGATGAAAGCAGGTGTGACAGTGTCAGACCCCTCTCGAGTCGATATCCGAGGAAAAGTGACAGCAGGGCGAGATTGCTTTGTAGACTGTAATGTAATTTTCGAAGGCGAAGTGGTTCTAGGCGAAGATTGTATTATTGGTGCGAACGTTATTTTGAAAGATGTGACTTTGGGGCGAGGTGTTGAAATCAAGCCAAACTCAATCATTGAAGAAACCATTATTCATGAAGACGTTATCATTGGACCCTTTGCTAGGATCAGACCTGACACCATTATTCAAGCGGGAGCACGTGTGGGTAATTTTGTTGAGATTAAAAAATCAACAGTAGGTAAAGGCTCCAAGGTCAGTCATTTGAGCTATATCGGTGACTCAGAAGTGGGTAACCATGTGAATATCGGTGCGGGAACGATTACTTGTAATTATGACGGGGAAAATAAACATAAGACCATTATCGAAGATGATGCGTTTATTGGATCTAACACAGCATTGATCGCTCCCGTTCGAATCGGTAAAAGTGCGACCATTGGAGCGGGTTCTGTGATTACAGAAGATGCGCCTGAGGGAGGATTAACGCTTACAAGAGCACCTCAAAAAACAATCCCTGGATGGAAACGCCCAGAATCTAAAAAAATTAAAATTCAGGTGTAGCAATTGTCTTGAAATTGTAGGTGCTGCTTCTGCTTGAATCGTCTCTCCCCTCGCGGGAGAGACAGACCCGAAGGGGCAGAGAGGGGGTTAATCCGTTTAGGGGAATAAAACATGTGTGGAATTGTTGGGGCAGTCGCTGAACGGAATATTATTAAAATCTTGCTTGAGGGCTTAAAACGCCTGGAATACCGAGGCTATGATTCAGCCGGGTTAGCTTGCTTGGTCCATCAAGAAATTCAATGCTATCGAGCCGTTGGAAAAGTCAGTGCTTTAGAATCTAGTATTTCTAATAGTTTATTTGGGAATATTGGTATCGCGCATACCCGATGGGCGACCCATGGCAAGCCTTCTGAAATCAATGCGCATCCTCATGTTGTTGGAAATAGATTGGCCATTGTTCATAACGGCATTATTGAAAATCATCAGGAGTTACGGGCTTATTGCGAAGCTCAAGGCTGTGAATTTCTCTCAGAGACAGACACTGAAGTCATTGCGCATCTTTTATGGCTGGCTTTAAAAAACCAAACAGACATGCGGCAGGCGCTTCAGTCAGTCACTAAAAAATTACAAGGTGCTTATGGTTTGGTGATTTTAGATAAGCAGCATCCCAATACTTTATATGCTTTAAGATCTGGTTCGCCTTTAGTGATTGGGCTAGGTCTGGGTGAAAATTTTGTGGCGTCAGATGCTTTGTCTTTACTCCCAGTGACTCACCGTTTTATTTATCTAGAAGAAGGTGACTTGGCTGAAATTAGCTGCATGGGTGTAGTGATTTGGGATCATCAAAATCATATTGCTTTAAGACCCATTGAAATTTTGACTGAACTGGCCGAGACCAGCTCTAAAGGGTCTTATAAACATTTTATGCAGAAAGAAATCTTCGAGCAGCCCGGTTGTTTTGATAAGACCATGGCGATGCCTTTACCCAATGGGTTATCTAATTTTTTACCCCAAATTAAAAGAATTAAATTAATAGCTTGTGGGACTAGTTTTCATGCGGGTTGTACGGCGGCGTACTGGTTTGAACAATGGGCCAGAATCCCCGCAGACGCCGAAGTCGCATCAGAGTTTAGATATCGAAATCCCGTGATTGAGCCAGATTGTTTATTTATTTTTATTTCCCAATCCGGCGAAACCGCTGACACTTTGGCCGCGCTCAGACAAGTCAAATCTTTGGGCGCTAAGACCCTGGGGATCTGTAATGTCAGTACGAGTTCTTTAGTCCGAGAAGCAGATATGGTTTTATTAACCCAGGCTGGCATAGAAATCGGCGTGGCTTCGACCAAAGCGTTCACCACGCAATTGATTGGCTTGTATCGATTAGTTTTAGAATTTTGTAAAAACCCAGAGCAAGTCCAAGTTTTAAAACAGGCTTTGACTCAAGTCCCAGAACTTATGCGGTCTATTTTGAATCTAGATAATTTAATTTCTGAATTAGCTGCCCAATTAGTCCATAAAGACCATTGTTTATTTTTAGGCCGAGGGGTGAATTATCCGTTGGCGCTTGAAGGGGCATTGAAGCTCAAAGAAATTTCTTATATTCATGCCGAGGCTTATCCAGCCGGGGAATTAAAACATGGGCCGTTGGCTCTAATAGACAAAGATATGCCAGTCGTTGCGATTGCACCGAATGATGGATTACTAGAAAAATTAAAATCGAATCTTCAAGAAGTATCAGCCAGAGGCGGGCAGTTGATTGTCCTGACAGAGAAATCATTGGCGACAGATTTTATAGGCTTAATGCTCCATGCGAGTTTTATTCAATTGCCCAAAGTCCCAGAATCAATACAACCTATTATTTACGCCATCCCGCTACAGCTATTGGCCTACCATGTCGCCTGTCATAAAGGGACAGACGTCGATCAGCCAAGAAATTTGGCGAAGAGCGTGACGGTGGAATAGTCAAAATAATAAGAACGATATGAGGTGGCAACTACTAAGGAATCCTTAGTGGTTCATTCAGTAACGTGACAGCATGGATTCCCATTGAAATTCTCTATTAATTTTTGCAATATTTAGCGCCCGATCAAATTAAATTGGGAAATTTTAAATAACGCTGATTTTAAACCCATCGAATTCGATGGGTTTAAAAATAAAAAGTTGAAACAGCGCACCCCATCCCCATTTGATTTCCCGTTGAATTTCCCCCAAGCAATTTTATAAGGATAAAGAATCATGGCTTTAAATCTTGATCAATTCACCAATCCCTTTAAAGACGCTTTGAGCCAAGCCCAGACGCTGGCAATCGAGAACGATAATCCGCAGATCGAGCCTATCCATGTCATGCAGGCTTTAATGGAACAAGAAAATGGCATGATTAAGCCTTTATTGATTCAGTTAAATACGGATGCCAATAGATTAGAAAGAGCCTTAGTTGAATCACTGGCCCATGTTGCTCAAATTCCTAATAACAAATCCCCAGTCGGGGCTTCGAATGATCTTGTTAAATTATTGGGCGTGATGGAAAAACTGGCGAAAGATCGAAAAGATAGCTTTGTGTCTTCAGAATTATTTTTATTAGCCGGCTTAGAAGATAAAGGTGAGCTAGGAAAGATTTTAAAAAAACTAGGTCTTCAAACTCAGGCGATTTCTCAGGCTATTGACAATATTCGTGGGGGTGAGGCCGTCAAAGATGCCAACGCAGAAGAACTCAGAGGCGCGTTAGAAAAATATACGATTGATCTAACCGCTCGAGCGGCTTCTGGGAAATTAGATCCTGTGATTGGTCGAGATGATGAAATTCGACGGACCATTCAAGTGTTACAAAGACGAACCAAAAACAATCCTGTTTTGATTGGTGAGCCAGGCGTGGGTAAAACTGCGATTGTCGAAGGTTTAGCCCAAAGAATTGTGAATAAAGAAGTCCCTGAAGGTCTAAAAGGCAAAAAATTATTGTCTTTGGATATGGGCGCTTTATTAGCTGGCGCAAAATATCGGGGAGAATTCGAAGAAAGATTAAAATCTGTTTTATCCGAAGTGGGTAAAAGCGCTGGGCAAATCATTATGTTCATCGACGAAATTCACACCATGGTAAAAGCCGGTGGGGGTGAAGGGGCGATGGATGCGGGGAATATGCTCAAGCCCGCATTGGCTCGGGGTGAATTGCACTGTATTGGCGCAACGACTTTGAATGAATACAGGCAATATGTTGAAAAAGACGCGGCCTTAGAAAGACGATTTCAGAAAGTCTTGGTCGATGAACCCAGCGTCGAAGATACGATTGCCATATTGCGGGGCCTCAAAGAAAAATATGAAGTTCATCATGGGGTCGATATTACGGATCCAGCAATTGTCGCCGCGGCGACTTTGTCTCACCGATATATTTCAGACAGACAGCTGCCAGACAAAGCGATTGATTTAATCGACGAAGCAGCGAGCCATATGCGGATGGAAATTGATTCCAAGCCTGAGGAATTAGACAAATTAGATCGCCGATTAATCCAGTTAAAAATAGAACAAGCAGCTTTAAAGAAAGAAGATGACGAGGCGTCTAAAAAACGCTTAGAAAAATTAATAAACGATATTCAATCTTTAGAAAAAGAGTCTGCAAACTTAGACGAAATCTGGAAAGCTGAGAAAGCCCAGATGCAAGGAACAACGCATCTGAAAGAAGCCTTAGAAAAAGCAAAATTAGAGATGGAACAGGCACAGCGTCAGAATGATTTAGAAAAAATGTCTGAGCTTCAATATGGCCGGATTCCTGCTTTAGAAAAACAAATCGCTGCGGCGAATGCGATGCCTAAGAAAGATTTTCAGCTAGTTCATAACAAAGTCACGGAAGATCAAATCGCCGAAGTAGTTTCGAGAGCGACGGGAATACCTGTTTCTAAGATGATGGAAGGCGAACGTGAGAAATTACTCCAAATGGAATCTGTTTTAGACAAAAGAGTCGTCGGTCAAGAAGAGGCAATTCATGCTGTCAGCAATGCTATTAGAAGATCACGATCGGGGTTGTCAGATCCGAATAGACCCATTGGATCGTTCTTATGTTTAGGTCCAACCGGGGTAGGTAAAACAGAATTATGCAAAGCCCTGGCTCAATTTTTATTTGATTCTGACAGCGCCATGGTTCGGATTGATATGTCTGAGTTCATGGAAAAACATTCTGTTTCAAGATTGGTTGGAGCGCCTCCCGGTTATGTCGGTTATGAAGAAGGCGGTTATCTAACAGAGAAAATTCGTCGCAAGCCTTACTCCGTGATTTTGTTAGACGAAGTCGAAAAAGCGCATCCAGATGTTTTTAATATCTTGCTGCAAGTCTTAGATGACGGAAGACTGACAGATGGCCAAGGTCGTACGGTCGATTTTAAAAATACGGTCATCATGATGACGTCGAATTTAGGCTCCGACATTATTCAAGAGAATGCGCAGACAGGTGATTATGAAAGCATCAAATCTAAAGTCATGGGCGTAGTGGGTCAGCACTTCAGGCCAGAATTTATAAATAGATTGGATGAAACTTTAGTTTTTAGGCCTCTAGGACAAGAACAAATTGCGAAGATTGCTGAGATTCAATTGAGTTACTTGCGTCAGCGTTTATTAGAAAAAGGCTTGAAGCTAGATTTATCAGTAGAGGCTTTGAAACAAATCACTCAAGTGGGTTATGACCCCGTTTTTGGCGCAAGGCCACTCAAAAGAGCTATTCAGCAATATATCGAAAACCCATTGGCGCAGGCCATTTTGTCGGGTGGATTTATTCCCGGGGATACGATTTATGTTCGTCATCAAGGAGATAAATTGACGTTTGATAAGAAACCGGGGTGACACCCGGTTTTATCCAATGCGCCCCCTCTCTGCCCCTACAGGCTAAGGCCTTTCGGGTCTGTCTCTCCCACGAGGGGAGAGACGATTCAAGCAATCAGCAGAGCCTACATCGATTTCATTATGAAATTAAAACGCTTTTAGACTAATCGACCGGCGTTTGAATTTTGCATTAGCCAACTGATGAATCACTTCGCCAGCGACTTCTTCAGCAAGATCAATATGAGATAATTTTTGGCTGATATCGATTCGACCAATCATTCGTTTGCTCAACTGGCAACGGTTAATAATCAACCCAACGATATCGGCAGGTGTGACACCATCGTCACGGCCCATGTTCATTTCACAACGGGTCATGCCAGGCTCGCGTTCAGACGGAGCGCGGTCGGCATTGCTGCGACGGCCACCGCTATTGCGGGGTTCGAAATCTTTAGGTTCGAAACGAGAGTCTGCTTGACGTCTGCGATCACCAAAATCACTTCTGTCACCCCGATCATTTCTATTATCAGAACGATCAGAACGATCTCTGCGAGAATTTCTATCACCGCGGGAATCATCCTCACGACGAGAAGATTGAGTGATATCCATTTCTGAAAAATGCTTAGTTTGAGTGCTTTCTAATTGGCATAACAAAATAGCTGCCAGGGTGTGAGTGTCACAACCTAATGCTTTTTCAATGGCTTGAAGTCTGGATTCTAGGGGCAGGATATTCAAAGTAGCGTGAATTTTGGCTAGTTCAGCACAAAACGCTTTCTGAGCAACGGCTTGCACTTGTTCTTTGGAAGGCGGGAACATTTCTTTCATTTCGTACCCGGTAATTCTTTGGAAATCACGGAGGGTTCTGAGTTCTTTGGGGTTAACCAAAATTAACGCCCGACCGACACGGCCTGCACGGCCTGTCCGGCCAATACGATGGACATAAGATTCAACATCAAAGGGAATGTCATAGTTGATCACATAATCTAAACGCTCGACGTCTAAACCACGGGCAGCAACGTCTGTTGCAACGACGACATCTAAAATCCCTGATTTTAATCTCGCAATCACTTGTTCCCGAGCGGCTTGATTCAAATCGCCATTGATGGCCGCGACGCGGTAATCATGGGCTTCAAGTTTTTGAGCAATTTCAGTGGTGTCGTTTTTAGTCTTGGCAAAAATGATGGTCGCTGTGCCATGTTCTGTGGCTAGGAAGCGGGTTAAAGCTTCAAATTTATGTTCGCGATAAACCACGCAATAGAACTGTTCAATCGAAGACGCGGTTTTTTCGCTAGCTTTAATAGAAATATGGCAAGGATCTTGAAGATATTTGGCAGCCATTTTTTTAATTTGAGGAGGCATTGTCGCTGAGAACAAAGCTCTTTGGGCTTCAGGGCGTGAAGCTTGAAGAATTTTCTCAACGTCATCGATAAAGCCCATATTTAACATTTCATCGGCTTCATCTAAGACAACCATGTTAACTTGGGATAAATCTAGGGTCTTGCGATCCAAATGATCAATGACACGACCGGGAGTTCCGACAATGATTTGCGCGCCATTTTTCAAGCCACGCAGCTGGGTTCTGTAATCTTGGCCGCCGTAAATAGGCAGTACTTTTAAGCCTTTTAGATGGGTCGCATAGCTTTGCAAAGCTTCAGCAACTTGAATAGCCAATTCACGTGTGGGTGCAAGAATCAAAGCCTGGGGGGCGAATAATTCGGGGTTGATTTGACAGAGCATGGGCAAACCAAACGCAGCTGTTTTTCCAGTACCTGTTTTAGCTTGAGCAATTAAATGACGGCCTTGCAGTAAAGGCCCAATGGATTCTCTTTGAATATCGGTCGGAGTTTTGAAGCCTAGAGCGTCTAGTGCTTGAACGATGGGTTGAATAATCCCTAAGGTTTTAAATTGATTCTCAGAAGAATTATTGGAGGTAGCAGCGATAGCTTCGCCACTGGATACTTGGATCTCAGTCATGAATGTCCCTATTAATTTGTTACTGTTTAATCAGATAACAGTTGGGAACCTTCATCACAAGAACCAGTACCAAAAACACTAATACTCAGGGACCCTTTGTCATCAGGGGCGGCACTATACGGATTTCCAAATAAATGTAAAGTTATTTGGGCATTTCATTTTGCTAGCTATTTCAGCAATTTTGTATAAAAAAGCCACCTCTATTTTTAATTTTTTAAAACTAAAAACAGAAATGGCATGGATATCAATCCTAGAAAAACTGCAATCAAAATTAAACGGTTGTAAAAATTGACATTCCAGTACCGACACCCTGTCCAGCAGCGGCACCGGAGCCTGAACTTGCAAACATAGTGACTGTGTTTCTTGGGTTCACTTCTGTCTGAGTTTCCATTTCAACGGGACCACCCGAAAAAGCAGCTCGCCAAGATTGATGCCCGTGTGTAGTGACTTTGTTTTCGAAATAGACACACCAACTTTTGACTTTGGATCTTTCATCGACAAAGAAATCAACGGGGAAAAAATCGTCAGAATAAGTCACAACACGTCGAACAGCTTCAGCCACTGAGCGGACGGAAGCCCCGGGTGCTTGGACCTCTGCTCGCATGGCGTTAACTTCGCGGTTATAACCCCAAAAGAACCAAGAGCCCCATTCTTTTGAATCATTGATAAATTTGCTAGTTGGATGTGGATTGACGGCATTCGCAATAGAGGGATCAACGTGAACGCGAGGGCCCATAGCAGAAGGTCTGTAGGTCGAGATGGCTCCAATAGGCATGATAATCTCCTTAAAAGTAAATTTAATTTTTAAAATTTTTGAAAAGTAGAATTTGTATAGAAAGAGGGTGTTGTATTTACTGGCCTAGGCCAGAACTCGAATGGCCAGAATGAGGCCTAGCGTAAAGATTGAAATAATAGAAATAACCGTAGCGCCCTGATCTTTTTTATTTTTGATCTGGGGATTGAAAGCATAATATGTATGATTCAATCGGCGGTTCATGATGAAAGTACTCTATTTAAATTTATAGAATTTATATTGAAGCAACGTTAACTATTTTTCGTAGCTGGCGTCAACAAGTTTTTTAGATTTTTTTTGAGATTGCAGCACTGGCTTAATTTCAGTACGATGCGCGCCGTTCATCAACGGAGAGATGCCGGAGCGGTTGAACGGCCCTGACTCGAAATCAGTGGGGGCAGAAATGCCCACTAGGGTTCGAATCCCTATCTCTCCGCCAGTTTTTATTAAAAAAATCTAATAGATGATATGGTTCTAAACCAGTGCTAATAATTTTTAAAACTAGTTTTAATTAAATTTGATCTTGGGTGCTCAGCCTATGCACCCATTGGACCCTTAGTCTCTTATCTTTAAGATGCGCGCCTAGTTTCTAACAGGGTCTCTATTTTCCAATGAAAAAAATCCTTCAGCATTTAAAAACCGGTCAAATTATTCTTGAAGACATTCCTTGTCCCAAAATTAATCCAGGTGAGATTTTAATTCAGACCTCGAAGACTTTGATTTCAGCAGGGACTGAAAGAATGCTTTTAGAGTTTGGCAAAGCGTCTTTACTGGGAAAAATCAGACAGCAGCCTGATAAAGTCAGACAAGTCTTAGACAAAATTAAAACAGATGGCTTAGTGACTACTTTAGAAGCCGTGAAATCTAAGTTGGATCAGCCAGTTTCTCTGGGTTATTGCAATGTCGGGACGGTTTTAGCCGTTGGATCACAAGTTAAAAATTTTGCTATTGGCGATCGCGTGATTTCGAATGGAGGACATTCGGAAGTCGTCGTCGTTCCAGAAAATCTATGTGCAAAGATTCCCAGCGAAGTCAGTGACGAACAGGCTGTTTTTACTGTGTTAGCTGCGATTGGATTACAGGGGATTCGACTTGCTGAACCTACGATGGGTGAATGCTTTGTTGTTTTTGGATTAGGCCTCATTGGCTTATTAACGGTCCAGTTATTAAAAGCCCAAGGGTGTCGCGTATTAGGCATAGATTTTGATGAATCCCGTTGTGAATTAGCCAGACAGTATGGTGCTTTGACTGTTAATGGCAGTTTAGGCTCTGGCGTAGTGGATCAAGCGATGCATTTTTCCAGAGATCGAGGGATCGATGGCGTGATTATTACTGCTTCGACGCCCAGTAATGACGTTGTTCACCATGCGGCTTTGATGTCCAGAAAACGGGGCAGAATTATTTTAATTGGTGTAGTGGGCCTAGAGCTTTCACGAGCAGATTTTTATGAGAAAGAACTGACATTCCAAGTCTCTTGTTCGTATGGGCCGGGTCGATATGAAAATAATTATGAACAAAAGGGTTTGGACTATCCCATTGGATTTGTGAGATGGACAGAGCAAAGAAATTTCGAAGCTGTGTTAGATTTATTTTTAGATCAAAAAATATCCGTCAAAAATTTAATTACCCATGAATATCTAATAGACCAAGCACCAGAGGCTTATCAAACCCTGTCTGAAAATAAAAAATCATTGGGGATTTTATTAAATTATCCAGCAAGACCCTTAGATGAAATTTTAAAGTGTTCACAAAGAATTCAGGCTCAAGCACAGCCTCTATCAGGTTCTGTGGGGATGTTATTTCTAGGTGCTGGGAATTATGCCAGTCGAGTGTTAATGCCTGCGTTTAAAAAAGCAGGGGCCAGATTTGTCACGCTGGTTTCTAGAACGGGTGTGAGTGGCGTGCTTCATGGGAAAAAACAGGGCTTTGAAAAAACTTCAACGGATTATCTCAGTGCTTTGTTAGATCCCAGTATTCAAGCTGTAGCGATTGCAACCCAACATGGTCAGCATGCCGAGCAAACCATTGAAGCTTTGAAAGCGGGCAAACATGTCTTTGTCGAAAAGCCGTTAGCCGTGACCCAAGAGCAGTTAGATCAATTAAAAAATAGTTATGAAAAATTACCTGAGAGACCCTTGGTCATGGTTGGATTTAACAGAAGATTCTCGCCGCATATTCAAAAAATTAAAAAAAATCTAGATCAGCAAAAAATGCCTAAAAGCATGATCTATACCATCAATGCGGGAGCCATAGATTCAGACCATTGGACTTTTGACTCAGAAGCTGGGGGTGGGAGATTAATTGGTGAAGCTTGTCACTTTGTGGATCTTCTAATGTATTTGTCTGGGGGTGAAATCATCAGTCAGCAAATAATGTCTATTGAAGATAATTCGAAAGATAAATTTACGATTCAATTAAAATTTTCAGACGGGTCTATTGGGACTATTCATTATTTTGCCAATGGCAGTAAGCAATTCCCCAAAGAAAGATTAGAGATATTTTCTCAGGGAAAAATTTATCAATTAGATAACTTTAGAAAGCTGACAGCCTATGGGGATCCCCATCTTAAAAGTTTTAAAACCAGGTCTATCGATAAGGGACAAGCCGAGTGTTCTGCGTCGTTCTTAAAAGCGATAACAGAGGGCCAGTCTTCGCCGATTGTTTGGGAAGAGTTGGTTGCTGTGACGCAGTGTTGTTTGGATTTGGAGGCCTGTATTGCTTAGGTATATTTTCTAGATTCTAGAAAAATTTATTTATGGGTATCCGTTTTTAAAATAGCTTTTTCTAAATAATGAATATTCGTTCCGCCTTTTTGGAAATTACTGTCCGCCAATATTCTTTGTTGCAAGGGAATATTGGTTTTAATTCCAGTGATACTGGTTTCTAGCAAAGCATTTTCCATTCGAGCAATGGCTGCTTCACGGGTTGGACCATAGCTAATGATTTTGCCGATCATCGAATCATAGTTAGGTGGAACGACATAGCTGGAATAAATATGGGAATCAACGCGAATCCCAGGTCCACCCGGTGGGTGATATAAAGTAATCTTGCCAGGGAAGGGCAACATGGTCTCTGGATCTTCTGCATTGATACGACATTCGATGGCATGGCCTGTCAAATGAATGCTTTTTTGGTCATAGGCGAGTGGCATGCCGGCAGCAATTCTGAGTTGTTCTTTGACGATATCGACTCCTGTGACTAATTCGGTCACAGGGTGTTCAACCTGAACGCGCGTGTTCATTTCGATAAAATAAAATTTCTTGTCTTGATATAAAAATTCGAAAGTTCCTGCGCCACGATATTTCAAATGTTCACAAGCTTTGACGCAGAGAGAGCCAATTTCATTGCGTTGCTTTTCTGTAATACCCGGCGCTGGGGCTTCTTCTAAGACTTTTTGATGACGGCGTTGCATGGAACAATCACGTTCGCCTAGATGAATCGCATGGCCTCGACCATCGCCGATAATTTGAATTTCGATATGGCGTGGGTTTTCTAAAAATTTCTCCATGTAGACCATGTCATTATTAAACGCCGCTTTGGCTTCTTGACGGGTCATTTGGATCGATCTAACTAACTCTTCTTTGGCTCTAACAACACGCATACCCCGGCCACCGCCGCCGCCTGCCGCTTTGATAATGACGGGGTAACCAATTTTTTCAGCGATTTTTAAATTAGTCGCGGGATCATCACCTAACGGCCCACCTGATCCTGGGACTGTCGGAACTTTAGCTTTTTTCATTGTTTCAATCGCAGCGACTTTATCGCCCATGGTGCGAATATCTTGGGGTCTGGGGCCAATAAAGATAAAACCACTTTCTTCGACACGTTGAGCGAAATCAGCATTTTCAGATAAAAAACCATAACCCGGATGGATCGCATCAGCGCCTGTCACTTCAGCGGCAGCAATAATCGCTGGGATATTTAAATAACTTTGGGCTGACGGAGCTGGGCCAATACAGACGGATTCATCAGCCAGTTTGACGTGTTTTAAATTTCGATCGACCGTCGAATGAACCGCGACGGTTTTGATGCGAAGTTCACGGCAGGCTCTGAGAATTCGAAGGGCGATCTCACCTCGATTGGCAATCAATACTTTTCTAAACATGGGGAAAACTCACTTGAATTTTGAATATTTAATTTACTCGATGATTACCAAGGGTTGGTCATATTCGACGGGTTTACCGTCTTCAATCAGGATGGCTTTAACAATACCTGCTTTGTCGGATTCGATTTGATTCATCATTTTCATGGCTTCAACAATCCCAATGGTATCGCCGACTTTGATGGTCTTGCCGACTTCAATAAAGCTCGGTGTGCCTGGGCCTGGGCAACGGTAGAAAGTCCCAACCATCGGGGATTTGACCGTATGACCTTGTGGCTCTGGAATGGCTACAGCAGGAGCTGGAGAGGTAGGAAGTGGCTGTGCAACAGAGTGTGAATGATGAGCCTGAGGAGATTGGGGGGCATGAGATGAAACAATGTGAGTCGGCTGTAGGGTGACAGATCCCATACGAGATAGCCTCACTTTGAAATCGCCGTCTGAAATTTCGAGTTCTGTCATGGTGTCACTCTTTTCTAAGAGCTTGATGAGTGCTTCGATTTGCTCGATTTTATAAGCCATTTTTAATCCCTTACCAAAAAATCAGCGCGTAAGATATTGGATTGCATAGGAGAGTGCAAATTCATATCCCTGCTCACCTAAGCCTGTGATCACGCCGATGGCGATATCTGAAAAATAAGAATGTGCTCGAAAAGGTTCGCGGCGGAAAATATTAGATAAGTGTATTTCTATCAATGGAAGCCCAACGCCCAATAAAGCATCTCTTAAAACAACTGAAGTATGGGTGAGGCCAGCAGGGTTAATAATAATAAAATCAACTTGTTCTGCTTTTGATTCTTTTGATCCTGATTTGGATTGGTGAATTTTATGGATGAGTTCAGCTTCAGAATTGCTTTGAAAACAGTCCAGTTCTATTCCAGCCAATTGGGCCTGTTTTTGGCAATTATCATGAATTTCTTGCAGGGTGATTTTCCCATAAATCTCTGGCTCGCGATGACCTAGTAAATTTAAATTGGGGCCTTGTAAGATTAAAACCTTAGGCATTTTTATCGCCTTTTTTATCTTCATGCCCCTCTTGTTCTAAACTTTCTATTTTGACGTGATACCCACAATTTTTCTGAGGGCAGACTTTCTCTGTGCCTCGAGATTTAGTGATAGATAAAGTCAAAATAGGCCAACGACACTGAGGGCAAGTTTCAGAGATGGGTTTATTCCAGAGGGCATATTCACAAGTGGGGTATTTAGAACAAGAAAAAAATACTTTCCCACGTTTAGATTTTCTTTCCATGATGACGCCTTCATGGCATTCCGGGCAGCGAACGCCCGTATCTTTAGGTTTAACTAAAGGTTCCATGAATTTGCATTTAGGGTAAGCACTGCAACCGATAAATTTTCCGTAACGGCCTGTTTTAATATGAAGAGACGATTGGCATTCAGGGCAGGCTCTATCTTCAATAATTTCAGGCGCGACAGGCTCTGGCTGATCCGCGTTTTCCATGGGTCGGGTGTAGCTACAGTCTGGATAGCCAGTACAGCCAACAAATCGACCTGATTTTCCTAGTCTAGCCACTAAAGGCTTGCTGCATTCTGGGCAGTTTTCATTGAGCGCTTCTTGAGTGACATCTGAACGTTTGACGGTTTTTTCAATTTCGATCGTTCTGTCGTGGAAGGGCGACCAGAATTCATCCATTAAGGGAACCCATTGGCGCTCGCCGCGAGAGACAGCATCTAAGTCATCTTCGAGTTTGGCCGTAAAGTCATAGTCGACATATTGGGTGAAATATTCAGTTAAAAATTTAATGACAACTCGACCAACATCTGTCGGCTTAAATCGTTTGTTATCCAGAATTACATATTCGCGTTGTTCTAAAGTCGACAGAATCGAAGCATAGGTTGAAGGTCGGCCAATCCCATGTTCTTCCAGGGCTTTAACTAAAGAAGCTTCAGAATATCGGGGAGGGGGTTCAGTAAAATGTTGATTGGCATGGATATCAGAAATATCGACAATATCGCCAATCTCTAAAGGCGGCAGGCGTTTTTCATTGTCATCTTCTTGAGGTTCATCAAAGCTTTCTTGGTAAAGACGCATATAGCCTGGATGAGTCACAACAGAGCCTGTTGAACGAAATTGAGCCGTGTTTTTTACATCGAAATCAACGGCGACGGTATCCAGTGTCGCTGGGACCATTTGGCAAGCGACCGTTCGTTGCCAAATTAATGTATAAAGCCTGAGCTGGTCATGGTCTAAATAAGCTCCCAAGCTTTCAGGGGTTCTCAAAACAGAAGTGGGTCTAATCGCTTCATGGGCTTCTTGAGCGTTTTTAGATTTGGTTTTATAAGCGCGGGGTGAATCTGGCAAATAGCCATCTCCATAGTGCAATAAAATAAACTGTCTGATTTCTGAAATGGCCTCAGCCGCTAAGTTCACAGAATCAGTTCTCATATAAGAAATTAAACCCACATGGCCTTCGGAAGTCTCTATGCCCTCATAAAGATTTTGAGCGACTTTCATGGTTTTGCTGGCACTAAACCCTAATTTTCTAGCGGCTTCTTGTTGAATTGTCGAAGTCGTGAAAGGCGCGGCAGGATTTTTCTTGCGTTGTTTTTTCTCGACTTGGGAGACTTTTAATTTTTTGTCAGTGGCTTGGAGTAACCAAGTTTTAATATCGCCTGCTTGGTCTGAATTTTGAATAGAAAACTGTTCTAGTTTTTCTTGGTTATATCGAGTGAGTCGAGCATTAAATGGCTGTGCCTGATGTTCTTTATGTAAACAATCGGCTTCGATGGACCAGTATTCCCGAGTCTTAAAATTTTCGATTTCGATTTCGCGTTCGACAATCAGTCTTAAAGCCGGTGATTGGACACGACCAGCGGAGAGACCTCGTCGGATTTTTTTCCAGAGTAAAGGCGAAAGCGTAAAGCCGACTAAATAATCCAAAGCTCGTCTAGCTTGTTGAGCGTTCACTAGATCCATCGAGAGTTGGCGTGGATTCTCTACAGCTTCTGTCACAGCCCGTTTAGTGATTTCATAGAAAGCCACGCGATAAACAGGCTTGTCTTTAATCAAGTTACGCTGGGTTAATATTTCTAACAGATGCCAAGAAATCGCCTCGCCTTCACGGTCAGGGTCAGTGGCCAGATAAAGCGAATCGGCTTTCTTAATAGCCTTGGCGATGGCCTCGACATGTTTAATATTTCTTTCGATCAATTCATAGTGCATGGCAAAATCGTGATCGGTATCCACGGCGCCTGATTTGGGTAATAGATCACGAACGTGACCATAAGAGGCCAAAACTTCAAAATCATTCCCCAAATATTTTTTTAAAGTCTTCGCTTTGGCGGGAGACTCCACCACGATTAAATGGGATGCCATAAGGTCCTCGATAGTTAAAATTTATAAATAATAGTTAGTGCAGGGTGCGATTTTTATGGTCTTTGAGGACCAGGCAATCGAGCCAGCACAGCTGTTGGGCGCTTTTCGCCTCGGCGGCTAAAACAATAAAGAGGAGCCATCTTAGGTGATGAATGGGAATTTCGTCACTATCTAATTTCTGTATTTGCTCAATGACAGCTTCTCTTTGATTCAAAGATAATAATTTTATTTGAACTAATTCTTCCAAAAGATTGACGCCAAAATCCCCTAGCCGATGTCTTTCCATGTCTGAATAAACTCGAATGGAAGAACGAATAGTTTGTATGGGTGTAAAAGCGGTAGGGTGAGTTTTTTGAACCAAAGTATCTAGCCAGGAAACGGCTTTAATCACTTGTTTCGCCGATGAGTTAGCCAAAATAAAAGCGCTTTCAGGGGATAAAGAATCAACGCCCGTGAGCGCTTTATTCATCTGGTGATTGAATAAGCTAATAATTATTTCCAAAGTGTTGGTCTTCATAAAAATCCTAGTTAACTTCTCTCGTACTTTCGTATATAGCCCCCGTGCACTTGTTCAATCCACCCATCGAGCTCGAGCATTAGCAACATGGAAGCTGCTTCGTTAGGGTTTATGTGAGTGATCTGCAGAAGGGTTTCAACTTGGGTGGTTTCTGTGCCAACCGCTTGTAATAAGCGTCGATAGTCCGGGTCAAGGGCGGCACATTTATCATGAGGCTCTGCTGGGTTCAATGGTGTCAATGGTGTTAGATTTTTAAAGGGACCCTGAGGATTCAATAAATTATCCAATAAATTTTGAGGATTTATTTCGCTGACTTTCAAAATACTATGCCCAGCTAAGTGCTCTGTTAATAAGGCGCGGCATTCTTCCAAAATATCACTGCCCGATTCAACACATTTGGCGCCCATTTTTAAAAGCGCATGACAGCCTTTAGATAGCGTGTGATGGATAGATCCTGGAATCGCAAACACTTCACGGTTTTGTTCAAGGGCAGATCGAGCTGTTAGTAAAGAGCCGCTTTGAATCGCCGCTTCAATCACTAAAGTTCCAATAGATAAACCGCTGATAATCCTATTTCTTCGAGGGAAACCTGTTTTTAAAGGCGGTGTTCCTAAGGGGCATTCGCTAATCACAGCCCCCTGTTCCGTAATTTGTTCTAGTAATCTTTCATGGCCTTTGGGGTAACAAAGATCAATACCTGTTGCCAATACGGCAATGGTGGCGCCGCCTGCTTTAAGCGTCGCTTCATGCGCACAGGCGTCTACGCCTAAGGCTAATCCGCTAGTGATCGTCAGGCCTGATTGAGATAAAAAATGAGCAAAAGCTTGTGTGTTTCTTCGACCATATGCACTCATTTGGCGTGAGCCAACGATGGCGATCTGAGGATCTTTGAGATATTTGGGGTTTCCCCGAATATATAAAACTTCAGGGGGGCGGCTGATTTCTTTTAAGAGTGGCGGATATTCGGGAGAATCTAGAAAACAAATAAAATGGCCTGGGGATTCGGCCCAGCGGCAAGTTTTTTCTATGAGTTCATCACAATGGGGGTAAAGTGTTTTTAGGCGAACCAAATCAGCAGGGTTCAATTGATTTATTCTCGGCTATTTTTGGAAAGTTCGGCATCGTACGGAAAAGTTAGATTTCAGTGCAAGTAAATTAATTCAAAATTTTTTATTTTTTTAAATTTTTTATTTTAAAAATAAGGGTAAGAAGCATGGCAGTTAAGAATATTATTTTTGATGTGGGCAATGTTTTATTAGATTGGAACCCCGGCAAAATTATTCAGCAAGCTTTTGCCAATACGAAATATGCTGGGAAATTTACCCCTCAAATGTTCCGTTTATCTGATTGGCTCGCGTTTGATCAAGGGCTAATCACAGAAGCAGATGTGGTTCGGATTATTCAAGAACGATGGGGCTTATCAGCGGATCAGGCCAATTATCTTTTGCTCACGGCTAAGAAATCTTTGACCCCCAAACAAGAATCCATTGAGCTTTTAAAAAAATTGCATCAAGAAAAATTGGGCCTGTATTGTCTAACTAATATGTCAGAAGAATTTTTTCTATATCTTTCAAAGGCCCATGATTTTTGGCCTTTGTTTAAACACATTACGGTTTCAGCAAGGGTCAAATTATTAAAACCAGATCCTAAGATTTATCACTATGTCCTGGATCAAAATAATCTTTTAGCTCACGAGACTGTTTTGATTGATGACATGAAAGAAAATATCGACAGTGCCATTCAAACAGGCCTGCATGGGATTCAATTTTTAGAGATTGAAGACTGCAAAAACAAATTAGATTTTTTATTAAAAAAATAATAAAAAACACATAATAATTTAACTTAAAAATAAGGCTTGCGGATTTTTTACCCTCATCTATTCTCCGCCCGTCTCGCATTTCAGCGAGGTAAAAATCAGTTAAAAATATAAAAATAGAAAAGAGAAATTCTGGCTAAGAAAGTGTGTCTTCTCAGAATTTCTCACAGAGGGAGGATTTGAAATGCACGGTTATCAGCACATCCTGATGGCAATTGACTCACCTATGAGTGATGAGATTAACGCAGCACAACGCGCTGCCTTGATTGCCAAAGAATCAGGAGCCACTTTAAGCCTTCTTCATGTCACAAGAGAGTTAAATCGAGGCATGGAGTTTTCTTTAACGGGCGCCGCAGATCTAGAAAAACAAATAGAAGAACGCGCTCAGCATGATATTAACCAGGTGGGTGACTATGTCGGCGTACCGTCTAATAAACGGTTTATTAAGCATGGCATCGTGAACAAAATGATTTTTGATCATGCGAAAAAAACAAAAACGGATTTGATCATCGTCGGTAATCGTCGTCATGGATTTATGGCTTTATTTACCATGGCTCGGGCTATTTTGACCTGCCAGCCTTGTGATGTCTTAATTGTTAAAGAATAAAAAATTAAAAAATAATTTGTAACTACCCAGGTAGGTACCCGCTGATGTTATGAATGCTTTCACCTCGCCCCGCCGCGGGAGAGGTCGAGCAGCTTCTGCGAGGGAGAGGGGGTCAAGGGCTTTGACCTATCATCAGTTCATCACCCATCAGAGTCTTACGAAGC
>CANJUQ010000013.1 GCA_947478175.1 Thiotrichales bacterium | reverse complement strand
ATTCACCCTTCAAAAAGGGGTAATGATCAACAATTTTTTAACGAGAATAAATATGAATACTCGCAAGTCAAAGCTCTTTTTTGCCCCCTCTCTGTCCCTCAAGGCTAAGGCCTTTCGGGCCTGTCTCTCCCGCGAGGGGAGAGACGATTTAGTCATTGCCGGTTCTCAATGATGTTCAAACTGAATGCTCGACTTAAAAACCACAGTTGTAATCGCACCCATTGGGCTAGCAAATAAAAATCTTAAATTTCTAAATTTCTTCATGAACCCAGGCATCAATATTTTTTTCTTCTGTCGAAAAATTAATGCCAAACAAGTGAATTTTTTTGTTTTTATTTAAATACGGCTGGAAATATTTTTTATTTTTTATTTGGTCCATCGCCTTCTGTGCGCTCTCATTCACTTTGTATTCAAAAATCAAAAATTGATCTTTAAATTCTATAACAGCATCCAACCTTCCTCGACTGGTATAGACCTCGAGGCCCATGCGATAACCCAGCAAAGTAAAAATTAAAAATAATACGGTTTGGAAATCCCGTTCCTGCATTCGCACAAATTGCGTGTAAGGAATAGAGGCTATGAAGCTCTGAAGCATTTCAAAAAATGAATCATAGTCACCTGATTTAATCGCTCGCCCTATATCGACAAAAAGCCCTGCGTGCTCAGCTGCGGAAGTTCCAGAAAAAGTCTTCAATAAAGAATTGGAAAAGGCGGTTTTAACTTCAAGATTCGGATAGTTCAGACCGTACACTAAATTTTCTCGGTCATAAGATTTAATCGTCAAATAACCTGTCTGATAAAGCAAGGCAATGAATTCCATTTTTGAAACATCGCTCATATTCAAAGCATCATCGGTCACCCTCAATTGATTCAACATTCTGATGTCAAAGGCTTCTGCTTTTAATAATTTCATTAAAAAAGTCGGCGTCCCTGTTTCAAACCAATAATCTTTATAATGCTGATGCTGAAAAAGTCTTAAGACAGAAAAAGGGTTATAGACACTGATGCCTTCTGCTGAAAAACAATATCCGTTATACCAAAGTTTTATTTGTTCTAACTGTTCTTGAACTGAAGTTCCTAATTTTTTAGCCAGGCTTTCTACCCTTGGCATCAGTGATTTTTCTAGCTCCGCTTGCGTATAACCCAACAGATCAGAATTCATGTCAGTCATGGTCAAATCATCGGGATGATTTAATCCTGAAAAAATTGAAACTTTGGAAAATTTAGTCACCCCAGTCAGCATTAAAAATTTTAAATTTCCATCTTGGGATTTAAATATCGTATAAAAATTTCGCAAAATATCTCTAATTTCTTCGGCTTTTTTTTCATTCAAAATATTATCCAAGATGGGTTTGTCATATTCATCTATTAGAACAGCCACTCGAACTTTTTTTAATTTCACCAACTCACTGATCAGTTGATCAACGGCATCAGCGGCATCAATCAATGGTTTTCTTAGATTCACTTGATATTCATCGGCAATTTCCAAGACTCGATTTAATAAAGCTGTTTTAAATTCCTCTAAGTTTTCACGCGCGATTTTCCCCATATCTATTCGAATCACGGGGTATTCTTTCCAGTCATAATTTTGAGCATTGGGATTATTTAAAATCCAAGTGTTCTCAAATAAATCTTTTCGACCCTTAAAGATCATCTCTAACGTCGAAATCATAAGGGATTTACCAAATCTTCGGGGCCTGGAAAGAAAATAAGAAGCCCCCGTCGTAATTAATCGATGAAGATGCTCTGTTTTATCGACATAAACACAGTTCTTCTCTCGAAGTTTGTCGAAATCTTGAATCCCGATAGGCAAATCTTGAAGTTTAAAATCTTGCATAGAAAAATCCTGTAGATGAAAAAAATAGGCGCGAATTTTATAGATCAGTCGCTCAAATGGCTATGGGAAGTCTTCTCCTGGGAAGTCTTCTCCACTTTGCAAGATTGTCGATGACGCTGCAACGGCTTTTCCGTACATTCGCGTAGGGGCGGACCAATGTGTCCGCCCTCGTTAGGTGGCAGGTGATTATCGAGGGCGGACACACTGGTCCGCCCCTACAGGGACATTCAATTCATTGTGAATTTTTGGGTGCCGATCATGAGAAAGGTCCATCCAATCAATCTTCATGAAAGCATTGCCATCACTGGGATTAAGATGCGTTTACCCTGCACTCTGGGCTGCAAATGAAAGTCTTTACACACTGTTTAAATAATCTTTCACGCTGTCTTCAAAAGGATTAACCATGCCATCTTTAATGAGCCATAACTGATCCACGCAGTTGTTTAATAAAAATTCATCATGGGCAACCAAAATCATCGCACCTTCGTATTGTTGTAAAGCCATCATCAGGGCTTCTCGTGTATCTAAATCCAAATGGTTACTAGGCTCATCTAGTAATAACAAACTTGGCCGCTGCCAAACAATCATGGCAAATGCCAATCTGGCTTTTTCACCCCCAGAGAATTTCCCCACGGGGACATTGACATGCTCGGCGCCGAATAAAAAACGTCCTAAAAATTTCCGCAGATCTAATTCTTTCACGCCTGTTGTCAGCTCTTGGAGATGCCATAGTGGGGTTTGTTCTAGATTTAAAGCTTCCAGCTGATGCTGCGCAAAATAGCCAATTTTTAATTTAGATTGCTTAAAAATTTCGCCCACTTGAGGTTTTAACACACCCGACAAAGTTTTAATTAAAGTCGATTTACCTGCGCCATTCAAACCCAATAAACCAATCCGATCGCCAGAACGAACACTGAGTTTTAATTTTTTTAAGATAGCGACTTCTGGCTGATACCCCACACTGACGTTGTCTAATCTAATTAATGGATTCCCGACAACGTCACTGGGGAAAAATTCAAAATGAAACGCTTTAGACATCTGAACTGCTGCGACTTTTTCCATACGGTCTATGGCTTTGAGTCTCGACTGGGCTTGCTTAGCTTTACTGGCTTTGGCTTTAAATTTATTCACAAACGCCGTCATATGTGAAATCACAGCCTGCTGTTTGTCATAAAGATTTTGCTGCTGAGCCATCGCTTCAGCTTTTTTATCTTCAAATTGGGAATAGTTGCCTTTGTATAAAACACATTTTTTGGTTTCTATCGACGCAATGTTATCTGCAATAGCGTCTATAAAATCTCGATCATGGGAAACAAACACCATGGTTCCCAAAAATTTATTCAGCCATTTTTTTAACCAAGAAATGGTCTCTAGATCTAAATGGTTGGTTGGCTCGTCTAATAACAAAAGATCCGCTGGCGTAAATAAACAACGGGCTAGTTTTAATCGCATGCGCCAGCCCCCTGAAAAAGACTTAATCGGCTGTATGAATTCTTGATCTGAAAATCCTAACCCATGTAATAACTCAGACGCTTTGGCTTCAGCGACAAAACCACCCTGCTCTTCCCATTGGACATAAAAATTAGCCAACTTGTCATAGTCTTGTTTCGCTTCCGCTTTGAGCATTTTGGTTTTGAGTTCTGCCAATTTGGCATCGCCAAAGACGACAAAATCGATGGCCAAGATATCTATGTCATGCAACTCTTGTTCGATATAAGCCACACGAAGACCCTTAGCGATTTCAACTTCTTCGTGTTTTATTCCCTCACAAACGGATTCGATAATATGTTTTAACAAAGATGTTTTACCTGCGCCGTTAGGTCCGACTAAAGCGACTTTTTGGCCAGAAAAAACGGTTAAGTTTAACTTTTCGAATAAAATTCGTTGTCCAAATTGGAGAGAGAAATTTTTGACAGTGAGCATAAAAAACAGGCCAAACCTAAGCAAAGTCTAAAAAAAGGGGCGGGACTGTAGCATATTTCGATGCCTAAAAGAGATAATTTTGTTTGACACACTCAAAATGCTTTCTGATGGGTATAGACCCCACCGCACACTTTGCTAAACTCCCGCCCCTTCAAAACTCAGACAGGCTTTTTTAGATGTTAACCGTCCTCGGAATCAGTCATAAAACAGCGCCGCTCGAGATTCGAGAACGCGTGGCTTTTTCTGGCGATGATTTAGAGCATGGCCTGGCCTCTTTAAAAAAACTTGGGAAAGATGCTGACTATTTAATTCTATCGACCTGCAATCGGACAGAAATTTATACCACGCTCGATGACATGTCGGTTTTAATTCATTGGCTTGGTGACTATCACCAAATTTCAGTCAAGACCCTCAGCGGGCATCTTTATACACATCATGGCCATGATGCCATTAGCCATTTGATGCACGTCGCCTGCGGTTTAGATTCTATGGTATTGGGCGAGCCACAAATTTTAGGCCAGCTTAAAGAAGCCTATGCCCGAGCTAAAACCATGGGAAGTATTCACCAAGTTTTAGACTCTGCCTTTACCTCGACGTTTAATTGTGCCAAAACCGTCCGATCTCAAACAGCCATTGGTCGATGCCCTGTATCAGTCGCCCTTTCAGCGATTCGATTGGGCGAGACTTACTGCGATTTTTCTCGAGCGAATATTGGCTTAATCGGCGCAGGGAATACGGCTGAGTTATTAATTAAACACCTGCAAGATGTCTCAAAAGATTTAATTGTTTTTAATAGAACCCTTGAAAAAGCCCAGTGCCTCGCAGCCCGCTATGGCAAGCAAAGCGCGGCATTGTCAGAACTGCCTGATTATTTAGCTGAGTTAGATTTAATTTTAATAGCGACGAATAGTCCTGATTATTTAATCACCCCTGAATTATTTAAAACCAGACAAAAAAAATTATTGCTAATTGATCTTTCTGTCCCCCGAGGCGTCAGTCCTGACGTGGCTAATCTTAATCAAATCCAATTGCTTTCAATCGATGATATTCAAGTTCATGTCGAAAAGAATATTCTGGCCAGAACTCAAGCTAGTCTCGAAGCCTCTGAATTAATCTCTGCTCATATTACACTGTTTGAACAAACCCAAAAATCTAAAATTGCCGCGCCCTATATTGCGAATTATCGGGCTTATAGCGAACAAGTTCGAGATTCAGAACTGACCAAAGCGGTTTGTTTATTAGACCGCGGTGTAGACCCCAAAGTGGTCTTGTCTTCTTTAGCGCATCATTTAACTAATAAACTTATTCATCGCCCGACAAAAAACATGCATTTAGCCGGTACAGAGGGCGAAAAGGATGTGTTAGAGTTCGCGCAAAAAATATTCAAACCCATTCCATAAAAGAAATATCATGAAAGAAACTCTCCGTTTTAAACTCGAACGTCTACAAGATCGCTTCGAAGAATTAGGCCATTTATTAGCCTCTCCAGATATTATTAATAACCAAGCTAAATTTCGGGAACATTCCAAAGAATATTCTGACTTAACTTCTTTAGTCGAAACCTGGTCCAGTTTTCAAAAAGCTGAAATTTTATTATCTGACGCTCAGGAGTTTTCTAAAGAATCAGATCCTGAATTGCGGGCCATGGCGGAAGATGAAATCAAGAATGCCCAATCTGAAATAGAAAAAAAAGAACATGAATTACAATTATTATTATTACCCAAAGATCCCAATGACCATGCGAATATTTTCTTAGAAATCCGCGCGGGTGCTGGCGGCGATGAAGCGTCTATCTTTGCGGGTGATTTATTCCGAATGTATTCCCGTTATGCCGAAAAACGGGGCTGGAAATTAGATTTAATCAGCCAGAACCAAGGCGAGCATGGCGGTTTCAAAGAAGTCATTGCGGAAATTTCGGGAGATCAAATTTATTCCCAATTGAAATTCGAATCCGGTGCACATCGCGTTCAACGAGTTCCTGTCACAGAAGCGCAAGGCCGGGTTCATACGTCGACTTGTACGGTGGCCATATTACCCGTCGTCGAAGAAGTCGGTGCGATTGATATCAATCCAGCTGATTTGAAAGTTGATACCTACCGAGCGTCAGGCGCAGGCGGGCAACATATCAACAAAACAGACTCAGCCATTCGAATTACACATCTTCCGAGTGGCCTCGTGGTCGAATGTCAGGATGAAAGATCGCAGCATAAAAATAGGGCCAAAGCGATGGCTTTATTACAATCTAGATTATTGACTCAGGCTCAAGACGCTCAAAAAAGTACGGAAGCTCAAACCCGAAGATTACTGGTCGGAACGGGGGACCGTTCAGAACGAATCCGAACTTATAACTATCCCCAGGGTCGCCTGACAGACCACCGAGTGAATCTAACGCTTTATCAATTGGAAGATATCTTGAACGGTAATTTGGATCCCGTCATAGAGCCCATTATTCGAGAACATCAGGCAGATCTTTTGGCAGAGATGAATGGCTAATTCTTCTATCCAGTCCCAGCTTCTTTGGTCCAAAAATCTCTTAAAACAAAATTCTATTAGCCCCGATCTAGACGCTGAAGTCTTGCTTTCTTTTGTTCTGAAAAAAAACAGATCTTATTTATATACCTGGCCTGAGGTCTTACTTTCTGATTCAGATTTATTTTTATTTAGACAATTAATTACTAGGCGCTCTCACGGTGAACCCATTGCGTATCTAACGGGCCAACGTGAATTTTGGTCTCTTGAGCTTTCTATTAATCCCAATGTGTTAATTCCCAGACCTGAAACAGAATTATTAGTTCAAACAGTCCTAGATCATTACCCAGTCTCTTCTGATTTTTTATCTATCGCTGACTTCGGGACTGGCTCTGGCGCCATTGCGATTGCACTCGCCAAAGAAAATCCTCACTGGAAAATTTTTGCCATGGATCAATCTCATCAAGCTTTATTAATCGCCACGCAGAATGCCAGGCGTCATGAATGTTCCAATATCACTTGGGTTCATCACAGCTGGAAAGAAAATTTAACCCCAGATCTTTTTGGTGGAATTTTATTAGACGCCATGATTGCTAATCCGCCTTATCTCGCTAAAAACGACCCCCATTTATCTCAAGGCGATCTTAGATTCGAACCGTCTGATGCTCTTATTTCGGGAGAAACGGGATTAGAAGATTTTGAGTTTATTATTCAGGCGGCTCAAAAATTATTAAAACCCACTGGGAAATTATTTTTCGAGCACGGTCGGGAACAGGCTGATTCTCTCAAACAGCTGTTATTAAAATTTAATTTTAATTATTTAGCTTGTCTAAAAGATTTAAATCATCATGACCGCGTGACCGTGGCTCAAAAAAAATTAAATTAAAAAATTAACTGGGATAATTTATCTCTCGGTAATTATTTAATTCAAAAGTTTTATCGAACAACACAGCACTAACAATATCATCAGAAGAAATAGGCCCAGGCTCTTCAGCATTAAATTTTTGATAAGCCATTAACGCTGGACGAACTTCAGCCATCTGAGCAGCTAAAAACGTCTTATCATCGGGACTAGAAGCAATCTTACAAAAATCAAACACTGCTTTTTTAAATGCTTGATAAACAATATCTACCGGTCCACCCCCTGAACTAATGTAATCACGCAACAAAGGGGGATTACACTTGAAGGCTAATGTGGGCATCATGATTAAAATTTCCTTTTTTATTTTTTTATTTATTAGGTCTTATAAAACCAAAAGCTAATTTGCCAGAAGAAACTTAAGAACCTATTAAGGTTTTTTTAAAGTTTTTTAAGAATTTTTATAATTCTGTTCAAGATATTGATCTAAAGATTTTTCTCGATTTACCAAGTCCATTAAAAACAGGATGCTATCTGCCGCTGTGCTTCTGGCAGCCTGTTGAGACATTCGTATTGCTGTTTCTTGTTCAGTTAAAAAATCTCGGCTTTCTGGAGAAGACATCGCAAAAGGGTGATCTCGAAATCGCTGAACTGCCTGATGAAATTTCTCAAGCAAAGCGCCTTCAAGCCCTGGAAAAATTCCAGAGGATCGCCTTAAAGGGAGGCTTAGTTGGGATTCCTGGGGGCTCAATTCAGTACCTGACATCTTCTAAATACTCGACAGATTTCTAATGACATGAATAGGAAGAAATAAACTATTCGATGCTGAATTTAAATATTGAAAACCGTAATGCTGATAAAAATTCACAGCTTCTTTATCTTTCGCATCAACAACAATCGCAAAAATTCCTAGTACATCCGCAGCAGCTCTCGCCTTATCCAATGCAGCATGTAGCAAATATCCACCCAAGCCTTGCCCTTGATATTTCTTATCGACCGCCAATCTCGCCAAACGTGCAATCAACACAGGGTACTTAGGATGTTTGATTGAATTAGGCAGTTGTTCGAAATGAATTTTCCCACTTGATAACGTAAAGAATCCGCAAATCTCTTTTGTTTTTATTTCTTCTGAATTTAATGCAACAAAAGTTTTACTGATATTATTTTTCTGATTTTGGTACGCGTACTTAGTTAAGTATTCATTAAGAGGTAACGAGCCACAATCAAATTGGCTACGGTCGTGATGTCGATCCAATAATTCAACAATGAAATCCATATCTACTCATTTTTTTTAGCATGTTTAGCAAAGAGCTTTCGCAAATTAAGATGCGGCTCAATTGGATTTTCCAAAGCAGCCAAAAACTTTTCACTATCACCCGCCGAAAGTTCAATAATTTGAGCTTGTTGTAAAATTTGCATTGCTTTTTCGATAGCACATTCCAACATAAAAGAAGAGATGGTGACCCCCAAATAATCAGCCGCATTTTCAATGACTAATTTAGCGGATTGGGTTGTACGAATATCAACTCTTGAAGCTCTAATTGGCATTGTTAACACCCCAGGAACTTTTTTTGAAGGCGGATATTATAAATAAAAACCGGCACATGTACACACAAAATTAAAAATTTAGGCCCTCAAAATCCCCATGACATCTTCTAAATGCTCAACAGGAATGACTTCTATGCCTGGTTTACTAGATTTCGGCGCATTTTGTTTTGGCACAATCATCCGGGTAAAACCTTGTTTTGCGGCTTCTAAAATTCTTTCTTGGCCTGATTGAACCGGTCTTATTTCACCCGCTAAACCAATCTCTCCAAAAGCAATCGTTTTTCGATCAATGGGTTTATTTTTGAGACTACTGACAATGGCCATTAATAACGGCAAATCAATGGCTGTCTCAGCAATTTTCATGCCACCGACGACATTCACAAAGACATCTTGATCATAAGTTTGCACACCGCAGTGTCTGTTCATGACAGCGAGTAACATGGCCAGTCTATTTTGTTCTAATCCCACGCAAACTCTTCGGGGATTGGGTGCATGGGATTGATCTACTAAAGCCTGTATCTCGACTAACAAGGGTCTTGTGCCCTCCCAAGTGACCATGACACAAGAGCCTGGCTTTTCGACGGCGTCATGCGCTAAAAAAATGGCTGATGGATTCGACACGCCCTTGAGACCTCGATCTGTCATTGCAAAAACGCCTAGTTCATTCACAGCCCCAAATCTATTTTTGACGGCTCTGATCACTCGATAGCGAGAATCATTTTGGCCTTCGAAATATAAAACACTGTCAACCATATGCTCTAAAACTCTAGGACCTGCCAAGGCTCCTTCTTTCGTCACATGACCCACAAAAAATAACGCTGTGTGAGTTTTTTTGGCATATCTAACCAACGCTGCTGCCGATTCTCGAACTTGTGAAACAGAGCCTGGTGCTGAGGGAACTTGTTCGGTGTACATGGTCTGAATGGAATCAATGACAATAATATCTGGTTGTTCTTTTTGAACTTGAGTCAAAATTAATTCCACACAAGTCTCTGCGTAGAGTCTTAACTTAGGTGCATCTAATCCTAATCTTTTGGCTCTGAGCGAAACCTGCTGGAGCGACTCTTCGCCAGTGATATACAAAACTTTAAAATTCTGACTCAAACTACAAGTGACTTGTAATAGCAAAGTCGATTTTCCAATGCCTGGATCTCCGCCAATTAAGTTCACAGAACCCTGGACAATACCCCCGCCTAAAGCTCGATCTAATTCTTCAATATTGGAACTAATCCGGGTCAATCTTTCTTCAGGAATTTCAGCCAAATCTAAAACAATGGCGCTCTGTTCACCGGCATATCCCGTCACGCGAGAAAGCTTGGAAAACTTAGAACCCCCCCCACTAATATTTAAAGCACTGTAAGTATTCCAAGCGCCACAGTCTTTGCATTGGCCCTGCCATTGGCTGGATTCACCGCCGCAATCAGAACAGACATAAATAGATTTTGTTTTGTGTGAGATGGCCATGAGAAAATAAGCTCTAACTGGGTCAAAAAAATAAGGGGCTCATCGTAGAGAGATCAAAACCAGAAAGAAATAAGAGATAAACAAGAAATAAAACAAATATAAACAAAACATTAGAAACACCTGAGAAAGTCTTTCTCAATAATCCGAATTTACTTTATGTATTGATCTCTCAAACCCCTGAAATTGGAACAGTACGTGAGACTTTTTTTTCTAATATGCTGATATGCGAACATGACGTGACTATCCCAGCTTTTGGAGATTTCCAAATAGATCATAAATTTATTTTTGAAATTGGCGGTGCCAAAAAAAGTTTTGATCAGATCCCAGAAATTAAAAATATTAAAAGCTTTGTTGCTTCGGATGATATTGAAAGTGGAATAGGTGAAAAAATACCGTTATGGCTTTTTGGTTTTTTATATTAAATAAAAAATGGCCATTGAGAGTATTCAAAATGGTGGGTCGTACAAGATTCGAACTTGTGACCAACTGGTTAAAAGCCAGCTGCTCTACCGGCTGAGCTAACGACCCCCTGCCAAAAGACGGGCGCATTATACATACCAAACGCCCTATTGCAATAACTTCTACGCTGAATTTCCCTTTAAAAATGCGGGTTAGATGGCCCTATTGTTTTTGAACTCAAATAAACAATGGCTTGCTGGCATAAATCATCCACAAGACGAATTAAATACGCCCAAAAGACTGGCTGACTGACTGTTTGTGAAACCAAATCTGCAGGTAAAAATCGAGACATCTCAGAGCGGAAATCATCAGCGACTATTTTATTTTGCAAGGATTGATTTCGTTGGCTGAGTACCTCTAAAAAATAAGCCCAATCACAATGACGATCTTGTAGCTTTAAATAAACCAATTCCAACGGCAGTGTCACTCCTTGCTGTTGCAACCAATTCATGTCCCAGAGATCACGGTGTTTAAGCCGATTAGGTCTCAAGGCAAAAGCAATCAACTTATCCGCAAAGATTTCTTCTCGGCTTTGCGCTTGCAAAATAAGCCCACTGGTTCCCATTTCTACGCCATAAAAATTACGAAGCATCATGGGCTGAGGGTCATGACTTGGAATGGCACAAATATCGATATTAATTCGCTGTCTTCTTAAATCACGTTGTTCAGGACGAGTCTGAATTTTTACTTTCCAAGTAGCCACGCTTCCAGGTTCTCTCTCAATTTCATAAGTCGGTTCACTAATTTCAACAGATAAGCCGTACTTAACTTTTAATTTATCTTCAAGAATGCGAGCCAGGGAAGCTAATTTTTCATCATTAAAATTAGCCCCCCCTGCAAAATCCAAATCTTCGCTGAGGCGATTAGACCCATAGCAAAGACGTAAACAGGTCCCACCAATAAACGTTAATCCTGTGAGCAATCCTGCCTCACTCAGCTCACGCAAAATATCGTGCTGGAGTAATTCTTTTTCTACGACAATGCGTAAAGGCGCTAAATTTTTTTGATTACGCAAGGCTTCATCCACTAAACGATCAAATAAACTCATTAGCCACACCCCAGTCAACTAAATCCAAACTACGCCGCGTTGCACGCATATCTCTCAAAGCCAAAGGAACAGAAGCTCGCCATAAATGACAAGCTGCGTCATATATCAATTGATTTTCAATCACTGAGGGAAGACGGTTAGTATGCACAAATTCAATCGTGCCAAAATCTCCGCAATGGATTACATGAGTTCGCCCTGCTGACATTAAAGTGATTCGATTGATGGGCACCTGAGAAATAACGCCTTCATCACTCAGAACTGTTTCGAGACTAATGTAATTAAAAGTATCAGCTCGCAAACGGGCCGCGGCATGAAACAGTAATAAACCTCGGGGATAGTCCACTCGAGGATAAAAATATAAACCACGAGAGATCCGTACTAATAAATTATTAGAAACAGCTCGGCTTAATAATGTCTTAAAAGTAGCACTAGACAATTCTGGCAAGAGCGCGTGCAAATCAGCTGATGTGAATAAATAATGCTCTGAATTCGCCAGATTATCTAAGCCACGGACAAGAATTCTAAAAGGTTGCATAGGCAAAACCCTCTACATGAAGTTACACTTAGTGTAACCTTTTGTAGAGAAAATTACAAAAAACCTAAAAAAACAAAATCAGGCAATAAACATCCCGCCGTTCACATGCAATGTTTCACCCGTCATATAAGACGCGCCTTCTGAGCATAAAAAATTAACGACTGAAGCAATTTCTTCCGCTTTGCCAATACGACCTAATGGAATTTGTTTTAATAAATTTTCTCGAAGTTCATCACTCAAGACCGCCGTCATGTCTGTTTCAATAAAACCTGGTGCGACGACATTCACCGTAATATTTCTAGAAGCTAGTTCTCTTGCCAAAGATCGAGATAAACCCATCACGCCCGCTTTGGCTGCGCAATAATTCACCTGACCGGGATTCCCCATCGATCCGACAATAGAACCAATATTTACAATACGACCCCAGCGCGCTTTCATCATGTCACGCACGCAAGCTCTGGCTAAACGAAAGACACCTTTCAAATTAGTATCTATCACTGCATCCCATTCTTCGTCAGACATGCGCATCAATAAATTATCTTTGGTTACTCCAGCGTTATTAATTAAAACCAAAGGTGAACCACAGGTATTTTTTAAATAGCTTAATAAAGTTTGAATTTGTTCTGAATCAGTGACATTTAATTTATGCCCCTCTCCAGATAAACCCACTTCAGTCAGCGCTGTCTTGATAGCCTCAGCGCCTGATTCCGTCGTCGCAGTGCCTATCACATAAAAACCGGACTGGGCCAACTGATGCAAAATCGCTTTGCCAATGCCTCTCGAAGCGCCTGTGACCAACGCAACTTTCTTACCCAATAAATTTTTTTTATCAGCCTGCTCAGTCATCTTTTAAAAACCTCTTATTTAAAAAATTTAAAAACTAAAAAAAAATTATAACCCAACACACTCAATGCCTGAATCAGCGGGAACAATGCGTTTATTTAATCCTGTTAAAATTTTTCCAGGACCGACTTCTATGATTCTTTGAATTTTTTGATCTTTTTCTGAAGCCATGTTTTGAATAATTTCCACCCAACGAACCGGGTGATCTAACTGGTTAACTAATGCCTGAATAATTTGCTCTTTACTGCCATGTTGAGACACATCGACATTATGAATAATAGGAATAATCGGCGCTGAAAATTCGGTTTGATTTAATTCTTTTTCAAGTCTCAATGCCGCGGGTTTCATTAAAGAACAATGAGAGGGAACAGAGACAGGCAAGGGCAACGCTCTCTTAGCCCCTAACTGCGTTGCAAACGCCATGGCTCTGTAAACCGCTGCTTCGTGACCAGCAATGACGACTTGACCTGGCGAATTAAAATTCACAGCATTAACCACTTCAGATTCTCTAGCCATATCACAAGCTTCAAGGACTTTGGAATCTTCTAGACCCAAAATAGCTGCCATCGCACCCACGCCTTCTGGGACCGCTTCTTGCATAAATTTTCCACGTAAAGAAACTAGTCTGATCGCATCTTCAAATTTCAAAACACCCGCACAAACCAGTGCTGTATATTCGCCCAGTGAATGCCCCGCTAAATATTTTGCGTGAGCTAAATTTTCTTGATTCAAAGACCAATAAGCATAAGACGCGGCCAAAATAGCCGGCTGTGTAAATTGAGTTTGATTTAATTTTTCTTCGTTATTCGGATTTTGAGTCAAATCCCATAAGTCATAACCCAGAGTTTTCTCGGCTCTTTGATAAATATTTTTAATCATTGGATGGTCTGAGAATTCAGACAACATGCCTAATTTTTGGGACCCTTGGCCAGGGAAAACAACAGCGTAAATCATAGATCTAAGGCCCTTTTTTTAAAATTTTTTAATATTAAAAATTTAAAATAAAAAAATAAAAATTAAAATAAAAAATTAATAACGAACCAGTGCTGCACCCCAGACAAAACCTGATCCAAAAGCTTCTAAGAGCAATAAATCACCTGGTTTAACTCGCCCATCTCGAACGGCCGTATCTAAGGCCATTGGAACAGACGCTGCTGACGTATTGCCCTGTTGATCTAATGTCAAAACAACTTTTTCTTCTGGCAGATTAAATTTTTTCGCAGTCGCTAAAATAATTCTTAAATTGGCTTGGTGAGGCACTAACCAATCTAAATCTCCCGCTGACAAACCCTGATCTTCTAAGACTTCAAGCGCTACCTCGCCAAGCATATTCACAGCAGCTTTAAAAACTTTAGGTCCTTCCATTTTGAGATGCGGATTAGAAAAATTTAAAGATTCAGTAGATTCCGTAGATTCAAAACCAGGTTCTTGAGATAGATGGCTTGAAATAAACAGGCATTCTTTTTCACGGCCATCCGCATGAACTTTGACGGATAAAACTCCCTCGGATTCACTGGGACTCACCGTAAAAACACACGCTCCCGCGCCATCACCAAATAACACACAAGTTGAACGATCCGACCAATCAACCACTCGGCTCATGCGCTCTGAGCCTATTAATAAAGCTTTCTTGACTGCACCTGTGGCAAAAAATTGTTGAATAACAGACATGCCATAGATAAATCCACTACAAGCAGCACTCATATCAAAACAAAAAGCTCGATGACAACCCAATTGAGCTTGAACTTCAGTCGCTGTACTTGGCATCGCATGATCAGGGGTCGAAGTCGCGACAATGATTAAATCAATTTCTTCTGGAGAAACATTGGCCATATCCAGGGCTTTTTTAGCCGCTTGTGTTGACATAAAGACATTGGATTCATGATGAGTCGCAATATGCCTAGAAGTAATTCCTACTCGTTGACGAATCCATTCGTCAGAGGTCTCGACCATTTTCTCTAGTTCTGCATTGGTAAGAACCCGTTGAGGAAGATAACTCCCAGTGCCGGCAATCTTAGCCTTCATGTTGAACCAACACAGATCCGATCGAATCTCTGACTTGATCTAAGACCCCTTCTTTGACTTCGCGCACGGCCTGAGAAATCGCAGTCGCAAAAGGTACAGACAAAGCACTCCCGTGACTTTTAATCACGACGCCATTTAGGCCAATAAACGTTGCGCCATTGTACTGACGCATGTCAAAAACTTTCCTGACATCAGACAAAACAGGCAGACAAAGCAAGCCCAAAATTTTATTAAAAATATGTTTATGAATCGAAATCTTAAAAGTCTGAGCAACAAATTTAACCACGCCCTCAATAGTTTTAAGAGCGACGTTGCCAATGAAACCATCACAGACAATGACATCGGCTCGATTTCTAAAAATATCATTGCCTTCGACAAAGCCGGTGTAATTCACCAATTTTGATTCAGACAGTAACTTGGCGGCATTTTGAATCACTTGGTGGCCTTTGATTTCTTCAACGCCAATATTCAATAAAGCTACACGAGGATTTTCTATGCCATTGACAGCGCGAGATAGCACAGACCCCATCACGCCAAATTGAAACAAATGCTGTTCAGTGCAATCAATATTGGCCCCCAGATCTAGCATATAGACTGAAGAATATTTTTTGGTTTCGTGATCCAAAGTAGGAATGGCATAAACAATGGCAGGACGATCGACGCCCGGCAGCATTTTTAAAACAAAACGAGCCGTTGCCATCAATGCACCGGTATTGCCAGCGCTCACGCACGCTTGAGAACGACCTTCTTTCACGGTGTTGATCGCAACGCGCATGGAAGAATCTTTTTTATTTCTTAAAGCACCCGAGGGTGACTCGCCCATCTCAACGATTTCAGAGGCATGCTGAATTTCTAGGCGGGGATGTTCCAATAGACGATTTTTTTTTAACCAAGGCCGCATCTGGGCCTCATCGCCTACCAAAATTAACTTAACGTCACTGTGACGACTCAAAGCAATTTTGACTGCAGGAACGGTAACCTTTAAGCCATGGTCACCCCCCATCATATCGATGCTGATTGTAACTTGGCTCACAGAATTTATTCGCTGTCTTGAACAGGGGTCGTCATATTAATCATTTTGCGACCACGGTAATAACCATTTTTGGTCATGTGATGACGCAAATGAGTTTCACCCGTTTCTTGGTCGACGGATAAAGCCTGAGGCTTAAGAGCATCATGTGAACGACGCATATCTCGTTTGGAACGTGATTTTCGGTTTTGCTGAACTGCCATGAGGCTAACTCCTGTTCTCAAGTTAAGGACGCAATAAATTACGCCCCTACAAATTTATAACTACAAATAAGGCCGCAATAAATTGCGCCCTTACAAATCTATTTATGCTTCAAATCACTCAATACAGAAAACGGATTAGCCAAATTTCTAGGCTCTTTTCCCGCACTTTCCGCACTGAACGATCTTTGGGTTTCAAAAGCTAAGTGCTCTAGAATCCCCGCGTTCTCGCATTCTTTTTCGTCATGCATTGGTACCAGCGGAATGGCTAACAGCAATTCTTCTTCTACCAACTCTAACGGAGAAACAACGCCCTCTTTTAGCCAACACGGATCCAAATGCGTGGGTAATTTTTCAGCCTCATCAAAACCTTGGACAGGCGCTAATAAATGCTGAATTATCACGGGCAATTCAAAATGCCCCAAACAACGTTGACACACGAGTAAAAGAACCGTTTTGACTTTAATTTCAATGACCACGCGGGACTCTTCGTCCACAGAAAAACCCATCTCAGCCTCAACGATTTTTTCTTCAGCACCAGGGGCTAAAGATTCTAAAAGCCTTGGAAGTTCAGAGAGTTTCACTCGTCCATGACAAACACGTTTTGCCTTGGAGAAGCGCACTGGATCAATAGAAATTGGGAGTCGTTCTTCTTTCATAGGGCGCGGATCATACCGACGGGGTTTGTGGGTGTCAATTTAAAAAATCCATTTAAAAAAACCTTATTTAATAGCCCGTGTTGTATACAGGGCTATCCCCGTCGCAACAGAGACATTCAGACTTTCAACGGTTCCAATCATCGGGATTTTTACTAGGAAATCACAATGCTCTTTCGTCAGTCTTCTTAAGCCTTCGCCTTCACCGCCCATGACTAGCGCAAGATTCCCTGAAGTATCGACCTGATCTAGCGTTTGATCGGCTTCTCCGGCAAAGCCCACTAACCAAAAATCATGGTCTTTAAGTTCTTTCATGGCTCTAGCTAAATTAGTGACTGGAATAACAGGGACGGTCTGAGCTGCCCCACAGGCAACTTTTTCGACAATAGGCGTGATGGGGCAAGATTTATCTTTGGGAATAATCACCGCTTTAATACCAAAAGCATCAGCAGATCTTAAACATGCCCCTAAATTATGGGGATCTTGAACGCCATCTAAGACTAAGATTCTGGCGGTTTGAGAATCCTGTGCTTCTTGTAATATCCCCAGCAAATCTCCCTCTTCCCAAGATCGGGTTCTTTCTGCCATCGCAATAATACCCTGGTGATTTCCACCTGACGCTAATTTATCTAACTGACCCCGATCTGACGGCTTCATAAAAATATTCTTAGCTTTTGCCTCTGCTAATAATTTTTGCAACTTAGAAGAATGGGGATCCTGCAAATAATAAATCTCCCGAATCACAATCACGGGGGAATTTAAAGCACTGAGAACGGCGTGATGTCCAAAAATAGAATGGCTGACATGACTCATATTTAACTTTACTTTTTAAATTTATATTTTTTAAACAGCTGCGGAGTATCCCAAAGACAGGGCTCTTCGTCATGCTTTTTTTATTCACTTTTTTATTTATCTATTGGATTTGCTAGAAAATCATTGAAAAAAATAATTCAAATTTTAAAGTCACGCTCCCAGATTTTAGAACCCCTAAAAAATAAAAAAATAGAGACCTCCACCATGAGCGGCGCCCCACAACCTCCTAGACTTGTCACTCCCCCAGCGCCCGAGCCCCTCATCTGGCCCGGCTTTCAACTGGCTTTTTTTTCTGTGAGCACACTCCCAGAACTAGATGCTGCACGCGCTGAGTGGACTGAGTCAGAAAAGACTAATTTTATCGATTTGATAGCGACTGCTCTTGATCAATTTCAAGGCATTCAAGTCCCTGAAGAGCTTGCATTACCACCTGGCATAACCTTACTAACAAGATTAAGAGGCCACTGCGGTTTTGATCTACCTAATCCAAACTTACCTTCTGCGGCCCAGCTGGAATCCAGAAAATATTTGAAAATTATTTATGCCCGATGGATAGGTAAATTTGATATTGGATTTAATCTACCACCCGTCTCTAATGAACTTAAAATCAAAATAAAACTTAAAATCATGGAGGGCTTAAAATACTGCCCCTTAGGCCTTTCTGAACGCCTAGGTGATTTAGTGGCAGGAATGTCAAAACCACAAACTTTGAGTGAAATTTTGTGTGAAATCCGCTGGGATCTTGCTAAAAAAATGGCCTTAAAAGCTGCGGGTACTCTGCAGGGCGCAGCAGCTGCAGATCAAGTTCATCTCCACACTCATGTTACTCATGTATATCAAAGAACTTTTGAGCTTCTCCGTGCGGGAGTTAATTCTCCCGTAGAGTTATTCCAAGAAGAAACCCCCATTTCGCGTTTTGTACAAAAATCCATGACTGAACAAAGTTTCCATTTCTTATTTGTGATTAATACCGTCATGGCCAAATTTCGAGAAGAGTGTTTTTTTCTAGACTATATCGGCCTGATGGCAGAAGGTTCAGGTGGGTATGCTTCAGATGCCTATTTCAAAATTGATGCCTACTTTAAAAAAATTCTTCAGGGAATTATTCCTAATAGCGGGGCTGGCCTCTACCCCAATTTAAATTTTTTTATCACTCGATCTTTTAAAGATGCCGATGAATTCGATCAAATAGAAATCTTGGATATTGCCTGGGTTACTATTTTAAAAATACTGATTCAAAAATTACTAAGAGAAAACCTCGTTCAGGTTCACGTGATAGATATCTGTCATCTTAAAGAACTTTTTGAAGATGATATCGACTGGGATGATATGGGAATTCATGCGACTGAGACTCAGTCCTCTATTTTTTCCTGCCAGCCCATTGCAATCGAGTCTTTTCTTGCAAACTTTACAATGCCTCACAAACATCTCGAAGATTTTTTATCTAGGATCAATTTCTTTGAAGAGCTCACCGCCTCGTCTGGAGAAAAAACATGTCGAGCTCTTTGGACTCGATATATTAAATCAGGCGCCTCTCATCCAGAATTCATGTCCATTCTCTTGAAAAAGCTCGTTACAAGACCAGAAATCCAATCACTCACCCCATTCACCGGGTTCTTTGCGGGACTCTTCCATAAAGAAATTGAAAAGCGTAATTGGCAATCTACCCTTTTGTTTTTTAAAATTTTTGAAGAAGTACAATCTCAAATCAGTGGATCCCTAAACGAGGATAAAGTCCGTCTTTTTACGTTCTCTATTGTAAAATTCCGACCTGAAATACCCGAGACCGTTATTGTTAATTTTAATCTCTTGCTCACAATGGTTCGGTATTCACCTGCAGGCATTACCCCCCTTTTAAAAATCATAGAAAAACTCTCTCACTTAACGATTGTGACTCTTTTTACAACACAGGATCACGAGGGTGAAACCCCATTGACGCTGATGCTTAAAACAGCACCCGTCCATACTGTTTTAGAAACTTTGGCATTCATCAAGACAGTATTACCTTCAGAATTTCAAACAATAATTCTCATGCAATTGAATAAAACAGGATGTCATGCCCTCATGGTCGCCATTTTGCTGCTGTCTAATACAGTCGAGGGATTTTTGGAGCTAATAGAAAGTTTTCCCCTAGATATTCAAATAAGAATTTTCATGCAAGTTGACGATGTAGCCGGCAACAATATTCTCATGATGGCTATCCTGAAAAATATGGTTTTAGAGTACACCGTTATATTTTTAGACATCATTTCGACATTCCCGCCAAGAATTCAAGAAAAAATTCTCTCTCACTCGAATCGATTTGGGCAGAATGTATTCGACCTGGCAATACCCCGTCTGGAAATTATTTCTGAGCTGTTAGCTGCCATTAATGACTTAGCGGCCCGCCACCACTCCGTGATGATTAAAGAAATTCTAAATCAGAACACTTTGGTCTCGCTCCAGAATCGATTGTCGCCTCATCTAACCATTACAAGAACAGCAGAAACGGCAGAAGTTTTAAATATTGTGGTTAATCTTTTTGCACTTCCAGATCTACTTTTATTAACTTCAGGCCAAGCTCCATCAGAAAGACCTATCCAATATTTTTTTAATTGTCTTCTAAAGATTTTTTCGAAATCAACCCAACCTGACCAATCTCAAATTCTTCAGGCTTTTTATAATCTAATCAAAAGATATCAAGTGACCTTATTAGAATTAATTGCGCCTCATTCTCTCGAGTTTTTGACCTCTGAGCTCATTCGTTTTTTTCATGTATGTGGCTCGAATAAAAACAAGGGATTAGTTCTCTACGCCCTAGCGCAATTAGGCTCAATGAGCTTTGAATATAAGGAAAAAATTAAAAAAAATATCGCCTTTAAGACTCAGATTTTTCCTTGTCTATGCGACTTTGCTACATCATTCCCAGAGAGTCCTATTGATCCTCTTATCCAAGTTATCCAAGAAAGTGCCATAACTTTACAAGTGTGGAGAGCTGAGACGCTTAAACCTAAAAGATGCAGCGAAACAAGCACCAGCCCAGCAGAAAATCTGGAGTTAACTCACAGCCGACCCCTCAAGCGTCAAGACAGCCGCCCTGCTGCCCCACCCGATGCCAGCGCAAGTGCGATGGCTTTTGCTCCAAGGATTAGCGCTGCAGTTCCTAATGATGATGAATTTCCAGATCCCTTTGCTTTTGGTTTGAACGGGACATGGGATGGCGGTGAACTTGACTTGGAATAGAACGAAACTACTTCACCCACTCAAAATCAATCTTCCGTCCCGCGATATCCACGCGATTGACTTTGACTTTGATGGCATCACCCAGTCTAAACACTCTGCGGCGACGTTCGCCGACCAAAGTCTGTGAGCCCGAATCATAGTGATAATAATCATCTGCCAAGCTCGTCACATGAACTAAGCCATCAACCGGCATGGTTCCTAGGGTTACAAAGAACCCAAATCCGGTCACGCCACTGATCACGCCATCAAAAATATCACCGACATGCTGTTTCATGTAAGCGCACTTCAATGCCCCAGTGACATCTCTTGTTGCTTCATCAGCACGACGTTCAGTCACCGACGAATGCTCTGAAATTTCTCTCAAAGAAGATCCTGCATACACCTGACTACCTGAAGTTTTTACCCCAGATTTTAATAAGCCTGATTTAATCAAACGATGAACTATTAAATCCGGATATCGTCTAATGGGCGAAGTAAAATGGGCATAGGCATCAAACGACAATCCAAAATGACCCAAATTCTCAGGACTATAAACGGCCTGATTCATGGATCTTAAGACCATAGTTTGAATGACTTTGAAATCAGGTCGATCTTTGGCTTGTCTTAGAACATCACCCAAATCTTTCGTAGTGGGTAATCCCTTGGCTAAAAATGGAATTCTTGAAAGCTTTAAAAATACTCTCAGATCTTCAACTTTCTCAGGTTTTGGGCCTTCGTGAATTCTATAAATTCCACCTTGATTAAATTTTTCTAAGCTCTTCGCTGCTGCAATATTGGCAGCCAACATGCACTCTTCAATTAAACAATGCGCTTCGTTACGAACATACGATCCAAATTCACTGATCCGGCCTGTTTTATCAAAAATAATTTTGGTTTCGACTGTCTCAAAATCCAACGCGCCTTTTTCAATTCTGGCTTGTTTTAGGGCTTTATATAAATGATAGAGCTCATACAGTGCTGGCAATAAATCAGCATATTGGTGATGCAACGGCGTATAAGGTGCCGTTAAAATTTCATAGACCTGGTCATAGGTAAATCTTGCATGAGAATGCATGACTGCTGGATAAAATTCATGCTTAGTTAATTTACCAGCTTTGCTAATTCGCATTTCACAAACCAGGCATAAACGGTCTACTTTAGGTTTTAGAGAACACAAACCATTCGATAATTTTTCGGGCAACATAGGGACAACAAAATCAGGGAAATAGACAGAGTTTCCGCGCTTCTCAGCTTCTTTGTCTAAGGCACTCTGAGGATTGACATAATGAGACACATCCGCAATGGCAACCCATAAAACCCAGCCACCTAATTTTTTCTTCTCACAATAAACGGCATCATCAAAATCTTTCGCATCTGCACCATCAATGGTCACAATGGGAAGATGCCTAATATCTTTACGATCTTTTAAATCTTGAGGCCTAACTTCTTCAGAATATTTGGCTAATTCTTTTTCAATCTCAACACTAAATTGATCTGGGATACTAAACGCCGTAATGGCCGCTTGAATCGCTGTTTTGACATCGACTGCCTCGCCCAAAACATTCAGAACTTTACCAACCGCTTGGGTATGATACGTAGGCTGTACAATAATTTCGCAGACCACAATATCGCTGCGTCTTGCTGTCCCCTGCTCGCCCGGCAAAATCAAAATTCGATGGAGCCAGGAAGGATTCTCAGGAACGACATAAAAAACATCATGGTCCTGATTTAATCTTCCGACGATTTGTCGGGTATTTCTCGCATGAACCGTCACGACCTGGCCAATATAACGCTGGGTGCTTTCTGACGACGATCTAGATTCTCTAGGATCTTCCCGATAATCCACACCAATGACTTTTAAGGTCGCTTCATCCCCTGGAAATAAAGCCCGGCATTGTTGCTTATCTTGAATAAAAACTTTCTCGCCTTTAGGGCTTTCAACAAAAAACTCACCGTCAACTAACTGAACCAGACCACGAACTTCATGGCAATCTAAACAAGGTGCATACAGCCCTTGTTTTGAGCAGATCAACTGACCATCGCGCACCATCGCGCGCAGGCGGCGATGCAAAGCATCCAGCGCTGCCTCTTTTTTAACTTGCAGTGATTTGGCGATGTCATCTTTGGAAAGGGGCTGACCAGCATCTTTTAGTAAGGATTGAATCCATTCACGAGAGGCGATCGGGTCTTCATATTTTTCCGCTTCGAGGGCGGCATTTGGATCGAATTTTTGAGCGTACTTCTTTTTCATGGGCGGCATTCTAACAACTCTAAGTCAAAGCACCAGGGATAGTTCACCAGATTATTAAGCGCCAATGGCAGCATCCAAAATCTTTCCAGCAATATCCTGATGTAAATATTTTTCTATTTCCTGAACGCAGGTCGGCGACGTTACATTTATTTCTGTCACAAAATCCCCAATCACATCTAAACCCACAAAAACCAACCCCATCTGTTTTAATCTAGGTCCAATTTTTTCGCAGATTTCATATTCCCGATGGGTTAATTCATTCACTTCACCTCGCCCTCCTGCAGCTAAATTTCCACGGGTTTCCCCCATTTTTGGAATCCGAGAAAGGCCATGAGAAATAGGCTTACCATTAATTAATAAAATTCGTTTATCGCCATTTTTTATCTCTGGCAAATATCTCTGGGCCATGATGGGAAGACTTCCCTCTTGAGTTAATAACTCCAAAATTACTGCAAGATTAGGATCGCCCTCTGATACTTTAAAAATAGACGCACCACCCATGCCATCTAATGGCTTAAAAATTGCTGTTTTTTCTTGGGCTAAAAAATCTTTTAATTCTGCCTGATTTGCTGAAACTAACGTCCGCGTAATCACTTCAGGAAATTGCAAAATAAAACATTTTTCATTGGCATCTCTTAAAGCTCTAGGAGAATTAATTATTTTTACTCCCGTCTTTTCAGCAAGCTCTAGTAAATAAGTCGCATAGATATATTTCATGTTAAAGGGCGGATCTTTGCGCATAAAAATAATTTTAAAATCTTTTAAATTTATTTTTTGGGCTTCACCTAATTCAAACCAATCCAAACCTTCTCTCAGACTTAAACTTTTCCCACACACACCCGCTTCAGGGCCTTCTGCCCAAAGATCTTCAATGCCTGCTGAAAATATTTTAAACCCACGTTTAAAACAGGCTTGCATCAGAACATACGTACTGTCTTTTTGAATATTAAAATTTTCGAGCGGGTCGGAGAGAAATAAAATTTTCATACAGCAGCCCCCAGCAATTTTCTCAATAATCTCGGCAATTGGCCTATCAAATAAAAAGGCAGAGAGGCCAACTTATATTTCACACAGTCCATATGGAACCCTTTTAAATCAACTTCCACACAACTGGGTTTATCTGAATTAATTCTTACAGCCCATTCAAATTTTTTAGTCTCCATAAAATAATGCAGCGATTTTAAACTTCCCGTCGCACCGGCTTTCACCTCTATGGGAATCACTTGATTGCCCAAAGCCATGATGTAATCAATTTCAGAATTCTTCCCGGACTCTTCACGAGTCCAGTAATACAAAACAGGCTCGATATAACTGGGAAATAACGTTCGCAATAACTGCCCCACGACTTGTTCAGCCAAGCCACCTGAATTAACCAAGACCAACTCTTTAGTTTGATTTAACTGATGCAGATTTAAACTCAAGGCCGTACTACACAAACCAACATCTAAAAAAATCTCTTTAAAAAATTTATCTTTGACTTCGGCCCCTAATGGCACTCCATTAGCACTCACACTGGTCACAGAATGACAAAGCCTGGCCTTCTCAAAAAGCTCCAGAATTTGTTTGACCGTACTAGTTTGAGCTGTACGACTTGCTCGAGAAGCTACAAATTTTTCCCCTAACATTTTGGGAACAGCCCATAAAATCTCATCCAATCTTTCCAAAGCAAATCGACTCCTATACTTTGAAAAATCATCTCGATAAGTAGTTAAAAGATCTTGCTGAACCTGAGCCACTCTTTCCCAAGAAGACTCTTTGACCCAACTATTAATTACTGCGGGCATACCCCCAACGATCAGATATTCACGAAAAAATTGCATTAAATTTTCATGAATTAACTCGGGAATACTCAAATGATTTTGAGTCCCTAATTTCAATTCAAAATTATTTAAATATTCCACCAAATTTTTTTGATTCAATGCCAATAAAAATTCTTCAAACGACAAGGGCTCTAAGTGCTGATATTGAATACGCCCTACCGGCATGCTGAACGTATGATCTTTTAAGACAAACTCTAAAAGAGATCCCGCTGCAATCACGGGAAGTTCAGGCATCTCTTCAGCAAACCAACGCAACTGCGCTAATAGCTGTGGCGCTGCCTGAATCTCATCTAAAAAAAGTACGCTTTGATTAATCTCAATTGATTCACCCGAAAGCGATGCTGAAATATTTTTAATGATTTGTTTTGGATCATTCGAGTTAAACAAACTGATCAAGCTGGGTTGCCGCTCAAAATTAAGTTCAATTAACTTCTTTTGATTCAGCTCCGCTAACGTCCGAACCAACCAAGTTTTACCCACTTGTCGAGCGCCACGTAGCACTAAAGGCTTACGGTCAGAATCTTTAAGCCAAGCCTGCAAAGAATTAAATAAAAATCTGTTCATTATCAGTAATATAAAAATTTATCTCATGAAAATTATAGGGTGTTTTGAATTCAAGTCAACAAAACAGCAGGCTGTTTTAATAAGCAGCCCATGAAAAACATAGGCTGATTGCAACCCTATTACTCAGGGGTTGATCCAAATTTCCAAAGATTTTGTTTAAATTCTTCTTTGTATTGTTCTTTTTGATCTGCTGATAATGACTTACTTGCATCCACCACTTTGGCAAATGCCAAGCAGGCTGGACGGGCAGCAAGAACCCTCTTTTGAGGTGAAGAAAAACCAGCTTTTTGACTAAAAAGTTCTTTTAACGCATTCGCACATAACAAACTATTAGTTCTTCCTGCACTTCTGAAAAAACCTAACTGTTTGCCTAGTTTGGTATCTCTAGAAGGATTAACAACACACACACCCATACGACAAACTTCTTTCAAAACTGCAATTTTATCCAGACGTTTTTGTTCTGTCTTATCAAACTTAAGATCTTTATGATTATTAGCCGCTTTAGAAACCAAAGCTTTTGCCAACGGATCTTCATTCTTCAGTACCAACACTCTGGGGAACACTTTACGAATACCGCCAGAGTCCATAGCCAATGCGCTTTCAATGCTACCTACTAGCTGAGGATATCTATTTAAAATTACTCCCCAGGCTTCTAATTTTAAATTTTCTACTGCTTCTTTGGCGCTTGCTTTTTTAGTGCTCTGAAAAAAAGCATGAACCCCTATTAGATCCGCCGCTAGATCAAAATTATAATAATCATAAAAAGCTTTTAAAGCTTTTAAAGCTTCTACTGCTTTCTCCCTTTTTTCTGTTGTTCCATAATTCAAAGATTTTATTCGTGAATCTATTTGATCAACTGAATACTTAAGAATTTCTTCTACTGCAAGTTTAGCCTCAAGTTCTTTATATTCATCGAAACATTTATTAATCGCGTCTATCGTCGAATGATTTGTAAAATCATGTATCCCTAACTCGCTCACTTCCCCCACGATAGGGTGATGAATTTTGATATCACCATTTTCTTCGTAGATTACAAATAATTTAGGCTGCAAAGCCAAAGGCGCCGAAAGGCGCGCCTTTTCTAAATATTCTCGAAGATAACTTTGCTGACGAAACTCAAACATTGAATGCTTTCTTAAAGACTCCTGGACCACTAAATCTAATTTCAAAATACCTTCAGCTTTAGCCTGAAAGGCTTCTAGCTTTTTATTAAAAAGTTCATGGCTAGCAGGATTTACTGTTTTGATATCATCAATAAACAATTTCAAAGCTTCTACTAACAATTTTCTACAATTTTCAGACGCCTGGAGTGTTACAGCTCCCATAAAAAATCCAAAGCCTTGCTCTGCATATTGCACCCAATGGCAGTTGATTTTTGCTGGGTCTGGGGCTTGACCTGGAATAGGCCGAATGAAAATCGCTGGAAAGCCATCGTCTAAGATTTTTTTCTCGTAGGTTTGGGCATAGGCGTCTTGTCGATAAATTCTCTCAAGCTCAAAGATGTAATTTTCAAAGACTTTAAGTTTTTCTGAATTTTCAGGTAAACCGCTCATAGAAACCACCAAATTAATTCATTAAAATTATTTAAATAGTATCTGAAAAAATATTTTTTATATTAAACCTATATTAAAAGAAAAAATAAAATCTGGCCTACTCCCATTTCTCTTGAATAATCCAAAGAAGGCATCACAAATTTCTTGTATACAGAGCCCTCTTTAGGCTTAAATGCCCGCCTTCAAAATTAATATTAAAATTCAATTCATGAACACTAATTTAATTACAAAAAGCTCCGACGCCTACAGCCTATTAGATTCTGGCAATGGTGTTCGCCTAGAAAGATTTGGACAAAATATATTAATCAGGCCAGACAATACATGTATTTGGCACCCAGCTCTCCCAAAAAAAATCTGGGAATCCGCCCAAGGGAATTATCAAAAAAAAGAAAATAATAAATTCTCCTGGGAGACCCCTAAAAACTTTAAGACCCCCTGGGAAGTTAATTTCTCAGAAATAATTTTATCTTTAAGACTGGGGCCCTCTAAAAATATTGGTGTTTTTCCAGAGCAACAAGGCAACTGGGCCTGGATGGCTGAAAAATTAAAATTGAATGCGGGTGCCAAAGTTTTGAATTTATTTGGATATACAGGCGGGGCGAGTTTAATTTCAGCTAAATACCAAGCCGAAGTTTGTCATGTGGATGCGTCTAAAGCTGTTATTACTTGGGCTCGTGATAATCAAAAACTGAGTTTTTTAGAACAGGCCAAAATTCGCTGGATCGAAGAAGATTGTTTGACTTTTATGACTCGAGAAATCAAACGCAAAAATATCTATGATGCGATTATCATGGACCCTCCTGCTTTTGGAAGAGACCCCAAGGGTAATCATTTTAATTTTGAAGATCAGATCCATGAATTATTACAAGCGGCTAAAAATTTACTCAGCCAGAAACCCGTATTTTTATTATTAAACGGCTATGCCATGGGATATCCATCAGAAGTCTTAGGTAATTTGCTAAGAGAATATTTTCCCCATCAAAAAATCCAATGTGGCGAGTTACAAATCGAACATGAAGATCAAAAAAGAATTTTATCTTGTGGGGTTTATGGGCGGGTTGAATTTTAGATTAAGACTCCATTAAAAATTTCTCAAAGATTACGGGCCAACGCAAAAACTTTATATCTAAGAGCTCATCTCCAATTTTAATGCCTTGGGCTCTATGCCATAAGACACAAATCCATAGCGTTCGGCGATCGGGTTTTTGGTGCCCCCCATCCGTTTTACTTAATTTTCATCAGCTCGCAATTCCTAACCACTAACACCAAAGTCACGATACTTAGAAAAACAAAAACCAAAATGATTAATCCAATATTTTTAAAACTCCCGTCATAAAAATAACCAGCAATCTGCAAAGACAGTGCTGAGAAAATCAGCTTCCCGCCTTGAATAACCCCAGAGATTCTCCCCTTGGACTCCGGCATAAAATTAATCGCCAAAGGATAAAGCAGGCTACTGGGGATAATTTGACCGATCACAAAAATCAGTAAGCTCAAAGTAATTAATAAGGGCATGTGACTATAAAACAGAGCAACCAGACCAATCATGAGAAAACTCAAACCAAAAATCCCAATATTGATGCTTAAAAATCTTCTTGAATCCGCTTTATGAATCATCAGACCAAACAAAACAGACCCCATCGCAAAGACCAAGGCTAAGATCCCCTGGTAATAACCAAAATGGGCCAGGCTCACACCGCAGTCTTTCATATAGAGCAAAGGCGACATGCCGACAAAAACCCAATACGGCACACACATGATAAAAATATGAGCGCTGACCAGCATCAAAGGTTTTGATTTGAAAATTTTTACATAGCTGCCGGTTATTTTTTCTTTGCTCTCTTCCCGTTTTTCTTCTGTTATTTCCAGTTCTGGTTTTTTAGAAAGTGAGTGATTAGGAATAAAAAATATCACCATGCCTAAAATCAAGATTCCTAATAATAAAAGCGCTGTGAAATTCCCCCGCCAGTGAAAATATAAAGTGATGTAAGAGCCAAGTACTGGAGAGGCGCCTACAGCGACGTTCATGAAGCCATTTAAAATACTCATGAAAAACTGCTGCTGTTTCAGAGAACACATATCCGCAATAATTAAAAAACTTAAAATACCCGGTGCGGCAATTCCCACGCCCTGAAGAAAACGCCCCAGGATTAAAAACCAGTAAGACTCAGCACATAGACATAAAATACTGCCCAGAATAAAACTCAATAAGCCCAGTAAAAGCAGCCGCTTTCGACCATAACGGTCAGATAAGCTCCCAACAAAAAATAGGCTCAAGCAATAACCGATAAAATTAATAGATAAAAGCGCCTCGACCCAAAATGGCGTCAGACTAAATTGGCTTTGTAATTGGGGAAAACTGGGAACAAAGAGATCGAACTCCATGCCAGTGAGCAGGTCCATGAGGATAACGGTGAGTAAGATTCGGCTTTTAGATAGCATTATTTTTCCTATTTTCTCTGACCATCAGTTGATAAGTCCGCTCTCTTTCCAGCGCATCTTGAGCTTGAATAATTTTATTTTTCTCAAAACCCAAAGAACTAAAAAATTTAATACCAACCTGATTTCTCACATCTGGATCAACGACTAAAAATTCATAGTTTTTTAAATAGTCCTCACAGAATTTTTTAAAAACTAAAGCTCCTATTTTTTTACCTAAAAAAGTCTTTTCGCCGATTAAAAAATCAATGCCAGCCGTTTTATTAATCATTGCTTGCTCGATGCCCTCTCTGTCCCTCGATTTCATCTTCGGTCCTGTCTCTCCCACGGGAGAGACGATGTCAGAAAATGGGTAATCCTGAACAAACCCAATGGGCGTCTGATCTAAATAAATCATCCAGGATCTTATTGAACTCTTATTATTCTCTAACACTCTTTCCGTATATTTGTTTTGAATATCTTCCAGGGTCCAAGTTCTCAAACTAAAAAATGCCTGGACATGAGGCTCGTTAAAAAATTTAAGCAAATGGGGAAAGTGTTTTGGCTCTAAGAATTCAAATCTTAATTTTGGCTCAATGGCTTTTAAATTTATCTTTCTAATAAATTCTGTTTTAGCGCTGGTATAAGCCTCACGATCTTGCTCAAACTCAGATGCCAGTTTTAATTTTAAAGTTTCATAGTCTTTTTTAGTGTCTAAATTTTCTTTTAAATAATCTCGAAACAAAGGCCGGACTAACCAATCATGATGGGTCACTTCCATCACATGAATATGATGCGTTCTTTTAGATCCAAACGGCGGCATGCCTTTGACAAAGAAATATTTAGTCGTATCTGGATTCGCCTCCCAATACACATAGCCAAAATTTTTTAAGACGGGAATTAAAACTTTTGCGTCTTCTAAATTCTTTACCCCAATTGCTAAATCAATAATGGGCTTAGCTGAAAGCCCGGAAATCGCCGTACTACCAATATGCTGGATTCCCATCACACAAGGAAAATCAGAAAGTAATTTTTCTAAATTTTTAATTTCTTGCTGAGCTAGAACAGGCCAATGTTCAGAATATTTTTCAATCTGAATCGAATCTTGAGCAATGAGTTGTTCTTTAGTGATTCGATATAAAACATGCCGACATAGCCAATGATTTTTATCTAATTTCGGATGATCAAAATCATCTTTTATGTCTCTAACCATGCCGATCTTTTCCATAATCCGCATGGATTTTTGATTAGGCAGGGCCGTAAAAGAAACCACTTCTTTTAGATTAAATTTTTCAAAAGCTTCATGTAAAACAAATCTCGCGGCCTCCGTCGCATAGCCTTGGTTCCAATATTTTTTAGAAAGCCGCCAGCCAATCTCAACGGCTGGCATAAAATCCGCTTCAAAACTGGGAATAGACAGACCCACAAATCCTATAAATTCTCTCGTTTTTTTAATCTCAACCGCCCATAAACCAAAGCCATGGATCTCCAGCTGCTGCTTAAAAAATTCAACGCGAGAGGCTGATTCTTTTAGAGTTAACATACTAGGAAAAAATTCCATGACCTCTGGATCTTGATTCATCTTGGCAAATTCTGGGAGATCCGAATCTTTCCAGGGCCGAATGATTAGCCGGGGTGTTTCTATACAAAATTCTTGAGACATTTTTTACTAACTCTTATTCAGCCAACCTAATTTCAATTCTTTGAATTCCCTTGCCAGGATTCACCCGCTTTAAATTCACCATGCCGACTTCTTTTGTAGATCTAACGTGGGTTCCACCACAATGAACCTCTGCAAAACCGTCTATTTTCCAATATCTGCGCTGGGTTATTTCATCAAAAAAACCGGTCTGAAAAACTTGAAGTTGATTGATATGGACCAGGTCACTTTCTTGGCCACCTGAAAAAGAATAAGCAATGGTCTGCTCGAATAAGACTTCAGCGCCATTCACTTCTTTAACTTTGGTATTTAAAACAGTTTGATAGGGATTGTCCCAAAAGACTTTTTTCATGGTGATTTTAATATTTAATTTTCTTCTTGATTTCTTCAAACACCCCTCGCATCAAATTCACTTCGACGGCTTCCATTTTGACTCGCTGAAATAGTCTTTTAACTCTCGGCATCAGTTTTCTAGGGGCTTTCGGATCGAGAAATTCCAAGGCTAATAACGCTTGTTCGATCGCCCCATAAAAACCCTCTAATTGGACTGGCGTCGCTAATAAATCTCTGGGTTCATACGGCTCAGACCCTAGGCAGGCCAAACGCATTTCATAGCCAATAATTTGAACAGCTTGAGCTAAATTTAAAGATGAATAATCAGGATTGGCGGGGATATAAACATGGGCCTGACATTTTTCTAATTCTTGATTAAGTAAGCCGTTTTTTTCTCGGCCAAATAAAACAGCTACTTTCATGCCAGAGTGAATCATAGCGTTAGCTTCTGACGCAGCTTCTCTTGGAGTTATTAACGGCCAGTCTAAATATCTTTTTCTAGCGCTAGTCCCCAAAACCAAATGACAATCTGAAATAGCTTGATCCAAAGTCTCGACTCGACGAGCGTTTTCAAAAATATCGACAGCATTCGACGCCATTGCACGTTCTTGGCCCGGGACGTTATCTAAGGGATTAACTAAGACTAGATCAGATAAGCCCATGGTTTTCATGGCACGAGCCGTCGCACCAATATTTCCAGAATGGGAAGTTTCGATCAGAACAATTCGGATAGAACTAAGCAAAATAAATACTCTCAAAAGGGTCTTAATAATAAAGATCGCGAGGGTATCAAAAAAACTGCGCTAAAAAAAAGAGGCCGGATCATTTAGCGTAAACACTTAACGATCCGGCCCTACAATATGAACTTAGACTATGGAACGGACGCCATAGTAGAGATCCATCTATTGCATTGCAATGGAAATTCATCGATTGCAAAATTTTTTTTTACTCAGGACTTTTATACGGCAATGCTCTCCGCTTCTAATGGGTCGTCAATTGGCATAAAAGGTAAATCGATCATCAAATTCATGTTTCTGCTCCATGGTCTATATTTTAACACCCCTCGGCATTCAAGTCGTACCAATGTTTTTAGTGGGGTCAGGCTCTTGTGATAAAAGCCTGCGTAGAGATAAGAAGACAAACAGCTTTTCCACAAGGCAGTGCACAGCTTTTTAAGATCAAATTTTAATTATTTTTTTGGATAAATTTTTGGATAAATTTTTAGGTCTGATTCGAATACAACCATTAAAAAAATTTGATCCGGATGCACTTTCTAATAACCGCTCTGTTTTAGATAAAATTAAATCTTCTGGCACCCACTGAAATCTTGGATCTTCCTGACAGAGCTGCTCAATATTACTTTCAATTCCTTGCTTGCCCTTAGGATGATAGAAATCAAACTCTACTTGTTTTAAAGACTCGGCTAACAAAGTATTAGAAAGATCATGCCCACTGCCGTTTTGAGCCACAAAATCAATAAAGCCTAACAAGACCTCACGGATACACATCAGGTCAGTCACTGTCTCACGGTTATAATTTTTGGGCGAAGGATGCGCATGAACAAAAATATGATGCGCCAGGGTGTAATAAATCGGCGAAATCCCGTCATAGTGATCAATGATCATGAGAGTGGGCAATCTGAATCTAATCTTGTAATCCTGAATAAAAATTTTCATGAGCTGACCAATAGGCCCTGAAATATTATTCACGGCAGGGACGTACCCTGGCATGGCTTTTAAAGCAATTTTGATCAGATGTTTAGCGGTCTCAATAATTAAAGGGTTCTGTAAAATACTCGGCGCCAAAGCGCTGGTTTCATGGAGTTGAGTTAGATACATGGACCAGAGAAATTCATGACTTCTTAAATTTAATGGAAATGAACTTTCGCGCCATAGCTGATGCAAAAGATATTCCCGCACCGTCGTATTTTTTTTAAGTTCTAATAAAAATTCTTTCGAAAAAAATAAAGTCTGAGCCATCCAGGGAGATTCAAAATTTTTAGATTGCGAAAGAGATCTAAAAATTTCCCATTGCTTAGAAAACTCCTTGCTGTCTTCACTACTAATTTTTACGCCATAACTATTTTCCAGAGCGTCTAAAGAAGACTGCTGTGTAATCTTGGGAAGCATTAACATGGATCGACAGCCCGCGACTTCGGTCCAAAGATTGGCAATCAAATGGGGGTTATCAAAAACGGTTAATAAAGAAAAAGTTTTACCCGGATTTTTCAGTCGATAGGGAGCGACGGTATTGCCATATTGGCTGTGAGATTCAAAAGAACCTTCAAGAACGACTCCAAACGGCATGCTCTGCCAGTCATAATCTAATAATTTTTTGACGTCAGGAGATATATTTTTAGATTCGAACGCCTGCTCATGACCGGATTGATACAGATGAAACTGACCCTTATCTGTCACTTTAGCTCCAAACGGGTACGAGGCTAGAACGCAAGAAAAATGCCTGACGCCTGAGAGTTGATCCAATGTCTCAACTAACAAGGGGTTTTTTAAATAAAGATCATCGGCAATGTCTTTCCATTGGCCGATAGAAATAGTCTCAGAAACAAGAGCTCGAGGCATGATTTAATTTCTCCGATTCGTCCGTGAATACAAAAAACTCGGCAGTAGACCACGACCTATCTCCTCGTGCAATCCCAAAAATCCTGATCTATTCTCCGCCCTCATTTTTTATACCTCTGGTTTTTTCTCATGATCAAAAAAGTCTTATGGACAGGTGCCGGTTTATTGGTTTTAGTCGGCGTGATTTCAACGGCTAAACATTTTCAAAACTCTTATCAACAAGCTCAGCAAGCCAAGCTCACTTTACCGCCTCCGATGGTCAATACCGTGATGAGCCAATCTCAAAATTGGCATCCTAATTTTATAAGCGTAGGAACCCTCTCAGCCATTCAAGGCACGGCCATTCAAACTCAAGCCGCCGGACGAATCATTGAAATTGATTTCAAATCTGGACAGCTAGTCAAACAAGGCGATCTATTAATTAAATTAGATAGTGACCCCATCCAGGCTCAAATAGCGAAAGCAACGACAGAAGTCAGACTTGCGATGATTCAAGAAAAAAGACAAGAAGCCTTAATCAAAACTCAAGCCACCACTCAATCAACTTTGGATTCTGCCATAGAGGCCCTTAAAGCCAGTCAAGCCACTTTAAAACAAGCACAAGCTGAATTGGCTTATACAGAAATACGCGCGCCTCTTGATGGGACATTAGGGCTAAATACGCTCAGTCTCGGGCAATATTTACCGATTGGGTCCACGGTCGTCGATATTCAAAGCATTAACCCTATCCGTGTTAATTACCCTGTTCCTGATAAACAAATTCCTAATATCAAACCCGGTTTAGAAGTTGATCTCACTACGGCTGCTTATCCCAAACAGATCTTTAAAGGAACGGTCTCAGCGCTTCATTCCAAAATTGATAGCACCAGTAAAAGCTTAGAAGCCGAAGCGCTTATTCAAAATACGGATACAGCCCATCTGTTACTCCCAGGGGCTTTTGTCATGGTCACCACTATTTTGGCCACTCAAAATTCCGTCGTGACTATTCCTGAAACAGCGCTTGTTAACCAGATCTATGGCAGCTTTGCTTACGAAATAATTCAAAATAAAAACGCTTATGCCCTACATGAAGTCAATCTTACTTTGGGGGATACCCGAAATGGCCAGACCCAAATTCTGTCCGGTCTAAAAGCGAATATTCAGATTGTTAACTTCCCGCAGTTTAATCTTCAAAATGGCGCTGCCGTGCGGATAGATAATTCAAATGGTCAGAATAATCAGAATGATTAAAATTATTCTAGAAGAACTGATTTCGTCTCTCCCCTTGAGGGACAGAGAGGGGGCATTTTGGAAATCACCCCTCTCCCTCACGGTTTCACCGTTCGACCTCTCCCGCAAGGGGAGAGGTGAAAAACAGTACCCCACAAAATCCAATAAAATGGAGTCTACACATGGCTTTCACTGATATTTTTATTAAACGACCTGTTCTAGCCGCAGCTATCAATATTTTGATTTTTATTTTGGGGTTTGCCTCACTCATGTCTCTCGAAGTCAGTGAATATCCCAAAATGGTTAACACTATTATTACTGTCACGACCAATTATCCGGGTGCCAGCCCGAGTGTCGTTCAAGGTTTTATTTCTCTTCCCCTCGAAAAATCTATCGCATCAGCCGAAGGCATTGATTACTTAACTTCGACCAGTCAAATGGGCAGTAGTTCTATCAGTGCTTATATTGTCCTGAATGATGACCCAGATGCCGCGCTCACTGAAGTGACGGGTAAAGTCAACGCCGTGTTAAATCAACTGCCTAAAGAAGCCGAATCCCCGATCATCGTCAAAGAAACGGGAGAAACTTTTCCGTCTTTGATTGTTTCCTATAACAGTAAAACACTCTCACGCGAACAAATATCGTCTTATGTCGGCACCGTGGTTGAACCGACTATTTTTACGGCTGGCGGCATTTCTAATATTTTAGTCGCAGGTGAAAAAAGATATGCCATGCGCATCTGGCTCAATACTCAAAAAATGGCTTTGTTAGATGTCACCCCCAGTGAAGTTCAGCAAGCATTAGCTAATAACAGCATGCAAGCTGCACCGGGTCAGCTCAAAGCGAATCAAAAATATATTAATCTGAGCGCCTCGACTGATCTTCATTCCGTGGATCAATTCAATAATTTAATTATCAAACAAGAAGGCGACCGTTTAGTTCGAATCAAAGATATTGGGCATGCTGAACTTGGCAGCGAAGATTACAACACAGAAGTCAAATACGGCGGTGTAAGCTCTGTCTTTGTCAACGTCCAGTTATCTCCCAACGCCAATGCCTTGGTCACAATCGCCAAAGTCACAAAACTTCTCTCTGGCCTTCAAGCAGGCTTTCCACCTGGATTAAATTACTCTGTTGTTTATAACGTCACGGACTATATCAACAGCAGTATTCATGACGTCATCATGACTATTTTTGAAGCCGTCGCGATTGTTGTCATCGTGATTTTCTTATTTTTAGGCTCTCTCAGAGCTGTCTTGATTCCGATTGTTTCTATTCCTCTTTCTTTAGTCGGCGTCTGTTTACTCATGTCAGCGATGGGATTCACAATTAATTTATTGACCCTCTTAGCCATGGTCTTAGCGATCGGCCTAGTCGTCGATGACGCAATTGTCGTCTTAGAAAATATTCATCGGCATTTAGAACACGGTGAAAATCCCGTTGAGGCTGCCATCAAAGGCGCGCGTGAAGTCGCCTCACCGATTTTGGTCATGGCGACGACATTGATTGCCGTCTTCGCACCGATTGGTTTTATGGGAGGCATCACAGGCGGGTTATTTAAACAATTTGCTTTCACGCTAGCCTCTTGTGTTCTGATTTCTGCCGTTGTCGCTTTAACGCTTTCACCCATGCTGTGTTCGAAATTAATTAGTGCCAAAACTTTGCAAAAACCCATGGCTAAAAAAATTGACTCTATTTTCGAAAAGATCAGACAGGGCTACCTCCGCTGTTTAAGTTTTATCCTGGCTAATCGATTTTCTGTTTTGAGCTTTGGCCTGGTTATTTTAATTCTCTGCGGTGTTTTCTATACCCAGATTCCGCAAGAACTTGCCCCTCAAGAAGACCAGGGAATTATCATTGTTGCAGGCAAAGCGCCCAGCTGGGCTAACCTAGGTTATCTCAATCAGTTTGAACCTCAGTTAGACAAAACCCTGGCAAGTTTGCCTCAAAATACTTTGAATTATTTTGAACTTTTGGGCCTTGGCTTATCCGGCATTCAGCCTGACCAGCTGACAGCGGGTTATATTTTAAAACCCTGGGATCAACGAAAAGCGACTGAAATGAGCCTGGTCCCCATTGTCCAAAAAGCACTGAATAACATTCCAGGCTTAGTTTTAATTGCCAGTGAACTACCCTCTTTGCCTGGAAATACTCCACCTCCTATTCAATTTATTATTAAATCGACCGGTGATTACACAACGCTCTACTCCGTGGCTCAGAAGGTCGTCCAACAAGCTAATCAAAGCGGTTTATTTTTAATTGCCGATTCTGATCTGCAGTTTGATATGCCCAATATCACGATGAATATTGACCGAGAAAAAGCGGCCAATTTGGGAATTTCCATGTCTCAAATTTCTGATGCTTTGGCGACTATGACGGGCGGAAATTATGTGAATTTTTTCAGCATGCAAGGCTATAGCTTTAAAGTCATTCCCCAAGTGCCCGATGATCTTCGCCGAGATACTTCAGCACTCGAACAAATCCATGTTAGAACCGCTGCTGGTAAACTGATTCCATTATCAACTTTGATTACTTTTAGCACTCAAAATCAACCGATGGCCCTCAACCATTTTGATCAATTAAATTCAGTCACCATTGTCGCTGCCCCTAAACCTGACGTGACCATTGGAACGTGTTTAAATTATTTAAAATCGGTCGCCACGCCATTGCTCCCTCGGGGTGCGTCTTTAGATTATGCCCAAGAGTCTCGCCAATACATGCAGACTGGGAATACCCTCGTCTGGGCATTCTTCTTAGCCATTGTTGTTATTTTCTTAGTACTGGCTATGCAATTTGAAAGTTTTACAGATCCTTTAGTGATTTTAGTCTCTGTTCCTATGGCGACTTTTGGGGCCTTACTGCCACTCTATTTTGGCGCTGCCAGTATGAATATTTATACTCAAATTGGCTTGATTACTTTGATTGGCTTGATTTCTAAACATGGAATCTTAATGGTCGAATTTGCTAATAAGCTTCAAGAGCATGAAAACCTTTCTCGCTTTGAAGCCATCAAGAAATCAGCCGGTATAAGACTCAGGCCTATCTTAATGACCGCCCTCGCAATGATCTTCGCCGTAGTGCCATTATTAATTGCAACGGGAGCCGGCGCTGTCAGCCGTTATGATGTCGGTTTAGTTATTTTTTCTGGATTACTCATCGGGACTTTTTTCACGCTATTTGTCGTCCCGACGATGTATACCTTTTTGGGAAGAAACCATACGCATGATCTTTTGTAGAGGCTCTCCTCATGTGGGCGAATACAAGATTCGCCCCTACAAATTAAAGACATTCAATATATCAATCTCAGGGTTTTAATTTTCCCCTGATTTGACTAACTGAAAACTCCCCGCTGACGGCGTCTCGCCCCAGATTTTTAAAAAATAGGGCAATAAAACTTTTAATTTTTCTTCTAATAAATAAGGCGGATTAATTAAAACCAAACTTGTACCAATTAATCCTATTTCTTCAGATCTCAGCGACGTGAATCTCAAAGTGACTGTCAATGTTTTATGAGATTTTAAAATCCCATAAAGCTTGGGAACAGGTTTCCAAATGGGATTTCGGCTCGTTAATGGAAACCAAAGTAGATAAACCCCTTGAGGAAATTTTTCTAAGGCTCGTTCTAACCCTTGAGTTAACAGATGCTCTTCGTCCGGTTTTTCAAACGGTGGATCAATCAAAATCAAGCCTCTTTTTTGCTTAGGAGGCAACACTCCTGGCAAAAATTCATAGGCTTCTCTTTGGTGAATATAAACATTGGAACGCGCATTAAATTGTCTTTTTAAAAGCCTGCAAGACTCTGGATGAAGTTCGTTCAAAACCATGACATCTTCACGACGACACCATTGGTCTGCAACCCAAGGAGAACCAGGATATTGGGTAATAGTGGGATTATGAGGATTTAATTGCGCAGCCCGCACGACTTTCAGATAAGAACTTAATAATTCTGGCGGCTTGGGATCTTGTAATAATTTTAAAATCCCTTCTTCGGCTTCTTGGGTTTTTTGCGCATGCTCTGACGTGATGTCATAACAGCCTGCTCCAGCATGCGTGTCTATAAAACAAAACGGGGATTCTTTCTGATGAAACGCATCCAAAATTAAACTTAGGACGGCATGTTTGATCACATCGGCGAAATTCCCTGCGTGATAACTGTGTTGGTAATTCATGGTTTTTAATTCAGCTTTTTTAATTTTTAACAAAAAATAAAGAGGCGCGATCTTATAGAACTCACCGCTTGATGGCCATGGGATTAAATAGATTAAATATTTTCTGAAGATTAGCGCATTTTAATAAACTAAAAAATTGACTGAGATCACCGGGCTTAAAAGACAAGATGGCATCCCTTTTTATTTTTTCTTTCAATAGATTCCCTCTCAAATTCTGATAGCCTCTGCCAACTTTTTTAACTTAATCCCATCTTAATCTATGCAAAATTTTCTCAAACTTATTTTTTTAGACATCGAAGGCGTCATGAAATCCCCTGGGGATTTTTCTTGGAATAACCCAGCGATTCAAAATTTAAAAAACCTCTGTGAAGTCACGGGTGCCAAGATCATTGTTTCTTCGAGTTTGCGATTAGATAAAACCCTGGATCAATTAAAAACTATTTTTAAAACCCATGGACAAGGACTAGACAATTTTATTTTGGATAGAACACCCGAAATAAATTTATATCGCCGTGATCAAGAAATTCAGGCTTATTTAAACACCTGGCCAGAAAATCATCAGCCCCATATTTTTGTGATTTTGGATGATTCTTTTTATGAAATTTTCTCAAAAAAATATCCTCAAAATTTTGTCTATTGCAAACAACTTTTTGGAGATCAGGAATATCAAAAAGCTTTAAATATTTTAAATTTTTAAACTTTTAAATTTTTTTATTATCTAGGTTTTTTAAAAATTCTAATTTCTCTGAAATCTTAATTTCTAACCCTCTCAACACCGGCCGATACCACTGGGGTTTATCCATCCCTTCTGGGAAATAATTTTCCCCTGCTGCATATCCATGGGGTTCATCATGGGCATAGCGATATGCATGGCTCGGGGCATTTCTCAGATGAATAGGCACTTCGCGAGATTGATCCTGTTTCACAAATTCTTTGGCTTCTTTATAAGCTAAATAACCCGCATTACTTTTAGCCGCAATCGCTAAATAAATGACAGCTTGAGCCAAAGCCAACTCACCTTCTGGAGATCCTAATCTTTCATAAGTACTTGCGGCATCGTTTACTATTTGCATCGCTTTAGGGTCTGCCAAACCAATATCTTCCCAGGCCATACGAATAATTCTTCGAGATAGATATTTCGGATCTGCCCCGCCATCTAACATGCGACATAGCCAATACAACGCCGCATCAGGATCTGACCCTCGGACGGATTTATGCAGTGCTGAGATTTGGTCATAAAAATAATCGCCATTTTTATCAAATCTTCGGGTCTGAGAACCTAAACAGTTTTGAATAAAATCTAACTCTAATTTTTCAAGATTTTTAGCTTCCGCGGCTGTTTTAATGGCATCTAATAAATTTAAAAATTTTCGGGCATCGCCATCGGCTTGGTTAATTAAAAAATTTAAAATTAATTTTTCTAAATCCCATTTAAAAAATAATTTTTGTTGCGCTTTGAGAAATAATTTTCCGAGCTCTTCTGAGCTTAAAGATTTCAAGACATAGACCTGAGTTCTAGATAACAAAGCTGAATTAATTTCAAAAGACGGATTCTCTGTCGTGGCACCAATTAAAATTATCAATCCAGATTCGACATAGGGTAATAATCCATCTTGTTGGGATTTATTAAACCGATGAATTTCGTCAATCAATAAAATTGTTTTCTTACCCTGAGATAAATACAGCTCAGCTTGATCTACTGCCCCACGAATTTCTTTCACACCTGAGAAAACAGCAGATAGGCCAATAAACTCACAATCAAAACTTTTGGCCATCAATCTAGCTAACGTTGTTTTCCCTACACCAGGCGGCCCCCACAAAATCATCGAATGTAATTTCTGCGCTTCAAAGGCCAGTCTTAATGGCTTGTCAGGTCCTAATAAATGCTCTTGTCCTACGACATCTGAAAGATGCTCAGGTCTTAGGGCTTCAGCGAGCGGTGGAATGGGTTTTGTTTTGAAAAAATCAGACATACAGACCTGCGTAAAATTAATAATTAAGGATGCACTGAGGGTTAATGATAAGAGCGCAATAAGGGTTAATGTTGAGGGCGCAATAAATTGCGCCCCTACAGTTATCCACAATTTCTGTGCCCAACTGTTCTCACTAGCTGTGGATAAGATCCTGCTGATCAAATACTGCTTTCAAAATCACCCCCAGTCGATAACCTGCCTCCAAGATTCTTTCGGTCACGATGGGCTGATGATCTGAAATATATTGATCTGTAATAACGACTTGAGAAGTTATTTTTAAGGGTCTGCCCTGATCAACATACACGCCGTAATAAACAGGCGGATTGGTTTTTAAATTCTCTTGTTCAGAACTAACGAACGACACCCATTCAGGAGTAGGAGTCACCACTTTTTTTTCTCCAGCACTAGTGACGATATAAGCCGGACCACACCAAGTATTGGACCAATCTTCAGCCCAGTCAGATAAATTTAAGTTTGAATTTAAATTTGAGTTGGGCTCAGAATTTAAAGCTGTTTTTTTAATCCAATAATTTTCTGGATTTCCCATTAAATTTTTTGCGAGTTTTTCAATACAAACTGTTTTATTAAAATCTTGATTTTGATTCTGCCCCTGACAATTTAAAACACCCAAGCCATTGTCCCAAAGCGCATGAAGCTCTCGGGCTTTTTGAATTAATTTTTTATTTCCCTGATTTTGAGAATTTGGGTCAGGAATAATTGGGATTAAATTACCCCCTTGATCACCCTCTGGCGCTGGAAATTGATGATTGACTAGATCTGAACAATGCAAGGGCTGATGCGCATCACCGACAAAGTGAATCAAATAAGCAAGCGATCTGGCTTGTAAATTAATATTAGCGACTAGCCGTTTATTTTTACCGTCGCCTGTACTCTCCGTGAGAATACTCACCATCTTTCCAATGGCCCAGGTGACATTACTGGGATCAACTGTCTGCAAATCAAAAACCGTCGGATGGGTGTTATCAAAAGACCAAAGATTATTTTCAAAATGCCAACCATAACCGGTCATATCGCCTTCTGATTTTAAATCATCTGGCCAATGGGCTAACGCTGTTAAATTAGATTCATAGTAAATAGGTGTCGTCACACCCGGTGGATAGTCATCGATGAAATCTTCATTGGCCATGTGGGCGACTAATCTTTTGTAATCCGCCGCGTATAAATCATGATCCGGCTGGGTCATTAAATAATCATAAGCAATCTGTGCAATGACTTGATGGCCCGTAGCGCCCCAGGCGAAGAGATTTAATGGGGAGATTATCAAACCTAAAAACAACCATGGAATTGACAGTTGCTTCTCGTAGGGGCTGATCCATGTTTTCGCCCTTGATACGCATCTGTCCAAAATATTTAAAATAATAAACTGCATGAGATCCCTTCTAAAAAATTTTATAAAAAAAGACAGGGGAATCTAGCATGAGGTTGGACCAAGATGAATTGTTACAATTTACCTGCCGCGACAAGCGCCGCATGAATTGTTTTAAAAGACAACAAAAGTGTTAAAGGACTATCTATTAAAGGCATAGCTCCCAAGCTCGTATACCAAGTTGCCACTTGTTCATTCTTAGCATCAATTAAAAGAGCAACTCCCCCAGCTTGAGCAGCCACTAAAAGAGAACGTCGCCCTGCTGCAAGTAATAATTGCCCACCCAGTCCTTTTCCCTGGACGGACACATCCACTGCCAATCGACCTAATCGAAATACAGGAACATCGTATCGAGCGAGCCCCTGTTTAATGACAGTTGGAGTGCGGTCATAAGAAATAGAGGCAGGACTAAGGCTGTAAAAGCCTAAAATTTTTTGGTCATTCTCACTGATAGCCAGATAAGTTTTTGCGCCACCTTTTTCATGGCTTTGCCTAGCATGGCGATGTAAAAATTGATTTAACGCATCATCACCACAGTCAAAGGCAGTACGATGATGCTGCTTTCCAATAGGTTCTTCGTGCCAAACAGGTAATGTCATAATTTTTTTGGCATCGCAAATGCAGCCGCTATCAATTTAGCATTCGGTGCCGGTGGGCTATCTAAAAGATTAAGTACATACAAGCTATCTCTTTCACTGAGCAATAGGTTTTCATTCTCTTCAATCACTTCCCGGGCAATTGATATAACGTTCCGTATAACAAATTCAGTCAAATTAGTGTGCTGCAAAGTAGCGGCTCGTATTAGTAATATTTTTTCTTCAGGGGCAATACGAAAAGCCATACGGTCATTATTTTCTAAAGGTATTTGGGGCATGGTGAACACCTGGTTAAATGTACGCTTTAAAATTGTACAATATAAAAAAATAATTAACAATGTGTACGCTTTAAAAAAGTACATCTTGAGAGCTTTCCAACCACAATAATTCCCCAAAAACCATGGTATAGTGCGCGCCTTTTTGACCTAGCCCCAGATAAAAAACATGCCTACTTTTTTTGCAACTTGCGCTAAAAATCTTGAAAACATACTCCGAGAAGAACTGACTTCTTTTGGCGCTGAAAATATTAAAGAAACCGTCGCAGGGGTTTATTTCGAAGGGGATTTGTCTGTCGCCTATCGCGCCTGTTTATGGTCCCGAGTTGCCAACCATGTTTTATTACAATTGGCCCAGTTTGATGCCCCGGACGAACAAGCCCTCTATGACAAGATTCAAGAAATCGATTGGTCAGAGCATTTAAATACCCATGGCAGCTTGGCCATTGAAGTCACCGGCCATCATCCCACCCTCACGCATACTTTATATACGGCTCAACGGGTCAAAGACGCGATTGTTGATCAATTTCGAGACAAGACGGGCGAACGGCCTTCTGTTGAAAATTTCAGACCGAATATTGTCTTGAATTTACATACGGACTGGACGCTCTGTACTTTAAATTTAAGCCTTTCTGGTGAGAGCCTGCATCGTCGGGGATATCACTTGGAAAGTGGCAAAGCCCCTCTCAAAGAAACCCTGGCAGCGGCTATTTTGATTCGCGCGGGCTGGCTCAAAGAACTCGCCAAGCCTAATCCTATTTTATTAGACCCCATGTGCGGAACAGCGACTTTTCTGATCGAAGCGGCCTTGATGGCCTTTGATATCGCGCCCGGCTCCTATCGAAATTATTTTGGATTTTTCAAATGGAAACAGCATCAACCAGAACTCTGGGATAATTTAATTCAGGAAGCAGAATCTAGAAAAATAACAGGCCTAACAAAGCAAAATATTAAAATTCTGGGTTCAGATATTCATCGTCAGGCTGTTTCTAAAAGCCTTGAAAATATTAATCATGCTGATTTATCAGATCGTATTTCTATTACGCTCCAAGACTGCGCCCGTCTAACCAATCCTTTTTTATCTGAAGAAGAAAATCCAACCGGTTTAATCATTTGCAATCCGCCTTATGGCGAACGCATGGAACCGCAAGATCTCGAAGCCATTAAAAATTTATTTGTAAGATTTGGTGAAGTTCTAAAAAATCAATTTATGGGCTGGAACCTGGGCGTTTTTTCAGGCGCCCCGCCAGAATGTACGAAAGCCATTGGAATTAGATCTAAGAAATCTTATGTTTTTTTAAATGGGATGATTCCTTGTCAGCTTTATTTTTTTAATCTTCAACCTGAATTATTTCTACGCCATGAGACTCCTGAAGAACGTCAGACTAGACAAATCAAAACAGCGTTAGAACATGGTTTAAGCGAAGCCGCTCAAATGTTTCAAAACAGATTATTAAAAAATCTAAAACACTTTAAAAAACAGCTTCAAAATCCGACCACGCCCTTATTTAGAATCTATGATCGAGATCTGCCGGACTATGCGGTTATGATTGATCTTGAAATAACCCCTGAAGGTATTCAGAAGATTCATGTCCAAGAATACCAAGCGCCTTCTAGTATCGATCCCAAGAAAGTCAGCCTGAGACTCAAAGAAGTTTTGGCTGTATTACACCAAGCTTTAGATATTTCCAGTGAAAAAATTATTGTAAATCCTATGAAACAGCTGACGCGTTCCATGCAAAAATATCAAGAAAGAAAATAAACAAAAATTAAGAAAATATTAAAAATCTTAAAAATAAATATGATTAAAATCCATTGATTCCAGCACGCTAAAAAATTTAGTATCCCGGCCTCTTTTTTTTAAAAAACTCACCAGAGGCCGAGAAAAATCATGTCAGGAACTCTTTCTTCTACACCTATCAAACATAAAAAATCCAAATTACGAGAATATGATCTTGAAGGAGAAAGCGCCTTCATTAATCTCGTTTTAGATTGTATTAACCGCAGGGAGATTCCAACCTTAGATCCAATAATACGTTCTCGAGTGTTAGAAAAATCTGAAACCAAAAAAGGGTTGCTAGGTCTAACTTTAAGATATTTAACGGACATTAAATATCTCAATGAGGCTGATGCCAGTGCTTTCCTTTTAGCTACAGCAACTCAGCCCCAACTAGAAAGACTGTTTTTTCAGAGTTTAAATCAGTGGTCTCTTGATCCGCCTACACGTGTAACAGTACAAAAATTGACTGAAGATCTAAAATTCTATGCAAGCTGTCTTAATAGCGTTAACGAATTAGGTGAAACCCCTTTAATGGTTGCTGTCAAAAGCAAACATGAAAATCTTGTCCAAGCATTATTAGAAACATCAGGCATCAATCTTTCTATTCAGGATGAGCAAGGAAACACCGCTCTTCATTGGGCTGCAATCAAAGGCGATGCGTTCATTGCTAGAATTATCATTGGTCACGTTAGAGAAAAGTGCCCAGCGTTAGAAACCTCCCCTGGAAATCGTGGATATACACCCCTAATGCTGGCTGTTTTTAAGGCCAATCCAGCTCTAGTTCCAGCTCCAGGAACAGAACACTGGGGAATGGCCATTGCTGAATGCCTGTTAAGCAAAAAACCTCCCCACGATTTAACCGATCTCGCTCGACTACTTAAACAACTTTATGACCGGCCTGATAAAACTTCTTTTGACCGCATGATAAAAACATTGTCCGAGATTGAGGCTATCAATCCAGGCGGCCCTCTGGCCTCCCAATGGAAAGCCGCCATCGATCAATTTTTCGGTCGCGCTGAGGAATATCCAACACTCTCTACTGATATTGAACATCTGGAAAAAGAACATAAACAACTTTTAGTTTTATCTGGAACAGTTACGTCAGAGACACAAGCACTCCGTCTTTTAGAAGAAGACAACTCAAAACTCGCTGCTGAAATCGCAATCGTAGATGCTCAAATAAATACGATTCAAGAAGAACTCAGTGCTTTTTGTGAAGCACCTCAAAAAAAATTAGAACGTGATGAAGCATGGCAAAAAGAAATGGGCGTTTTAAATATTGAAAAAGATCGAATGGCTCAAGAACATCGATTGGCTACAACGCAATGTAGCGAGGTGTCTGCAGCAATTACCGCTTATCAAGCCCAATCTCAGGAACTGCGAGCACAAATCGAAGAACTGAACAGAGAAATTCATGCCTTAACGACTGCGATGGGAGCACCCTTGATAAGAAGCTCGACGCCTATAGCAGCGGTTCTCATGGGTGGAAGCGGAGCTGGTTGTGGCCCAAGCGCCTCAGATGAATCTTTAAAAAAATAGAACTAATAAAAAAAAGGAATTCACTCAAAATGCCAACCAAAAAACAAAAACCAAAAACAACGCCTGATTCTAGCGCTGCTGCTTCGGTAGCTTCCGCAGCTTCTTGGACTGCTATTTTTGATACCCATCGAATAAATCAAAGCGCTTTAATTGAACATAAAAAAATACTCGAAAGAGATATTGAAAAATTACGCTCAGCAGAAGATGGTCATAAAGACATTTTGAAAGAACTAAAAACACGAACTCAAGCCGCGTCTACGCGTAATATTGAACTAACAGACTACCTGAAGAGCTCCCAGAGAAAACGCCAAGCACTTTTAGGAGCAATTCAGCCCCATCGCGATAGCAAGCCCGCTATGGACACTCAAGAGAAACATGACCTCTCAGAACGAAATGCTTTTCGAGCCCTCGTTACTCAAGAAAGAGAAAAATTAGCTCACACTCAAAGGCGTGTTCAAAGTCTTCAATCAAGTCAAAAAGAGATACTTGAAGCCATTGAGGGTCAAAGAAAACTCGTCCAGGATCTAATAGCACAGATAGCCATCAGGCAAGAAGAAATCCGCCTGTTAAAAACTAAAAGCCCCGATTTACTAGCTTTTGATGGGTTCTCCATCGATGGATCAGTAGGAACATCTATGACCGCTTCTGAAGACGTTAGTTCTGAAGAGAAGGGTTTCTCAGTTAGGGAAGTCAGAGAACCTGCAAGAGCCCCAGTCACTTCTATGCAATCTGCACTTCAAGAGCCCTATCCAATAACAGTTGGACTCAAAAATCCTAGAGAGCCAGGATTCAAAATAAAGCGACTAGAAGGACAACTATCAGAATCACAAGCAAACCTTGCACAGCAAACAAGATTGAATGCATGCCTATTTAATCGGATCCAAGAGCTTGAGTCTCAGCTCCACTTGGGAGCCATACAAAATAGTATCCTGCACAATGAGCTGGCATGGACACAATCTGCAGCCGTTTATCACCACGATATAGCTGTTTGTCTGGCAGCTGAAAATTCAAGTATCCAAGGTGCGATCCCAGCAATTATTGAAGAAGGCATTGCTCAAAAAGGTCGCCGTGACGACATCGAGGCTTTTAATGAGGGTTTTGGTACAGGGTTTCAATGTGCTCTTACGACGGTGCCCGTCTCTGCTCCAGCAGCTTCACCCCCTAGAAGTGCTTTGGCTTTGGCTGTCATGCCCGTAGCAAAGGACAGTTCAGAGAGCCTTCATCGGTTTCATTGGTTTTGATCGAGTTTGATTTTGAGGTAAGGGCGCAATTTATTACGCCCTTTTTATAAAAAATAACTGCCGTTATTAATGCCCTGCCGATGCAGAATATTTCATGGCTTCTTGTACCCATTGTTCAGCCAATGCCTGAAATTCCTGACTGGTATTGGTTGTATTACGGAACGTATCCCCATGAATAACTGTGACGGTTTCTTTTAATAACTGCCCTGTCACGCTATCTGTAAACTTAAGCTCAATCATCAAAGAAGGCGTTTTTTGATCTTTGTCAGCCGCTTTGGACGCTAAGAAAATAACCGCTGAGATCGGCAAAATATTCCGAGGTTTCAGGCCCTCGCCATCTACGGTCGCACCCGTAATAGCGATGGTCAGATTAGCCACGCCAGGACCTGCTCGATGCGTTAATGGCATTTGTTGACTCACTATTTTTTCTATTCCCGCTTGAATCCCTGCACGAGCCGATTCGATTTGATCATTCTGAACACCATTGGCTGTCGCAGTTTGATATAAAACCACCGGGGAAATCATCACAGCCCTATAATCCCCTCGATGAACAGATGGGGATTTGTATATGTAAATCTCTGAACCTTCTGGAGCATTAGGGACTTGTTTTAATAAACTGTAATCCGGTAAAAATCCTGCAGACTTTTGAGTCGGGTTAGGCATCGAAGAGCTATTTCCGCCGCAAGCACTTAAGGTTAAAGCAATAGGTAAAATAGCGGCAAAGACAGCACGAGAAATAATTTTCATAAAATGGATTTCCCCTAAAAAAATTAATTAAAACGTCCAGTTAAATTTCACATAAGGTCCGTTCAAGCTTAAATCGCTGATATTGCTGGCATCTGAATCAAGTGCGATGGTTCCACTGGTAAACGAATCACCCACTAATTTCGTCGGAACTACTTGATCAATGGCATTGATATAAACTTTCAGCATATAGCCCGCTTCGAAATCAAATTTAGATCCTGAATTAAAAATGGTCTGATAAGTTAAACCTAATTTACCATCTAACTCTGGCACCATCTGAATATGACTTGTATCTGACAATGTTGTGCCTTGAGGCGTACAGCCTGTACCTGCACAAGAATTAAAAGTCGTATCCGATTCTTGAGATCCAATTAATAACGCCCCCCCCATTTCAGCTGTAACGCCAAAATGTTGGCTCACAAAATAAGTCGTATCTAAACCCAAACGTGGACCGATACCTTTGTATTTAGAAATATTGTCAGACGTAATATTAAAAGGCGTTGGATCGCTGGGATTCGCCGAACCCGTATAATTATCCGTTAAATCTTCTTTCAAATAAGCCGAACTCAGTCCAAAGAAAGGTGCGACTTGAAGATGATTGTCTACGTTCACAAAGTGTTGAAACACTAAGTCAATATTGTCGACATTAAATTTGGCTGTACTGCTGGCATTCATCGCACCCGTAAACTGCGCCCCCGGCCCAAACCAGTAGGGAGGTGAGACAGACCCGGTCGCACCATCTCCCACGACAGAAGCATCATTGCTCGAACTGAAATGCAACCAATCTAAATGCACTTGGTCCACACCATCCGCCATCATGTAATTCAGGCCAAAATCAAAAGCTGGATGAAAGGTGGTTTTTACCTCTTCTTGAGCCCAGTTAGGATGATCAACAGGAAGTGGGTTGGTAAAAATTGCATAGGTTAAATTATTCGCGTTTGGCTGGAGATCTAATCCCGTCAAACTAATTCCAAAGCCTGGTGTCCCTGGAGGAATCACACTGCCATCACTGGGCATCATTGCATCTGCATAAACACCTGAATATAACGCCAAACTGACTGCTAAAAGTGAAGACTTCAGAACAAGATTTCTTGTATTTCGCATGGGGGAAAACACCTCTGTGATTTTTTGGGTTTTTAATTTTTGGAAAGGTTGGGAAATTTCGGCAAGCGAATATAGACATCTTTTTTAAATTAAAAATTGACGAGAGGTGTTTTTTTTTGAAAAAAGGAAAAATAAAATAAAAAAAGGCCGTTCAGATTTTTTAATTTTTCAATTAAGAATCTGAACGGCCTTTTTGTTTTTATAAAGAAGCCTGGCAATGTCCTACTTTCGCATGGGCTAACCCCACACTATCATCGGCGCTGAGACGTTTAACTTCTGAGTTCGGAATGGATTCAGGTGGGTCCATCTCGCTATGGTCGCCAAGCTATTCGGT
>CANJUQ010000012.1 GCA_947478175.1 Thiotrichales bacterium | reverse complement strand
GGCTGAGCCGTCAGATTTACAGTCTGATTCCTTTGACCGCTCGGATACCCCTCCATTTAAGGAGGGCGCATAATATTCAAAACGTTCTTCAGGGTCAATTACTAATTGCACAGATTTTTTGAGTTTTTTAGATATTTTTTAGTCCTGAATTAACCGGCCTTCTAAACCTGCTTTTTAATTCTCTAATTTACATCTCAAAAGGCAGGAGCCAGCTCTTCCTCCTCAGCATTCCCCGCTCCTATTCCGCTTACCGCTCCTATTCCGCTTACCCCTCCAGCTCCAGAAGACATGGAGAGAACACTTATATCTTTGGACATTCCTGTCTCAAAAGATTCTGTATGGGGTGTTGCAAAACCCAGCCCTGTTCCTGTTCCCTCTCCTGCCATTTGCATTCGTACTGCGAAATCACCCACTGAAGAAGATGGACCCCGTCCCGACGCTTCTGGATCTCGATTTCGTTCAAACTCACTAAATGATACAGAATTCAACAAATCAGCCCTCGATATTTCTGGGGATCTCCAAAAACAAAAACAGCATCCTCTTTCAATGGCTAAAACCTGATCTCTCATTTGATTGAAAAGACCAAGAACAATTGGGTCTTCTGTTTTTCCCAATAAGGGCTCGGAAAGATCGCCAGATCTTTTTGCTTCTGAACCCTCCGCCTCTTCTTTTTTGTCTTCTTTTCTATAAACCACGTCATCAGGCAAAGGCGAAAACCCACGGGCCCATTTAAACCCCTCATGAATTTCTTTTGCCATTTCTGCTTCATATAAAAAATTTGTTCTGAGATAAATCGGCATTAGCTCTTGATCTTCAGGGCTTATTCTTAAAAGCTCTTTCAAATCCTCAGGCTGTGTCACCAAACATAAAAGATGACAGAACAAATGAATCAAGAATTTTTCATTCTGCCGAGTTTCTACATCTCCCATGCGATCTAATTCACGCCACCGCTCAACCAATATTTGCTTAACTTTTTCTTCACGGGACAAGTACCAAGCAGAATCTGGAAGACTTTCTTTTTTACCAAAAAGTACTGACTCATGACCCAGTAAAAACAAAGCAACAAGCCAAGCTGCTCCATAATAATCCAAATCAAAACCAGCAAGGGCTCCGGTATAACAATTTGCAACGCCTATTCGAGCACCCGGTCGTGCAAACTCCAAGGAAGGCCCTAGCCAACTGGACGAGGGTAAAGTCATTGCAGGAAACTTAGCGTTTCCATAATCAACGAGAGCAACACCCCCCACTGATTCACTTTTTGGTTCATTCAGACAAACATTACCTAAAGCAACATCTCCATGAATAACTTTTCTTTGATGGATTTTTATTAGCTCTGATAAAAAACCAACTGCAATAGGCCTAAATTTCTTAATTCTTTCTGCTCTTCTTATCGGTTCTTTTTTGAAGAAAATTTCCACATAGACGTCTTTCAACGATTTTGCGCCCTGATCAGGCAGCTGAAGAACGATAAATCGCGGGTTCGATTCATCAAAAGCCTTTTGTCTAACCCTTTCTTCTCCTAACCACTTAAACCATGTTTCTAAATGCTCTAATAATCCAGCATTGGCAGGACTATCCGTGCTTGAATCATCAAAATCCAACCAAGCCACTGAACTTGGATGAAGCTGTTTCCACACAGAAAATTCATCAGCAATTTTCTTATCTTCAAGGGCTGCTAATTTTACAGCCTTCAGCGCTATTTTTCTCTGTTGATCCGATGTTAAATGCTTAGGAAATTCGGTAAAAACTGGACGAAGAGGACCTCTAGGAATCACTTTCCAAACACAATGAGCGATAGGATCTTTTAAGACAAACCCAGAGGACCCCCGACCCACAAAAGTTAATCTAGGGGTCTGTTCTTTCGTAATAGGATTAACAGAAACCTCACGGAGCGCATTAATAAAAATATCTTTTGGGTCTATGGGATAAAGTGCCCCTCCCTCAGAATCAGCACCTGCCCCACCGGCAGCAGGCCCTGAAAAGTACCCTCCAGCCCCCTGACCGGCTTCTGCTAAAAATTTGGCTGCCAACCTCCCTGGCATGGGTGTTCCAACAGGATGAGTCGACATAGCCACTCGACCGGCCAGATTTTGCATAGAAACAGAACGTTTAGGTTGTGAAACTGCGATAGGCGCCGTCTTTTCAGAACTAGCACTGATAACAAACCGATCAAAACCAGCCATGCTGAACTCCTTTATTTTTTAGTTTTTAGTCTTTCGATCAATTTAATTATTTAAAATTATTTAATTCACCTAACGCTCGCGAGAGATCCTTAGGTTTTTATAATTATTTAAAATTGGATTTAAAAAACAGTTTTACCAGCTTTATTTGCTAGATGGCAAACATTTTTGACTACATTTTCAACCATGCTTGATCCCGTTTTTTTTATCGGTATCCTTTCGGGCTATTTTTTCAAACGGCCTTGTTTCAAATATGCACTCTCACTATGACTTTACTCAAATAGAACTTTCTGCTCAGAAGGAATGGGAAACCACTCAAACATTCAAAGCCATTGAAGATCCCTCTAAAGAAAAATTCTATTGTCTTTCGATGCTTCCTTACCCCTCTGGAAAACTCCACATGGGCCATGTGAGAAATTACACCCTCGGAGATGTCGTCGCCCGAGCCATGAGAATGCAAGGTAAAAATGTTTTACAACCCATGGGCTGGGATGCGTTTGGATTACCCGCTGAAAACGCAGCGATCAAAAATGGCGTTGCTCCCGCTGCTTGGACCTATAGCAATATCGAAGAAATGAAACGCGAATTAAAAAGATTAGGATTTGCGATTGATTGGTCCCGCGAACTGGCTACTTGCAAGCCTGAATATTACCGATGGGAGCAATGGTTCTTTATTCAATTATTTAAAAAAGGCTTGGCTTATAGAAAACAAAGCATTGTGAACTGGGACCCGGTCGATCAAACCGTTTTAGCCAATGAACAAGTCGTCGATGGTCGTGGCTGGAGATCAGGAGCCCCGGTCGAAAAAAAATCCATTCAACAATGGTTTTTAAAAATTACGAATTATGCCGAAGAATTACTTTCAGAATTAGATAATTTAGACGGCTGGCCTTTGGCTGTTAAGACCATGCAAAGAAACTGGATCGGAAAATCCAAAGGCATGGTTTTAAAATTTAAAATACAAAATCAAAATTCAAATCTGGACATATTTACCACCCGACCTGACACTCTCATGGGCGTGAGTTATCTCGCCATAGCCAGCAATCATCCTTTGGCCCAACACATAGCCCAGCAAACCTCTTTAAATAATCTAGAAATAAAAAACTTCTGTGACGAATGCCAAAAAACCAACACGATGGAAGCGACCCTTTCAACTATGGATAAAAAAGGCATCGCGACGGGCTTGCATGCGATTCACCCAATCACTCAAAAATTAATTCCTATTTGGATCGCCAATTTTGTTTTAATGGATTACGGAACTGGGGCTGTCATGAGTGTGCCAGGCCATGACGCAAGAGATCATGAATTTGCCCTTAAATATAACTTACCCATTTACTCAGTCATCCGTTCTAATATTGATGTCCAAAAATCTGCTTACACAGAATTAGGCTATTTAATTAATTCGGGGGATCTAGATGGCCTAGATTATGACGGCGCTTTTAAAGCTATTGAACAACTGGCCTTAGAACAAAATTTCGGCCACTCAACCACGCAATATCGTCTCAGAGATTGGGGACTTTCACGCCAGCGTTACTGGGGAACCCCTATTCCTATTATTTATTGTGATTCTTGTGGTGCTGTTCCTGTTCCAGAAAAAGACCTGCCTGTTTTACTGCCTGAGAATTTATTACCTGACGGTAAAACTTCGCCTTTATGTTTAGATAAAAATTTTACAGAAACCATTTGTCCTCATTGCCAAAAACCGGCTAAACGCGAAACAGATACTTTCGATACTTTTGTCGAATCCTCTTGGTACTTTGCGAGGTACACCTGCCCTGATGCCAAAACCATGTTAGATAGCCGAGCTAATTATTGGCTCCCCGTTGATCAATATATTGGCGGTGTTGAACATGCCGTTATGCATTTGCTCTATGCCCGGTTTTTTCAAAAACTCATGAGGGATATTGGGTTAGTTACTACAGGTGAGCCTTTTAAAAATTTATTGACTCAGGGCATGGTTCTCAAAGACGGCTCTAAGATGTCCAAATCTAAGGGCAACATTGTCGATCCAAATTCTATGATCGAAAAATATGGCGCAGACACCGTCAGGCTATTTTCTATTTTTGCTTCGCCTCCAGAACAATCTCTCGAATGGTCTGATTCAGGCATGGAAGGATCGTTTAGATTTTTGAAAAAACTATGGGGCTTCGCGTTTGATTTCCATCAGGCATCCGATAAAAAACAGACCGCCGACCCAATAGAAAGCCCTCGAGATTTCCGTTTTAATTTACATTTATTATTACAGCAGGCGACGTTTGATTTGGCTCGCCAGCAATTTAATACAATTGTTTCCTCTTGCATGAAAATTTTAAATTTACTGTTAGAACTCCCCATGGATTCTTCTCAAGAAATTTATTTATTAAAACAAGAAGGCTTGAATATTTTATTGCGAATTTTAAATCCAATTACTCCGCATATCACTCACGCTTTATGGCGCGAATTAGGCTTTGGAGAAGATATTATTCAAGCGGGCTGGCCGATGGTAGACCCCAAAGCTTTAGTCAAATCAGAAATCTCTGTCATGGTCCAAATCAATGGAAAAATTCGAGACAAACTGTCTGTTCCCGCTGATATCTCAGCAGAGTCTATTGAAAAGATTGCTTTATCTAGTCCTTCTATTCTCAAGTATCTCGAGGGAGCTTCTGTGAAAAAAATCATTTATGTTCCCGGCAGAATTTTAAATATTGTGATCGCAGGATAATCCCCATGACCCCCATGACTTTTTTTCTAAAAAATCCTCTCCGAATTGGATTAATTTTATCTCTTTCTTTTTTATTATTAGCCTGCGGGTTTCATCTTCGGGGCCTCGAGAAAATGCCGCCGATTTTAAATAAGCTTTATATAGAAACAGACATTATTGCCCCGGCACTTTTACCCTCTTTAAAATCTTCGCTTCAAAATAATGGCGTGATTTTAATGACAGAAGCCGGTCAGGCAACCAGCCTTTTATTAATCCAAAATTTCCAAACGTCTAAACAACTGATCAGCCTTTCAGGTGTCACAGAAGCAGGGCAATATCAGTTAACTACTTCTGTCGATTTCACACTAGAAGACTCCAAAAGCAACACTTTATTGGGCCCTATTCATCTTTCTGCCGAACGACAATATTCCACGAATGCCACACAAATTTTATCGAATAGCTCTATTGAATTTCGTTTAAATCAACAGATGTCCCAAGAGCTCGCAAATAAAATTTTAAGTTACCTTGCGCGTTATAAATCTTAAATTTATGAAAATCTCACTTCGTGAACTTCCCCAGGCCCTCAAAAAATCCACTCCCAATCTTTACTGGATCGCGGGCGATGAATTTTTACAAAAACAAGAAGCCGTTTCTTTAATTTTAAAAACCCTCAAAACCAAAACACCTCCAGAAACAGAAACTATTTTTTTGACTATCGACAAAAACTTTGATCTTGTTTTACTACACCAAGCTATTTCTGAACCTTCTTTATTTTCTTCTCATCAAATCATTAAAATAATCCTAGAAGACCCCTGGCCGCCTAAATTCACACAAATTATTTTTGATGCCCTGCTGAATCTTCCAAATACTATTCAAATTATTATTTCCAGTTCAAAAATCCCCCAAGCCAAACAACAAGAAAATGGGTTTAAAATTCTCGAATCTAAAATTTTATTTATCCAAATTTGGCCCATCGAACCCCATCAGCTTTCTGCCTGGATTAGAGATAAAGCAGCTCAGTTGGGACTCCATATTCACCCGACTGCCATTCATTATTTAGCTCAGTCCACTGAGGGTAATTTACTTTCGACTTATCAAGCTTTAGAAAAACTAGCTTATCTAGGCCCCCAAGAAATCAGCTTATCTCTCATGGAATCTGTCCAAAGTGACATGACTCATTTTGATCCGTTTAATTTAATAGACTCTTGGTTTCTGAAAGATATTCCTAAGACGCTTAGAATTTTTAATTCTTTGTTAGATCAAGAAGTCGAGCTCACGCATGTTCTATGGGTCCTTGCCCAAGAAATTAGATTATTAGCCAATTTACATACGGAATCTCAGAACACACCCCAATTTGATTTATTTAAAAAATATAAAATCTATGAAAAGAAAAAGCCGATTATTCAAGCGGGTCTTAGACATTTTTCAAAACAAACTTGCTATGACCTATTACAAAAATTAGCCCAAATAGACCGCCAGATTAAAGGCGCTGAACCAGGCTCAGCTGAGCAATCCATTCAGAAGATTTTTCTATGTTAATTTCGATTATTTCTGTCGGGCACAAACCCCCCACTTGGGTCAAACTAGCTCTCGAAGAATACTTAAAACGCTTTGGTCGCGAAATTATTATCAAACTCGAAGAAATCCCAGCGCCTACCCGAACAAAAAATTCTGTCATTGCGCAATTAATAGACGAAGAATCCAAACTCATCGAAAACAAAATCCCCAAAGGCGCTTACGTGATAGCTCTAGATATTCAAGGCAAAATGCCGACAACAGAATCGCTATCACAAGACATGGTCCAATGGATGCAAAGAGGAACTTCGATTTGTTTTATTATTGGCGGCGCTGATGGTTTAAATCAAAACTTATTAAATAAATCTCATGAGAGACTATCTCTATCTCGACTGACTTTTCCGCATCCCTTGGCTCGGGTGATTTTAATTGAGCAGCTTTATCGGGCTTATAGTTTATTGCAGGGTCACCCGTATCATCGGGCTTAGTTTTTTATTAAATAGGACCTGCCTGAACTTCTCTTTCCAAAGATTCAATCAACTTATTCGAAAATATAGTTTCTTGAAATTTGCTTGGACCCTCAAGAACACCTCGGCTTTTTAGAAAAGTCTTAAATAAGGCAACCGCTTCTTTTCTGGTAGCATCTATTTCATTTTGAGGCTTTTTGCTTCTTGCGAGATCAAAACACTTTTCAAGGGCCTTGGAACATTTGAAACTATTAGTGTCAGCAAGGCCACAAAAGAGTGCTTTAAATCCAGTATGTTTTTTTAGAATATTTTCAGAATCTGCTTGTTTCAAGCTCATGCCATCAGCGATGCGATGTAAAACAAAAAATTTATTTTCACGCGTGGGGTCTGATAAAACCTCGACTGTTTGTTGTGCCGCAGGAACAGTAGGCTGAGGAGAATTTGTCGTAGACGCTGACAAAGCTGCGGGCGTTTCTCCTGCAAGAACTGCAGGTTGAGGAGGAGGACCCGGCAGATCTTCGATAGGAGCATCTGTTTTCGAATATATCTCTCTCAATAGCCTTTGTTGAACTTTAAGCCTTAAGAGAATTTCTTGTCTGTTTTCAGAAATTCCAGCTCTTTCTTGCTGTGTAATAAATTCGTTAAAGCATTCAATTTCTTTGCTGAGTTTTATCGAAGGTGATGATCGTAATTCGTGGATTGCACTACTAACTATCCTAATGTGCTCCTCCATTGTTTTTCCTACTACTTCTATTGATTCAAACTCACAAAACTTGGAGTGAATAGATTTAAGGTAACTTTTTTTGTGTTCTGTAAGGTCTGGTCCCCAATATCGCTCTTCAGATGGATCTAAGTTTTTGAACACCCCTATATTTGAGATGTTTATATTTCTCAAAAGTTCTATATATGAAACAAAATATTTAAATTCAGTTACTAAACTAACTGACATAATATTTAAAACATCGGCTTCAGACAGAGCGGAAGCACCGGCTTTAGACAAAGCGAGGGCATCCGCTTTTAAGCGTTCTAACTTTTTAAGCGCCCGATACGCGTTGCGTTTTCTACATGCTTCCTCGCGTATTCCATCTTCTTTTTCGCGGCGTGTTTTATGTGTTCTTTTGGAGCGTTTTTCTAATAAATAATTTGTGGGGAATTCTTGGCTTAGCTCACCGCTTGTGCTGTTTAGTCCTTCCTGAATTTTTGAAATGCGTTTCCCTAGCTTTTCCATTATTACTTCAATGCTTTCAGACTCACACAAATCTTGATGAACCTTTCTAAGGTAAACTTTTTCTCGCTCTATTAAGGGTGTTTTCCAATATTGAGCTTTAGTTGGATCTAAGTTTTTAAACTTCTCAATATCTGAATCTGAGAAATCTTGATTTTGTAAAATATGTATATATGAAATTAAAAGCGTAAATTTAAATTCAGCTTCTGATCGTTTTGAGTGAGAAAATTACTGGCCCAGTTCTCCACTCATGATTCCACCCCTTTGATTTAATATCTTTATGATTAAAGCAAAATATAAATCAAAGTTATTAAGGGAAACTTAATAAGCGCTGTCGTTAACCAAAAAGCCTGGTAAACTCCGCGCCTTAATTTAATCTCAGGAACCCGAATGGCTAGCCAAAAACCGCAAAAAAACTTAGCTCCAAAACTAAATTCAAGCGCTAATTCAGAACAGTTATTACAATTTGTTTTAGAAAAATTAGACGATATTAAATCTAAAGAAATCGTTGTTTTGGATGTCCGAAAACAAACTTCCCTAGTCGACTACATGGTCATTGCGACAGGAACTTCGACCCAGCATGTTAAATCTATCGCTCAAAACTTATTGGTAGAAGCCAAAAAAAATCACTTTGATATTTTGGGCCATGAAGGTCTTGTACTAGGCGAATGGGCTTTAGTCGATCTCAACGATGTCTTAGTTCATGTCATGATTTCTCAAGCGCGGGCTTACTATGAACTCGAAAAACTTTGGTCCGTCGATGCCACGGCTGTTCTAAATGTCGCCCCTATTGCCAATATAGTGCATCGCCGTAGCAGCAACAGTCCTGACTCCATAGATCCCACAGACTCTTTAGATTCTCAGGCAGACTAGCCATGCAAGATTTGTTTGAATTTCCCTGTGTTTTTCCAATTAAAGTCATGGGAAGCAAAACAGCGCCGATTAAAAACATTGTCCAAGCTGTTTTGGCTGAAAATATTGCTGACCCAAGCAGTATTTTTCTATGTGAACGAGAAAGCACCGGTGGGAATTATTTATCTATTACGGCCAAATTTACGGCAGATTCTAAAGAGCAGTTAGATAAAATTTATAGAGCGCTCTCTTCTCATCCTGAGATCAAAGCGGTTTTGTAATTTTAAATGATGAAAATCAGATTCTTTGGCCTTACGCCCTACTCAGACACGCTGCAAAGCATGCAAGAATTTACCCAAACCAGAACCTCTGAAACTCCAGATGAACTCTGGATTTTGGAGCACCCCCCTGTTTTTACTTTAGGAAGACATGCTGATCCCAGTCACTTGCTTCAAACAGATCAAAATATCCCTTTAATCAAAACAGACCGCGGTGGTCAGATTACTTATCATGGGCCCGGTCAATTGATTATTTATTTTTTATTGGATTTAAAAAGATTAAAAATTGGTCCAAAAAAATTAGTCTGCCAAATAGAAAAATCTGTTATTAAATTATTAAATCAATATCAAATTTCCGCTCAAACCATTTGCAATAGACCAGGTATTTATATTGGCTCCAAAAAAATAGCTTCTTTGGGACTTCGCATCACTCGTGGCTTTTGTTATCACGGTCTGAGTTTAAATATCCAAATGGATCTTTCGCCGTTTAAATTAATTAACCCTTGTGGCTATAAAAATCTTGAGATGACCCAAATGGCGGATTATTTAAATTCTTCTCAGATAGCGGGCTTAAAAATAAAAAATCTAGGGGAAGAGTATGTAGCTTTATTTAAAATAAATTTACCCCTCTAAGAGCTCCGAAAAATTAATCACATGCGAAAAATAATTAGCTTCTAACAAGCTCTCACTGACACCATTCACATGAATTAAAACAGGCAAAACAGAATAGCCTTTTGGAAGCACCAATTTTGACAGTTTTTCTTTCATGTCATCTACGACTTCTTTACGAATGGGGTCCACAGAAAATTTAAATTCACAGGCATATAAAATATTTTTAACCTGTATTAAATAATCAATCTGACAACCCTGTTGACGCTCTCTTGAGCGCTGAAAATAAGGGTTATTAACCGTAATATCAGCGGGGAAAATATTTAATTTTCGCCAAATAAAAGCTCTATTGTTCAAAACTAAATTTTCAAATTGAAGCCCCATAATAGAAGTCCATCCTAGCGCTCTAGACAATGAACGGCCCTTAAATTCATCTTGGTCAATCTTAGTAAAATTCGGCTCGATATATTTCAAATAAAATCTCAAATAATTATCTGACAATCGATACTGACTCAGGATAGATTCCTTCCCATCTTTAATATTCCAGGTCCAATCTCGTTTGATAAAACCTGATTTAATTAAAGCCTCTAGATATTTACTCAAATGGCCATTGGGATCCGCCCCCAAGAGCGCTGCAATTGCCGTAAATTCTTTGTCGCCATCTACCAAAGTTTCAATAATTTTTTTATAGCTTTCACTGCGTTTAGAAAAAATATCGTTAAAGATTGCTTTAAATTCTCGAAATAAAACACCCTCTTTCGAAAAACAAAGATCTTTTATATTTTCATCAGCCAAACGATCGGGCTTAATTTCTTCAAGATATCTTGGGACACCCCCTGTCACAGATAAAATTTTAAACCGCTCATAGGCATCGCCTCTAAAACCTAATTGGCTCAGTAACGCATTGCTCTCAGGAGCGCTTAATTCTCTCAGCTGTATGACTAAAGATAATCTCCCAACAAATGCTGTCCCTTGGAGAATATTTTCATCAATCCAAACTGAAATACTGCTACACAACACCAAAATTAATTTTGGATTTTTTTTAAATAGCTGATCCCAAGCAGTTTTAATTTTCCCTAAAAAATCAGAATCACAAGAACCCATCCAAGAGATCTCATCTAATAAAATAATCACTTTGCCACGCTGAGTTTCTTTGGCTAACCCCATGAACAAATCTGCCCAATCATCTGCTTTGAGCTGTAATGTATTGGTATTCCTAGCCAGCTGTCTTGCAAACTCATCACGCTCTTTTTGAGCGGTTGTCTCTTTAGTAGGCGCTAATCCTATAAATTCTAAAAATCGAGTTCCTTTGGCAAATTCTTCGATCAAACGACTTTTTCCAATACGTCGCCTTCCTTGAACAACCACCAAACTGGCCAGTCGTTTTTGTGTTAAATCATGCAAACTTTTTAATTCTTGTTCACGACCAACAAAGGGAAGTCCTGACATTTTAATAACCTAGAAAACGGGCGAAGGATGCGCAAATGTAAATCCTTCGCCCGTTTTTAGCAATTCATTTTTGGGCGAAGGATGTGCAAATGTAAATCCTTCGCCCGTTTTTTAAATTAAAAAATTAATTTAATCTATTGATATAAAAATAATTTTTATAAAACAACCCCTTTCGCCTGCTGATCTGCATGATACGAAGATCTCACATGAGGCCCCGATGCAACGTTCGTAAAGCCTAAAGATTTCGCAATCTCACCCAGCTCTTCAAAGCGCTCTGGACTGACATATCTTTTAACAGGCAAATGATACTCACTGGGAGCTAAATACTGACCCAGGGTTAGCATATCGACATGGTGATCTCTTAAATCTTTCAAAGTCTGAATTAGCTCTTCGTCTGTCTCGCCCAACCCTAGCATCAAGCCAGATTTAGTGGGAATACTGGGGTTTTTAGCTTTATATTCTTTTAATAATCTCAAGCTCCAAAAATAATCAGACCCAGCTCGAGCTGCGGCATAAAGACTAGGCACTGTTTCAACATTGTGATTAAACACATCAGGCGGTGTTTCAGTCAGTAAATTCAAAGCTAGTTCTATTTTATTTTTACCCCGAAAATCAGGTACCAAAATTTCTATTTTGATCCCTGGGCTTGCATGTCGGGTCGCCCGAATACATTGAGCAAAATGTGCTGCACCGCCGTCTCTTAAATCATCTCGATCGACAGAAGTAATGACCACATATTTTAAACCCATCTTTAAAACAGACTGGGCCAATTTAACGGGCTCAAAGGGATCTAACGCTTCTGGACGACCATGAGAGACATCACAAAAACTACAACGACGCGTGCATAAATCCCCCATGACCATAAAAGTCGCCGTACCCTTACTAAAACATTCAGGAAGATTAGGGCAGGAGGCTTCTTCACAGACGGAATATAATTTTTTTTCCCTTAGGTCTTTTTTTATTTCAGCAATTTTTGAACCCTCACTGGCTTTTGGCAGCTGGGTATAAAGCCATTTGGGGAGCCTTAATCGATCTTGCGATTCAGTCTTTTCGATCTTGATGGGAATTCTTGAAAGTTTTTCAAAAGCTTTATGATTGACGGGGCTTTTTATCTCACTAGTCACTTATCTATTCCACTTAGTCTTCAAAATTCAAAGCGCAAAAGTTTGACGGCTTAGTGAATCAAAGTAAACCCATACGCGAGCTAAATGGGTAAATGGGTAAATGGGTAAATGGGTAAATGGGTAAATGGGTAAATCTCTTCGCTTTAAAAAATCAGTTCTTTTAGAATCCTAATTTTAATTTTTAGATTTTTAAATCTTTTAGTTCTGGGGCCTCGCGTGCGTATTTTTTTTAATTTTTTAAAATTTTTATTTATTTTTTTAATTTTTACAGATTTTACTTTTGCCGATGTTCCTATCCCCTCTCAAGATTTTAAACTAGCCACTGACTGGTACATCAATCCTAATCATGCGCCGATTCTTGTGGGCCTTGTGAAAGGCTATTTTCAGCAAGAAGGCTTAAATCTTATATTAATTTCCCCCGCAGAATCTCAATCTCCCGTCAAGCTCTTAGCCACGGGCCAAGTCGATATGATTATTGATTATCAACCCCAATTGATTCAGGCCATTGCTAAAAATCTTCCCGTCCAATTTGCTGGAAATCTAATTCCAGAGCCTCTGTCTTGTCTGACGGTTTTACAAAGTTCCAACATAAAAACCCTCACAGATCTTGAAGGCAAAAAAATTGGTGGGTCTATTTCTGGTTTCAGCGGATCAACGACTTTGACCATGCTTAAAAACGCCGGCGTGAATACCCAGAAAATTATTTTTATTAGCGTTGGCATGAATCTATCCCAGGCCTTACTTAGTCATAAAGTCGATGCCATATATGGCATGAGTCGTAATGTTGAGCCTGTTCAGTTATCTACTATGGGAATTAAAACACGACTTTTTTATCCAGAAAATTATGGGATACCCAGCTATAGCGAATTAGTTTTTGCTGTGAATAAAAACAAAGCTAATCCAGAAAAAATAAATGCTTTCATGCGAGCTTTATCTAGATCTGTTGTAGATCTACAAGCCCACCCAGAACAAGATTGGGAACTAGTTTCTCAGTCCAAACAGTTTCATGATCAATTAGCCGAAACACCTGAAATATCCCAAGAAAATCACGCCATCTGGAATCAGACTATTTCTTATTTTACGCCTTACCCAACTTTTCAAAGCTATAAAACTTACAATCACTATGTTCAATTTGCGATGGATCAAAATTTATTAGATCAAGATATTTCTTTTGATCGTTATGTTTTTAATCCAACTGACACTTAAATTTAAAACTGGTGGGCCCACTAGGACTTGAACCTAGGACCAAAGGATTATGAGTCCTCTGCTCTAACCAACTGAGCTATAGGCCCGAAAAAGGCTGGCAATGTTAGCAGTATTTTGGAGGCTATTAAATAGAAACCCTAAACAAATTAAGATTTGCTAGTAAGTCCTTTACTTCGACAATTGCCTCGCTAAAGTACGCCGCAAAATTTCCACCCTTACCCTCACAGTGACAATAAGGCCATAAAAAATATGTCAGAATATTTTCATATTTTATTTTTTACTTTTGCTTCTTTATTTTCCATTACTAATCCCATTGGCATCGCTTCTGTTTTTCTAGCCATGACGGAACATCAACCTCTAGATAAACAACATCAGATTGCTCGGCGTGTTGCGATTTATAGTTTTATTTTATTAGTCGCGACTTTCTTTGCGGGAACTTACGTTTTAGATTTTTTTGGCATCTCACTGTCCAGTGTCCAGATAGCCGGCGGAATCCTCGTATTTTTTACAGCCTGGGGCATGTTTGATATCAAGCCAAAACTCAGTTCAGAAGAAAAAAAAGAGGCGTTTAATAAAGAAGTCGACTTTTCTTTTTTCCCACTCACTATGCCACTGACAGCAGGGGCAGGCGCCATGGCGGTCACCATTGCACTGGCCTCTCATCTTAAAGACGATGGGCGCTTTAATTTATTGGGCGTCTTCTCTGTTTTATTAGCCATCGTCCTAGTCTGTTTGACTGTTTGGGTTTGTTACCGTTTTGCTGGGAATTTATTTAAATTTTTAGGCCATACGGGTTCTAACGTCATTACTAGATTGACTGCTTTTATTTTATTAGCCATTGCTGTGACCATGATTGGAGATGGGCTGACTGGTTTTATTAAACCCTTGTTGCATTGATTTTAGTTTTTAGTTTGGGTGGACCCAACAAATTATTTATAAATTTCCATATGCCGGATTAACTCTTCTGAACTCGCCCTAACAACCTTTAATTTAAAATCGCGTTGGATGGGCTGAAAATTCACTTCGCCGGCAACCTTATTCATATTACTTTGCTGGGCCTCAGCCTCAGCTGAAAGTTTTAAATTAATCTGCCCACCCGTCATGGCCAAATACACTTCAGCCAAGATTTGGGAATCTTTTAATGCCCCGTGAAACTGCCGATGGGTATTTTTAACGCTATATCTTTTGCATAAAGCATCTAACGAATTTCGTTGACCCGGATGTAACTCCCGGGCCATCTTTAATGTATCTAACACTTTGACATGCGCCTGGAGCATGCCCCATTTATTTTTCTCAGCGAGCAATCCCAGCTCATGATTTAAAAACCCTAAATCAAACGACGCGTTATGAATAATTAACTCAGCACCTATTACAAATTCTAAAATCTCTTGGGCTTTTTCATAAAATCTCGGCTTATCTTTTAAAAAATCATTGCTAATTCCATGGACTTCTATGGCTCCCTGATCCATCGCACGGTCGGGGTTAAAATAAAAATGTAAATAATTCCCCGTCTGTCTCCGGTCTAATAATTCAATACAGCCGATTTCTATCACTCGATGGCCGTCTTTAGGATCTAGCCCCGTCGTCTCTGTATCTAAAATAATTTGGCGCATGTTTATTTTATTTCCCTAACAAATCATCGATTGCACAATTGGCTAACCAATCTGCTCGTTCGTTTTCTAAATGGCCGCTATGGCCTTTGACCCAAAACCATTGGACCTGATGGGTTTGACATAAATTATCTAGTAACTGCCAAAGATCTGAATTTTTAACTGGCTCCTTATGAGAATTACGCCAGCCATTTTTACGCCAACCTTCAATCCATTCGAGCATCCCCCGCCGGACATATTGTGAATCCGTTGTTAAATGAACTTCGCAGGGGCGTTTTAAAATTTTCAAGCCTTCGATCGCCGCCGTTAATTCCATACGATTATTGGTTGTTTCAGGTACAGCACCTTTTAATTCTTTAAGATGCTCTCCCATTCTTAAAATAGCGCCCCAGCCGCCAACCCCTGGATTACCGCGGCACGCGCCATCTGTATAGATTTCGACAATTTTTGGACTTTTGGAATCTTTAAGATTTTTATGAGTCACTCCACTAGGCCCTCTCTGTTTCGATTTCAGGGATCAATAATTTTTCTTTGACTTGAAATTTAATCGGTGTAATCGCAATCGTTTTTTTCTTGGCGATTAATAAATACCCCATACTCCACCAGGGAAATAAATAAACTAGCCACCGGCCCCATAATTTTTTTTCTGAAGTTGAATTTTTAAAAACACCCAGTCTTTCTTCAGAAACTAATTCAAATCCAACAGATTCCAACAATATCTGCGTTTGTCTCCAAGAAAGCATTCGACCTGTTTTATTTTTTTGATGTTTTTTGCTCCATCGCCAAAAACTTCTCGCCCAAGGTCGATAAGGATTGAGCTCAGAAATAATCACCACGCCATCATGGCGTAAGACACTGTAAACTTCTTGTAAAGCAGCTCTAGGATTTTCGACCTGAGAGAGTTCCCGAACAAAAACCATGACATCAATACTATCGGGGAAAAATGGCAGCGCGTCTGACTTTGCAACAACGCCCATCAAACTCGAATCATGCTGAGATTTGACACAAGCTTTCATGAGAACAGGACTAGTTTCAACCCAAGACAAATCCATATTTCCAAACAATAAAAGATAATAACCAAAGTGCTGACGCAGATAGCGCGATAGCCTATTTTTCTCTAAAGAAAGATACCAGCGAAGAGTCTCTCGAAAGCCTTGTAACATCAGGGTTGGGTAACTAGTATTCGGATTTTCCGGAGGATAGCATGACCCCATTTCGCCGACTAGCAGTTCTTTCTGCTCTTATTTTTTTCGCCGTGATGGGCTTTGCTGTCGATCATGGGCGAAAACAAGGTTCCCCCCTACCGATCATTCAACCGATTGCTTTTCACAATCCACCTATTTTATTAACCTCTCAGCTTTCTCCTGATGCCTCTCTTTGGACTGTGATTACTCAGGGGTTTAGTTTAAATCATGAAACTCAAAATCCTCGTGTCCAAAATTTTATTCGCTATGACATCGCTCATAAAAATTTAACCCTCGATGTTTTAAATAATTCCCGACCTATTTTGTACACCATCGTTCAAGCCATTCAGACCCGAAATTTACCCATGGAACTAGCGTTGTTACCCGCTGTCGAAAGCGGTTATCGCTTAGGCGTCCAATCGGGTCCCGGCGCCATGGGCCCTTGGCAATTACTCCCCCAAACGGCTCAAGAATATGGTGTCACCGTGGATTCTTATTGGTATGACGGACGGCAAGATATGCAAGTGTCTACTTTTGCAGCCCTCTCTTTTTTATCTGATTTGTATAACAGCCAAAATCATAATTGGTTATTAGCAATCGCCGCTTATAACTCAGGGGGGACAACCGTTAAAAACGCGATTGCTGTAAATCAAAAAAATCATTTACCGACGGATTATTTTAATTTAAAACTTCCTGATCAAACTCAAGATTATGTCCCCAAGCTTTTAGCTTTATGTGAAATTATTGCTCATCCAGACCATTATGGTTTTACCCTACCTGACATTCCCAATAAACCTACCGTCACTCAAGTTTTCATGACTCGGCAAATTAATCTTGCCACGGCTTCCGCTTTTGCCGGAGTGAATCTGGATACTTTGAATAATTTAAATAGCGCTTTTCTCTATGGGATTTTACCCAATCAAGGACCCAGCTATTTATATATCCCTGCTACTAATACTCAACGTTTTGAATTCGAGGCGAAACATCACAGTTATGATCAATATTGGCGACTTTACGAAGTTGAGCCAGGCGAATTTTTAACGACCATTGCTAAAAACCATCAGACTAATATTTCTACGTTGGCAAAAATTAATAATCTTTCTTCTTTGATGCTTCAGCCCCACCAGACTTTAATTACGCCTGCTTCCACTGGCAGAATTCGCAAGACTGATTTAGTTAAGCCCCATGAAACTCTGGCTAGTTTTGCGGCTCGAAATAATACCAATATCAGCTCACTGGCGCTTATTAATGGCTTAGATCCATTGCAGCCTATTCGACCTGAAATGCGATTAATTATTAACTAGTTGTTATTGGCTAAATGGCTTTATTATTTTCATCCGAGTTTTCATTATTTGAATTCCGTCTGGAAAACCAAACTAACGAAGAACCCAGCCCTGAAAAAGCTTCTGTTTTATTTTGAATTTGAGAGGGCTCTCTGGACTCACCCAAGCTGGGTAATATTTCTGGACAATATTTTCTAGCTAAATCGCCCATAGAAGAATACCCAAAAGAATACCCAGCAGAATTACTAGAAAAATTGATTAAATCTTTTGTTTTCAAATCGGGATAATTCATTAAAAAAAACTGAGCAACTCCAGCTTGTCCACACCGAATAGCCATTAATAATGGCGTCCAACCATTAAGATTATTAGCAGGATTAACTCCCTGAGAAATTAATTCTTTAACTTCTTCGAGTTTCCCCTCTCGACAAGCTTTCATGAGTTTTAATAATCCAGCCATCTGTTTAAACATTTTGATAATCCATTTTTTGATTAAATTGATTAAATTAAATCTAGAACAAAACCTATCGACTGAATTTGCTGGAATCACTCTATTTTTTAAGTTGTTTTTTAAATTTTAAATTTTTTACTGTAAAAACCGCTTTAAATATCCTTAAACACCTTGACGGCCTAAAGCAATTTCTGTTTAATTGCGCGCCTTGTGGTTGGGTAGCTCAGTCGGTAGAGCAGAGGATTGAAAATCCTCGTGTCGACAGTTCGATTCTGTCCCCGACCACCATGAATTATGAATAGATTATTAAATAGGCCCCGTAGGGCCTATTTTTTTACTCAAAATTTACAAAATTATCCTAAATACGCTTTCCACATCAGCGCATGAACGGCTTCAATAGTCTGTATATGAAAATGTTTTTGATCTGACAGATAAGCCCCATAAGGGTTATCTTTAAAATATTCTGCAAAACGCCCGTCTTTTAGATACTCCTGACACTTCGCAAACGTCCCCGGCATAATACTCCCCGTCATTTTGCGTTTATCAGGACAAAAATCAGGATTATGTTTAGAAAAATATTCCCAGATTAAATACCTTCCCTCACCATTGCGGCGTTTCATAAACGCTGGCAGATAAAAACAAAATTCGACTAATGGCCAAGATAAAAACGGATAGCAATATTCAAAGTCCATCTTTTGAGCCACTAAGGCACTGTATTCCACTCGCATCCGCGTCGTATGTTTTCTGTGACCCTGGAGATAGGCATAATCTCGATGCCGAACAGAAGCCATCCAAGGGGATTTTTTAATTTTTTCTTTGTCTCTTTCTTTTTGACGTTCTTTATCTACAAATCTCAAAATAATATTTTGCACATCAAAAAATTTTTCAAAAATTTGATAAGCCACGGGATGGCTATATTGAAATAAAAAACAAAAAGATTTTGCCTGCGCTAATAAAGATTTTTTTTGATTTCGACATTGCGCTCTCCAATCTTCCCAAAGCCGACGATATTGTCGAGTTCTTAACATATCCGGAACAAAGCCCAGATAACCCGCATGAGAAGAAATACATTCGTCGCCTCCAAACCCTGACACTAGTTTTTGATAACCGGCTTTAGACGCTGCTTCATGAATATTATTGGCCAATGGAAAAAACAAATAAGGCGACCCGCCAGGGAAAATCTTTGCAGCTTCGATCAAACTATCAATTGGATCAAAATCACTGGCGTCGACCCACTGATGTTTATTTTCCAAACCATATTTTTTAACTAAATGCTGAACAGATTTATATTCTGAAGTTTCGTGAGAGTCAGGCCCCGAATGAGTTAACAATCCATACTCTAATCCGGCTTCTCTCGATGCAATCAAAATAGAAGACGAATCCAATCCACCACTGAATTCTAAAGCAACTTTTTTTTCTTCAGGGGGCGTTAAAATTTTGACCGTATTTTTTAATAATTCAGCAAAATATTCATGGTAATCAGATTCTCTGGATAAACAGCGATCGGGGCCATTGGGATCTAATTCCCAATAGGGTATTTCAATAGGCTTATTATTTTTTAAATCTTTGAATTCAGTAATACAGCCAGGCGTCACTCGATAGATATTTTCAAAAAAAGTTTCTGTCGAATAGTCCGACACATGGTCACCCATCTGATGGGTAAAACATTCAATGACAACTCGATCCGTCAAATTGGGACGCGTGGGTAGTAAATCTAAAATTTCTTTGATACTGCCCGCAAAAATAAATTGATCTTGATTTCTTAGATAACAATAGAATAAAGGGACCTGACCAAAATGATCTCGCGCCATGCGAATTTGATTTGTTTTGCTATGCCAAGCAACCCATGCAAAGGGCAAAATAGCCTGACGACAAGCGTCTAAAGTTCGAATCTGCGCTGGGTCATTATGATCATGATTTTTTTCTAAATTGATTTTTGGCTTCGCTGTGAAAACCACCCAATCGCCCTCTTCAAAAACAAACCAACGGCTAGCGTTAATTAAATTTTGCAAAATTATCTCCATGGTTAGGTTATGGCTGTCACAGGGATTTTTTTAGAATATCCAAAATAGATTCAGCCACTGTCTCTAAAGATTGATTTGCATCAATCACACGAAATCTTTTGGGATATTCTTGGGCTCGTTGTAAATAAATTTGTCTAACCCGCTCAAAAAAATTTAACTCTTCTTGTTCAATTCGATCGAGCTCACCCCGTTGCTTAGCGCGTGCCATGCCAATTTCGACGGGCAGGTCAAAATAAAAAGTGAGGTCAGGCTGGAAATCCCCCTGAACAAAATTTTCTAAAATTTTAATTTTATTTAAATCTATCCCTCGGCCGCCGCCCTGATAGGCATAGCTCGAATCTGTAAATCTAGAACACAAGACCCATTTTCCAGACTCTAAAGCCGGCAGAATTAATTCAGAAAGATGCTGTGCTCTCGAAGCAAACATGAGTAATAACTCAGCTTCTTGACTGACTTTTTCAGATTGGTTTTCTAATAACAAATCGCGAATCTTTTCAGCCAGTGGCGTTCCGCCAGGCTCTCGCGTCAAAAGCACAGGGATATTTTGTTGGAGCAGATAAGACTGAATTAAATTCAAATTTGTGGTCTTACCTGCACCCTCCCCTCCTTCGAGCGTGATAAATTTTCCGCGCATTAGCATTATGTTTAACTCTTTAAACTCTCTTGAAAATTAGGGAGCCGTTTGTACCACCAAATCCAAAAGAATTAGAGAGCGAGACATCAATTTTTTTCGACTGAGCTATATGGGGAACATAATTTAAATGACACCCTTCAGCGACGTTATCTAAATTAATGGTCGGCGGCGCAACGTTGTCTCGAATAGCCAAAATAGAAAATATTGCTTCCACTGCGCCTGCTGCGCCTAATAAATGCCCGATCATCGATTTCGTCGAAGAACAAGCCACTTGTTTAGCTGAATTACCCATAAGTTTTTCAACTGACTGAGATTCGACTTGATCCCCGGCTGGTGTCGAAGTTCCATGAGCATTAATATAATCAATCTGATCAGGTCTTAAGCCGGCATCTTGAACCGCTAATTGCATGGCACGATAACCACCATCACCATCTGGCAGGGTCATATGAAATGCATCTGCACTGGCTCCAAAGCCAACTAGCTCAGCATAAATCTTTGCGCCTCGCGCTTTAGCATGTTCATATTCTTCGAGCACTAAGACGCCCGCCCCATCGCCTAAAACAAAACCATCGCGATCCCGATCCCAAGGTCTAGAGGCTTTTTCAGGCGCTTCATTACGACTGGACAAAGCTCTTGCAGCGGCAAATCCACCTAAACCTAATTCACAGCTGGCCTTCTCAGAACCTCCTGCAATCATGATATCCGCATCGCCATACGCAATGGTCCGAGCGGCATAACCAATATTATGAGTTCCCGTAGTACAAGCCGTCACAATGGAAATATTCGGCCCCTTAAATCCACCCCTAATGGCAATTTGCCCAGAAATCATATTAATAATCGAAGACGGAATAAAAAACGGAGAGATTCTGCGAGGCCCACCTTCATCTAAGACTCTTACGGTATTTAAAATATTGGTTAATCCCCCAATCCCAGAGCCAACACTCACGCCAGTTCTTAGCGCTAATTCTGCTGTTAATTCGATGCCTGTATCTTTCCAAGCTTGCTCTGCAGCTGCGACACCATAGATCAAACTAATATCCATTTTTTTAACATCTTTCTGGCCGACATATAAAACCGGATCAAAGTTTTTAACTGTCCCAGCAAATTTGACGGGGTAGTCCGTCGTATCAAAATCATCAATCAGAGAAATTCCGCTTTTACCTGCCAAAATATTTTTCCAGCATTCTTCAATATTCAGACCTAGCGAAGAAATAATTCCCATCCCTGTGACGACGACACGGCGTTTACCCATTTTTTAAATACTCCCTGGTAAAAAAATAAAATAAAAAAAAACTGTTGTAGGCTTAGCCTGCAACAGTTTTTTAGACATCTATCAACAATTCTAAGGTTTTATTTAGAGCTTGCTTTAATGTACTCAACGACTTGACGTACAGTCGTAATTTTTTCTGCATCTTCGTCTGGAATCTCAGTTTCAAACTCTTCTTCCAACGCCATCACCAACTCAACTGTATCCAGTGAGTCAGCGCCCAAATCATCAACGAATGATGCATCTGCTGTAACGTCTTCTTCTTTCACACCAAGTTGTTCAACAATGATCTTCTTGACGCGTTCTTCGATATTATTCATAGGGCTTTTTCCTCTGTCCTAGCTTCAAAACGGGCATAGTGTATTCAAATTCGAAGTCGTTGCAAGCGAATCCTTGCGAAGAATATAACGAATATGCCTAAACATGTTTTTTCATTAATCTTTCTTTCTGGCGAGCCCAATCTTTATCTTTAGCATCCGCTCGTTTGTCATGCATTTTTTTACCTTTGGCTAAGGCAATTTCTATTTTGACATGCCCTTTTTTCCAATACATAGATAAAGGCACCACGGTGTAGCCTTCTTTCGAAACTTGGCCACTTAACTTAGATAACTCTCTTCGATTTAAAAGTAACTTTCGAGTTCTTGCATCTTCAGGTGTGATATGGGTCGAGACATTTTTAGTCGGCGAAATATGGCAATTTAATAAAAATGCCTCGCCTTTTCTGAAAATCACATGGGACTCCGAAAGCTGCACACGACCTTCGCGAATACCCTTCACTTCCCAGCCTTGTAAAACAATTCCGGCTTCATAGTGAGCCTCAAAGCTATAGTCATGCCTCGCTTTGCGATTGACGGCAATATTGCCGGGGGCTGCTGATTTTTTCGTACTCATGATTTTTATCTTTAATTTTTATCTTTAATTTAAATAGGGCGAATACAAGATTCGCCCCTACACAAACAATCCAAATTTTTATAATTTTTTCTTAGGCATATATAAATCCGTAATGGTCCCTTCAAACACTTCAGTCGCCATCGCAATGGTTTCAGACAATGTCGGATGAGGATGGATCGTCAAAGAAATATCTTCCGCATCTGCGCCCATCTCTATCGCCAAACAAGCTTCTGAAATTAAATCACCTGCATTGGGCCCAATCATTCCACAGCCAATAATTTTATGATGCTCATCAAACAAGACTTTCGTCATGCCTTCATCACGACCCAAACTTAAAGACCGACCTGATGCAGCCCAAGGGAAAGTCCCTTTTTCATATTTAATATTTTGAGCTTGCGCCTGAATTTCTGTCACGCCCACCCAAGCAATTTCAGGATCCGTATAAGCCACCGACGGAATACAACGTGGGTCAAAATAATGCTTCAAGCCTGAAATAACTTCTGCGGCAACTTTACCTTCTGGAACAGCTTTGTGCGCTAACATTGGCTGGCCCACAACATCGCCAATCGCGTAAATATTTTGAACATTCGTTCGTTGCTGTTTATCAACGGCAATAAATCCACGCTCATCGACATTCACACCGGCTTTATCTGCATCGATTAATTTACCATTCGGCGTACGCCCAACTGACACTAAAATCCCATCATATTTAACTAATTCAGCAGGCGCATTTTTACCTTCGAATTTTACAAATAAACCTTCTTTCTTAGCTTCGACAGAAACCACTTTGGTCTCAAGCATAATTTTATTATATTTTTTCTCGATAAATTTCTGATAAACCTTCGCCAAGTCTTTATCAGCACCATTGACCAACTGGGCCATAAACTCAACGATATCTATTTTTGAACCTAACTGATGATAAACCGTCGCCATTTCCAACCCAATAATCCCACCACCTAGCACTAAAAGATTTTTAGGAATCTGAGACAGTGTCAGCGCGCCCGTCGAATCAAAAATTCGAGCATCCTCCGGCATAAAGGGTAATTTCACAGGCTTAGATCCGACCGCAATAATGCAATGCTCAAAGCCTACTTTGATTTTTTGACCGTCAGCAGACTCCACTTGAATTTCTTTGGGAGAAATAAACTTCCCAAAACCCTTCACAATTTCAACTTTACGTTGTTTAGCCAAGGCTTTCAGACCGCCTGTTAGCTTATTAATAATCCCATCTTTCCAGCCGACTAATTTATTAATATCAATCTTGGGTTTTGAAAATTCGATCCCCCATTCAGAACTATGACTGGCTTCATCTAGTACTTTTGCAGCATGTAATAAAGCTTTCGAAGGGATACATCCGACATTCAGACACACACCGCCTAGATTTTCTTCTTTCTCAATCAAGATCACAGTTAGACCTAAATCAGCCGCTCTAAACGCTGCGGTATATCCGCCAGGACCACTGCCTAGAACAACGACTTGTGCTTGCTTATCACTCATGATTTTTTATCCCTCTATCACTTTAAATTTAAATTTTTAATTTTTAATTTTTAATTTTTAATTTTTAATTTTTAATTTTTAAAAAATTTTACAAAATAATTTCTTTCAAATCTGACAAACACTCAGACACTCTAACGACAAATTTAGCCGCATAAGCCCCATCAATCACACGATGATCAACCGATAAAGCCAATGGCAACATGAGTTTTGGCAAGAAATTTTTCCCATCCCAAATCGGCTTAATCGTTGACTTAGAAACCCCCAAGATCCCCACTTCAGGCATATTCACAATGGGTGCAAAGTATTGCGTACCAATGTTACCCAAAGAAGAAATCGTGAAGCATCCCCCTTGCATATCTGCCGCAGTAAGCTTGCCTTCACGGGCTTTTAAACTTAACGCCGTGAGTTCTTTTGCAATGTCATAAATACCTTTTTTATTGGCATCCCGAATCACGGGGACCATCAGCCCAGCAGGCGTATCAACGGCAACGCCAATATGAATATATTTTTTCAGAATTAATTTTTCGCCATTTCCAGACAAAGACGAGTTCATTTCTGGGTAAGCTTCCAACGCTTTTGCAACCGCTTTAACAATAAAGGGCAACGGAGTTAATTTAACGCCTTTTTTTTCAGCTTCTGTTTTTTTAGCCGATCTGAATTCTTCTAAGACGGTAATATCGGCATCTTCAAAAAAAGTAATATGCGGCACTTTCACCCAGTTGCGATGTAAATTGGCCCCAGAAATTTTCTTGATTCGAGATAAAGGCTGCTCTTCAATTTCACCAAATTTTGTAAAATCGATCATTGGATCTGCTAACAAATTCAAGCCAGTGCCAGAATTATTACCCGCCCCACCCCCTGCCTCTAAGCGCGATTTAACAAAGCTCTCGACATCTTCTTGAGTCACTCGATCTTTACGACCGGTGCCAGGAATAGTTAAAACATCAACACCTAAAGCTTTGGCCAGTCTTCTGATGGCTGGGGAGGCATAACCGCCTGAAACCCCTGCCTTTACAACATCATTATTGATTGTAGGGGCAGTTTCAGCAGGGCGAACACTAGGTTCGCCCCTACGCGGTTCATCTTTATGATTTGCATTTTTTTGATCATCATTCTGCTTAGATTCACCCCCTACGGCCTCTGTTTCTAATTCCATCATCGGCGAGCCTTGAGAAACTTTATCACCCAGTTTGACTAATAGTTTTGTGATTTTTCCTGCGATAGCACAGGGTACTTCCATGGTCGCTTTGTCTGTTTCTAAAGTAATGACAGAACCTTCTTTTTTAATTAAATCTCCGACTTTAACTAAGACCTCAATAATTTCGACATTTTTATATTCGCCAATATCTGGAACAGCAATAGTTTGAATAGCCAAGGGTATATCCTCCGATCAAGCTTTAAATGGGTTAATTTTCGCAGCGTCAATATTTAATTTTTTCATCGCTGCTTTTAATACTTTAATTTCTATCACACCTTCGTCAGACAATGCTTTCAAAGCTGTATAAACAACATAGTAACGATCGACTTCAAAATGTTTTCTCAATGCAGGTCTTGTATCACTTCGACCAAAACCGTCTGTCCCTAAGACTTCATAACGACGCGGCATAAATTGTCTGAGCTGCTCACTGTAAAGTTTTACATAGTCCGTCGAAATAATAATCGGACCCTCTGTTTTGTTTAAACAGCTTTCTAGATAAGAAATCAGAGGCTTCGCTTCTGGGTTCAAACGATTATGTCTAACAATGTCTAAGCCCTCTCTATAAAGTTCATTAGAAGACGTCACACTCCAAACATCGGCACTGACGCCATAGTCTTTGAATAAAATCTCAGCCGCGGCTTCAACTTCTTTTAAGATTGTTCCTGAACCTAATAATTGAACTTTGAGTTTTTTATCTTTTTTATCTTTAGGTGAATCCCCAGCTTGTAATAAATACAGGCCTTTTAAAATTCCCTGCTCGACTTCTTCAGCTCTTGCACCTTCTGGCATAGGTCTTTGAGAATAATTTTCGTTCATTAAAGTAATGTAATAATAAATATCTTCATGGTTTTGATACATGCGGCGCATGCCTTCCCAAATAATCACGGCGACTTCATAAGAATAAGTCGGATCATAAGATAAACAGTTTGGGACTAATCCCGCCATGACATGAGAATGTCCATCTTCATGCTGCAATCCTTCGCCATTCAACGTTGTTCTACCCGCCGTTGCACCGAGTAAAAATCCTTTGGCTCTCATATCCGCAGCCATCCAACAAAAATCAGCGACCCTCTGGAATCCAAACATGGAGTAATAAATATAAAACGGAATCATAGGAACATCGTGAACGCTATAAGACGTTGCTGCGGCTGTCCAAGAACAAATAGCGCCCGCTTCGTTAATGCCCTCTTGCAAGATTTGTCCATCTTGAGCTTCTCTGTAATACATGACTTCACCACGATCTTCAGGCTCATATTTTTGACCCATCGGGTTATAAATCCCCAACTGTCTAAATAAACCTTCCATCCCAAAAGTCCTAGATTCATCTGGCGTAATGGGAACAATGTGCTGGCCCAATGCTTGATCTTTACAAAGCGCTGTCAAAATTTGCACAAACGCCGTTGTCGTTGACATCTCACGACCTTCAGGCGTCCCTGCGAGCAATCTTCCTGCAAAATCTCGATAGTGGGGAATTTTCAAAGATTTTTTATTATCAAATCGGGCTGGTAAATATCCCCCTAATTTTTCTCTTTGGGCTTTTAAATATTTTAATTCTGGTGAATTTTGATCTGGCTGGATTCTTTCAAATTTGAGCAATTTTTCATCTGAGGCTGGGATACTAAAAAAATCTCTAAAATGTTTTAAATCTTCTTCTTTTATTTTCTTCTGATTATGCGCAATGTTTCGCGAATCTCCCGAAGCGCCCATGCCATAGCCTTTGACTGTTTTAATTAAAATCACCGTCGGCTGGCCAGTATGATTCACGGCTGCATGATAAGCCGCATAGATTTTTTCAGGATCATGCCCACCTCGATTTAAATTATGGAGCTGATCATCTGTCAGATCAGAAACCATAGCTTTAAGCGATTCTGTATTGAATAAATTTTCTCTCGTGTAAGCACCGCCTCTCGAACGGTACGTCTGGAAATCGCCGTCACATAGATCCGTCAATCTTTTTAATAGTTCACCCGTACTATCTTCAGCAATCAAACTTTCCCAGTCAGATCCCCAAATAAGTTTAATTACATTCCAACCAGCGCCTCTAAAAGAAGACTCAAATTCTTGGATGATTTTTCCATTGCCATTAACTAGGCCATCTAAGCGCTGCAAATTGCAGTTGATTACAAAAATCAAATTATCTAATTTCTCTCGCCCAGCGCGGGTAATTCCGCCCATTGACTCAGGTTCATCCATTTCACCATCGCCGCAAAACGCCCACACTTTTCGATTAGAAGTCTTAGCTAAATTTCTAGCTTCGAGATATTTCATAAATCTGGCTTGATAGATCGCTGCCAAAGGACCAATGCCCATGGACACTGTCGGAAACTGCCAGAAGTTGGGTTGAAGCCAAGGATGGGGATAAGAAGAAAGACCCTTCCCAGTAGATTCTTGACGGAAGTTTTCCATTTGTTCTTCTGTAATCCGGCCTTCAAGATAAGCCCTTGAGTAAATACCAGGCGCTACATGGCCTTGGATATATAAACAATCCCCACCATGGTCGTCTGACTTGCCATGGAAAAAATGGTTCTGACCGACTTCATACGCGGAACAACTGGAAGCAAAACTTCCGATATGCCCACCCAAAGTACTTTCTTTGTAATTCGCTCCAGCAACCGTAATAGCTGCATTCCAACGGACTAGTGCTTCAATTTTTCTCTCTATGGCTAAATCGCCGGGATAAGCGGGCTGTTGAGAAATTGGAATCGTATTTAAATAAGGCGTCGAGAGTGAACCTAAAGAACTTCCTGTTTGATTATTTAACTGCGCCAGTAAAAACAAAGCCCGGTCAAGACCGTCTTTTTCAATGACTTCTTTGAGGGACAAAAGCCACTCTTGGGTTTCTTCAGGGTCGATATCTTGAGGGGATAAATTATTGGAAAGCATTGTCGCCATGGGTTCTCCAAGGATAATGGGGGTCAAAAAAACAAGGGCGGCAGTATATACAGGTCTGCTATGAAAATCTTGGGGGGAGGGGGGAAATCAAAACACATCCGATCTAACAGTTCAATGGCACGGACTTAAGGTCGGCAAGGCTGGTCTTGCTTGAATTCCCCTCTCCAATATTGGTTAAGGTGTGCAAAGATCTTTTGCTAAGCACCAACCATTAAAAATTGAAGCGAATTCCCTCTGGCCTCTTATCATAGTTATGGGGCCAGGAGGACGTTCAGAAGCATATCCTTTCCAACCGCCCATTCTTGCAATAGTCCACCAAGGGAATAATTTTGAGATTAAACATGTTTTAAAAAACTTTTTCAGATTAAAAATCGGGCGCTAGTTTAATCAAATTTTTACAAAATAATTTTTTCTAAACACCGATTGATATCAGGGTAACCGCATCTTAAGAAACACAAATTCTCTAGTCACCTCTATTTAAAAAAAGGGCCGTCTCTATCTGAGTTTAGTTTTTCATGCTTTTTACGTTCGTTCCTTTCGGCCACACTTTCTATTATTGGCTTAATAATAAGCGCGTCTTTTTTTAGAATGCTTTTTTGCCGGAAGGCCACCTCGAAAAATTTTTCTAATAAAGATGAATCTTTTTTTGTATAAAGCATGGATTCTTTGTATCTAAAATAAACTTCTTTGCCCCGCTCACCCCAGATATGAAAACCATTTTCACGAAAATTATCCAGCGTTACGTTGAATGATTTCAATAAATGCATTTCAGAAAGAGGGGTTTTTCCGGCCAAGCTAAGCTCGTGACAAAACATTGCAATACCCGCGGACAATTTTTTGAGCACGTGATCCTTTCCAAGCCCTGAACCTTCGCTAGCCACTAAATGGATATTGAGACGAAGGTTTTCATAAGGGGGTTTTGCAAATACACCCCGAAATTTAATCTGAAAATGGCTAGCTTTTTTACTCGAGGCAGCGGGGGCATACCTTGGATTGGCCGCTACTCCGATGGAGTGGTAAGCGTACTCCACTCCCTTAACATTGAAAGATTGAGAGGGACCTAATATCCCCAGTAGTACCAAGAGATCTTCACTAGCATTCAGCCCTGTTTTTGCATCTCCATGATATTGACATTTTTTGGTTTTATCTAAAGTCCCAGTTATAAAATCTGATAAAAATGTTTCTATTGAATAGCTGGCGGGATCAATATCTATGCCAATATTAAGCTGTCGGCAGACTCTGTATGGGCCATTATTATCGCGATTTAAATTAACAAAAATATCTGGGCTTGTTGAGAACTCTTCTGGACTGCTATCCCCATTTGGTTGATACCAAATTTTGGTGTCAAGCTTTTCATGACGTAATCGAATGAGATCATCTTCTTTAGGGTAACTGACAGCGTTAAAACTACTCATTAAAGATTTCCTTATAGTGTCAAAGTGCATTTAAAATGAATTGATAGTGAGTCTGACGCTATCCCAGATTGATTGATACAGAAAATTCTTTTTAAATCGCCAGCAGCTTTTCTAAATAAACTTTCTCATCAAGCATTGTTTGGTATTTTTGAGAAATCCGCATTTTCAGAAGAAGATGGTCTAATTAAAGCAATCAAACAGCATTTACCCCAAGAGAAGGAAAACGTTATGACATGGGAAGATCAATTACAAAGCGAATTGCTTATTCAAGAAGTCACAGGACTTTCGTTTAAAAAATTATTAGAACTCAAAAAAGAAATCTTGCATTAAGGCCCTCTTCATAAACATGCTTCCAATAATTCCACACCTTTCTCTATTTAGCATAACTGCTGCCACGCTCGCTGCTTTTATTGCCGGCCTGATAGACACCATTGCAGGTGGCGGTGGTTTAATCATCCTCCCCACTTTATTAATGCTGGGCTTTTCACCTCAAATGGCTTTAGGCACTAATAAATTTCAAGCTTGCTTTGGCTCAGGAACCGCGGCTTATCGTTTTTATAAAACCGGCCAAGTCCGCTCTTCAGATTTAGAATTACTCTTTGGCATCTTGATGACGTTTATAGGCGCCAGCATTGGAACGCTTTGTATTCTTGTTTTATCCGGCGATTTTTTGAAAAAAATCATTCCCTGGTTATTACTTTTGGCCTTGATTTATATCTTGGCTGCTCCCCAAAAATATCTACAAGGTGAACGCGCAGCGCTGATTAATAAATATTTTTTTCTAATGCTATTTGGGATTGGCCTAGGTTTTTATGACGGTTTTTTCGGGCCCGGAACAGGGTCTCTCTGGGCTGTTTTAATCATGATTTTTTTAGGCTTAGATTTAAAAAATGCGACGATGCATGCCAAAATTTTTAATTTCTCTAGCAATCTGGCCGCGCTAGCCTGGTTTATCTGGGCACAACATGTGGACTATGAACTAGGGTTTTTCATGGGGATCGGTCAAACAATCGGCGCCATCATTGGCAGCTTGTTAGTTTTACACCGTGGGACACGACTCATTCGACCTGTTTTTATTTGTATGGTCAGCGTAATGATTATTTTATTAATTATAAAAAATAACGGGGCCGTCTTCTGATTTAGACATCTTCTGATTTAGAGCGGCCCATGATGTCCCACTCACCGGCTTCTTTATCTTTTTCTTCTTGATGCAAGGCCTGCAATCTTGTATTCAAATCACCCATGAGTTTTTGAACACCCTCCCCTGTCACACCAGAAATGGCATAAGTTGGGCCTTTAAATTTAAATATTTTTTTAATCTCTAAAATTTTAGATTTTTTAATCTCTGGATCTAATAAATCAATTTTATTAAAGACTAACCAACGTTCTCTTTGGGCTAATTCTTGGCTGTATTTTTCAAGCTCTAAGACTAATTTTTTCATCTGATCCACGACGTCTACATCGGGATCCATCGGACAAATATCGACCACATGCAAAACAATTCGTGTTCTCGCTAGATGCTTTAAAAATCGAATTCCTAATCCAGCACCTTCAGATGCCCCTTCAATGACGCCAGGGATATCAGCCATCACAAAACTTTGAAGCGGCCCCACACGAACAACACCCAGGTTGGGATACAAAGTCGTAAATGGATAATCTGCAATCTTAGGCCTGGCTTCTGAAGCCGCGCTGATCAACGTTGATTTTCCCGCATTGGGGTAACCCAATAAGCCAACGTCTGCCAAAACTTTTAGCTCTAATCTTAAATTTCTGAATTCACCCTCAGCCCCTGGGATGACTCTTCTAGGAGCTCGGTTCGTACTAGATTTAAAAAAAGTATTCCCAATCCCATGACGACCCCCTTGAGCAACTAATAATTTCTGGCCATTAGTTAAAACTTCTCCCAATAATTCTTGGGTATCTTCGTCATAGACTGCCGTTCCTGGTGGGACCAATAAAACCAAATCTTCACCATGTGACCCAGTGCAATTTTGACCCATACCACCCTGGCCATTTTGGGCATCAAATCTTCGGGTATATCGATAATCAATGAGGGTATTTAGATTGTCATGGCCTAACAAATAAATAGTGCCGCCATCTCCGCCATTACCACCATCGGGACCGCCTCTGGGAATAAATTTTTCCCGACGGAAACTACAGGAGCCATTGCCCCCCTTGCCTGCTTGGACAGTAATTCGAACCTCATCGACAAATTTCATTTTAAAATTTCCCAAAATAAAAAAGCCTCGACGAGAACAACACGTGAGGCTTTTAGAAATATAGGACGCAATAAATTTCGTCCCTACATTAAAAAATAAAGATCAAAACTTAAGCTTGAACTTCCTGTTGAACTTCTTGCTCGACAGAGACAATATTCACGTAAACGCGATTTTTATCACCCCGTTGCTGAAACTGAACCAAGCCTGGCGCCATAGCATACAACGTATGATCACGGCCTAAACCCACTTGGTTACCAGCATGCCAACGCGTTCCACGTTGACGGAGAATAATGGTACCGCCTTCCACAAATTGACCACCAAAGCGTTTCACACCTAGTCGTTTTGCTTCTGAATCACGACCGTTACGGCTACTACCACCGGCTTTCTTCTGTGCCATTTTCTTCTAACTCCCTTAAATTAAATCCAATTATTAAATTTAATATTTAATTATTTTAAGATTTATTGAATTCCAGTGATTTTCAGCGCTGTGTAATACTGACGATGACCTTGATGCTTCATGTGATGCTTACGACGACGGAATTTAATAATTTTGACTTTTTTATCTCTGGCTTGAGCAATGACTTCTGCCATGACTTTTTTACCCTCAACGAAAGGCGAACCAATCGTTGTGTTGTCACCTTCAGAAACCAATAAAACTTTATCAAACGTATGAACAGTGCCAATACCTAGCTCTAATTTTTCGACCTTGATAACTTCACCGGTCTTAACTTTGTATTGTTTCCCGCCAGTTTCAATCACTGCGAACATGTGTAACTCCAAACTTTCTAACCAAAAAATTGCGCGGCATCTTAAAGGATCACCCCCAATGAAACAAGACCTTTTTGCAACTTAATTTCAGCATGCCGTGCCTCATCTAGCGTTGACGACCCGCCCCCTAATCTCTACGATGCCCCGCTTTCTCAATCACCTCAGTTTTTCATGGATTTCCAAAGCATTCTCAATACCGTTGAATCGGAATTAACTCTAGTTAACCAAGGCCTTCAAGAAGCGCTTAACAGTGAAGTTTCTCTGATTAAAGAAATTGGTAATCATTTGATTAGCTCAGGCGGCAAAAGAATTCGGCCTCTTTTAGTTTTACTGACAGCAAAAACCTTAGGACTATCTAATAAAACTACAATTTTAACGGCCAATATCATTGAGTTAATTCATACAGCAACGTTATTACATGACGATGTCGTCGATGAATCAGCGCTCAGACGTGGAAAACCTTGCGCCAATATTACTTTTGGAAATGCGGCCAGTGTATTAACCGGTGATTTTTTATATTCCCGTGCTTTCGAGCTGATGTGTGAACTTAATAATCTAGAAGTCATGCAAGTCTTAGCTCAGGCCAGTAATAAAATTGCAGAAGGTGAAGTTCATCAGCTTCAAAATTGTCACAATCCAGACATCACAGAAAATATTTACTTTGAAGTTATTTATGCCAAGACGGCCAAACTCTTTGAAGCTGCCTGTCACGTCCCAGCTGTATTAGCCCAATCAAATCTTCTAATAACTCAATCCTTAATTAACTATGGCAAGCATCTAGGCACAGCCTTTCAAATTATCGACGATGTCATCGATTATGAGTCAGATCCTGAAAGCTCTGGCAAAAGTATGGGGGATGACTTAACAGAGGGAAAAACGACTTTGCCGTTAATTCTTGCTATGCAAAACGGCTCAGCTGTTCAGAAAAAACTCATTCAAACAGCCATTAAAACAGGCTCAAGAGATAACTTAGATAATATTCTTGCGATCTTAAAACAAACCCAAGCCCTAGAACTCTCAAGAGCTAGAGCCAAAATAGAATCCCAGAAAGCCCAAGAGGCTTTAAATTTTCTTCCACAAAATGAATCTTTAAAACCCTTACGGGCGCTATGTGAATTGGCGGCTAATAGAATCTCTTGACAATATCACTCTGATTCTTTCGCCCTACCAAATTTGACATTCAAGCCAAATTTTTTCTTTGAGTTTTTCTCAGGTTTTACTTCTATTTTTCTTGCTGGCGCTCTTTGTGATTTTCTCTCTGATTTTTTCTCTGATTCTTTTTCTACTAGGTCTTTCTCAGGCTTCCCTAAAAATTTCAAATCTTGCTCTGCATCCAATTCAAGATAATCCCCTTTCTTTAAACGCGGTGGTAATCCCAAATCGCCAAATCTCACCCGAATCAATCTTGAAACAACCACTTCTTGAGTTTCAAACACCCTTCTGACTTCGCGGTTTTTTCCTGTTTTAATAATCACGTGATACCAATGATTTCGACCTTCCCCACCCTGCAGTCTAATCGTCTCAAATTTCAGCTTTTCGCCTTCGTGCTCAACGCCTTCTTTCATGGCTTTGATTTGTTCTGGGGTTAATTCACCAAAAATACGACAGGCGTACTCTCTTTCGATATTACTACTGGGATGCATCAAACGATTGGCTAATTCTCCAGACGTCGTGAATAACAATAACCCTGCCGTCCCAATGTCTAATCTCCCAACCATGACCCAACGAGAAGTTTTTAATTTAGGTAAATTTAAAAAAACACTAGGCGCTTCTTCTGTCGAATATCTCGAACACACTTCACCTTCAGGCTTGTGATACAGAATAACCCTGGGAGTCTCACTCACTCGGGCAAATAATTTTAAGGGCTGATTATCTAACTCTATGAAATCTTTGATAGACGCTTTATCACCTAATTGGGCCTGTTTTTTATTAACACTTAAACGCCCTGCTTCAATCCAGCCTTCGATTTCACGACGTGACCCAAGCCCATATTCTGCCAATAATTTTTGTAATCTTTCAGTCTTGATCGGCGCAAGTGGGCCTTTTTGACGCTCTTGTGCAGCCGCCCGTGCCGTCGAAATAGGACGAGTTCTGATTCTTTCTTGTGCTCTTTCTAGGGGGCGTTTTCGAGCCTGAAAGCTTTCGCGGGAATCTTTGGGGTCTCTGGGGTTTTTGGCCCTAGGATCTCGTGAGTCCCAAGACTCAGCTTCAGCTTCTTTCTTAAGATTTTTCCTAGAGTCTTTAAAATCTCTTTTAATTCTTTCCGTCATAGTTAACTACTTCCATCACCGCTCAAAAATAAGGCGCGGATTTTATAGGTTCGTTCGGCAGATAGATATATCATCGCCGGTTTCTAATTTATTCCCTTAGGAGGCTATTTAGCCATGCTTAGCTCTGAATTTATGCTTGATTCGCGTTTAGAAAACGACAGCTTTGAATTATTTAACTTTCCGCTTTCCCAGTGCCGCCTAATCAATAATCAAAATTTTCTTTGGGTTTTATTAATCCCCAGAAAAAATAATATTTCTGAACTCACCCAACTCTCTTTCGAAAATCAAATCCAATTACTCAAAGAAATAAACCAGGCCAGCCAAGTCCTCCAGAGTTTTTCTTCTTGTGAAAAATTAAATATTGCGACACTGGGAAACATTGTTCCCCAGTTACATATCCATTTAATTGCTAGAAACTCGCAAGATATTGCCTGGCCCAATCCAGTCTGGGGACACCCCTCTCAGCCTTATTCTCTAGAAAAATCTCAAAATTTAATTCAACTCTTAAAAACAAAATTTTCTAATCAAACCACTTGACCTGCTGCCCATCCAGATGCCCAAGCCCACTGAAAATTATATCCACCCAACCAGCCTGTCACGTCTAAAACTTCCCCAATAAAATACAAGCCTGGCATTTTTTTAGCCTCCAAAGTCTTTGAAGACAGTTCATCACAGTCCACACCACCCAGCGTTACTTCAGCCGTTCGATAGCCCTCTGAGCCACCTGGTTTTAATTCCCATTCAGTTAGAGCCTGTTTAATTAAATTAATTTGACGGGGAACCAAAGTATTCATGGGCAAATCAGCTAGTTCTTTAGGCAATAAAATTTCTAACAATCTTTGGGGGATTTTTTCTGAAAAAATATTTCTTATAATTTTTTTGGGATGCTCTTTTCGAGTTTCTTCCCAAAAATCATCAAAACTTAAATTTAATTTTTCTAAATTTAAATTTGATATTTCTGGAAATAAATTAATTTTTAAATTTTCCCCAGCACTCCAATAAGAAGAAATTTGTAATATCACCGGCCCGCTAATCCCACGATGAGTGATTAATAAACTCTCTGTAAAATCCATGGGGTTTAATCCATCGACACTGACTTTTGCGTCTGCTGAAACGCCAGACAGAGGCGCCAGTAAAATTTTATCTTCAGGATGTAACGTCAAAGGGACTAACCCAGCTCGAGTAGGCCAAATTTTTAATCCAAATTGCTCAGCGACTTGATATCCAAACGGCGAAGAACCCATCGTCGGAATAGACAATCCACCGGTCGCAATGACAACAGACTCAACAGAAATTTCATAAACTTCTTTTACTTCTTTTACTTCTTTTACTTCTTTTTCTTCTTTTTTTCCTAGAACACAAACAAAATTATTTTTAAGTGCTTTATTAAACTCTTTCGAAATTTTTTTAACTTCAGTTTGTAATTTAATTTCAACACCAGCAGCTTCACACTCGGCTAATAACATATCGACAATATCTGAAGACTGGTCATCACAGAAAAGCTGTCCCAATGTTTTTTCATGGTAGGGAATTCCATGTTTTTTTACTTTTTGAATAAAATCTTGCGGCGTATAACGGCTTAAAGCTGATTTACAAAAATGTGGATTATGCGAAATATAACAATCCGGCTTGACATGGTAATTCGTAAAATTACAGCGCCCGCCACCTGACATTAAAATTTTTTTTCCCGGCCTATTGGCTTGGTCAATAATCAAAACAGATCGACCTCTCTGGCCAGCTTCTATCGCACACATGAGACCTGCAGCGCCCGCGCCAATGATTAAAACATCATATTTTCTCATAATCTCTCGTATAAATTTTTTAAATATAAAAAAGCCAGCGATTCTAAGCGATTCTAACAGAGCCCTCTATAAACCCAACCGCTTTTTTAAGCTTTTTCAAAATTCAAACTTGTGATATTTTAACGCCCTCATTTATCTGCCAATATTTGCCAAAAAAAGTTAAGTCGTCTAAACATCTCTCTCTTTATTTCCCCCCGTACTCAAGGTCTTTTCATGAAAATCGATGCCATCAATCGCTCTGATTTAATACAACAAGTTTCTGAAAAATTTCGCATGGAAATTCGCGATGCCGAATCCATTATCCATATTATTTTAGAGTCTCTTTCTCAGTCTTTAATCTCTGGCGAACGCATTGAAATCAGGGGCTTTGGCAGTTTTGAACTTCGCTTTAGACCCAGTCGTCCGGCTCGTAATCCTAAAACAGGTGAAACAGTCCAAACAGAACCGAGCTATTCCATTCATTTCAAACCCGGCAAAGAAATGCGTGAAAGAGTTCAAGAGTCTATGGCCAAGTCAGAGCCTGATAATCAGGCGCTCACCAAACCAATCACTTCTGGATTTACACTGGGCTGGAAATCGCCCAGTTCTCAGCAGCGGCCCTTGTTTAATGACCTGTTAGATCGATTAGAGCGGAAAGATTGGAAAGATTAAAAAATAAAAATTAAGCGGTTTCTATTTTTTGATAATGCCCACCTATCGCAAAGATATAAATATACTGGTCATCAAAACGATAAATCAGGCGTTCTTTTAAAGAAATCCTTCGTGACCACAAACCACTTAACTGATATCGCAAAGGCTCAGGTTTTCCCAAGCCTTTTGTAGGATCTTCTCGTTGTAATTCTTTTAAAATTTTTCGCAGATTTTCATGAATTTTTTTATCTTGCTGACGAAGCAGCTCATAAACCTCCAACGTCTTGCCCTCAAATACGATCGATTTCATCTTGCTGCCCTTTGCTTAAAGACCGGCCTTTTCCTGCATTAAATGTTTTATAAGAAGCCGCCATTTGAGTCATCAGATTTTGATTCTGAAGGACATATAAAGTCTCTTGCTCTTGTTCCCAGTCAGACTCACTGATCACAATAAAATTTTCGCCATTTCGACGAGTCACTAATAAGGGATCATGATTTTGAGTCACGGCTTCAACGTAGTATTTAAGATTATCTCGAAACTGGTTCACGCTAATGTTTTCCATGATTTTCAGCCTTTTTCAAAAAAAATTATATATTCATATCTAAAACATAGTACTGTACTGTACTGCACTACCGTACGGTTATCAAATATAAAATTATGAATGAAATTCTGAATAGCTTGAATTAGAAAGAGCGCGCATCTTATCGAATGAGGTCTCAAATATTCAATATAAAAACAAGATATTTTCACAATCACGCCAAATCTCCTATTCACGATTTCAAACTTTCTCTCTATCATCCCCGGCCCTTTTGACTGGCCAGATATAAAAAAATCCCCATGCTTAAATTATTTAAATTTTCAGTCTCTCAATTTTTATTTTCTTCTTTTTTATTTTCTTCTTTTTCTTTTTGCTTCGCGGATAAAATCCAAAATTTAATTCAAGATAAAACTCCAGAAGCTTCTGTGGGAATTCTGATCGAACAAGTTAATACAGGAAAAATTCTTTATAGCTATAACGCCGGTCATGCTTACGCCCCTGCTAGTAACAATAAAATTTTGACGGCCATCGCAGCTTTAAAACAACTGGGAAATTCATATGAGTTTTTAACAGTGGTGAGTGCCAATAATTCTGATATTCAAGATCATGTTTTAAACAGCCCTATTTATATTAAATTTTCTGGGGACCCCAGTTTAACGAGCGATGATCTACAAGATTTAATTAACACACTCAAAACATTGGGTATTCAGAAAATTAATGGCGATGTTATTTTAGATACCAGTGAATACTCGGGCTCACCTGTCCCACTGGGTGTTGTCCATGATGATTTGCCCTATTGCTTTATGGCTCCCATTCAAAGTGTGATTCTTAATCAAAACTGCATCAACTTCAGTGTAAATTTAAATTCAAACAATCAAATGGTCATTGATAAACAAGCCAATGCCGAAGGCTTTTCTATTATTAATAATCTGGTCCAAATTCCAGGCAAAGACGACCCTAAGACTTGCACGTTTTATCCTCATATGGATCAAAATAACCAAGTGATCTTAGAAGGCTGCCTAACGGCCAAACAAAATATTAATTTCAGTTTTGCCATTGCCAATCCAACCCTCTATGCCGAAAAAATTATTCAACAGACTCTATTGGCTAATAACATCCAAATCACTGGGTCGATTAAAACAGGCCTGCAATCCAAAGACACAAAAATTCTAGCCTCTCATCATTCAGATCCGTTGATTAATTTAGTCACTCTCATGTTAACCACTTCTAATAATATCTACGCTGGCAGTCTGACCCATGCGGTTGGCTATGCCTATTATGGCGTTGGATCTAATAAAGCCGGCGTGAATGCGATTGAATCGATTGATTCTGCATTGATGGGTAAACCATTTACATATTTTGAAATCGAAGATGGCGCGGGTGATTCTCGATATAACATGATCACCCCCAATGATTTAGTAGATTTACTACAAGCCGCCTACAAAGACCCAACACTCAGAAATGATTTATTAATTTCTTTACCCCGCTCTGGCATGACTGGGACTTTAAAATATCGTATGGGACATGTGCCTTTATTAGGCAATGTCTATGCAAAAACAGGATCTATGCAGGGTATTTCAACACTTTCTGGTTATTTAAAAACACGCCAGGGCAAAATTTATGTCTTCTCCATTATGATCAATGGATTGGCTTCTTCTTTGCACCCCGCACGTGACTTACAAGATGCCATTTTGGCTATTTTTTCATAGCTATTTTTATAACTATTTGTGGCCTTGTTTTTTAAAACAATTTTTCTGACTGAGCCGGTCTTGCTTTTCAAAAAGCCCTCTGAATAATGTCCCACGCCCTCAATGGAGTGAGATCAAAATAAGATGCCGTTAACGAACCCTGCTGATGATTTTTTTGCCCGAGCTAAGTTTCAAGTTTTTCTTTATCGACGACCCGGGCCCAGTGATTCTGTTTCGAGCCTCCCGCTAGATCCTCATGGACTTGCCTATTCTGCAGACCCCTCTCGAATGAACATTCAAGAAAATACACTCGTGATGGGGTTTTCACAGGCACGCAATAGAAACCCTTTTTTGCAAGCCCACATTCCCTCTACATCCTCTTCTGAAGGTCTTCAGACTCATAGTCCCGAAAGACCCTCACCAGAGCACAAAGAATTTACAGCCTCCGGATCCATCCATCCACATTCTGCCGCTTCCAGAGAATGTTTCTCTCATCAGGGTGACTCTAGTGATGACTCCTCTCTTTCTCAGGTAATCCCGCACACCAGACATAGACATAATAGTACTCAAGCTTTTCCATTCATCGTAGAACCATTTCTACAAGCTCCTCCTGAGGTGATTGATAGATCTCTTGATCAATCTAATTACCCAAGCCCTCGAATGGAATATCGTGCTTTTTATATTCGTTGGCTCAGAGAACAATTCAGAAACCTCAATAAAAATCCTCTACATCCCGAGTGGGAAGGTTTTGTCATTAAGACAGAAGAGGGGCAACAAATTTGGTTCGAAAAAGATGAATTTAAAAATCCTAACCTTTCAGATAATCAAGACTGGTGGCTAGCAACGACCGCTGAACAAAACGCCCAAGGTGAACAAGGTGAAGCTGAATATGTCGCCACTGAAAAAGTGGACTTCAAAGGCAGCGAACAACGGGCGCTCAAATATCTTCCGAATTGCCTAGGCTTAACTGCAGCATTGCTGGCCACAGGGAAACCGCTCGTAGGCGTCGCTGGATTTTTTAAAATTGTCGGTCTCCATAACCCCTTAGGCCAATGGCTCCTCGCCATCACCGGCTCAATTTCTTCTGTCGGTTTTTATCTCAACAGTAACCGCCGAATCTTAAAAGACTGGACGACACGAATTCTTATTAAAGAAAAGATCCAGGCCATCCAAAGAACTTTTCCAGCCGCACACGTGGATCTACTGCCTGCCCTAAATAGAACCCCCGCCGCTTATATCTGCGATACTTTTTTAGGCTTCGGCTATGCCACAGGCAATACTTGGATGGTCGTAGCAACTAACTTTTGCTCCAGCATGCCCTGGCTCCGTTACCTGGTATTAGGGGGCATTTTTGCAACCAATCTTTGGGTTGGTATTGATAAGTCGAAAAACTTAACCATCGCTACCGTCGCCATGCTCGCAGAGTTATTTGGCAAACGAAATCCAGCTTTGGCTGTCGAGTACGATCTTTTAACTAATGCGTTAGAACATTTTTCCAAAGCCTTACAACGTTTTGATGAAGTGGCTTCCGAACTTGAACGTTCTCCCTTTAATAACTCTTCTGTTATTGAACCCCTTCAACTAAGAGATAGGGAGAGGAACACGCTTTCAAAAATAACCATCGATTGGATCAGAAAATACATCGAAGAACACCTGAATTTTCTTGAAGCGGTTTCTTCTCTGGATAAAAACTGCCCCATGAGTTTAGTTCTCACAGATATCACGGATGGCATTAAACAAATTGAAGAAGAGTCCCTTTTGCTTGAAGCTGCCTTTGAAAATGCTAGACGTCCTCAACAAATCATGACTCCTACAGAGGCTGCCGGTGCTCAAGCGCCCCTCATGCCACAAGCTTATAAAACTTATGACTGCCGTCTGAAATCTTTTAAATTTAACCCCCATTTTGTGGGTGACAATGGCAAATGGAGGGCTTTTTTAGAATGGAGCTCTTTGGCCCTTTCATTGGGAATTGCTGGCTTGAGCGCTTTTTCCAATATCAGTGGAAACTATGATTTGTGGTCCATCATTCCCTCTGAATTTTCTCGACTGACGATGTCTGTCTTCTGTACTCTCTCAGTCATTGGCCTGAATTTGGAGCCTATTATTCTTCATAAAAACTGGCTCCTGAAAAAAATGGGCCATCAAAATTTACGTGTTTCTGATCGGCCTAAGCCTGCGATTGAGCAAAATATATTTCAAGCCATTTGGTCTGCTACTAAAGAATCGCCCTTGCTGGCGGTGAGCCTTCTTTTAGCAGGACTTCAGGGAACTTGTGGTGCCTATTATTGTATCAATTCTAAAATAGGTTCGATGTCGTTTCGCAGGCTATGTGGCGCCATCACTTTTTATACTATGACAACGACTAAACTTTTTGCCACGCGAGATCTTCTCAAGAATGATGTGCCCGCCACTGCAAAGTTAATTAAAAATTGCGTAGACAAAGTCCTAAGATATTCTCCCAATGCTCCCATCAAAACCATACAAACCAATAAAATTTCGACGGAATTTTATGATAAACAGATTGAAATATTATGTGAGGGGATTACAAAACTAGTCGTCCAATTAAATAACAGATTACGCCCCGACCATGAGCTAAATAGGGAAAAACAGCCCAAAGATCTTTGGTATTGGGTGCTCAGTAATATAATGAGAATCAATACCGTTATTGATCGCGAATTACAGCATAAATTGCAACTTCACCAGATAAGTATTCGAAACATTCATGACGGCAGGGCTTCCTATGCTGAAGAGCTACAACGCCGTGTCAATTCATGTATTGAGAATCTTAGGGTGACAACAGGTGGTCATCAAGAATTTTATGCGAAGGTTAGACCCACTATTGAAAGTTTATTAAGAGAAGAATTTGGAAGGCTTTCATTAATATTACAGGTGATCGATAGACCCAAGGCTTACGAGTTAGGCAATTTACAAACCACTCGGCGATCTTTAGACGGAAAATTAGTCCCTCCACATTTATTTTCTGAAATGCCGCTTCCTTCAGCTAATTATCTAGAAGAACCACCCCGACCCATTCAATCCATTAGTGCGCCATCACTAGCCCTACCACCACACATTATCTATGCAGTTCGTGATGAACGCCAAAGACGTGCTCAATCAGCCGGCCTTACTCAATCCATTCAATCAAGCCCACTTGAATTTGCCTCTCCACGAATGGGTTCGGCTCACACGGCTTTCCAATTTAGCCCTCAATATTCACGTTCATCACATCACTCGGCGCCGTCTATGCAGGAGATGTAAAAATTTGGCTTTCTAATTTTTACTACGAGTGGCTATTTTTTGGGCTAAATGCTGTGCCTGGTAATCAAATCGCATCTGACGTCGAAGTTTTCCTTCTTCAAAACGATGCCGCTCGATTTCGTTTCTAATTTCTAAAGGCGGAACTGCTTGAGGCTTGCCTGTCTTATCATCGATAGACACCATGGTGATATAACAAGTATTGGTATGCCTAACAGATTTTTTTTGAATATTTTCAGACACTACTTTGATACCAATTTCTAAAGAAGTCTTACCAACAAAGTTAACACTCGCATAGAAAGTCACGAGCTCACCCACTTCAATAGCCTCTTTGAATAAAATCTGATCCACAGAAACCGTCACTGCGTACTGGCTCGTATACCGTGCAGCACAGGCATAGGCCACACGATCTAATAACATCATGAGATAGCCCCCATGAACATGACCTGAAAAATTAGCTGCCTGAGGTGGCATCATTTCTGTCATCACGAGCTGCCTAGGATCTTCAATAGAATTTATTTCAGCGGACATAGATCAAACTCCCTAAAAAAAGACCCGGAGGGTAGTTGATCAGTAAAAATTTATTAAATAATTTCTAAGGCTCGAAATATATTGGCTTTAACTTCTTGAACCTCTTTCATGCCATTAATCACAGTATATTTCAGTGAAGTTTTTTTGGACTGAACCAGCTGGGAATAATATTGAACCAAAGGATGGGTTAAATTTTGATAGACATTCAAACGATGTCTCACCGTCTCTTCTTTATCATCTTCACGCTGAATCAAAGCCTCTCCCGTCACATCATCTTTTCCTTCGATTTTGGGCGGATGAAAACTATGGTGATAAATCCGACCTGACGCTGGATGAACACGACGACCAGAAAGTCTCTCAATGATTTCTTCTGGATTGACTTTAATTTCTATCACAACGTCAATACCTACATCCCGAGTCAAAGCTTCAGCCTGTGGCAAAGTTCTGGGGAATCCATCTAATAAAAACCCGTTCTTACAATCTGGCTTAGATAAACGCTCTTCGACTAAAGCAATCATCAAAGCATCATGGACCAACCCGCCTGAATCCATAATCGATTTGGCTTGAAGTCCTAGAGTACTTCCTTCTGCAATGGCCTGTCTTAACATATCGCCTGTTGATATCTGGGGAATCTTCAAAGCTTCTTTTATAAATTGTGCTTGTGTCCCTTTTCCAGCCCCTGGGGGTCCTAGCAAAATAATTTTCATATCACAGACCTTAATAATTTATTCGACTTTATTTCGAGGCGCGCATTATGCACATTCCAAATTTAATTCAAACCGGCACTGAATCTAAAAATTCAATACTGGGATATCGATCTTGAGTTAAATTCAAATTAACCATACTAGGCGCTAAATAAACCCATCTTCCTGCACCATCTAACGCTAAGTGATCAAATGTTTTTTTCTCAAATTCTTCCCATTTCTTAGCCGACTGCGGGTCTTTTTGATCTTTCTGATCTTTTACTCTCACCCAACGAGCCGTCGAAACTGGAATATTGTCATACACACAACTCACGCCATATTCATGTAATAGCCGATAGGCCACTACATCAAATTGCAAAATACCCACTGCGCCTAAAATCAAATCATTATTTCTTTGGGGTCTGAATACTTGAGTCGCTCCCTCTTCTGATAATTGCACAAGGCCTTTTAACAAGGCTTTCATTTTGAGTGGGTCTTTTAAAACCACTCTTCTAAATAATTCCGGCGCAAAAAAGGGTATGCCCGAAAATTTTAATTTTTCACCCTGTGTAAAAGTATCCCCCACTTGAATGGTCCCATGGTTATACAAACCAATAATATCTCCAGCAAAAGCTTCTTCAGTTTGAGTTCTATCTCCAGCCATAAAAGTCAGGGCATTACTAATTGATGCCAATTTATCTGTCCTCACTTGAAACAGCTTTAAGCCTTTTGTGTATTGCCCTGAACAGATTCTTAAAAAAGCAATTCGATCTCGATGCTGAGGATCCATGTTGGCTTGGATCTTAAAAACAAATCCTGAAAATTTTTCTTCATTGGCCTGGACATCACGAGTCTCAGTCTCACGATGAGAAGGCGCTGGAGCCATCTGAACAAAATCATCCAATAATTCTTTAATTCCAAAATTACCTAAAGCCGTCCCAAAAAAAACAGGGGTTAATTTCCCCTCTAGAAAACTTTTTTGATCAAACTCATGGGCAGCGCCTTTAATCAATTCAAGCTCTTGGCGAAAACCTTCAATTTCATCTTCCGGAATTTTTTGATCTAACAACGGATTATTTAAACCCTGAATTATTTCATAGTTAAAAATCCGATCCCCATGGCCTGGCTCAAATAAAATCACTTGGTCTTTTTCAAAATGATAAATCCCTCGAAAGTATTTACCGCAGCCCATCGGCCAAACAACCGGCGCACATTTTATTTTTAAAACCCGTTCGACTTCATCCAATAATTCCATGGGATCTTTCGTCTCTCGATCCATTTTATTAATAAACGTCATAATGGGTGTATTTCTCAAACGGCAAACATCCATGAGTCTAATAGTCCGATCTTCCACCCCTTTCGCACCATCAATAACCATTAGAGCCAAATCAACCGCTGTCAGAGTTCTATAAGTATCTTCCGAGAAATCCGCATGTCCTGGCGTATCTAATAAATTCACAATGCAATCTTGATAGGGAAACTGCATGACCGAAGTCGTTACAGAAATTCCCCGTTGCCTTTCTAATTCCATCCAGTCAGACGTCACCGCCCGTGAAGATTTTTTACCTTTGACCGTCCCCGCCAAAGCAATCGCACCCCCAAATAGTAAAAACTTTTCAGTGAGCGTCGTCTTACCCGCATCGGGGTGAGAAATAATGGCAAATGTCCGGCGGCGGGAAATTTCTTGAATAACAGAAGACATAAATTTAATTCTCGATTCCAAAATCAGGGGGATTTAACTTAACCAGGGCTTAAAAAAGCCGGCGAGTATAACTATTTACAATTGGCAACGCATCAAAATGGCGTCTTCTCGCGTGTTATCTGGATTTGCATAGTAATTTTCTCGTTCGCCAACAATTTCAAAATTTAATTTTTTATAGAGCCCAATCGCCGGGAGATTAGATTTTGGAACTTCTAGAAAAACTTTCTCAGCTTTAGCTTCACAAGATTTTTCAAGCAAAAAATTTAATAAATTTTCTCCATAGCCCTTTCTATGAAAGCGCTTCGCCACACTCAAAGTTAAAACTTCTACTTCCTCAAAAATAACAGACAAAATTCCAAACCCTATCAGCTCTCCAGAGAGCTCAGAATATAAACCCCAGGCCTGACAATGCGCGGCTAAAAGCGAATCTTTCATTTGTCCGACTGACCAAGGAAGTAAAAAAACCTCTCGCTCAAGTTCCATCATGGAAGCTAAATCATGCAGGGCGAGCGGACGAAAATAGTAATCGATTAACATCTTCAAAAACCTGCCGTTTCAAAATGGGTTGCAACAACACGTGACTTAAATCTAACGTCTTCAAAACCAGTAATTCTGCCTCGATATTCACGCCAAAGCTAAGAATTTTTTGGGGTTCTGTTATTTCACAGAGCTCCGAAAATTCAAAAGATTCAGCAGATTCAGAAAATCTTGCAGATTGAACAGTAGGCCCGCTTGGGCACACCCAAGCAAACGTGCAGAAATCCAGCGAGATCTGGAGATATTTAAATATATTTCTCAACATCTCTCTCATAGCCTCTCTGGGCTGCAAACGTTCATTAGATAATAAAACCAAGAACCCTTGTGGGGGAATTATTAATAATTTCCCGCCCCCTGTTAACTCAAAATCTTTTTCAAAATACAAAGCCCTCTGAACAGATTTGTTTTTTAAGACATACCGTTCGAGCTTCATGGGTTTTAAAAAAAAATCTAAATCAGGCATAAAATCAGGCATAAATCAGACACCTAGTTTTTTTTATTTAATTTAATTATTTAAATTTATTTAATAATTTTAATTTTTTTAAGCCCTGTTTTAAGACTGGCTTTGAGCCCCATTTTAAACTCCGTATTAAAACTAGCTCTCCAGATCCATCCAAACGGCCCCGAAAAACAATAAACCAAAAAGATTAGACACAAGATTTCAGGGGGCTGCCAAGAAATCAAAACGATTGCCACCAAAATAATAACCATGGCAGCAAATCGAACGCGGGCATTTAAATCAATATCTTTAAAACTTCTGTAACGCAGATTACTAATCTGCAAAGCAGCCAGAATCACTAACAATCCACAAAAAATAATGGCCATCGGCAAAGACGCCCAGCCATAGCTATCTGACAGCCAAACTAACCCTGCTAGAAATCCCGCGGGAGCTGGGCAGGGTAATCCTGAAAAATAACGTTTAGAAAACGGCGTCGGCTCTTCGTCTGTCTGAATATTGAATCGTGCCAGTCTTAAAGCCACGCAAGCCATATAGATAAAACTACAAAGCCAAGCCATTTTTCCTAAGTGAATATCTGTATTTTGCAAAAAACCAATATCCAATCGATAAATCATTAAAGCCGGCGCTACACCAAAACAGACAATATCTGACAGAGAATCTAACTCAGCGCCAAAAGCGCTCTGAGCATTGATTAATCTTGCCACCCGGCCATCTAAGCAATCTAAAATCATGGCTATAAAAATAGCCACACTCGCAATCGTGAAAGAGCTATTCATCGCTGCAATCACGGCATAAAAACCAGAAAACAAAGCAGCCAAAGTAAATAAATTGGGCAGGATATAAATCCCTCGACGGCGTTTTATTACTATTTCATTTTCTTCAGCCATGACAGACTCTTCAGTCTCTTGGGCTTTATTTTGATTCTCTAGATTCATGAATCCCTCGCCAGTTAAATTAAGTTAGTCAATTAAATTTTGGGGCGCGGATTCTACAAATTTAACCCGCCAAATGACAGGACGGGTTTAATGATTGTATGGGTTCATAACATATGAGACGGTCAGGCGACCTGAAGTAGGCGGCGAGTGTACTCATTAGGGGTAAGTCCTTTCAAGGCATTGGCGGCATTGAGTTATTATTGAAACACGTCCGTCATAAAGATTGCAAAGAAATTTGGCATTGATTAATTTTTTCGAAAAAATCCCACCCACTGCTCCATATAGACATAAAAAACGGGTGTCACATACAGGGTCAATAATTGCGAAAATATTAACCCACCCACCACGGCTATTCCCATTGCTTGTCTAGTTTCACCCCCAGCACCTAATCCTGTCGCCATCGGAATTGCAGCCATGATGGCCGCCATCGTCGTCATCATGATGGGTCGAAAACGAATCACACAGGCTTGAACAATGGCCTCTTGAGCATTTAAATTTAATTTTCTTTTAGCTTCTAAGGCAAAATCAACCATCATGATGCCGTTTTTCTTAACTAAGCCAACTAATAAAATAATGCCTACAAAACTAAAGATATCTAACTCTTTATGAAAAATTAATAACATCAATAACGCCCCAAATCCCGCCAACGGCAAAGCCGTTAAAATAGTAAGCGGATGCCCAAAATGTTCATACAAAATGGCCAGAATTAAATAAATTATGACAATCGTAATTATTAACAACCAAGACAAACTATGCATTGAATCTTGAAACGCCTGAGCGGACCCAATAAAACGACCCGACAGATTTTCTGGCAATATTTTTTTAGCTGTCTGTGAGATTTCTGTACTCACTGCTCCTAATGAAGCCCCCGGCGCTAAATTAAAAGACAGAATGACTGACGGTAACTGATCATAATGATTCATCGAAATAGGCGAAGCCGTCTGGGACATCTGAACAACGGCATTCAAAGGCACCATGCCTCCAGAACTGCTGCGCAGATAAAAATTATTCAGCACATTCGGATCTGTCCGAAATTCTGGCATGACATCTGCAATGACTTCATATTCATCCGTTGGCGTATAAATCGTACTGATTTCTCGTTGCCCATAAGCGTTATACAAACTGGTTTCTATCTGAACCGGTGTTATCCCAAGACTCGCTGTTTTGCTACGCAAAATATGTAAATAAATGGATGGATTCGTAATTTCCAGATCAGACGAAACATCTTGAACACCCGGTAATTTTTCCATGGCCTGTTCTAAGATTGGCGCCTGTTTTTCTAAATCATTCCAATCAGTTCCCTGCAAAACAAACTGATAAGTACTTTTGCTAATAGCTCCACCTGCATGAATGGCTGGAGGATTAGTTAAAAATATTGAAATCCCCGGAACCATTAATAATTTAATGCGAAGCTCTTGAATTACTTGATCAGCCGTGAGATCTCTTTGATTCTCGGGTTTTAAATTAATCAATAATTGGCCTTCATTATTTTTAGCTCGGCCATTATTAGACCCACCCACACTGGAAACTAAGGATTCAATATTCGGATCTTCCAAAATAACAGCCACCATTGCCTGCTGACGTTGTAGAAAAACTTCATAAGGCACCCCCGTAGGCACTTGAACATTGCCAAATAAAACCCCTACGTCTTCTCTGGGAATAAAGCCCTTATTAACCACTCCGAATAAAACTCCTGTCAGAATAATTAAAATCCCAGTGCCGATTAAAACCCAACGTCGATAAGTTAAAACCATTCTTAAACTTTGTTCGTAATACAAACGGGTTTTCATAAAAAAATTTTCAAACCAGGGAAATAAATTTTTAGATTTTGATTTAGATTTTAATAATCGACTGCATAGCATGGGCGTCAGCGTCAAAGAAATTAATCCAGAAATTAAAATAGACGTGGCAACGACGACAGCGAATTCATTAAATAATCGACCGATTAAACCCGTCATAAATAAAATCGGTAAAAACACAGCGACCAAAGACAGCGTCATGGAAATAATCGTAAAACAAATTTCCTGGCTTCCCTTCAACGCTGCTTCGAATTTTCCATAGCCTTTTTCGAGATAGCGCGAAATATTCTCAATCACCACAATGGCATCATCGACCACAAAGCCAACTGCCAAGACCATAGCCATTAAAGACAAGCTATCAATGCTATTTCCTAATAAATACATCACGCCAAACGTTCCAATCAAAGACACTGGCAAAACTAAAATGGCAATCAAAGTCGCTCGAATATTGCCTAAAAATAATAAAAGCACCCCGGAGACAAATAATATGGCCAGTAACAAAGCAATTTTGACACTCGTGATCTCAGCATGAATAAAAACAGATCGATCATAAAAGATATTCAGATGCGCCCCGCCTGGTAAGGTCTTTGTCAATTCAGGCAATATTTTTTTTACACCGTCTATCACAGAAATTACATTGGCATCCGGCTGCGCTTGAATCGCCAAAACAATAGATCGCTGTTGATTTAACCAAGTACTCTGCTGGTCATTGACGACACCATCTTCCACCGTTGCAATATCTTGAAGTCGAATAGGCATGCCGTCTTTATAGGCAATAATGGCTTTATTAAACGCTTGGGCATTATCTAATTGGCCATCAACCTGCAATAAATAATTTTTAATTGGCGTCAATAAAGTCCCTGCGGGCTGATGGGTATTAATATTTTGAATATCAGCAATCGCATCATTGATATCCATGCCTCGGGCCATAAGCGCCTGAAGATTAAAATGGATTCGAACTGCATATTGTTGTGAACCCATGACGACTACTTGGGCCACGCCAGAAACCATCGACACTCTCTCTCCAATTCGCGTTTCTGCGAATTCATCCAAAGTCGACAAAGGCAAATGATCCGCCGTCAAAGCTAGATACAAAACAGGGCTCGCCGCTGGATTCACTTTACGCATCGTCGGCAAACTGGTCATCTCAGAAGGCAGCGAATGCGCTGCTTGGGAAATCGCACTTTGAACATCTTGCGCAGCACTATCGATATTTCGATTGAGATCAAACTGTAAAGTAATAGCCGTCTGACCCAGTGTGTTCGTTGAACTCATGGAGTCCAAACCTGCAATCGCACTAAATTGTTTTTCTAAAGGCGTCGCAACAGCACTGGCCATGGTCTCAGGATCGGCTCCCGGCAAACTGGCACTGACCGTAATCGTCGCAAAATTAATATTGGGAAGCTCACTGACGGGCAGAAAACAATACGCAATCCAGCCAAATAAAATAAATGCAAACGTTAAAGCCAATGTTGCAACAGGGCGTTCAATAAAGATTTTAGAAAAATTCATGTTGGGTTCACCGGACTAATTTTAATCGGCGACCCATCTCTCAAATTTGGCGGAATCACCGTCAATATTTTTTCGTTCCCAGATAAGCCTTTGCTAATCACAGCCCAATGATCTAATTCCCGATCGACTGTCACTCGAATAATCTTTGCTCTGTGATCTTGATCTATAAAAATAAACTGACCCTGCTGATCAATCTGAATAGCACTGCTGGGAATCACAATGGCTTTAGGTTGTACAGCCAAAACCAGTCTCACTTTCATGGTCTGTCCTGGCCAGAGATTTTCTCCTGGATTTTTTAATTCCGCTTTTAAAGCGACCGTCCCTGTTTCTGGGTTCACTGTGTTATCAATAAAATCTAGTGTTCCAATCAAGGGATTTTTATCTTGGCCTGGTTGGGAAAATAATTGAACACTCAAGCTCTTTTTTTGCTCATATTTTCTAACCATTTCTAGCTGACTCTGAGGCACGCTAAAATCAACTAAAACAGTCTCTAATTGATTAATCGTAAATAAAGCCTGCGTACTTCCTGCTGTCACAATATCGCCCACTTTGACATTAAGACTGCCCGTCTGGCCATTAATGGGCGCTGTAATTTGGGTATAGCCCAACTGGGTCTGCGCTTCTTTGACTTGTTCTTGGTCTGACATGACTAGCGCTTGTTGAGCCTGATTAGCCGCCATCGCTTGTTCATATTGCTGTTCTGAAACATAACCCTGTTTAACTAACTTAGAAAACCGATCCGCATCCGCTGACAAAGTTTCTGACTGGGCTTGGTCCCTGGCTAAAACTGCTTTCATGCGATCGAGATTAATTTGCATTTCTGAGGGATCAATGACCATGAGTAACTGGCCTTTTTTGACAGTCTGACCTTCTTGGAAATTAATCTCAGTAATCTGACCGGTTGCCTGAGGCAAAATAACGACAGACTGTTCGGGCTCTATAGACCCCAAAGTTTGGATCACAATGGGCATGGGCTGAATTTTGGCCTGTACGGCACTGACTATCACAGGATTAATTTTATGAAATTGGCTTGGGGGTTTAGTCCAAAACCAAACTCCAAGACCCAATAAAAAAATAATAAATAAAATTAAAATCAAAACAAAAAATTTCTTTTTCACAAAAATACCCAACTAACCAAAACTAAGATTCAAAATTCGGCGCGCATTTTAACGGGCTTTGGGCTGGAGGATAGGGGGTGATTCGAGCTTTTATGATTCAGGCTTAGCCCGATTTTCTAAGATCACTAACACTACGAGATAACAAAATTTTCATATAAGACTGATAAGGTACGTCGTCTCCAGGGTAAACGCATCTTAATCTCAATAATGGCAGGGCTTATGAGGATGTTTCGCGTAGGGGCGGACCTGTGTGTCCGCCCTCTTATTCATCCCATTGTCCACCCTCTTATTCATCCCATTGTCCACCCTCTTATTCATCCCATTGTCCACCCTCTTATTCATCCCATTGTGCGCCCTCTTACATCCCATCATTCACCCTCTTTTTTATATGTGTCCGCCCTCAACATTCACGAGGCACTAACAGAGGGCAGACACATAGATCTACCCCTTCATCATTCTTATGTCTCTCGAAATTAAAATTAAATACATTATTTAAAATTTAAACAAAAAGAAATATCATGCTTTTCTTTCTCTCCAAATATCAGATCGATGAGACTTTATTCTGAG
>CANJUQ010000011.1 GCA_947478175.1 Thiotrichales bacterium | reverse complement strand
TTCAAATTTTCTAGTTTGGTTTCCTTGGTATCTGTGCTTAAAAAAATCTAAACATTATTTGGAATTCCAGCTTGGGAGCTGGTTTTATGCAGCTTTAATTCTTTGAGAATTTGTATCTAGGGGTAATGGCTCAGGCCGGGAGCTGCTGGTTTCAGAATGCTATCAATTACTTGCGAACGAGATTGATATAAAAACCAGATTCTTCCTTGTCGTGGAAGGTAAAGGTGCTGATTTACATCAAGCGAAAGAAAAATTTCCAACAAAAAATTTCTCAGAATTTTATCTGTCCTCATTTGGCTCCGAAATAGGTATGGAAAACATCCGACTGCTAAATGACGGAGCCATTATTTCCAAAGCCTATCCAAAAGATCCGACTCTATTCCGTACCATGTATGAGTCAGCTAGACCCGCAGAACAAAGAAAAATGGAAGTCTCATTGGATCTGTAATTTTCTGAGGGCAGACACACAGGTCTGCCCCTACGGAGACATCAAATTAATTAAAATTAGCAAATAAACAATTTGCGAATGAGATCATGGGAATATCGGTAAAAACAAAAAAATCAAAACAAATCCGAAGCCTGAACTTCTTGTTGAATGACCTCATCAGCCCATAAACCAGGCTTTACGCCAAAGGTAGTCACAGCAACGATCTCTATCTGTTTTGTCGTATGGGTGATTTCGGTAAAAACATCTGCTTTATTATGAATATTTTTCGCAGTGGCTTTGTCTAAAACATACACTTTATCGCTGTATTTAATTTCACATAAAGAAATAACGCCATCATCACGATCGATTAATAAATCAACCTGAGCACCGGTTTTATCACTGCCTTTTGGCGGACTATAAAACCAAGAACTGTAAAGACAGCCAATGCGATTCAAGCCTAATTTTTGTCTAATTTTTTCCACATGCTTGATGCAAATATTCTCAAACGAAAATCCTGACCAACTATGAAAACTGGGCGTATTTTGTTTGGTTTCCCAGTAACCCTCAGCAAAAGAATGCCCTGAACGCAAAGATTCTTCGATCCAATGCAGATAAAACAAAACATATTCATCAATAACTCTATAAAAACTATCCCGAGCTGTTTTACCAAACGGGCGATACGCCTTTATAAAACCCGCGGACTCCAATTCACTCAGTCTTGCACTGAGCGCCCCCCCTGAAGATAAATTTAATTTGTCCAAAAGCGCTGCGCGTGAAAGCCCTTTATTTTGACTGGCAATCGCTCGAACCAAACTCAAATTTTCTTCTGCCATATCAAAAAGCGAAGTAAATAATTTAGAAAATTCTAATTGGAACAACCCTCCTTCGGTAAAACAAAGCCTATTAATATTTTGAACCAGAGAGTCTTCTGAATTGAGCTGATCGAGATAATAGGGAATTCCTCCCATGACCATATACAAAGACAAAATCTGCTTTTGTGACCATCGAATGCCTAGATATTTTAAATACTGAGCTGTCTTGGTTAAATCAAAAGGCTTTAAGAGCAATGTTTGCGTTAACCGATTATGAAGCCCCCCTTTCGCATTAATAATTTTATCCAACATCCAAGAAGCAGCAGACCCACAAATGATTAATTTAAAATGGGGCAATCTCGAAAAATACTTATTCCAGTAATAATCCAAGGCACTGACACAATCAGAACGATCTGTGGACAACCAAGGCAGCTCATCCAAAAATAAAACAAAAGATTTTTTCTTCCATTCGTCTTCGTTTTTTACATTTTTTAAAATCAATTCAAACGCTTTATGCCAATTCTCTGGGGTTTCTAAAGCCACCCCCTTAAAAAAAGTCTCGCCAACAGAAGAAGCCACTTCAGCGAGCTGCTGAGCCATGGGCTCACCTTTACGACCTGTGATCTCACACAAAACAGAATTTTCTGAAAAGAATTCGCGAATAATATAAGTCTTTCCAACCCTTCTTCTGCCATAAACGGCTAAAAATTCTGCTTTCTTTGATGAAAGAATTTTTCTGAAAATTTTTAATTCTTCATCTCTGGCAATAATTTTTTTCATTTTTTTCAATAAATTAATTTCTAAAAATAATATTATAAGGCGCCATAACTTTTTTATCTACAGAGATGTGGCGCCTTATAATTTTTTATAAGCCGCCACATCTCTGTTATTTTGAGAGAGGGCGAATACAAGATTCTCCCCTACAAAACCACCCGCTGCTTTTTCAAATGGATCAGTAATAAAGAAATCGCTGCTGGGGTAATCCCTGAAATTCTCGACGCTTGGCCCAAACTTTCCGGCCGGTGATTTTTAAATTTCTGGCAAACCTCATTCGACAAACCTGTCACGTTGTCATAATCAAAATCGATAGGTACTAACATCATTTCGTGCTTGATGACTTTGTCGATTTCTTCCTGCTGACGTTCGATATAGCCCGTATATTTTGCCAAAATTTCTATCTGTAAAGACGCTTGGTTATCTGGGATACCAGGCCCAAAGCCTTCTATTTCCATCAGCATTTCATAATTAAATTCAGGGCGCCGCAGTAAATCCATCAGGCTGTATTCCCGAATAATTTGATCAGGAATTAAAGTATTTAAATAATCAGCCTGGGAAGTTTTAGGGTGCACAAAAACAGATTTTAATCTTTTTAATTCTTGTGAAATATTTTCTTTTTTCTCACAAAATCTTTGAAATCTTTCATCACTCACTAGCCCTAATTCTCTGCCAATCGGCGTGAGTCTTTCATCTGCATTATCTTCGCGAAGAGATAATCGATATTCAGCTCTAGACGTAAACATCCGGTAAGGCTCAGACGTTCCCCGAGTAATTAAATCATCGACCAAGACCCCAATATAAGCTTCATCTCGTCTGGGGAACCAAGGAGCTTTACCTAGGGCTTTACACGCTGCATTGATTCCCGCTAATAAACCCTGGGCTGCCGCTTCTTCATAGCCTGTCGTTCCATTGATCTGACCGGCAAAAAACAAATTCAAAATAGATTTGGTTTCTAAGGTATTTTTTAAATCTCTGGGATCAAAATAATCATATTCAATGGCATAACCGGGCCTTGTAATATGCGCTTTTTCAAAGCCTTTTATAGATCTTATAAATTCTAATTGGACATCAAAAGGTAAAGAAGTTGACATGCCATTGGGATATAGCTCATAGGTGTTTAACCCCTCAGGTTCAACAAAGATTTGATGTTTATCTTTATCGGCGAATCTAACAATTTTATCTTCGATCGACGGACAATATCTCGGCCCGATGCCTTCAATAAAGCCCCCATACATGGCGGATCTATTTAAATTATTTCGAATAATCTCGTGGGTTTTTTCATTGGTATAAGTCATGTGACAGGGAATTTGTCTGGGATGTTTAGAAAGATCCCCCATAAAAGAAAACACAGGTCTGGGCTCATCGCCTGGCTGCACCCCCATCACAGAAAAATCGACCGTTCGGCCGTCTATTCTGGGCGGAGTGCCTGTTTTGAGTCTTCCAATTCTAAAAGACGTGACTTCTCTTAACTTCTCAGCGAGCAATAAAGACGGCATATCCCCAGCACGTCCCCCTGCAAAATTGACATCTCCAATATGAATTTTTCCGGCTAAAAAAGTCCCCGCAGTCAAAACAATAGTCTTGGCTTTAAAAATTAATCCCATTTTGGTCACAACGCCTGTCACCGTGCCGTTTTCTAAAATTAAATCCACCACTTCTTGCTGAAAAATAGAAAGATTAGATTGGCTTTCTAGTCTTTTTCTGATGGCATTTTTATATAAAACTCGATCTGCTTGAGCCCGTGTCGCTCTAACGGCCGGACCTTTACGGGCATTTAAAGTTCTGAATTGAATTCCCGCTTCGTCTGCGGCTTCAGCCATTAAGCCACCCATCGCATCGATTTCTCGCACAAGATGCCCTTTGCCAATCCCACCAATGGCTGGGTTACAAGACATTTGGCCTAAGGTTTCAATGCTGTGAGAAAGCAGTAAAGTTTTAGCGCCCATGCGAGCCGCTGCAGCACAAGCTTCTGTTCCGGCATGCCCCCCACCAATCACAATGACATCAAAACTTTCTGAATAAATCATAAGCGTTAAACAAACCTAATAAACCCAAATTTAAGGCCGCGGATTGTACGGACCTACCTGGTGAAACAACAGATTTTTTAAATTTTTAAAATAAAAAACCCGCCGGAGCGGGGAAATTAATCTAATTATTTTTCATTCTTGAATTTAACGTGGCCTCTAGGGTGAAGGTGGAGTTTCTAGCAAAGGCCTTGCTACCTCAGGCACTTCTACTTGATCTCGCTTCTTACGAGCATAATAACAGCATAGCAAAGCTGACACGGCCAAAAGACCTGTGACAGAACCCAATACAATGCCTAGCGTTTCTTGATTGACGCTTGAATCTCGATGCTGCAAAAACTGCTTCGCAAAGGCGTCCGTAAAACTAGAATTTAATGGGATTGAACTAGATAAAGCTTGATCATAAGCCACTTCTTCTAAGCAATGGTCTGACGGCATCAAGGTTAACGCACCCTCATTGCAAGGAAAAAAAACACTCCCTGAAGAACTTAAAAAAGAAACTTGTTCAGTTGAATTACCAGGTAAAGCCTCGGTCATATTGAAAGCATCGGCAGTTATATTAAAAGCTCTCACTACTTGATCCACGATTTCTTTGGCTTGGCCCACGGAACCAGGTGATTTTGCTGAAACAACCAGGGAAATAAATTTAGATTGCTTAGATTGCTCAGACTGCTGTTGTCTCCAGAGTTCTGTTTTGTAGTTATAAGAGCCCTTCTGCTGCTTGTAGGGTCTAGAGCCTCTGAATTTGGGCGTATATCCTGACATGGTGGTTCTCCTTATTATTTTTTATATTGCGTTGTCATCAACGAATTTCTCAAAAAAATATTAAAATAATCTTAAAAAAATTGTGAATAAAAAATAAATTAATATTTAAAATCAAAGTGGGTGATATGTAATAAATCTATGTGATAAATCATTGTCTATTAGGGCGCGATAAATCGCGCCCCTACTTTCCAATACAAAAACTGGAAAAAATTCTTCCTAATAAATCATCCGACGTAAATTCGCCCGTAATTTGATTTAAAGCCTCTTGGGCCAACCGGCAGTCTTCTGCAAAGAGCTCGCCCGCCTGATGATGTTTTAACTGGGAAATGGCTTGATTTAGATAATTCATGGCTTGTTCAATAGAAACTAGATGCCTCTTTCGGGCTGAAAACAAAGTTTCTTGGCCCTGATCTAGACCTACGCAAGCTAATAAATGTTTTTTAAGAAGATCTAAACCTTCACCTGTTTTGGCAGAAATCATCAGTAAATTTTGATACGGGGAATTGACCTGATTTTTATTTTGAAGTTGGTTAATTTTTTTGTCGATTTTATTAATGACATAACTGACTGGAATAGATCCTGAAATAGATTCTGGAATATTTTCTAAAATTTCCTGACGAATTTTTTCAATGTCAGCCAAATCTAAAAAATCGATGACTAGTAAAATCCGGTCTGCTTGACTAATCGCTTTAAAGGCCCTTTTAACACCCTCCTGCTCGATTAAATTTTCGGTAACACGAATACCTGCCGTATCGAAGATATGCAGCGGAACGCCGTCTATTGCGATCGACTCTTTCAATACATCGCGAGTGGTCCCAGGGATATCTGTCACTATCGCAGAATCCTTGCCAGACAAAGCGTTTAACAAAGAAGATTTTCCAGCATTAGGTCGTCCGGCAATGACTAGATTGATTCCTGTTTGTAATAATTCACCACGTCTAGCATTGGATAAAAGTGTTTTTAAATTTTCTAATAATTTTTCAGAATCTTTTAAAACATGACTGTCTGTTAAAAAATCAATTTCTTCTTCGGGAAAATCGATGGCGGCTTCGACATAGAGCCGTAATTTAATTAATTGTTCGACTAGATCATGGATTTCTTTGGAGAACGCGCCCTGTAAAGATTTCAAAGCTGATTTAGCGGCTTCTTGAGATTGGGCATTAATTAAATCAGCGACGGCTTCAGCTTCGGCTAAATCTAATTTGTTATTTAAAAACGCTCGCTCTGTAAATTCACCCGGCTTAGCCAATCTAGCGCCGTGTGATAACACTTGATCTAACAACATTCCCATGACAACAGGACCGCCGTGTCCCTGAAGCTCTAAGACATCTTCACCCGTAAAAGACTGGGGATTTTCAAACCAAAGGGCTAATCCAGAATCGATACAAGATTGATCGGGTCTTAAAAAATCTGAATATAAATATTCGCCAGGGTGAGGGATTTTTTTTAAAATTTTTCCTGCAATCTCATGAGCCTTTGAACCAGAGACTCTCACGATCCCTACACCACCACGGCCTGGGGCCGTAGCAATGGCGGTAATCGTATCGCTTTGTGATTTATTTCTTGTGGCCGTTTCTTTCATGTTTTTGATTTTGATTTTTTTCATGCTTTTTCAAAGCTTGCTGAGCTGATTCTTTCTCGACTTTTCTCAAGACATACCACTGTTGCAAAATCCCAACGCCTGTATTGACGATCCAATACAGCACCAAGCCTGCGGGAAAACCCATAAACAAAAGCGTAAAGATCACAGGTAAAAACATCATGACCTTGGCTTGTGTCGGATCGGCTGGCGCTGGATTGAGTCTCTGTTGAGCAAACATAGCAAGGCCCATCAAGATGGGTAAAACAAAATAAGGATCACGCAAAGAAAGATCTTTGATCCAGAAAATAAACGGTGCCTGTCTGAGTTCGACAGACGCCATCAACATCCAGTAAAGGGCTATGAATACAGGGATCTGAATCAAAATTGGCAAGCAGCCTGAGAGGGGATTCACTTTTTCTTTTTGATAGAGCTCCATGGTTGCTTTACCCATGGCCTGGCGATCATCGCCACAACGTTGTTTGAGCTCTTGAAGTTTAGGCTGAAGCATCCGCATCTTAGCCATGGATCTAAAGCTTTTGGCGGACAAGGGATAGAAAACTAATTTAATCACGATCGTCACGGCAATAATGGCTAAGCCCCAATTGCCGACGTATTGCTGAATATGAATCATGAGCCAAAAGAGCAACTCTGAGATAAACCAAAGCCAGCCATAGTCGACCGTTAGATTTAAATTAGGCGCTGCCGCTTTTAGTTGATCTGATAGTGTCGGACCGACATAGAGACTGGCCCCAGTAGAAGCTGTCGCACCACTTGGAACCGTCATGGTAGGACTTGCAATACCCACGGCGTAAATATTGTCTTCAAATTGACGTGAATAGAGCAAATTATTTTGATTAGCCTGGGGAATCCAAGCGCTGATAAAATAATGCTGAACCATTGAAACCCAGCCACCCGTGGTTAGCTCTTTTAGATTGTTTTCAGCCAAATTTTTAAAAGAAAGTTTACTGTAACGAGTATCAATCGCTGAATAAGCGACGCCCGTAAAGGTCGAGTAGGACATAAGAATATTATGGTTTTCACTGACAGGGGGAACTCTCAATAATTGGCCATAAAAACGACCTTCCCAAGGAGTTTTTGAACTGTTATGAATCAAATAATTTACTTTAATTAAATAATGCCCCGGCTCGAAAATATATTGTTTAGTAATCTGTAATCCATTGGAATTTTGATAGATCAGATTGACTGTCAAAGATTGGCCAGGGGTCTGGATATATTGGGTTTGAGTGGATTTAAATATTAAGGGACTGTCTGTTGGCAAGCCTTGTCCCACTAAGCCACTTTGGGCTATATAAAAACTATTGGCTTGGGTATTTAGTAAATTGACCGGGGTTTTATCTTGCGTACTAACGGGATATTTCAGTAAAGCCGTTTGAACCAAGTTTCCGCCATCCAGATTAATTTCAGCGGTCATCAGATCTGTTTTGACCGTAATGATTTGTCCAGAGGCATAGAATTTTTTATCTAGCTGTTCTGACGCATTATTTAAATTAGACGTTTCTGAGAAAGGCGTTGTGCCAGATAATTCTTGATTAGAAGTAGGGCTATTAGATTCAGAATTATTAGCCTGATTATTGATTTGCAAATCAGGCGCTAAAGAAGCCGTTTGCGCAGTACTTTGGGAAACTGGATGGTATTTGTCATCCCAGCGGTGAATGAGCAGGGCAAGTAAGCCGACAATACAAAGGATCAAGATGAGCTTGATGTTCTGAATATTCCACATGGTTTTAGAATCTCTGCGTGAGTTTGAGTATTTAGGATCTTGGTTTTGATTGAGGCACGGGATCGTACCCACTTTTCCCGAAGGGGCGGCAGTGTAACAGACGTCTTATCACCAAGAAAAGCGCTTTCCCAATAGAGTGTTTGTTTAACGCTTCGATGGCATAGCAAGAACAGGTGGGATAAAAACGACAGTAGCGTCCCAGATAGGGACTTAATGTATATCGATAAAGCCTAATTAGGCTTAACAAAAAGATTTTTAAGCTTTTTTCAAAGATTCGAAAAATTGAGCGATACATACAGATAGATCTTCTTTAGAAGCTTGTTTTGTTCTTGAAGTAGTCAGTAAAACAAAGTCATAAGAAGGGATTTCGTATTGATTCAAACGAAAAAATTCTTTGGTGAGTCTTCGAATTAAATTACGTTGAACGGCTGATTGAGTCTTTTTTTTAGCAACGATGCAGCAAAGACGAGGAATAGACACTTCGTTTTTTCTAAACAAAAAAAACAGGTATTTAGTTGAAAACTTATCGTTTTTCTTAAATACCTGCTCTATCTCGCTTGGATTCAGACGATGCTTTTTTAAATAAGTTAGGCGGTTAATCGCTTTCTACCTTTAGCACGTCTTCTTTTAATGACTGAACGTCCACCTTGGGTTGCCATACGAGCACGAAAACCATGGTCTCTTTTACGTTTCAATGTACTGGGTTGGAAAGTGTGTTTCATTTGGTATTGCCCTTAAGCGCTTGGTTAGCCATTTAGCTGTCTAAAAATAGGGCGCGATTTTATGAAGGTGTCCGCTTCAGGTCAATGGGGTGGCTTAAATTTATATCTGTAGTTTAGTTTCATGTAGTTTTTAAAATTCCAAAAACATGTGTAATTTAGTTTCATGGATTGTTTTATAAATGCTTACTTGCTTACTTTCTTACTTGTTATGGTTATAAGCGAAGCCCTTTTGTGTTGATAAGGCCCTCAAAGCCACGTCTTGGAAGACGCGCCAACCATAGCTGAGTTGTGTTTAGTTGTCTCGCTGCCTGTGAGTCGCTGTGGGTAATTTTTAATGACCCGGAAGTTATCACGAGTTGTACATAGAATTAATAGGGTCAGTACAGAAGTTGCCAGGCCTTTTTACACAGTTTTATACACAAGAGTTGTTCCTTGTCTTGACTCCCTATTTTTTGCGAGTACCCTACCGCGCCTTGTGGATAACTTGTCCAGGATTAGTGCGCATGCAGCTTTTGCAGGAGACCTCGCTTTGGCAACAATGTGTGAATATGTTGCAAAGTTCATTGCCAGTTCAGGAATTCAATACCTGGATTCGCCCCCTTCAAGATGAAGTCACGCGTACCGAATTAGTTCTGTATGCCCCTAATCGTTTTGTAGCGGATTGGGTGAGTTCACGTTATCGCGACCGCATCAAGAATCATTTGAATGATTTGGGGAAACCTGATTTACAGTTGGTTGTAAAAATAGGTGAACGAGCAGGGCAACCTTTGCAACAGGTACAACAGGCTTCTTTAGGTGCAACTGCTCAAAACGTAAATTTCAATTCAAGTTCGAATTCACAATCCCAATCTCAATCTCAATATTCACCTCAGTCAGTACAGCATGCTAATCAGAATGCTGGGCAACAGGGCTTTGGATCTCAAAATGGTTTTCAAAGCCATGCTGAAAAGCCATTTTATGTTCATGAATCTAATTTAAATCCTAAATTTACGTTTGATAATTTTGTCGAAGGTAAATCGAACCAATTAGCGCGTGCAGCGGCACAACAGGTCGCTGAGAATCCAGGCGTTGCTTATAACCCTTTATTTCTTTATGGGGGCGTAGGGCTGGGTAAAACTCACTTGATGCATGCGATTGGAAATTTAATTTTGGAACATAACCCCAATGGCAATGTGGTTTATTTGCACTCGGAACGTTTTGTAGCAGATATGGTTAAAGCTTTGCAGAGCAATACGATTAATGAATTCAAACAATATTACCGTTCGGTCGGTGCTCTATTGATTGATGACATCCAATTTTTTGCTGGAAAAGATCGCTCTCAGGAAGAATTTTTTCATACGTTTAATGCGCTGTTAGAAGGGCATCAACAGGTCATTATGACTTGTGATCGTTATCCTAAAGAAATTAAAGGTCTAGAAGAGCGTTTGAAATCTAGATTTGGGTGGGGTTTAACGGTTGCGATTGAACCGCCAGAGCTTGAAACTCGAGTGGCGATTCTGATTAACAAAGCGAAAGAATCCAATATTGTTTTGCAGCACGAAGTCGCATTTTTTATTGCTAAAAGGATTCGATCCAACGTCCGTGAATTAGAAGGGGCGTTAAAACGGGTGATTGCGAATGCTAAATTTACGGGAAGTACTATCACCATTGAATTTACAAAAGAAGCCCTGAAAGACTTGATCTCTCTGCAAGATAAATTAGTGACGTTAGATAATATTCAAAAAACGGTCGCTGAATATTTTAAAATTAAAATGTCGGATCTTTTATCTAAGCGCCGTAGTCGTTCAGTGGCACGTCCTAGGCAAATTGCGATGGCCTTATCTAAGGAATTAACCAATCATTCTTTGCCAGAAATAGGAGACGCTTTTGGTGGAAGAGACCATACAACGGTTTTACATGCCTGTCGGACGATTGCTGGGTTTCGAGAAAGTAATGTGGATATACAAGAAGATTACATGAATCTTTTGCGTATTTTGTCGACCTAATTTTTAAATTAATAAGTTTTCGTGAGTTTTTTTAAAGATATAAAAATTAAATTTAATATTAAATAGGTAAGGGATATGAAGTTTTCTATTCAACGAGAGGTGTTGCTTAAGCGTCTTCAGTTTTTGATGGGGGTGGTTGAGCGCCGGCATACGATGGCTGTTTTAGCGAATATCCTGGTTGAAGTGAAAGGACCTGTTTTAAAATTAACCGCGACAGATCTAGAGATTGAGCTCGTTGCCACGGCAAATTTAGAGCGCTATTCAGGCGATGGGCGTTTTACGATTCCGGCCCGTAAATTATTTGATATTTGTCGTTCGCTCAGAGAAAACGCAGAGCTCACTTTTAGTTTGGATGATAAAAATCGCCCCATTGTCATGTCAGATAAAAGTCGTTTTTCTTTGTCTAGCTTACCGGCTGAGAGTTTCCCAGCCATTGATGGAAAGCTTGGGAATATTCATATTTCCATGGCCCAAAAAGATCTATTGGCTTTACTTCGTAAGACTTATTTTTCAATGGCTTTACAAGATGTTCGGTATTTTTTAAACGGCATGCTATTTGAAGCACATGGGGATCAGCTGAAAGTAGTTGCAACGGACGGGCATCGATTAGCGTTGGCTACTCAGACGATTAGCCCAAGTCAGCAAAATCCTATTCAAGTGATTATTCCCAGAAAAGCAGTCATAGAGCTCATGCGTTTGATTCAAGACAGCGAAGATCCTGTGGTTCTGACGTTTGGTGCCAATCATATGCGCGCTGAGCTTTCGGATTATCAATTTACTTCGAAGTTAATTGATGGACGTTACCCTGACTATAACCGCGTTATTCCAGGAGATGGCAGTAATGTCATGTTGGTGGATGCGGGGCAATTTCGAGATGCGCTCTCAAGGGCCGCTATTTTAGCTAACGAGCAATATCGTGGTGTGAGACTTAAGTTTGGATCCAATGTTTTACAGCTTTCTGCCAATAATCCTGAACAGGAAGAAGCTCAAGATGAGGTTTCTGTCAGTTATGAAGGTGAAAAAATCGAAATTGGTTTCAATGTGGGGTATCTCCTAGAAGCCTTGTCTGGATTAGGCGATCGTGTGAAAGTTTCTCTCATGAATGCCAATGCGAGTGCTTTGATTCGTGATGAATCCGATCCTTCGTCTTTATATGTTGTCATGCCAATACGGTTGTAATTTTTATTAAAATTAATTAAGACCGGCCATAAATATCGTCATAGCGTTTAATATCATCTTCGCCAAGATAATCACCCAGCTGAACTTCGATAATTTCGATGGGTTCTTGGGTTAAATTTTCTAAGCGATGCTTGGCCTGCTTGGGAATATAAATATGTTGGTTGGTTTCATAGTTTGAAATTTTATCTTGGACCGTCACGGTAGCCGTGCCTTTGGCAACAATCCAATGTTCTGAACGATGTTCATGGCTTTGCAGAGAAAGACGTCCGCCAGGATTAACTTGAATAGTTTTAACTTGAAAATTATCGCCCATTTCTAATGTTTTATAAGCCCCCCAAGGGCGTTCATAAGTCTGTCCGATTTGGTTCATGATGTTTTTAGCTAACCTAGTTTTAAAAAAGCGCCGGATCATAAACAATGAATTTTAAAATGACTATTTAGAATCTTTAGAATTTTCAGATTTTTTTAATTTTTTAATTAAATTTTTTATTTAAAAATTCAGATTTAAATTGATTCATAAGAGGTTTAAATAATGTTAAATTTTGAATATCTAAAAAAATCAAAATGTGAGATTAATTGTGAAATCTAAACGTCTTTCTCCTAGCCTATTTTCTTGCGTGTTTTTATTAAAAGATGGCCAGTTTCATTCTGGAAATGATTTAGGAAGTTCTTTAGGAATTTCCCGAGCAGCAATTTCAAAAATAATGAATACTTTGAAATCTTATCAGGCTGAAATAGAAGTAAGTAAAACACAGGGCTATCGCCTGAAAAAGCCGTTAATTTTATTAGATGCTGAGAAAATTCAAGCTGGGCTTAATACAAAAATGCCCGTGGATATCTTCGAATTTGTCACGTCAACGAATGATTATTTATTGCCGTTAGATATTTCATCGGCCCCTCGGGTCTGTCTTGCAGAGTACCAAACAGCAGGGCGTGGAAGATTTATAAGATCTTGGCAAGCTACTTTTGGTCAAAGTATTTTATTGTCTTATTTATATCCTTGTTATGAAGATGTTTCGACGCTCAGTGGATTTAGCTTAATGATTGCAGTGTCGTTGGCTTCAGTGATTAATCGTCCGGATTTAAAAATAAAATGGCCGAATGATCTTTATTTAGGTGATAAAAAATTAGGGGGTATTTTGATTGAACTTCGAGCTCAAAGTCACTCAGAAACCAAAGTTATTATTGGCATTGGAATTAATGTCATGCCGCCAGAAGATTTAAAAAGCTCGGTGGCTAGTTTGGTGGATTTAAAAAACTTAAAAAATTTAGAATTAGATAGAAATAAGTTAATTATTTCTTTTTTGAATCAATTAGAAAAAGATCTGATTTTATTTAAATCTAAAGGCCTCAGTGCTTTTTTAGAAAGATTTAGTGAATTGGATTATTTAAAAGGCCGAGAAGTGACCCTTACACAGCATCATGAGAAACATATGGGGATAGCGATGGGGATCGATGCTCAGGGGGCCCTATTAATTAAAAAAGGTGAAGTAATAGAGCGATATTCTGCCGGGGATACGAGTTTGGCGTTTTGAGAAAACTGTATTGATTTTTTAATTTTTTTTCTCGATGGCCTTGAGTGAAATATCTCTGAATTTTCTAATGACTGGATTTCTCTCAATGAGGGCTGAATTAATGCCTTCAATGACTTCTGCCAGCTCAACCACATCGTTGTTAACTAGTTGTTGATCATGAAGCCAGCACGCAACTTCACACCAACGCCATAAAGGTCTTTTTGTCCGAAGGCCAAAAATAGGCGCAGGAAATGGATTTGATTTACTTCTTGCGCGTTTAGCCCAAAGAGAAATGGTTTGGCGACCTTTATTGAGCCGTTTGCCGATTTCGGAAGCGCTGACGAGAGAATCTGGTGAAACACTGGATACTTTGATAGGTAATGAAGCAGATTCAAGGGCTGTAATTGCTGAAAGAACAGCGTTTTCAAATGATTTAGCGGTTCTATCGAAATCCAAATATACGGTGCCATCTCTGAAGTTAATTAGACAATCGTCGCAGCCAGCTTCGAAAATAGCGTCTTCAAGGCCTTCAGTTTCTTCATCAACACCCGTAAGAATTAAAGAGAATTCATAAGATTTCATGAGAGAAACTCCTGATGTAGATGTTCGCAATAAGAGATGATCTTATTAATTTGCCTCGCATGTGTTGAGGTATTTCTTGGTGTCGACCAGATAGACATTTTGCAACCTGCTCTTGATTTATTTGGACAAAAAATGCGCCCCCAACAATGAGCTGATTTTCCAGGAGGCACATAATGTCAGCCTTGGGAAATAGCCATTTTTATTGCCTTTTCAATTTCTTTATTGGGATGTTTTGGACGTTTCATGCTGAGGCCTTATTTTATTTTTTTGTTGTCATTTGTCAACAATTTTTAGGATTGTGTTTACCCACCTAATTTTCTTTCTCTCAGTGAAATCGCCTCCGCTAAATGAATTTGTTTTATGTCTGGGTCTTCAGCTAAATCTGCAATCGTTCTAGAAACTTTTAGTAATCGATGAAAACTGCGGGCAGAGAGTTTTAATCTAGACATGACTTGAGAGAGCCAAGATTGATCGTCAGCAGATAGCGCGCAAAAGACAGCTAGTTCTTGGGGGGTTAATAGGGCATTGGGTTTGCCTTGTCTGGCTATTTGAATATTTCTAGCTTTGATCACGCGAGCTTGAATAATTTCTGAAGACTCAGATTTGTCATGACTGAGTAAAGTTTCTTGATCAATCTCTGGCACATGAAGATGTAAATCAATGCGATCTAATAAGGGCCCTGATAGGCGATTTCTGTATCGATCTATTTGCTGAGGTGAGCAAGTACAGGCTTTTAATTTTGAAGTGGCATAGCCACAGGGGCAAGGGTTCATCGCAGCAATTAGCTGAACTTTGGCGGGAAAGCTGACATGAGCATTGGCTCTAGAGATAGAAACAGAGCCTGTTTCTAAGGGTTCTCGCATGACTTCTAGGACGGATCGGCCGAATTCTGGAAGCTCATCTAGAAATAAAACCCCATGATGAGCCAAAGATAACTCCCCCGGTTTTGGCGTACTTCCGCCGCCAATTAAAGAAATAGGAGAAGCGGTGTGATGAGGGCTTCTAAAGGGTCGTTCATAAAATTGTTCTGGGCGTCTTGGGCGGCCCCTAATAGAAGCAATCGTTGCGACTTCTAAGGCTTCTTCTTGAAGTAAGGGCGGTAAAATTCCAGTCACTCGAGAGGCCAGCATGGATTTCCCAGTTCCTGGGGGCCCCACAAATAAAATATTGTGATGGCCGGTTGCAGCGATTTCTAAGGCTCTTTTAGCTTGAATTTGTCCTTTGACTTCAGAAAAATCTGCCTGAATTTTTAAATTAATTTGCATGGGTTTTTTTTCGGGAGAACGAAGTTGAGATTTTCCTGAAAGATGTTCACAGATTTCTAATAGATGATTTGCGATTTTGCAGTCTAAGTTTTCAATTAAAACAGCTTCATTGGAATTAGAGGCAGGGAGAATTAATTGGCGGCCTGATTTTTGAGTGTGAAAAGCAAAAGGCAGGGCGGCAGGAATGGCTCTCAAACTGCCGTCTAGGGCCAGCTCCCCTGCAAATTCAATATTTTTGGTTGATGGAAGCGGGATTTGACCAGATGCCGCTAAAATTCCAATCGCAATGGCTAAATCAAATCGACCGCCTTCTTTCGGTAAATCGGCGGGTGCAAGATTAATAATGATTTTTCGAGCGGGGAATTCAAAACCGCTATTTAAAATGGCTGATCGAACTCGTTCTTTGCTTTCTTTGACAGCTTTTTCAGGTAGGCCCACGACGGTGATACACGGTAGGCCTAATGAAAGATGAACTTCTATGTCGACGGGAATGGCTTCAATGCCTTGCTGAGCACGGCTTTTAATAATCGCGAGAGGGGAGGTGTTTCCTGGCATTTTATTTTTGAACCCTATTTTTAAATGGATTGTTTTTGAAATTATTTTTTTAATTTTTAATTAATTTTTTGACATGACCCCTCTAATAGGGCGAATACAAGATTCGCCCCTACGGGGATTAATTAAATGGAATAGATTAAAAAAGAGATTAAGAAGACGGCGGACAATTATTTAAACGCGCTTCTAGATCAGCCAGTTTTTCTTTGAGTTCTTGTAAATATTTGGCTTGTCGATCGAAGTCTTCGCGAGTGACGAGATCTAATTTTTCAAAAGCACTTTGTAAAATAGATTTAAATTGCTGTTGGCATTTTTCTTTACCCTCTCTGAGACCATCTGGTAAGGCTTCTGAGAGTTTTTGGCAAAGATTGTCGAGGTGTTTTTTATTGAGCATTATTTGAGGTTTCCTATGATTTTTTTTGGATTTTTCTGAGGGATTTTTTTGAGGGATTTTTTTGAATTAGAATTATTTTTTCTTAAAAATTTTATCATTATTAAATTTGTAAACAAGGCGAATATTAAATTATTTAATTATCCAAAAATTATTCTCGAATGACTTTTAGCTTCTCTATAGATCCTCTATATTGACGCCCCTTAATTTTGACAGATGCTTGAAAGATGTTTGAAAGGTGCATGGATCAATGACATTGGGACACCCTAGAGGGCTTTGGATCTTAGGTTTTTCTGAGCTGGTAGATCGATTTTGTTATTACGGTATTGTGACGGTTATCACGCTGTATCTTGCACAAGTTTTTTTGTTCAACGACAGCCATGTGTATGCCATTTCGGGTGTCTATAGCACTTTGGGATTTGGCCTGCCAGTGATTGGCGGATTTATAGCAGATCGTGTTTTAGGCTATCGAAAAGCGGTGATCTTAGGAATTATATTTTTGATCTTGGGCAATATAGTCCTGTGTTTTTCAGGCTTGTCTTGTATTTATGAAGGTCTCGCTTTAGTGGTTGTTGGAATTGGTTTATTTAAAGCCAATGCGGCTAGCCAAGTGGGAACGTTGTACCCTGTAGGTGATGATCGAAAAGAAGGCGCGTTTGCGACTTTTTATTTTGGCATGAATATTGGGGCGCTATTAGGGCCTTTAGTTTTTGGTACCGCTGTAGCTTTGTGGGGATGGCATGCAGGATTTATCTTCGGTGCCGTAGGGATGTGCTTAAGTTTGATTTTTTATGTATCGAATTTTCGATACTTCGGTCAGTTTTTACAGAGTGAGAAGCCCGCACAATCTAGTTTCCAATGGTTATGTTTAGCGCTGATTTTTTTAGCGTTGTTGGGGGCGGTTTGGATGTTCTCACATTCCCAATATTTTTCAGATTTTGTGTGGGTTTTTGGGCTCTTAATGCTTTCTGTATTGATTTTTTTTGCTATTCGACGAAATTCTCAAGAACGCCGGCATATTTTGGCTTTTGCATTGTTTGTCATTTTTTCGATTTTTTATTTTGCCTGTTCTCGTCAGGTCAACACGTCGATAGAGCTTTTTTTAGATCGAGAAATCAATCGGCATGTTTTTGGATTTGAGATTCCTCCGGAATGGTTCGCGTCTTTTGAGCCTATTTTTATTTCTTTATCCCTGTTGATCATCGCGCCATTCTGGCGGTATTTGGGTAAGAAAAATAAACACCCTAGTCCTCATGTTTTGGTGATTCTGGGTTTATTTTTTGGTGCACTAAGTTTTGTGATTTTTGGTCTGTCAGCGTTGGCGGCTTCTATTCCTAGTTTTTTAATCTGGAATGCACCTTTTTGGTTGTTGTTACTAGGTTATTTTGTATTAGGCCTGGGAGAGTTGGCGATTTTCCCGAGTATTACTTTTTTAGTGACAGATTTAGCGCCCGCTAAGTTACAAGCGACGTTTATGGGCTTTTGGTTACTATCCAGTGCTTTTTCAGCTTACATAGGTGCACTCATGGCCCAGTTAAGTTCTATTGCACCCGGTGTTATTAATTCTCAAGAAATTGATTTGATTTATGAACATGGGTTTTTTAAAGTCGCTGCTATTGTTTTTGTCGTGATGCTCGTAGCACTATTGGCGCTTCCTTGGATGCGCCGATTGATGGTTTTTCGTGAATAATTTTTCTAGACAAGCGCTTAAAAAAGAACCTAAAAATCTTTTAGATTTAATCAATTTTTTTAATCTAAATATTTCCCAGTTTACGTCTTTCAAAAATCACCCTGTTTTGGGTCTGACAATGGATTCAAGAGAAGTTCAGCCAGGCTTTGTCTTTGTAGCGCTCAAAGGTGAAAAATTAGATGGGGTGCTGTTTATTCCAGAGGCAATTCAACAAGGGGCCGTGGCTATTTTGATTGAAGAAGGGGTGCTCCCTAAAGAGGGTTTATCTGATTTATCTGTTTTGAGTTTACAAATTAAAAATCTAAAAAATTATTTGCCTGATTTAGGCTTGTTTTTTGCTGGATTAGAAAATCTTAAAAATTCTGAATTGCCCATTTTAGCTGTGACAGGAACCAATGGAAAAACGACCATTAGTACTTTATTGGCACAGTTTTTATCCCAATGGCCTTGTGGTGTGATGGGTTCTCTGGGGGCGGGTTTCTTGGGGAATTTAAAAGACACACATATCAATACGCCAGACCCTTTAAAAACGGCCTGTTTATTTAAAAAATTAATAGATGAAGGCGCTCGAGTCATTTGTTTAGAAGCCTCTTCTCATGGATTGGATCAAGATCGGCTCAGGGCTATTCCTATTACGACGGCGATTTTTACTAATTTGACGCAAGACCATTTGGATTATCACGATAATCTTGAAAATTATGCCCAAGCAAAAGCTAAATTATTTAGCTTTGAAAGCTTGAAGCAAATTATTTTAAATAATGATGATCCTTGGAGTGATGTGATGCACAAAGCCGCTCACCCTGGAGTGCCTGTTCTGACTTATGGGTTAAATTTTTTAAATAAATTGAATAAAAAATCAGATATCTGGATTTCCCATTCTCGGCTTTTGACTATGGGTTATGAATTAAAAATAGAAACCCCTATGGGCTCTTTTGAAACCCAATTAAATCTCATGGGTGAATTTAATCTCAGTAATTATTTGGCAGTCGTGAGTGCTTTAGTGGGGATGGGTGTTTCTCTAGAAAGCATCAAAAATAAAACACCGGGTCTTATTCCGCCGAAAGGCAGGATGGAGATTTTTCAGAAAATAAATCATCCAACCGTCGTGATTGATTATGCGCATACGCCGGATGCCATGGAGAAAGTTTTAAAAACTTTGCGAGGTCACACGAGGGGGAAACTCTGGGTGTTATTCGGCTGTGGGGGTGATCGAGATCGAACGAAAAGGCCGTTGATGGCTAGGATTGCTGAGAAATTAGCAGATCGAGTCATAGTGACTGGAGATAATTCGCGATCTGAAGATCCCGCTCAGATTCAAGCAGATATTAAAGCAGGTTTTGCTTTTCAGAATTATGAATTAATACCTGACCGAGCTGAGGCCATTCAATGGGCGTGCCAAACAGCGGCGCCAGAAGATTTAATTTTATTGGCGGGAAAAGGCCATGAGACTTATTTAGAGATTAATAATATTCGGCATGATTTTGATGAGAGAGATTATATTTTTAGTTTTTAGGGATTTTATTTTTACAGGGGCATAGCCATGACAAAGCAGTTTTTTGGGACCGATGGGATTCGCGCACGGGTGGGTGAGTTCCCCATGATTCCAGAATTTTTAGTGAAACTAGGCATGGCAGCGGGGAGAGTTTTAAAACAACATCAGCCCAAAGCACGTGTTGTGATTGGGCGTGATACGCGTCGTTCAGGGCACATGATTGAATCCGCTTTAGAGGCTGGATTATCTGCGGTTGGCGTTGAAGTTTATTTATTGGGTGTGATGCCAACACCCGGTGTGGCTTATTTAACACGGGCTTTTCATGCAGAAGCTGGGATTGTTATCTCTGCGTCTCATAATCCGCACTATGACAATGGGATTAAATTTTTTGGATCGGATGGGGCCAAATTATCTGATGCGTTAGAACAGGCTATCGAAACCACTTTAAGTTTGTATTTATCTGACAGGGCTCCACCGACTTTATTTGATCCTGAAAAAATAGGCCCGGTTAAAGAAGTCAGTGATGCCGCGGGAAGATATATAGAATTTTGTAAGGCTTCTACGCCTTATTTTTTTGATCTGAGGCCTTTTAAAATTATTTTAGATTGTGCTCATGGCGCGACTTATCACATTGCGCCCCAGGTGTTTGAAGAACTGGGGGCTGAAGTAATTTTAATGGGCACAAGTCCAGATGGTTTAAATATCAATGCGGATTATGGTTCGACATCGCCTCAAAATTTGCAAAAGAAAGTGTTACTAGAAAAAGCAGATTTTGGCATTGCCTTTGATGGTGATGGAGATCGGGTCATCATGGTTGATCAAGCAGGTCAATTGGTAGACGGTGATGAGATTGTGTATCTCTTGGCTAAAGATTGTCTGCGTGAGGGTAAATTTAAGTCTGGGGGTGGCGTGGTTGGAACCCTGATGAGTAATTTTGGTTTAGAGCAAGCCCTTGCTCGAGAAAAAATACCGTTTGTTAGAGCGTCTGTGGGCGATCGTCATGTCATGATGGAATTAAAAAATCGACAATGGCTTTTAGGCGGTGAATCTTCAGGTCATATTATTTGGCTGGATTCGACGACGACAGGGGATGGTATCGTTGCCGCTTTGCAAGTGCTGACGGTCATGAAAAAGCTTCAGTTAAGTCTAAGAGAATGTTTATTAGGCATGACAAAAGTGCCTCAAGTTTTATTAAATATGCCTTTGAATCAAAAATTATCTAAAGAGCAGTTAAATTTATTAGAAGACCAGGCTGTTTTGGCTCAGAAAAAATTAAACGGTAAAGGCCGTGTTTTGCTTAGGCCCTCGGGGACAGAGCCTTTGTTAAGAGTGATGGTAGAAGGGGAGAGTTTGTCTGTGATTGAAACTTTGGCCCAAGAGCTTGTCAAAAAATTGGGTGATTTATTAGGCGTTAATTCTTGCGTACCTTTGATGATGAACGAGCCCCATGTTTGTAGAAAAACAACCAATATGATATGATTGTATCAATTATATTAATTAACATAGTGAGTGTCTCATCATGATTCGTGAAATTTCTGCGATGGATTTTCGTCAAAATTTAGGCGGCATTCTTAATTTGGTTAGCCTTAAACATGAATCCGTTATTATTCGCCGGTCAGATGAACCTATTGCCGTGTTGATTGATATAGAAACTTTCCATCAAAAAGTACTGGGATTGCCTTCACAGTCTTTGCGAGATTTTTCTAATGGAGTCACTGTCAAATTAGGCAAATACAAATTCAATCGAGATGACGCCAATGCCAGGTAAGTTTTTTTTAGATTCAAATGTTGTTATTTATGCTTTGGGTGATGATTTAGATAAAAAATCCGTCGCTCAGGATCTTTTAGATAAAAGCCCCATTTTATCGACTCAAGTATTAACCGAAGTAAGTCAGGTATGTTTGAAAAAACTTAAACTGGAACCTGATTTGGTTGTTCAGTGGATTGGGCTTTTAAATTCTCGGACGCAGGTTGTCAGTATCTCTGTGGAAATGATTCAGGAGGCGATAAAGATCGCTCAAAAATATAAGTACAGTTTTTATGACAGTCTTATTATTTCAGTCAGCCTCCATGCAAATGTAGAAATTTTATACAGTGAAGATATGCAGCACGGTCAAAAAATAAAAAGTCTTAAAATTATTAATCCGTTTTGTTAGCCTACCCATTGGATAATAATAACGCCCTTTAACCTCTCGCAAATTTTTTTAAGAGAAGCCTCATGAGATATCAAATCGAGTTTGTGATTTTTTGTTTGTTTTTAGCCTGTATTCCACATTTTTTAGCCCCCGAAAATATCCTGTATGGAATTTTTACATTGGTTTGGTTAATCAATCGGGCCACTGATAAGAATGGGAACAAAAACTGGGGTGGCCCGTGGCGCTGGTTTGATAGTGTTATTGTCATTTGGATCCTCACAGATTTAATTATTAATGGCGTTAATTCTTTACAGGGCCATGGATTCTCAGGGGGCTTTGATTTACTGCGTTATACCTCTGTTTTGTGGATGGTCTCCAGGACAAAATATTCGCCCAAGCAAATAATTACTTTGATGATTATTGCTGTCTTAACAACAGTTGCTGGCATTCCCTTTGCTTACCATGCGTACCTTAAAGCAGGTCATGATATTACTCATTTTTATTTTAAAGCCTTGGGTGAGCGAAATCATACGGCCATTTTTATGGATCTAGTTTTAGGGTTGGGTTTAAGTTTCTTATTGGCTTTTTGGCAAAAATTAGCCTGGGCTTTGCGAATTATTTCTATTGTTTTATTAGGACTGATTTGTTTTGGATTATTGATTGATGCTTCAAGAGCTGGCTTTGGCGCAGCGTTTGTTATTGTATTTGTTCTAGGGGTTATTTATTGGTGGCGATCTAGAGCTATCACAGGGGTTTTATTAGGACTCTTGGTAATAGCCGGTGTGGCAACCTTTGTGATGCATCCGTTTGTTTTGCAAAGACAAGAAGTTTGGCAGCAAAATTTAGAGAAGACGGGAAGCGATGCGCGTGAATGTATTTGGCATTCGGCTTGGCTGACGTTTGAGCAGTCGCCCATTGTCGGCTTTGGCAGTCATAATTATCGTTTTGCTGCGACGCCTGAAAATATTCAAAAATGGTCTGACGAAAAATATCAAAATCAGCCAAATAAAATTCGCCCTTGCTATGGTTTTGCACCGCATGCCCATAATGTTTATTTCACGACATTGGCAGAGACGGGATTAATTGGTTTTGCTGGGCTGATTTTATTTTTAGTGAGCTGGTTAGTCTTTTTAATTAAAAGTCGTCCTGGTTTTAAAAGCACAGAGCTTTATTGGGCCTTATGGGGCGCAGCGCTTTGTGCCTGGTTTACCGATGTGGGAATTGGTTTTGTGAATACAACGCTTCACCATGAGCATGCCTTGATGAGCATGATGATTTTGGGCTTGGTTTTGAGTTGTTTTTATAACGCTCAAAAAGAGCATTAAATAATGCTCAGTGTGATTTTAATTTGCAGAAACGAAGCCGGCATGGTCGAAGATTGTCTGCGATCTATCGCTTTTGCAGATGAAATTATTATTTTAGATTCTGGGAGCCAAGATCGGACGGTTGAAATTGTTAAAAGATATACCCCGCATGTCTTTCAAACCGATTGGCAAGGTTATGGAATTCAGAAAAATCGCGCTTTAAGCCATGCCAAAGGGGATTGGGTTTTGTCGATTGATGCGGATGAACGAGTTTCGTCAGAATTAGCCAAAGAAATCCAAGAAGTGATTAAAAATAAAAATTATGCCGCTTATGAAATTCCGTTTGAGCCTTATTTTTTGGGTCAAAAAATTAAATTTGGCGATTGGCGAAATGATTGTAAGGTTCGGCTTTTTCAAAGAATGCTTGGCCGATTTGATGATGCCATTGTCCATGAGAATTTAAAAATATCAGGGCCTATTGGAAAACTTAAAAATACCATGCTCCATTTTTCTTATTTGGATCAATCTGAAATAGACCATAAGGTCATGCTTTATGCCGAAGCGGGTGCTGAGAAATTAAGACAGCAGGGCCGAATGGGCGGGTTTTATATTGGGTTGATTAAAGGCAGTTTTGCGTTTATTCGGGGTTATTTAATTAAGTTAGGTTTTTTAGATGGCTTGGCTGGATTGAAACTAGCCTGGATGAATGCTCGATGTACTTTTTTGAAGTATTTTTGGGTGAGAAAATAAAAACTAAGATAATTTTACCCTGTATTTTTTCCGTTGCTATCTGGCCCTGCCCTCCGTACAATCCGCGCCTTGAATTGGCTCACCCTTAAATGGGCTATTCAAAAACAAGCCCCAAAAGTATTGATATGACTGGGTCTTGATCGGGCCTTATAATTTTAAGTTTATTTTATTTATATCTTTAAGGAGTCTTAAGATGACCATTTCTGTTGAACAGAAAGTCGAAATCATGAAACAACATCAAAGAGTTGAACGGGATACGGGTTCACCTGAAGTTCAAGTCGCGTTGTTAACTGCTCGTATTAATGATCTGAACGATCATTTCAAAACCCATAAGAAAGACCATCACTCTCGCCGCGGTATGATGCGGATGGTGAGCTTGCGTCGTTCTTTATTAGATTATTTAAAAAAGAAGAATGCAGAGCGTTATAGCCAGTTGATTGAAAAATTAGGTCTACGTCGCTAATTCAATCCCAATCTTAAAATCCCGCCCGGCGGGATTTTTGCTTTAGATCGATTAAAAATTCAGAAGGACATGTGTGTGAAAGTATTTAAGAAAGTATTCGATTTCGGTGGCGTGCCAGTCACTTTAGAAACAGGTGGAATTGCTAGACAAGCGAACGCCGCTGTCATGGTGACCATGGGTGAAACCGTTGTATTAGTAACCGTCGTTGCCATGAAAGAACCTAAGCCGGGTGCTGAGTTTTTTGCCATGACAGTTAATTACATTGAGAAACTTTTTGCTGCAGGTCGTGTACCCGGCAGTTTTAACCGTCGTGAAGGCCGTCCTCAAGATCATGAGACTTTGATTGCGCGTTTGATTGACCGTCCGATTCGTCCTTTATTTCCAGAAGGATTTTTTAACGAAATTCAAATCGTCGCGACGGTTTTGTCTTATGACCCGAATATCAGCCCTGATATCGTTGCGATGATTGGTGCGTCAGCGGCTTTAAGTTTGTCTGGTGTGCCATTTATGGGACCGATTGGCGGCGCAAAAGTAGGCTATAAAAACGGCGAATATTTATTAAACCCTTCTCGTGAAGCTTTAAAAACATCTGATCTTGAACTGGTTGTTGCTGGAACCGCGGATGCAGTCTTGATGGTTGAATCAGAAGCCAATCAGCTTCCTGAAGAAGTCATGTTAGGGGCTGTCTTATTTGGTCATATGCATATGCAAGTGGCGATCAAAGCAATCAATGAACTAAAAGCAGCTTGTGGCAAGCCTTCTTGGGATTGGAAGCCGGCTGAGCAAAATTTAAGTTTGATTGAACAAGTTAAATCCAGCGTCTTAGAAGATATCAAAGCGGCTTATGCTATTCATGATAAGCAAACTCGTTATGAGCGTTTAGACCAAGCGCGTGCTAAAGCGACAGCTGCTTTAGTTCAAGAAAATTCTCCTGCAGGCTTGGCAGATGACATTACAGACATTATTCACCAGTTAGAGCTTCGCCATGTTCGGGATTCTATTTTGAATGGCGAACTAAGAATTGACGGTCGTGATACCAGAACAGTTCGTCCGATTTATATCAAAAAACATTTACTCCCTCGTGTTCACGGCTCGGCTTTATTTACACGCGGTGAGACACAAGCGATTGTCACGGCGACTTTAGGTAATGATCGGGATGCGCAATTAATTGACGCGATGGAAGAAAAACATGAAGACCGTTTCATGTTGAACTACAACTTCCCGCCTTACTGCGTGGGCGAAACGGGTCAAATGGGCTCGCCAAAACGTCGTGAGATTGGCCATGGAAACCTGGCACGTCGTGCGATTTCGCCTGTCTTGCCTGCAGATGCTGATTTTCCTTATGTCTTGCGCGTTGTGTCAGATATTACGGAATCTAATGGATCCAGTTCGATGGCGACTGTCTGTGGCGCAAGCTTGGCATTGATGGACGCAGGTGTTCCGATTAAAGCGCCAGTTGCAGGGATTGCGATGGGCTTAATCAAAGAAGGCAATAAATTTGCAGTTCTGACTGATATTTTGGGCGATGAAGATCACTTGGGTGATATGGATTTCAAAGTGGCTGGAACCGCCCATGGTGTGACAGCGCTTCAAATGGACATCAAGATCACTGGAATTACCAAAGAAATTATGGAAGCGGCGCTTGTTCAGGCGAAAGAAGGCCGGATGCATATCTTGGGCCTCATGAATGAGTGTTTATCTGCCCCAGAAGCTTTGTCTCCTTATGCGCCTCGTATTCATACGATCAAAGTCCATCCAGACAAAGTTCGTGAAGTGATTGGTAAAGGCGGTGCAATGATCCGTTCTATTACGGAAGAAGCCGGCGTCATGATTGATATCGAAGATGATGGAACCATCAAGATTTTCGCAACAGACAAAGAATCCGCTGAGAAAGCGATTGCTCGTATTCAAGCGGTCACAGCAGAAGCAGAAGTGAATAAAGTCTATCGCGGTAAAGTCGTGCGGTTAGCTGATTTCGGTGCGTTTGTGAATATTTTACCGGGCAAAGATGGCCTGGTTCATGTATCACAAATCGTTCATGAGAAAGTCGACCGTGTGGAAGATTACTTAGCCGTTGGTCAAGAAGTTGATGTCAAAGTTCTTGAGATCGATCGCCAAGGACGCATTCGTTTAAGTATGAAAGCGTTGATGGAAGGCGGCGAAGAAGAAGGCGGTCAGATGGCTGCAGAAGATAATAATTCTGATCGGTAAAAATCTATTTTGCCTTTGGCAATGATCTCGTAACAACTGTCTTGAAATGTGGCCCCGCCTACTGCTGGAATCGTCTCTCCCCTTGCGGGAGAGACAGGACCGAAGGCTCTGCCTGAGGGACAGAGAGGGGGTCGCCTTTACAACATTAAATTAAAAGCCCGGAAATCCGGGCTTTTTTTTGCCTATTTTTTAGGTTTTTTTTAATTTTAAATATATTTTTTAAACTAACTATCTATTTATTATTTAACATATCAATTAGATACCTATTATTTTTAATAAATTAAATATATTAAAAATATTTAGTATAAAAACTTGCCATACAGAATAAATAAGCTAAATTACCGCCAGTTAAATAATTTGGAGCTTCAAGTGTCTGCGGATGATCTCACTGACTCGAGCGAGGACCCGAGCAAAAACGGCTCAGTGGCCTGTCCGGTCACGGCAGCGTTAGAGCTCATTGGGGCGAAATGGAAAGTGTTGATCGTGCATCATTTATTCAGTGGCACGAAACGTTTTGGGGAATTGCAAAAGCTGTTGCCAGGGATTACCCAAAAGATGCTGGCCATGCGACTTCGAGAATTAGAAAAAGATCAAATGGTCGAACGTAAGGTTTATCCGGTCGTTCCCCCTAAAGTGGAATACACGCTGACAGAGAAGGGAGAGTCTTTAGAGTTATTAATCGAACAAGTACGAAATTGGGGGGCAGATATAGTGGCGCCCAAGATTTCCAAGAAACTAAAAAAGCCTAAAGAATTAATAAAAAAGAATAAAAATAAAAAAACCTAAGAACAGACGCAAAAATCTCACAGAGTTCCTCCTAACTGCCCGCCCTTTTGGCGGGCTTTTTTTACTTTTTTTTTGCTGAAAAAAGGTTGACACACCTACTCCGAAGAGTAACCTCCCGCCGACTTTTGCAAGAGATATTTATATCAATATTAAGGAGTGAAAAATGTCATCTTTTAATAAATCAGCTAATCGATCAGCACAACCTTTTTTGTCAACAGCAGTACAACCCAATTATGGTGCAGCCGTCCAAGAGTGGGGTCAATCCATCCAGGCACCACGAGCCCTCAATCCAAACCGCCTAAATTATGCAGCTTTGGCTGTTCGTAAAATGCTCGAACTTTCAGTCATTGCGACGATGGCGACTGTTTTTTATTTAGCCGCTCATGAAGATAAAAAAGATCATGACAGTTACAAAAAAATGGTAGCTTCATTATTTGCATGGGAATTTGGTCCAGCAACCTTGCCTTTGTTATTTAAATCCATCGGAGTCAATGTTGTTTTAGACTTGATAATTTCTTCTGTTCAGTATGCAAAAGCGGGCCATCTTAGCATCGCTCCCAAGCTTGAATTAGCACGTCCAAAATTAATTAGCCAAGCCTTTGCAACCGCAGTGATTGTGGGAACAGTAGTTGCTTCCAATATGGATAAAAAACTAAGTTTTCCCTTGGTGAATGGCTTGTTCTTTAGTTCGCAAGCAGGTAACTGGTCATTAGCCGCGAATAAAATGAGACAACAGATAGCTGCAGACGGTTTTATTAAGGGCCTAACCCAAAACCCCGCATTTACGTTTGAATTCTTCGCTTTTTCAGCGGTCTTAGCTTTAGGTGTGGCATTTTTCTGTTTTGATAAACCACCCACTTATTTGGCTGCAGCCATTGGTTCTGGTTTTGCGGCAGGCATCGCACTGAAAAAATTGTTTGAGCATTGTTCTGCGGGCGCTAGTTCTTGCAGAAAATATGCGAAGGCTGATGAGGTTGATAACAGTGTGGTTGCTGGAAGCGAAGAGCGCATGCCATCAGGAGGCTCGGGATATTCTGGCGTAGAGCCTGGAGTGCCTGCAACAAGACTTGCCCCAGTAGTTGATTATCAAGCTCCAAGCGCTCCTCCAAGTGCGGTAGTTATAAGCAATCCAGCCCTTCAGGCCACAACAAATCAGCGTGTATCTAGTAAGGTACCTGTATCCGCCCCTAAGGCTCGATTTGCACAACTGGCTGCTGCTAGTCCATTTGCTAGCCAACATGCAGTGGCTGCAACAAGAGTAGCGCCGGCATCATCGTCGTTTGACGAGGAACATGGTTCTGTATCATCCGCAGGTTCACATATATCTAGCAGCAGACCTTCAGTAGGCAGTGACGCGTCTTTGGATCTGTTTCCCCAGCCTGCTCAATAATACTTAGTAGGGTAATAATTTTTTCAATGGACTGAATAGAAAAACTTTGTTCGGTCCGTTGAAATTTTTTTAATGCTTCTATTTCTTGATCAACCGATGGCCCTTTCATAGCTAAAAAATAACCGTGGTGATCTTGATCTAATAAATGCTGACAAGAGACCACCATTTGCGTCAAAGACGTAAACGCTCTTGAAGTAATAATCTCAAATTTTTCCTGACAGTCTTCCACGCGCTGATTTAATATTTTAATATTTTTTAAACCCAGTTCGAATCCAACTTGCGTTAAAAACCTAGTTTTTTTGCCATTGCTGTCTAACAAAGTAAACAATTTGTCAGGACAGGCAATCGCACAAATCAATCCTGGAATACCAGCGCCAGTACCGACATCGATAATTTTTTTTCGATCTAAATAATTAACAATGGAAAGACCATCTAAAACATGTTCTGTCAGCATGTCTTGCGGATTACGAATGGCCGTGAGGTTATAAGTCTTATTCCATTTTTCTAAGAGAGCGACGTAGTTTAATAACTGAGAAATTTGCTGAGGATTTAAAGACAGCTGAAGGGTTTCCAAGCCATTATTTAATAAAGATTCAAGAGAAGAATTGGAAGAATTTTTAGATAAAGAAGACATGATGGTTTTAATAATCCTTATGGAATTTAAACTGAAATCTATAAAGGCAATGGTATGACGTCTGTTTTATTTAATATATTCTTTGCGGCCTTTATTTTTATATAAATTAATAAAACATGATTCGAGATTTTTTTAATATTTTTAATTTTTTTAAAACCCCTGAATCCCAAGCCGTGCGCTTAGTTTTAATGAATACTTTTTTGAGACCGCCGATTTTAATTATTATTATTTTTAGCTTAATTTTATTTCTGGAATCTCTATGGGCTGTGAGTCAAAAATGCCATGCAAGAGCGCTGAATATCCAGTATTACCAGTTAGTTTCCCAGCAAGATAATTTGAATAACCAATGGTCACAGTTACTGATTGAACAAGGCACCTGGGGCTCTTCGGCTTATATCGAACAAGCCGCGCAGAATTATTTAGATATGCAGTTTCCTAAGCCCCAAGACACTCGGATTGTTCATTAGTTTTTATAGATTTTCTTCTAGCGGAGGAGCTGAAGGGGATTGGCGCCCTGGGTAGCTCGGTACTTGAGCAGAAGATTGCAAGAAGGTTGTTACTGCGCCCATGCTTTGCCCGCTATCAGAAAGCCCTGATGTCTGTGGTTGATGGTCCGCAGGAACAAGGGGATCTCCTATGACTCGAGCCATGTCTTGTTTATCTCGATAGACACCAAAGTTTTTTAACAGTGAGCTGACATTCATAAAGAAAGCGAGCCCCATGATGGGTGCTGAAATGGGATACTGGTAAGCCTTGGTTCGCTCAAAGGCAAATTGTGTCAGCGGTGCAATCCATGAGCCTGTTAATTGACAGCCATCTTCAATAACAGGCGCGACCTTAGTAGAAGCCAGGCCAGAAAATAGAGGGGCTGCCGAGGGCGCTAAAGAGAATACAGCCATCACCATGGCTAATATTCGCAAAGGTATCTGGTTACGTTGTTTTTTATCCCAAAAGGGCTCAAACGTTCGGATCATGCCTCGGGTAATCCAAAGCGCATAAAAAGGGTAATTCACCAGGGTCGCAGCCCATTGAGCCGTTAAATGTGCGGCTGTATGGGTTTTTTGAAACCAACAAGCAAAATTTTTATTAATGGCATCTACGTTGCCTAAGCCCGTCAAAACACTACTGCGCATGGTTAAAACATAAACAACAGAACCTATTAAAGACGCTGCGCCTAAGAAGCCAATGGCTGTTTTTGAACGGCCTTCTGCTTGGTCATATTTATTTTTGATGTAATCCCAGGTATCGGGAAGTTCAATAAAACCCTGAAAGACCGCGATGGCTCGAGCAAGGGTCATTGCCCAGCCGAGAGAGGTTCCTAGCCGGTCGGGGAAACCTAAAAGATCCGCGCCTGCAACGGTGGTTTCCAGCATAGGGATCGCTGCGAGAATAAAAACAGGCGCTAAGGTTGTCGCGATCATGAGAGCAGCTACTGGGCTGGTGATGCCTGTATAGCGCTTTAAGAATGTTTGAAATTTCTTAGGCGTGTTTCTCAGTTCGCCGAAGACTAAATAATAAAGACCGCCGTTAATGGATCCGCTATCAGCAGCCGTCAGCCAGCGTACAGCGTTAGAATTAATTTCTTTTGAGCCTTCGCGGTTCATACAGACATAGGCTAAAACACAAACGGTGACTGGAATCAGCGCGCGTAATTTAATGCTCTTGAGTGAGTTGGAAAAAGACGGATGGGGTTGTGCTAGTTGGATCTCAGGACCTGTGCCATAGACAGAAATACCCTGTTGAATGAAGGGTTCTCGCAAGCCTGCTTCTGGATTTGAATCTGGTTCAGATTTTGTTGTGTTGGATACTGGCACGAATGGATCTCCTTGAAAGTAGCTAGATAGCTCAGTTTTAAAGCGGCCAAACGGTACAGAATGTATTTGCCAGATTCAACTCTCTTAAATTCCTAAATTGGCGCTGACCTGTGCTAGCATCGCGCGCTTATTTTTGATGGGTAAATTTGGGAGATTTTAAAGATGAGTTCATTGGGTCAATTATCAAGTCAACTGGCGCAATTAAAAAAGATGACAACCGTTGTGGCAGATACGGGTGAGATCGAGGCCATTGTTAAATATCAACCGCAGGATGCGACGACAAATCCCAGTCTTTTATTGAAAGCCGCCAGTCTTCCTCACTATCAAGAAAATTTTAAAGAAGCGGTCAATTACGGCAAATCTTTTAAATCTAATCCGCTCACGCATGCTTTAGAAAAACTTTCTGTCAGCATTGGCGTTGAAATTTTAAAAATTATCCCCGGTCGTGTGTCGACAGAAGTGGATGCCAGATTGTCTTTTGATACCCAAGGATCTGTTGAAGTTGCCAGAAGATTAATCAAGCTTTATGAGCTAGCCGGGATTAATAAAAATAGGGTCTTGATTAAAATTGCCAGCACCTGGGAAGGAATCAAAGCCTGCGAAATTCTTGAACGTGAAGGGATTCATTGCAATATGACCCTCATGTTTGATTTTTGTCAGGCGGTTGCTTGTGCAGAGGCCAAAGCGACTTTAATTTCGCCTTTTGTCGGTCGGATTTATGACTGGTATAAAAATCATGAAAAAAGAGATTTTACCCAAATAGACGACCCAGGAGTTTTATCCGTCAAAAAAATCTATGAATATTTTAGGCATTTTGATATCCAAACAGTGGTGATGGGCGCGAGTTTTAGAAACAAGGGCCAGATAGAAGGCTTGGCAGGCTGTGATTTTTTGACCATTAGTCCCAATTTATTAGCCGAGCTTGAAAATAATTCTGATGAATTAGTTCAGCAATTATCTATTAGAAAATCCAAAGAAACTCCCCAAGAAAAAATAAGTTTTAGTGAATCTGGTTTTAGATTGGCCTTGAATGAAAGTCCGATGGCGACGGAAAAATTGGCTGAGGGCATTAGATTATTTTGTCGGGATATTCGGGCATTAGAGGTTTTGTTAGAAAAGGCATTTTAAAAAATGATAAAAAATAATTTTTGCCCTTGCTGTTCTAATAGCTCGGCTAAAAAACTCTATCGAGAATGCTGTGGGGTTTTTATTGCTGGAGAAAAAATCCCCAGTACGCCAGAAAAACTCATGAGATCAAGATATTCAGCTTATGTCCGTGGTGATATTGCTTATATCCAGAAAACCATGACAGGTGAGCCATTAGAAAATTTTGATCCAGAAGAAACTCGAAAATTTATTGAAAGTATTAAATGGCAAGAATTAAATATCTTAAAAGCTTTTCCAGATTCAAAAAATCCAGAGAATCTAGAAAACCCAGAGAACTCTAATAAAGCCTATGTGAATTTTTCAGCGATTTATAAATCAGCGGGAAAGCGCTATGAAATCCGTGAGACCAGTGAGTTTTTAAAACAAGAGGGACAATGGTTTTATAGTGGTGAAGTCCATCAGGGGTGTGGTGATTCTTGTGGGCATGAGCATTAGGTATTGGACAGTAAAAACAGGAGTGTTTTATGTCAGGAAGTGATTTTGAGTTTGTATCTGTGCCTGTAGCTGTCTCTGTCTCTACCGAGCTTCTTGTTAAATCAGGGAGCCTTACCAGAGAGCATGGTTATCTAGCCTGGCAGTTGGATCGAGCCGGTCGAGAATTAAGACAAGCGTTTGATTTATTTATTACTAACTATAAAGAAATTCCTAAAGAAGGCAGTCGACTCAGCCTTTCGGCTTGGGTTTCTACCGTCGATTTGCATGGGTATCGTGCACGGCAAACCAAGGCGCTGGACATATTACAAATGGTCTTAGCAAGGCGGTTGAGTGCAGAATCAGAAAGCTATGAGTTTCTTTATTACTTAGTGGCTTTTGAGCTTGTTTCCAGGATGCATAAAATCATCGCGAATGGCGTGGGGAATACTTTTAATACTTTTTTTGATCAGTATAAAAGTGAGGTCAAAAAAACCTTGAAAAGACTGAGCCTGGAAGAAGAGGCCAAGGCGTTCCAGCGTATTCTTAAAGGTTGTATTCAGACGGCTGTTCCGAAAAAGTTATTGAAAAGAGAAAAAGAGGTTGCTGCGCCTATTCCGAATTCAAGCGATATGTTGCTGGGTGTGCCAGCCATTCTTGAGTGGATTGAGGATTGGTTTGAATGGCTTGTGCCTACAAGTACCAGCAGTCTTCCCAGTACGATTGAAAGTTCTTGTGAGCGACTGATGGGCATTTTAGAAAATAAATTTTCTTATCAAGCTTTATTAGGCCGTTGGGTTCCCATGGCGGTGGAAGCGAATAAAAAGTATCCAGTTTGCCCTGCTTTATTTTCTGATGTGGCCATAGCTTCTGGGGCGCATGAGTCAGAGACTGAGAAGGAAGAAGGCTTCTTCCTCTAGGGTTACCAGCCTTCACTGAGTTATTTAATTTTCTAAAACACTCTTGCGCTTCGGTTTTAAATTATGTTTTTATACCCCGCTTTTTTCATTAGCTAACAAGCTTAATAATCAAACATAAAACATAACTGAGGAGTGGTCTATGTCTGGAGTATCAACGCAGCAAGAAGTATTGAATGTTGAATTGGAGTTTTTAAAAAAAGCTTTCGAAGATTTTGTGATGGATTATGAGAAAACCCCAGCAGAGGGAAGTTATTTTAGTCCGGCTGCGTGGGCTTCTTGGATAGATATAGAGGGTTTTCATGCCGAACAAGTCAAAGCTTTCGCTGAGTTAAAAAGAACACTTTGGCTTAAACAAAACATCGCAGGTTATTTAGAGGCTTTTAAGCGGGTCGAAGAGATTCATGTTTCTGTTACAGGAGGCAAGGGCGCGACGTTTGATGCTTGCTATGCGGTTTATAGCGCTAAATTGCTTCCTTTTTTAGAGTCAAAAGTGGCTAAAGAGAAAGAGGGTTTTGTCGATGCAGTGAGCGATCGGCATAGCGGACCCGTAAGAAAAATAAAAATAGAAGAAATGCTAGAAGTAGACGATGCAGACATGGTTCTAGCACCGCGATTTTTACCACCTTCAGAGCAGTTAGATAGGCAAGAGGCTGTAAAATTAACTATGTCAAAAGCCTTATTGCCTAAGCGGTTTCTTTTCCCACAGTGCCTTCCCGTTTCATTGCCAAAATTTATCATGCCCGTCCCCTGTTTTTTCTCAGTTTTGCCTCGGCCCTTGGCTCTGATGGATTCACCGCCTGTTGCAGCCTTGGCTCGAGAAGCGGTGGCTTTTTCTCAACTTGTCATAACACCGGAACCCAAAGTGCAAGTTGTTCTAATGCCTAAGTCTTGGCTGATGGAGCAAAAGAAAACAGCTGAATACCAAAAAGAGTTACGTCAGCGCGTCAATGACTGTGCATCGAGTCCTGCGATGGCGAATGCGCGCAAACCTGAGATTACACAAGCCTATGATCAAGAATTACTAGACGGCTATCGTCAAAAAATCCAAGCCATCAAAGAGGCGCAAGCGTCTGAAATGGGCCTTGGTTTTTGATTTAAGATTTTAAAAAATGACGATTGACACCCCTTGTATTGGACTTTGTTCGACTGTGTATGGCGATGATATCTGTCGGGGGTGCCAGCGTACTTTTCAAGAAGTGATTGATTGGAATGGTCTGGGTTTATTAGAACGCCAAATGATCTGGGATCGATTGAATTCACAAGCGCAAGAAGATTTAAATAATTTAAAAAGTTTTAAAAATTTGTCAGGGCAAGTGAGAGTGATTGACGAGCAAAAATTTGCTGAGGCTTTAATTAAATACCATGTCATTCAGACCCCGAAACATTCACAGGCTTTTTTGATTTTGTTATTGCTGCGTCAGGCGGCAGGTGAAATTTCGGATGGATCGGAGATTGGATTAGAAATTAATAATCTTGATTTTCCCTTGCCCTGAGAGGGCTCCCAGGTAAAATGCGCCGTTGTTTTTTGATTGGGGTTATTTCATGCCTGGCTTAGAGAAATTAAATAATGCGAAGACGGCTTCTGTTTTAGTCGTGGGCGATGTCATGCTGGACCATTACATTATGGGTACAACTTCACGGATTTCTCCTGAAGCGCCCGTTCCTATTGTCAAAGTTCAAAAAGAGCATTCAGTCCCTGGGGGTGCTGGCAATGTCGCTTTGAATATTGCAGCCATGAAATCCAAAGTGATGTTGATGGGCTTAATTGGAAAAGATGACGCCGGGATAAAAATTGAAAAATTATTAGCGGGTTGCCAAGTGGATGTTTGTTTTGAAAAGACAGATTTTCCGACGATCACAAAATCTCGCGTGATTAGTCATCATCAGCAGATGTTAAGACTGGATCATGAAGAAAGTTTTAATTCTGTGAATAAAGAAAGTTTGATTCAGGATTTTGAAAAAAAGTTATTAAATTATTCTGTGGTTATCTTGTCGGATTATGGCAAAGGGACTTTGTCTGATCCCCAAGAATTTATAAAAAAAGCACGGGCTAAAAATATTCCTGTGTTGGTTGATCCTAAGGGCAGTGATTTTTCAAAATATCAGCATGCGACTGTGATTACGCCGAATTTTTCTGAATTTACGGCCGTCGTTGGGGCTTGTCAGACAGAAGAAGAAATTATTTTAAAAGCCCAAAATTTAATTAAAAAATTAGACTTAAAAGCTTTGTTAATTACGCGTAGTGCTGATGGTATGACGTTGGTTTTTCCTGAGGGATCGAAAGATTCTTTTGTTTCTATTCCGACAGAAGCCCATGAAGTTTTTGATGTGACTGGGGCGGGAGATACGGTCATTGCACATTTTGCGCTGGCGGTTGGGGAAGGCCATGATTTTGTTTCTGCCATGAAAATAGCGAATCGAGCGGCTGGAATAGTGGTGGGGAAACTCGGTGCAGCGACGGTCACGCGAGAAGAATTAGTTCAAAAAGAATTAGTTCAAAAAGAATTTCATTCGGCCATGGTTTTAAAAATGGGTGTTTTGACAGAGCAAGAAGCCAGTCAAGAAGTTTTTAAAGCCAAAAAACAAGGTGCGATAGTTGTTTTTACGAATGGCTGTTTTGATTTATTGCACACAGGGCATCTGACTTATTTAGAAGAAGCTAAAGCTTTGGGGGATTATTTAATTGTCGCGGTTAATACAGACGAGTCTGTTCAAAAATTAAAAGGCCCGACCCGACCTATTCGTTCGGTGAAAGAGCGCATGGAAATGCTAGCGGCTTTAAAATGTGTTGATTGGGTGGTGTCTTTTCCTGATGACACGCCTGAAAGAATTTTGCGATTGATCTGCCCCGATGTGCTAGTCAAAGGTGGGGACTATGTTCGAGAGATGATACCAGGCTATGAATTTGTGAGTTCGTATGGCGGAAAAATATTAATTGTGTCTTTGGTTCCCGGGGTTTCAACGACAAAGATTATTGAAAAAATTAAAAATTAAAAATTAAAAATTAAAATTTTTATAAATTTTATTAAAGAGACTGAAATGGGTTATCGAATTTATAGTTTTTTAAGTTATTTATTATTGCCCTTTGCTTTTCTAAGGCTCTATCGAAAAGGTCGTTTGACGCCAGGTTATAGAAAACGCTGGTCTGAACGATGTGGTTATCCAGGGTTTAAATTAAATAATAAAGAAGTGATCTGGGTTCATGCGGTTTCTTTGGGTGAGTCGATTGCGGCGATGCCATTGATTCGAAGATTATTAAAAGATTATCCCGATCAAGGGATATTAATCACTAATATGACTCCAACAGGCAGTGACTATATAAAAACTCAAATTAAGAACTTAGGAGAGTTGGGGGGATTCGGAAAGAGGATTAGAACTTGTTATTTGCCTTATGATGTCCCAGTTTTTATTAAAAAATTTCTAAAAGAAATTAAGCCAAAAATTTTATTATTAATTGAAACAGAGCTTTGGCCGAATTTACTAAAAGAATTAAAAGCTAGAAATATTCCTGTTGTCTTAGTCAATGCCAGATTGTCTGAGCGCTCTTATGAGAAATATGCGAAATTCAAAAATATGAGTCAGAACATGCTGTCTTGTCTGAGTCTCACATTGGCCCAAACTCAAGATGAAGCTGAAAGATTTATTCAGTTGGGACAGGATCCAGAAAAAATTCAGGTGACGGGTAGTTTAAAGTTTGATTTAAGTATTCCTGACAATATTGAAGAAAAAGCGAGCCCTTGGCGTTTGCAATTAAAAGATCGGCCGGTCTGGATTGCAGCCAGTACGCATGAAGGTGAAGAAAGTTATTTGCTGGATGTCCATCGGCATTTTTTGAGAGATTTTCCGGCGGGGTTATTAATTTTGGCGCCACGGCATCCCGAGCGACTTCCAATGCTTCAAGAGCTTTGTAAATCAGCGGGCTTTTCTTTTCAGGTTCGCAGTGAATCAGAAGCTATTGCGCCTAGTACGCAAATTTTTATCGTGAATACGATGGGTGAACTTTTATTGTTTTATGCGTTATCTGATGTGGCTTTTGTGGGGGGTAGTTTAGTCCCACGAGGGGGGCATAATTTATTAGAGCCAGCAGCGTTGAAAAAAGCGACGTTGACGGGGCCACATGTGTTTAACTTCCAAAAGATCACGGAAACTTTAGTTCAAGCTAGAGCGTCGATCATGACACCGAATTCAGCCAATTTGACACAAGTGTTAAAAGACTTATTTAAAAACCCAGCCAAACGCCAAAAGATGGGTGAGGCTGGGTTTCAAGTAGTCGCGGCCAATCGAGGGGCTCTCGATCGTCAGTATGCGTTGATTAGAAAGTTAATTTAGAGCGGGTTCACACACTGTTGTTCCCAAGGGCTGGCATGAGGGCATGAGGCCGCTGCTGGCTCTTCTAGCTGAGGAGGGGGAAATGACAAGCGAAAATGCGCTGTGGTCCAAAGGCTGTCTGGGTGGACTTGTTTGTATCTCGACAGAAGACGACGAATCACTGGAGGGATCTGAAACAAATGAAGGGGGCATTGCTGCTGCTGCTGAAGGCCGCAAAATGGGTATAGCCCTGGTTGATGAGAGTGCTTCAATTTGAATTTCGATTTCTTTCAGCATGGCGACTATCTGCTCCCAACTGTTGGGCCGTTCTTCTGGATTGATGGCAAGACAGCGATAGATAAGCAGGCCCATTTCCCTAGGAAATCCAACCTGTTCCAATAAAATTGCAAAACGGCGAGACAACATAGGGTCCCATCCTTGAACTGTCAGGTTATCGCCGATTGTTTCTATAGAGTGATAGTTCTTGGGAATTTCTTGGGGGTTGAGTTTCCCAATGTATTGCAAGTTAATTAAATGCCGCAATAAATAATAAAGCGTCGCCCCATAGGCATAGATATCTGTTGCAACAGAGGGAGGGGCATAATCCGAAATTGTTTTGTCTTCATGATCGGGCAGAAATTCTAAGGCATCCTTTTTCTTCTCACGGAATCTAAAGGGTATTAATTCAGGGGCTAGATATCCAAAAGTTCCGAAAACCTTTCCAGTGGGGTCCTCCAAGATATTTTGCAAATCTACCCAAGTAGCTTTCGGATAGGTATTTTCTTCATTGGAAAAACAGACGTTCTCAGGTTTGGGGTCTCGATGAGTCTTGATAGGGCCTTCAGAGTAAGAAGAAGGCTTTGTGCTGGTGCCGTAGGTCCCGATAATAGCCCTATTGCACTCACCGAACAGTCGAATCATAGCCTCAGCAATTTCAAGGGCTGCGCGTGTTCCTATGAGTGGTAAATTAGATTCGTTGATGGGCTTGGGTGGTCGGCTGTTGTAGGTGTTGCCTGTTTTATTTAATAAAAAACGTTTGAAGAAACTTTGGATGTTATCTTTGTGCAAGTGCATGAATAGGTCTTTGCCTATATAGGGCATCACGGCATAAGACTTATGATGGAAAATTGGAAAGGGCCGCACGTTTTCAATGACAGGTAGGACTTGTTCAATGAATAGCATTTTTTCTTCTAATCGATGAAGCTTCTGTAACAGAAATAATTCGGAACTGGACGAGACCATTTCTTTAAGAACCCAGCGTAGTCCCGTGGAGCCATCTAGGGCGATATAGATTCTTCTAGGGAGTTTCGGTCCAACGTCTTCTGCCATGTCATACAAAACAGGCTTTCCACAACAGAGAGCCGTAAATTGAGCACATGCGCTGCTCGGTTTTTTATAAATAATACCGTCTTTCAGAATGGCAGAGACCATGGTTGGAATCGGCCGTTGTCGCATGGCTGAAAGGAGGGGAATACCCAGCGCGACTGTTGAGTCTTCCTCTTTTGGTTGACTAGGATTGAAACTTGTTATTACTGAACCCGACATTTTTTTGCCCTCTCTCGCCTTGGGGTGTGCGAATTTACGCGTCTCAAATTCCAAAATCAATAGTGATTTAATATATCGCTATTGATATGGACTTTATGTCTGAATACTTGCTGGTTTTTGAGCTAAATAAACGCCATGAAAAAACATTGTTTTTTTTAAAATATAACTCCCAATTTTTAATCAGAGGCGTCGCCAGGACTAGGACTCGTTCTTGTGGGAGTCTTAGAAGCTGCTGCTGCTGCGGCGGCATAAATTGGAAGAGAGCTTGTTGAAACTGGAGCAGGGGTCGGGGCTGTAGAGGTGGAAGGCTGTGTTGTTTCTTCCAGGCATCGCAACAGTTGTCCTCGAACTTGCTCTCTAAAACAGTCAGGTAAATAAGCGGTGACTCCGCGCGTTTCATGAAAAAGATCCCGTATGATTTTTTTCAAATCTTCATCGTAAATTTGAGCGTTTGGTCCGACTGACATGGAATGAGCAATTTCTAGTTCTTGGAGTATCAAAATAATCTTATCGAATAATGAGCCGTGCTCTGTGTGATTAATCCAGCTTTGACGCAATGTTTCTAACGCTTCGATCGCTTGTCTGATTGCCTTATTGTGATTGATTTTCGATTTGGCTTGCGCATCTCTGGGTGGAGATAGGTCCATTGATTTCAAACGAACCCAGCAAATGTGCAAAAAAGTAATAGGCGTTAAAAATTCGGTTCTGCCATGTTCTTTGGATAAAGCCAAGATTTTTTCGATAAGAGTTTCTTGAGGATAAACCCGTTGAATTTCGATTAATCGGGCTAAGCAAAAATCAAATAATTGACAGAGATTTTCTCGATAAATGATACGGACATCTGATTCATCTGTTTTTTCTTGAGCTATGGCGACGGTCATTTTTTCTAAATTAAAAGCGAGGTGGCAGAGTGAGTTCCAAGCGCTGATAGAGGTCGTTTTTGGCGGAGAGGAAACCATTGTTTGAAAATTTCTTAAAAATAAACTCCATGCTGCAAAAACCTTGGAGGTTTCTTCGGTCCATTTTTGATAGAAATTTCGATCTTCTACATCTATAGAAGGCCCTGTTGGTTCTGGTTCAAAAACACATGCTAGGCCGTCAAAAGAAACAGGTTCACCAGATTGCAATAGACCCCGCATTTTTTCTTGTATTGCGCCCCATTGCGAAGCTTCAGCGCTATCGAAGGGTCGTAATAGGGTGTAAAAATTTTGACCAATGACATAAACGTTGGCTACATAATCACTGGAATGGGTTGCGCTGATTTCTTTAAGATTTTTAAAGTAAGCGCTGAGTAAAGCGGGAACAGAGATATTGAGTGACGATACAGGCTCAGTGTTACCCTCCAAGATTTTAGCCATGGCCTCACGATGGTGAGCGGAGATGGTTTCAATCATCTCCAAGCCTCCTGGTGTAACAATCGCCATATCTATTAATACTTGATAGCGAGCATGAGTCCGTAAGGCGTTAACCCAAAATAAAAGATTTTCTCTGCGCGCTCGCCCTAAAGAAAGTAATTTCATGGCGTTTTGAAGTAACCATTCTCGATTGTAGAGTTGAAAACAAGGCTTCGGTTCTTGAACCAATGTGAAGTCAAAACTCAATGGAGGAGCAGTGAATTGGGTATACTCACAGAGCTTGTATTGGAGCTCACCGACTTTTAATAGCTGCTGTTGAACAAATTCGGAGACTGTGGAGCTCTTACCTGCGGCGGGATATTGCTGATCAATTTGGTCATATTCGCTTTGTAAATATTCCAGAATGAGCGAGAGCGGTTGAAGTGCGTCTTTATTTGGCAAGGCTTCTAGAGATAAAAGCATACTTGCGATTTTTTCCATGACTTGTTCGCGTAAAGACCGCGCGTCTTTTAACGTTTTGCTTTCAAACAGTCTTGGCCGAGAGTTGTATTCAATAATAAAATTATGGACTTCTTGTAAGAGGGCGACAACAGCAGGGTTTGCAAGAGCAGGGTTTGCAAGAGCAGGAGCAGCAGTCACCGTTGCTGGATTTAAGAGGTTGGTTAAGGTTTCAATTTCTTCAGGTGTAAAGGGACGGCGAAGTCTGAAATAGTTTTTTTCAAGCTCTGGCAAAGAAAGAACTAAATGATTTTTTTCTTCAGCAAGCGAGCTTTCGATGGCTATGTAATGCGTACGGTAAAGATGGATGAGCCAAGAAAAATCTTGATTAAGATCTGTCGTAGCATCGATGTTTATGGACTGGCCTTTAGTAGCCGTTGTGATTAAAAACGCCATGGTTTTTAGCGTGTTTTGATAGAGTTTTTGGCGAGTCAATTCTGCGGTTTGTAATGCCGACTGAGTGGGCGCTGCTCCGGCACCGGCAGCAGGACCGGAGGTCATTAAGCCCTTCGAAACCCAATCCACGATAGCCAGTCGGCTGTAGCAAGGGACACTCGTCAGAAGATCGGCGCCTATAGGCTTGGTAATTGGAGGAGTTCTAGTGATGGGAGCTGGGGTGCTTTTGATTACATAAGCAGCATTGTTTCTTTTGGGTTTTGCGCTTCCGGTAGTAGCATCAGTACCAGAGTAATCTTCACCAAACGCAGTTGCTTTACCCGACATATTCACACTCCTCGATTTTTACAGAATATAAAAAAACGTGATGCTATAAAAACTGAGCGCTGATGCCAAGGAATATTAATAAGCCGATCCAATGATTATTATTAAACGCGCGAATACAAAGCAGGATCGGCATTTTTTCATGAGTATTTTTTTGTGAATTTATTTGAGATTTTTTAAATGATTTATCAAATGATTTTTTAACTAAGCGTCTTTGGTAAATTCCAAAAGGAATAGTGAGTAATAAAGCTAAATAATAAATTTGATTAAAATGGCTGAGATAGCCCAAATACCCAGCGCCCACAAGACAAAAGAGCTGTAAGCCTGAAATCATATTTAAACTTAGGTGTCCCCATAAAACAGCCGTTGATTTAATGCCTGTTTGCTTATCATCATGAATATCCGCTAAAGCATAAAAAGTGTCATAAGCGACGGTCCAAATAGCCGCGAGAATCCACCAATACCAGGCGAGTGCTGGAATTTTATTTTGGACGGCAGTAAACGCCATTAAAATTCCAAAGTTATAAGCAAAGCCTAAAAAGACTTGAGGAAAATAAGTCAATCGCTTCATCCAGGGATAAATTAAAGCGAGGCCCGCACCTATACAGGCCATCAAAATAGATAAAGGATTTAAAAATAAGACCAGCCCAAAAGATAAGAGAGCCAGTAAAAAAGCTAAAAAGCAGGCTTCTTTGACACTGATTCTTTGAGTAACTAAAGGCCTGAGTTTGGTTCGTTCGACTTGGCCATCGAATTTTCTGTCTGTCAGGTCATTCAGAACATCGCCGCAAGAGCGCATGAGAAAAACACCCAAGGCAAAAATAATAATTAATTTAAATGACGGCAGGCCGTGTGAAGCAAGCCATAAGGCCCAAAGCGTTGGCCAGAGCATCAGTAAAATAGGAATAGGACGGTGGAGGCGTATGAGAGTTGCATAGTCTTTGAGTTTTTCTCGAGATCTAATAGAGAAATTAGATTGGTTTTTGATAGGTAAAAAAATAGGCAAGTCAGGCGCAAAAATTTCTTCGACTAAAAGAGGTAAACCGCGCCAATAAAAAATAGAGCGGCGGGCATAACAGGGCGATTGCGATTGTTTGTCATTAAGGGTGTTTTCGTCTCTCCCCTCGCGGGAGAGACAGGCCTGAGAGGCGCAGCCTGTCAGGACAGAGAGGGGGGGTGTGAGTTTGGCATATTCAAACGGCCCTCGACGGACTTCAGGGTTATTAAATAAAAGTGTTTCACCGATAGGTTTATCTTGGAGACTTCCAAAAGATTTTTCATAGGCCTGATAAGTTTCCATGGGAATCACCACGCGACCCCAGGCGAGAATTTTATTGCCATCACGGTGGGTAATTTGGCGTTCGAAGGCCTGATTTAACTGATTTAACTGATTTAAATTTGAGTTTGAATCTGAATTTTTAAATAGGGTTATTTCTTCTGGAGATAAATTTTTAAAATTTTCTTGTTCCAGAATAAAACAATAATTTTTGACCGTTATTTTGAAATGCTTAGAAAGATTGTAAGGCTGGGTGAGCCAGGCTAATTGATTAGATTGATTGGATTGATCAGGTTGATTGGACGAACGAAGGAAATCAGGGCGTTTTTGCCAAGTTTTAATTGAGATCACCGGTGGGCCCCTTTATACTTTCGCGCCCTATCTTACTGAAACCCCAAGGACAACGCCATGCGCCCCAGCCATCGCGAGCCCAATCAGCTGCGCCCCATTCAATTTGAACGACAATATACTAAGCATGCGGAAGGCTCTGTTTTAGTGTCTTATGGTGACACTCGGGTGTTATGCAATGTGTCTGTGACCCAAGGGGTTCCCCGATTTTTAAAAGGCAAAGGTCAGGCTTGGCTTACTTGTGAATATGGCATGCTCCCTCGTGCGACCCATGAAAGAACCCAGCGAGAAGCCACTCAAGGCAAACAAGGTGGACGGACGATGGAGATCCAACGTTTGATTGGCCGGGCGTTAAGAGCCGCTGTCGATTTAAGATTTTTGCCGGAATATACCCTCAATGTAGATTGCGATGTGCTCCAGGCAGATGGTGGAACCCGTACAGCGGCGATTACAGGCAGCTGTGTGGCCTTGGCTGAGGCGTTCGAATTTTTTAAAAAAAATGATTTGATCAGTAAAAAATTACAAATTCCCCATCCGCTCCATCAGTTGATTGCAGCGGTGTCTGTGGGCATGTATCAGGGCGAGCCTGTTTTAGATTTGGATTATCAAGAAGACTCGAAATGCGAAACAGACATGAATGTTATTATGAACGACAAGGGTGAATTCATAGAGATTCAAGGGACCGCAGAAGGCGCGCCTTTTTCTGAACAAGATTTAAATCGCATGTTGTCTTTGGCGAAATCAGGCATTCAAGAATTAATTGAACTTCAGAAAGCGGCTTTGAAAATTACAGCTGTTAAAGATCTGACCTGGTGAAAATTCTCAGAATTTAAGAATTTAAGAATCTAAAAAATAATTTAAGGGGCTTTATGCAACAGTCTGTGATTCAAGCGACGACTCAAGTGGGTTTGTTTTTAATTAATATTGTTTTTAATTTTTATGTGACTTTGGTGTTATTAAGATTTTTGCTCCAGTGGGTCAAAGCTGATTTTTATAATCCCTATTGTCAGTTTTTAATTAGATTAACTAATCCTTTTTTAGTGCCATTAAGGCGCGTCATTCCTGGTTTATTTGGAATTGATTTAGCAGCCGTTATTTTGATGTTATTTCTAGAGACGTTACAGATTGTATTAATTGCCCTGATTTCGGGTTTTGCGATCAATGGGGGCTTAATCGTTGCCGTGATTTTGGATTTAGTGGTTTTAGTTCTGCAGGTTTATTTCTGGGCCATTTTAATTCGGGCATTACTCAGTTGGATCAATCCAGATCCGAGTCATCCTTTGATTCAAATTTTGGATCAGCTGACTTTTCCTGTTTTAAAATTATTCAGACGGGTGATACCCGCGATTGCTGGGATAGATCTTTCGCCATTGGCAGCGTTGATTTTGATTCAGGTGATTTTGATTTTTATTCATGCACTGGTGGGTTAATTAATTTTGGGATTGATTTTGCATCTATATATCCAGCCCGGAGCGTCTAAGACGGAATGGGCTGGGACGCATGGAGAGGGCGAAAGTGAAGTCCCAAAATTAAAATTAAAAAGCAGGGCAATAGAGGGCCAGGCGAATAAAGAGTTAATTAAATTTTTGGCGGAAGAATATGGCGTGAGCCCCTCTAAAATTAATTTAATTAGGGGCGAGAAGAGTCGCTATAAAACCGTAGAGGTTGGGTGATTACCAGGTCCATTCGTCTTCATCAAATTGATTTGAAATTTTCCGTATGGCTGAATCCAACTCTAGTTCTTTTTTAACAAAGGGATCTTTTTTTCTAAGATTCTGAGCCTTTGCAAAGGCATTAAATCTTTCTGTCTCAGTCAGAGGAATAGAAGATCTATTTTTTTTCAAATGAGTTTTATTTAATGGCGACATGTAGGCGTCTCCCAACTGCACGAGCAGCTTTTTCTAAAGTTTGCAAAGTGACAGAGATATTTGCGGGGTCTAATAAACGATCTAAGGCAGAGCGGGAAGTTCCCATCTGTTCGGCCATTTGGGTTTTACTCATGTCTTTGTCAATCATGATTTGTTCGATTTGGCTAGCAATCAGTCTTTTTACAGCGACCAGTTCACTGCTTTCTAGTAAGCCCTCTTCTTTTAAAAAACTGTTTAAGCTGCTTCCTATGTTTTTTTTCATGGGTTTTTTCATGGGTTTTATCTCTTTACTTTTAAAGTATCTTGCCTGTCTTGGGCTAACACTAATTCAGCGACAGGAGTTTTTTGGGTTTTTTTGATAAACCCATGCAGAAGTACAATTTGATTTTCATCAGTACAAAAAAATAAACGAGCTATTCGATGACTGGGGAGCGAGGATCTTAATTCAAATAAACCATGACCCAAACATTTCACTAGAGGCTCCCTGATAAGCCCAGCCTTCCATCCTATTTGTACCGTTTGTAAGTCATCTCCTATGGTTTTTTTATCTTCTTGATTAAATTCTTTAAGCCATTCTCGAACAGGTTCATTGCCTAAAGAAGTCTTATAAAAATAAACAGGTGTGATCACACTTTTAGTTCCTAAGTTAATTAAAATTGTACCAAAAATGGTTCTTTTTTCAAGCATGTTTTTTTATAGGAAAAAGATCAATCTCCTCTTGCCCATTTGAAATACACCCCCTGAGCTAGTCTCCCCAACGGTGTTTTATTAATCTGAATCACAATGTCGATGACAGATTGGAGTTCTCGCAAAATATCTTGATCAGACATAGAGGGGACTGGGTTTAATTTGTACATTTGGGTCATGCGTAAAAAAGCAATTTGAGGATTATTAGCGTGGATGGTGGTTAAAGAACCTTCGTGGCCTGTCGAGCATGCGCCAATAAAATCTAAAATTTCTTTGCCTCGGATTTCACCCATGATAATTCTGTCCGGTCGGAGTCTGAGAGAGGCCTGAAGTAGGGTCTGCATAGAGATATTTTGGCTAGATAATAATCTGACTTGATTGGGATGAGGGCTGTCTATTTCTTGAGTGTCTTCAAGAATTAATAGTCTGTCTGATTGGGGAATTTGTTTTAAACAGGCATTGAGATAGGTTGTTTTTCCGCTGGAAGTTCCGCCTGAGATAACCATATTTTTTTTGGCCAAAATAGCTTCTTGGATAAATAAATTAAAATTTTTGGTTTGAAATAATTTTAATAAATTTTGGTCTGAAGGATTTAAAAAATTTAAATCTTTAAGAGATAAATTGTCAGAAGAAATATTGAAAGCTGGGTGGCTTTGCTGATAAAAATTTTGAGCTTGATAGTGATCTAACGAAATATTTTTAATGACTTTTCGGCGAATGGCCAAAGTAAAATGGGCCGAAGCAGGTGGAATGCATAGTTGAACTCGGGAGCCATCGGGGAGATTGCCTGAAAGTAAGGGATGGTTGGGTGAGAGGGTCTGTTTATTTTGATTGGCGATGAGTTGAAAGAGTCTATGTAAATAAAGTTCAGAAAGAATTTCTAAGGGAATAGCTAAAAGTTGTCCTGATTTTTCGATCCATAAAATTTTTGGCTGATTAATCATTAGTTCTGAGATCTCTGGGTCTATTAGATAAGGCCTGAGAGGTTCTAATAAACTTTCGACGCCAGGCGTGTAAGTTGACATAAAAATTATCCTAAAAAATTATCCAGAATTACCCAAGTACCCCGCTAAGATCTAAGTCATGGGCAACGAAAATCATAATTTTATCTCCCTGATAGATATGCAAAGTCGGCTGAATATCTTCGTTACGAGATAAAGATTTCTCTGTGGAACTATTGAGCGAATTAGCGACAGACTGACGATAGGCATTGGCACTATTGGGTTGATCTTGACTTCCGACGCCTTCTGTCGACACAGCGACGCCCATGACAGATAGCAAAGCAGCCGTTCCGAAGATTTTCCAAAAGTGAGTATTCACGACATCGGCTGAGATACCGGCTTGGCCTAAGGCGTCTGCGCCGGGGCTGTTGATCATGAGTGAGAGACCTGAGGGCGTAATAATTCGGTTCCAAATAACAAAAATTCTATTAGTCGCCGCGCCATTGCTGGCAATCGAAGTATATTGCCCAAGCAGCCTTGAACCCGCGGGAATCAACAGATTCAAGCCGGTATAAGAATAAACGGGCCGAGTTAAAATCGCCTGGATCATGCCGGGTAGGTCACTGTTGATGGCTGTTTCTAAAGAGCCTTCGAGCATTTCACCTTCGGCAATGGTGCTTTCAGGATGAGGGATTTGGCTGATGCCTGTTGAGCCAGAGATTGAATTAGATGAAGTAGGGTCTTGAGTAGAATCTTGAGATAGCGCATTGGCAGAAGACTGGTACATGTCGGTCGGGGCATTTTGTCTTGCGATCAAGGCTCGTGACGAAGATGTGGAGGCATAGATAGAATCTATTGAATGCGGCAATACCCGTGAATCATGTGAATCACCTGTTTGTGAGAAAGCAGATTGAGAAAAATCAGCCTGAGATTGTTGTGATTGTTTGGATTGTTTTGATTGTTTTGATTGTTCTAGCAGATAGCGGTCTTCGGGAAGAATGGTGTCTTTATTTTTAGCCTGAGAATTTTGGAGCATGTCTGAATTTGAATGAAGAGAAGGATGAGATTTTTTTTCAAAGATTAGAAAAAAAATAAAAAATATAAGAGCACCCAGTAAAATTAAGGGGCCTAGTGATCTGAGATGCCGAGAATTTTTAATCAAGAGGCTTTTTTGGGCTAAGTGAGCAAAAGGATTTTTGTTTGAGTTTTGATCTGAGTTTTTATTTTTATTTTTATTTTGATTTGGATAGTCGGTCATGATTATTTCCCCTTGAATAAACTAGCGACATGGTCGGGGCCGTTTCTTAAAGTCCATTGAGGGGCGACTTCTGGGACGACTAGATAGACGCCAGAGTCTTGATCATCCCGTCGATAATTCACGACCGCTTCTTTGCCATCTGAACTGGTCACGGCAAAGATCGCTGGGATGGGTTGATTGGGTTGAAGTTGAAAATAAGTAAATTTACCGTCGTCGAAGACATGAAGGGGGACAAGGGTTTTGTCGCCGTTGAAATAATAATTCCAGTGATAGCCTGAAGGATTAGTGAAAGCAGATATTTCGGTTTGTTTTTGTTGTTCTCGTTGGAGTAAATCTTGGGCCAGCTGTTTTTGCTGGTCTTCTGGGTAAATAAAGCGGACAGCATAAGTAGGTGTATTTGGGTGATTAATTGGATTGATAGGGGAAATATCTGAAGTTTGAGAAGTTAAATGGAAATAATAAGTATGAAGATTAGTCACAATGGTCATGTTGGTATCAGAGCCAGCGACTGTAGGTTTTATAAATAACATGTGGGGCGAGCTTTTATTGACTGCGCTGGTCCAGGCGCCCAGGTCGCCGTTTTGAATATCTTGAATGATTTCATTGTCTGAAAAAATAATTTGTGTGGCCGTAAAAACAGTCCCTGTAATGGGAACAACGTTGTAAGGATCATAGGGGACCACTTCGATGCGTTGGTCTGACGAAAGTTTTTCGGGAATCTCTATGGCGTGGGCTGTGTTGTTAATTAAAAGATTAGTCAAAATTAGGGTAAGACTTACCCCTGCCGCAAAAGCGACTTTTGTTTTTTTCATGGGAGGGTTCCTTGAGGATTTTTGTGAAACGAGACGATTCAAACGGTCAGATTAATTATTTATCCATATTCACCACCTGCTTTTGATATTTAGTAATTTCAAAGCCGTCCCAATTTTCTAAAAGATCAGAAGGGTTATTAGGAATCCCCGTGTATCCCCAAGAAACTAAGACGGTGTAAGAGGTTTTAAGAAAATTATTAATATTATTATTCGCGCTGTCTGGATCTGAAAAATAATGATCGGTCGAAATAAAATTGACCTGGGCCAAATTTAAATGCCCTCGTTCAGCAGCCGTGTTTTTACTTTCAAGATCTAAAGGAATCACACTAGTGACAGTGATAGTCCGAAAGCCTTTGTCAGATAGAAAATTTAAAGGGGCGAGAGAATTTATTTTGTCTTGTTCAGAAAGATAACCATCTTGGACTAGGTCATTGCTGAAGGCGCTGATTTGTTTAGATTGATAGGGGTATAAAACCGGGTCATAGCTTTCGCGTAAATTAATATATTGAGCAATTTCTGATTTGGTTTTAGACCAATTAGCTTTAGGAATTTCTCCAGCATCGAGAGTGCTAATCCAGGTTTCTCCACTGGGGCCGTCATGGATAACAGCCAGTTGTATTTTTTTAAGAGGGATCAGCGTGGCGAGCGTAATCGTTAAAATGCAGACTAAACCTGCCATGACAAAAAAAGCGAACTGATAACGTTTTCGGCTGAGTTCTAGAAAAATAAATCGATCGTCTGACCAGCTCGTAGCAGCAGTGAAATAGGAGTCTTGAGAGCAAGAATCTTGAGAGCAAAAATTTTGAGAAGAATTTTTTGTTTTTTTGAGTTTCATAAAAATCTAAAAGACCTGTTTTATTTAAGAGATTTAAGAGATTTAAATTATTTAAATTGCGGGGCGAGTTTTGAATTTGAATTTTTTAAATTATTTGAGTTAGGCCAGGAAGAATGTTTTTGAGTTTGATATTTAGGGTCATTGGAATTTGAATTTGAATTGGTTTTTCCAACGAGCAAACTGGCTGGGCCGCTATCACCTAGGTAGATCAACCCGCTGCCAATGATGAGGCCCATTTGGCCTGCTTTATGAATCATGCCAAGGCAGACAATGCCGATAATAATGATTGGAAGTGTTCCAAAGTTGCCGATGTCTAGAGCTTGAGAGCCTAAGTGCTCTCCGACCCAGAGATAAGCCAATGACATGCCGAGGGCGGTGACGGATTGAACAAAAATTTGTAAGAGCGCGGCGCCAAAGATTAAACCTAGCCAGCGATCGAAAATGCCATGAAAGGGCCTAAAAAATAGGCATAGAACAAAAAGAGGTGTGAAGGTAAATAAAACAGCCAGCATCATTTTGGCCAAAATAATTTCTAGTAGGGCCAGGCCAACGATGGCATAACCAATGATCCAAATAATGATCCCGTCCAGCATGGCACCAAAATTAGAAAATCCGGCGCTGTTAAAAATTACGCTACCGATTTTGCTAAAGCCCGAGAGAATGATTTGCATGGCCTCGTCGAGGGTATCTGCATCAGGGATTTTGATGGGAGAAGCAATGACTAGTGTGTCGCTAATTTCGTTGATGAATTTTTGAATTAGGTTAATAAAAAATTCACTGGCAACGGACCATTCCAAAGCAGCCGTCATGATAAAGCCAATTTTGAGGGTCATTTTGACAAATGCGCCGAAGGAAAATTGAATCCACCCAAAGGCCATGGAAATTCCCATAAAAGAGACATACAGCGTGGCCAGAGAAATCAGAGGGATTCTTAAATAATCTGCGAGTTTTTCATAGCTTTCTGCGACAAAGCCATTGAGGAGCAAATCAACTTGTGAAATCAAACCCGAAACAATGTTGTTGTAGTCAAGTGTAAAAAGAGCAGACATGGGAAATTCCTATATTGGGCATTCACCTTGCGGGAGATGTTTATTCCGTAGGGGCAGACCTATGTGTCTGCCCTTGATAATCATCTGCCACCTAACGAGGGCGGACACATAGGTCCGCCCCTACATGGGCACAAAATCCATTAAATTAATTACCCCCCATCTTTATCTGACATGGCATCCTGAATTCTTTGGAAAGCTTTTGGATCTTTCAGATCAGCGACTGTCAGATATTTAAAATTGGGTTGTGAATTGGCTGAATTCACCATGGCCTGAAAGAGATCGTCACAGCGTTTTTGGCCTTCTGAGACAGGCTGAAAGGGCGCAAAGTTGCCAGGATTTTCCATGCACATGACATAGATTGATCCCGAGGTGTAAAGCATATGAGTAGCATTCATGGCAGCTCGTTCAGCACTAGAAAGAACTTGAGTGATTTCTGAAATATTTAAAGTCAGTAGGGGGTTGGGCTGGTTCTCACAGCCGGCTAAAAACATAGCACTGGTGAGTATCAGGCCAGAAAATAAAAGATTTTTATTATGCATGATCGTTAGAGCTCCAAGAGTTAATGGGTGTTTTGGTACAGAAACGTCCGAAGTGTGGGCAAGGGGCTTTTTGTTCGTCGTCAGAGCAGCCTGAAAGTGTCATGAGTGTTGTGCTGGCCAGCAGGAGTAATAAAAAAAAAGTTGTAATTTTTTTTATGTTTTTTATGTTTTTTTGGATTGAGATGGGAGTTTTCATGAAGGGTTTGCCTCCTCGGCTTGGTTGAATTGAGATGTTTGGGTTGCTTCTGAAATCTGGGCGTCTGAAGTCGCAGCGGTCTGTTGATTTAAAACAGCCTGCATGCGGAGCTCTTCCATCGAGATATAAGCGACTTCAAGTTCGATTCTGGAATTTAAATCGACTGAGGATTTGAGAGTGTTATTTTTTTGAGGGTCTTCAATCGAGGCCCCTAATTGTTGTAATTGATCTAGATGTTGATTGAGATCATTGAATTCACGGGTGGCAGCAGTGGCGCTGATTTGATTTGTCGCCACTTGGTTTTGATAAGTCGTCGCCAGTTGAGGGGCTGAACCTTTGGCATAATTCTCTTGAGATACAACAGGATGATCGGCTTGATATTGGGTCAAGAGATCTTGATAGCGTTGGGGGTTTCCGCCTGATAAATCTTGCAAAGCAGTACGCCAGTCGGACGGTGCCCATTCAAAATTTTGTTTAATGTCTTGAATAGAATTATTGACATTTCCCCAGCCATATTGACCTGTCATGGCGGCATATTGAGATTTAAGTTCGTTGTATTGATCTTGCAGTTTGGCATAGCTGTCTTTTAAGACACCCAATTCTTGGACTGTTTTGGCAATTTCTGTGGGGTCAATCACGGGGAGAAAGGCCCAGGTCTGCGAAATAAAAAAAGACAGAAGAAAAAGAAAAATAAGATTTAAAATTTTTTGAAAATTTTTACTCATGATTTTTCTCCCAATTTTTCTCCCAATTTTTTTCTTTATTTTTTTCTTTATTTTTTTCTTGGATTTTATTTTTTCGTCGGGCATGAAAAACAGGTAGCCAGTCTTTTGGGTTATCGCCTATTTCATCGCGAATTTGGTTGAGTAATTGGACGGTTTGGGTATTTCCAGAAAAGACGGCTAGGCAATCTTCCATGTGGGATAAATTTAATTGGCAGACAGCGCTGTCTTGGTTTTGTTTATATAAAAATAAACGCTGTTCTCGAGGGGTGTTTTTAATAAATTCAAATTCGGATTCTGAAATATTGAAATGGGAATAGTGTTTTTCGAAATTGGCTTTTTCATTGCAGAAAAAAATATTACTGGCGCAGTTATCAAAAAAGACAGAACTAATTGGATTGCTGACAATGCTTTCGGGCGATTGTGTGGCGAGGACGATATGGCAATTTTTTTTGCGTAGTGTTGGAAGCCATTGTTTTAAGCGACTTTGCCAGTAAGGGTTGTCTAAATACATCCAGCCTTCATCCAGTAAAATAGATACCCGTTGACCTGACAAAATTTCTTCGATGCGTCGAAATAAATACATCAGAACAGCCGTCAAGACAGATTTTGGTTGAGTCATGAGATGGGTTAAATCAAAGCCTATCTTGGATGAATTTAAACTCAGGGCGTCTTTAGGATGATCGAACAGATAGGCGTATTCACCGGCTTGACGAATGCCCTGCGCTTGGGTCCATTGGTACAGGCGATTCCATCGGGGAAAATTAACGGGCAGCCATTGGAGCGCCGTGCTGAGCTGGCGATGTTCAGCAGGAATCATGTCATAGGCATAGTCGATGCATTCAGAGAGTTGAATATTTATCTCAGAGGGCAGGCTGGATTCATGTTCTTCTTGGGTGAGTTGGCTGAGCCATGTTTTTAAAAACAATCTGTTTTCAGGGCTGTCTGAAAGCTGAAAGGGATTTAAAAAAATTACATTAGATTGAGAGTGAGTTTTGGTTTGGGTTTGGGTTTGGAGTAAAGAGTGATCTGTCGGCGGCGTGATTGAAAGATAAGTTCCACCAGTGGCTCGGACATAAATTTCTAGACCATGGTCACGGTCGAAAATAAAACTTTGCCCACCATAACGACCCATCTGGGCATCCATGAGGCCCAAAAAAACCGTCTTTCCAGAACCGTTGCCGCCAATAATAGTCGTATGGCCCGGGGTTAAATCATTGGGTTTGCCAGACCCGGCCGTGTGATAGTTAAAAAATAAAGGAGTTCGAGAAGGGGTTTGCATGAGTGTGACTGCAGAGCCCAAATGATTTTTATCTCGATAGCCTGTTCGATAATTATGAAGCGGGCAGAAATCAACAAAATTGGCACTGGTGATGGGTTGCGCTCGAATGACATAGTGAGCATTCATGGGTAACTGGGACCAGAACGCAGGTTCTAAGCCAATCGATTCTTCAATAGCCACTAGACCTGCCTGACCATAACGTTTGACGGCTTCTGTGATCTGAGTATTTAAATGGTTTAAATCTTCTGAAATCAGCATCAGCGTGTGCTGATAAAACCCTGTTTTGACATGGCCTGAGGCTAAATCATCTCGTAATTGAGAAAGCGCTTGAATTTGAGATTTGGCTGGATCGTTAGAATTTTCAAGTTTGATAATTTGCCTAGAAATTAATTTCTGGGCTTGGTCACTGGGCTCAATGGCAAAAGCATGCGTCTGTAAAAATTCGCAATCCAGATTTAACAGGGAATCTAAGACAGTGGGCGCTGTCTCAGTGCCATATTCTTTGATAGATAAACATTTGGCGTAAAAAACCCCTTCGCCGGGAGATTCAAATTGAATAGCCTCCCCAAAAAATAATCGCATTCGAGGCAAATAAGTCGAGAGATTTCCCTGGGGATAGAGAGATAAATAATAATTTTTTTGATTCAAAACAGGATTTGAATAAGCAAAATTTTTCAGGGCATTAAAGGGCTGTGAAAGTATTTCTAATAATTCACTATGCCCTAAGTTTTGATCATTTAGTCCGGCCGCTTCTGGTCCAAAACGAGAGAGCGAAGCCATGAGTTGCTGAGCGGTTTTTTGAAGCGAAAGAATCGAATTTTCTCGAAAGAGAGATTTGGCCTTAGTTAAATATTTTTTAGAAAAGCCCAGTAAGAAATTTTTCGAAGCATCTTGTCGACTAAAACCTCGATGGGTGAGCGTGAGCGTAATTTGGTTTTGATAAAGCGGCTGGCCCTGAAATTGGGCGTGATACTGGCGATTGATTTCTTCAGAAAAAGCATCTGAAAATTTTCCAGTCAGAGCGGCATGGGTTTTGACTCGGGTGAGGCAGACCATCACGCGATATTGATCACTAATTTGACATAAAGCTTGATGCCAAGCGCGTTTTGCACTGTTGATGTCTTGGTTCAGCTGAGTATCAAAAGCGATGCCTTGCAATTTAATCACGCAGCCTACTTCGCCGTTAGACCCTTCAAAAATATTCGGAGCATTCAAATGTGAAAGATGAATATGCTTGGAAACGCCCACTTCTTGGCGAGCGATCTTGAGTAATGCTTGAGGATTCATGAGCGTGTTCTCTGATTAGAAAATTTTAAAAAAATTTAAAAAATTTAAAAAGGCGCATAGCTTTGACATCGCCAAATGGATTTATTTCTGACGATGCCAATGCGGGCTTTGACGGCAAGAATGGAAAAAATATGCGGGTCGATTTTGCATAAGATCCACCCCACGCCATGCAAGGGGAGCATTAATAAAAGCGCACTGAGACTGTGAAGATTAATAAATAAAAGAAAAACGCCCATGCCCGAAAAAACCACGTAGTGATAATCCACTCCAAAGAGCGTCGCTTGGCGCGTGAGACCTTTGAAAATAGGAGAACAAAGCAAAGGTTCACCTTGCGAATTTTGACTGTTTTGCATGAGGGTTCACTCCTTATCCGCCCACTCCGCCGGCTAGATAATTCGTGAAAGTACCTGCTCCAAAGACCAGTGCGATGCCTGAAAAAGTTGAAAAGAAAGCAGGTTTAGAGACTCTGCCTAGCACAAAACAACCAATGCCCAGGCCAATAATGGCCAGTGTCGCAATCGAGACACCGACCGGGCCTGTTATATAAGCAATGAGTCTTTGTAAGGTCTCTTGGACGTCGGTGCTCGCTGCAAAGGAAGAAGCTGGAAAAAGTAAAAAACAGGGCAGAATTCCCGTGAAACGCTTCAGGGATTTTTTGAATCTTTTAAACATAACAACTCCAAAAACTAAAAATAAAAAACTAAAAAATAATTTGAAATTCACTCAGTCCCGAGGGGATGTGGCGTTTGTTTTGGAGTGTTATAGAAAATGGGAAGAACGTTTGATACGATCCCGCCCGCATTTCTGCTCTCGCCAGTAGTAATGCACATCCTGCTACTCAAAAGTTTCCGCTTTTGGGTAGCAACTTCCTCGATGACCGAGTGAATTGGGTGCCATGGTAAAACTTTAAGATTCCATGTCAACGCGTGTATAAATAGTTTTTAAATTTATTATTTTTTATCTTTATTATTTATTTGATTTCTTGGTTCCTGTGAGGCAAGTTCTGGTTTACAATGCGCCTCTTTTTTTGGTGTTGGCTCAATCAGGGTATTTAAAAAATGACTGTAAATTTTGCGATTGGTGAGGATGATTTTTTTGAAATTATTACTTTTAAACATACTTAACGGGATGTTCGACTTTTTTTGACGGACGTTGCTGCTTGGAACTAGCCGCTTGAATCGTCTCGCCCCTTGAGGGAGAGACAGGCCCAACAGGCGCTAGCCTGGTGGGACAGAGAGGGGTAGAAAGTAGGGGCGCAATTTATTGCGACCTAACAAAAT
>CANJUQ010000010.1 GCA_947478175.1 Thiotrichales bacterium | reverse complement strand
AAAAGAAAAACTGTGTTTAACGGATTGGAGCAATCCTGGCGCAGATAACTTTGGATGAAGATCGATCGGCATTTTTATCTCAAAAGGTTGCGAAAAATAAATTAAGCATGCCTTTGAGAGGCTTATGTATCAATGCGTCATTTCAGACCGGGAATTGCTGTTCTGAAACCGTTGTTTTTTCGAAATCTATTTCAATTATGGTGAAGCTAGCGTCAAGATTTCTGCAAAATAATTTGAACATTTTTTGTTTCCTATTGGCTTAAAAAAACGAGATTGTTCACGTTTTTTTGCTGGAATTGAAGGACTTTTTACTCAAAAACCTCCGTCAACTGCTTCCAAGGCAATGCGGTAATATTTTCAGAAAGTTTTAATGCATGAGGCGTATTACAAATCACAAAGCCCTTTTTAGCCGTTGGGTATTCTCTAAGAAATATCTGTAAGTGTTTTGCATCAATGCTTTTGGGACTATCAGTCCATTTAACTTCGATGGGGATATAAACCCCTTCTTTGTCTATCACCCAATCGACTTCTGGACCGGATGGATCTGACCAATATTTCACCTGATACCGTCTTCGGGCCAGATGTATCTGACGAATGAGCTCAAGGCCAACCCATTGTTCGAACAATTGTCCCAGTCTTTCTCGTGAAGGGCCTCTGCCTTCACGAGCAGCAATGCGTCTAACCCCCATGTCATAAAATAAGAATTTTTGAGCTTTAGACAGCCTTTTTCGAGTGGTACTTTCTGTCAGCGGCTCAATGCGTTCAGTGATTAAACAATCTTCAAGAATTTGGTAATAAGCTGAGATGGTGGACTGAGAAACGCCTATTTCCTGAGAGAGCTTGGTAAAGTTCATCATTTTTCCAGCTTCTGAGGCTGCAAATTCTAAAAATCTGGCAAAAGAGCCTAAGTCTCGTACTAGCGCTTCAGCTCTAATTTCTTCTTCTAAATAGATTGAGACGTAAGCATCTAAAAGCATTTCTTTATCTTCGAGGGTCTCCTGCAAAATAATTTCAGGGAGAGAGCCTTCTAATAAAAAGCTTTCTATGGAGGTATTTTCTGGGGCTTCTTGATAAGTGAGCGGGTCCATTCGAAGGGGAATTAAACGACCAGGGAGTAAGTTAACATCTTCACTGCCTCTCCTAAGTTTTCTGGCGGATGAGCCTGTTAAGATAAATTGAGCTAAATCGCGATCAATCAAATCCTGGGCGGCATCCATGAGAATGGGTAGTTTTTGGACTTCATCAATGACGATCAATGGAATTCGAGGGGGTGTTTCTAAGGCAAGACGTTCGGCTAAGTATTCAATTTCTGAGGTGAGTAACGCAGGGTCTTTTTCATATCGGAGCCGGTCTTTTGGATTGGCCAGAGTGAATATTTTGTCAGCTTTCCAATGCTTAATGAGCGTTGTTTTACCCGTTTGGCGAGGCCCTAGTAGTAAAACACTTTTGCCTCGTTCTAATATTTTGGCGAGAGGTTCTTGCAGAAATCGGATAAATTTCATTTTTAAACAAGCCTGTTAATAGATTTTAATAGCAGTATAATTATAGTAAATCCGTGGATAGTCAATAATTTTCAATGAAATTATATATGTCGTCAATGGATTTTCCATGAAATTTAATAATGTCGCCATGGATTTTCAATGAAATTACGTGGTTATGTATAAATTTTACAGTTTTTTTAATTCCATACATCAAGATTTTTTTGTGATTTTTTAAGTTTTAAGCCATCTTGTGCGGCTTTTAATTTGTTTAGACAGTTTTTAAGAGAGTTTTTTCTATGGATATAAAATTAAGATTGTTGAGCGCTCTTTGGTTTGGTCTTTGCGCCATACTTGGTTTTTTAGTTTGGTTTTTGATTATTTTTTTAGTGATGGGCTTTTTTTCAACTCACGGGTTTTCGGCTGATATCTCAGGTCAATTTAAAAGCATCTTTGGTTATTCATGGAATGGTTTTTTTCAGACCATTTTTATATTTCTGGGAGGGGTGTTTTTTATAGGTGCTGTTCTGGGTTTTTTATTTTCCAAATGGATTATCCGATCACTGACTCAGGCTCAAGAGCTGTCAGAAAATAAAAAAATAGATTTTTCAACGATCGTTGTTATTGGGATAACAGGCGGTGTTATTTATTTGTTTTTAATAGATGTTGTGTTTTTTATAGCTTGTAATTGGATGGCTTATTTAGATTCAGGACTGAAGGGATTGGGATCTGTGTTTTTTGAGATTGCTTTCTTAGTCATCATCGTTATTGCAAGTATTCCAATCGCAGGTTGGGCTGTTTTACCTGCGGGAATTTTAGCGGTCTATGGATTTAAAAAATTATTTTTAAGGTCATGTTTGTGATGAAATTAAGATTTTTGACGGCGCTCTGGTTTGGTGGTGCAGCTGTTTTAACGACTTTGTTAGGGATTTTAATCACACCGTTATTTTTTAAGAGTCAGGTTCAATGGGATTTAGGTTTTATTTTTTTGTTGGTTTTTTTATTAATTTTTGTTTTTTTGATTGGATTTTTTCTGGGTTTTTTATTTTCTAAAAAATTATTGGCCTGGGGTGAGTCTAAAAAACTAGGCGTGAGAAAAATAATTGGGTCTGGGGTCTTGGGAGGTCTGTTGTTTTTAGTTTTGAGCGATGCTTGTCTAGAAATTATTTTTTTAACCCATGATGTTTTAATCCATGGAATTGAGAGTTTTCGTCTAATAGATATTTTAATCTGGGCAATGATTGTTTTTCCTTTGAGTGTCTTGATGGTGGGTTGGCTGGTGATTCCTATGGGGGTTTTGTCAGTGGTTGGATTTAAGAAGTTATTTTTTAAAAAATAAAAAAACCGCCAGATTTTTTAATCTCTGACGGTTTTTTGTTGGGTGGGTGAACGTTAAGAGGCTGGGGTTAAGAAACCGGGATTAGCAAAGACTTGGCTATCTGTCATCCATCCATTCGCAGCACCGCCAGGTGCAAGATTTAAGACATAGTCAGCTCCCCATCCATGTCCTGCAGACCACGCAGTCCAGCCGATAAAGCCTGTTTGCGTATTCGAAGAAGGATAGGTTTGAGAGATTTGAGTTAACAGGTCTTTTAGATCAGCCTCACAGTCAGTTTGGTCACCATTGCCTGCGCCAAATTCGCCTAAGAAAGCATTGATTTTTTGGGTTTGGAGATAAGGCACAAAAGTAGACATAGCTAGGTCTGAATCGAAAGTTGTTTGAGGAATACAAGTGGTGTGAGTTCCACTGAAGTCACTGTCTAAATACTGATGAACATCGAGTGCATAGTTTAGATTGGGATCTTGAATTCCATTAGAAGCTTGAATTCCATTAGAAGCTTGAATTCCATTAGAAGCTATAAAGACACTGGCATTGATTGCTCCATCAGTATTGGCTGATGACCAGCTATAAAGCCCAGAGTAATAATCGCCATCAAGCAAAATCAGATGGTGATATCCGCCCTCAGTTGTTTCAGTTTTTCTAATGGCAGTAATGGCCTGATTCTCAAGATCTAAGACCGCTTGAGGGCCTGTATGGCCAGTACTTATGGGTTTTGTCATGTCATGAGGCTCATTCATGAGCTCAAAAATAACGTAGGGCCTTTGAGCGGGGGGTATATAAGTATTCACGGCCGTCGCAAGATTGCCCCAGGCATTCGCATAGTCAGCAGCGGTGGGTTCACCTGCTGTATCAATAATATTTTGGTCTGAAGCATTCGAAGCATTGGAGATGTTGCTCAAAACAGTTTCATATCTCATGTAATCGTGCATATCTAAGATGACATATAGACCCTGCCCTGTTAGGTCGCTAACGGTTTGCATGAGTTGATAGCCATAAGAAGTCGGTGCGAAATTAACAGCACCCATGGGGGTGTTAGGCGTAAAAGTCGGCTGTAAATATTCCCATAAGAACGGCAATCTGACTGTGTTCATGCCAGCTTTTGCAAACGTGTAATAGTCATTTACAGAAGGGATGTTGCCGCTATAAAAAAGCTTGGTTCCTGTCGTGTTTGGTGCAAATTCAGCACCGGATAAATTGACGCCTCGATAGAGTGGCATTTGAGTGTTATAGCTAGAAAGATTATTAACCCAAGTGGTGGGTTGATTAGGTTGCAAAATGAGACTGGAAGAAGTTTGAGGGGTGTAATTTAAGTCGTAACAAACGGGATTTGTTGCATTGCCTATATCACAGTCAGTTCCTGTTGTAATAGAGACGCCTGTTATAGGTTCAGGTTGTCCTGCTACGGGATAGTAATAAGCCCAGGAGCTTCCACTCGCGTCTTTTGCAGTCAAGCCAATACCATAAGAACCAGCGCCACCCCAACGTGAGCACTGATCAGAACTATTAAAAGCAATGCTGAATTGGGCATCTTGGTTTTGTGTAGGATGAGCAGGGTCAGGATCAAACGAGATTGAATAAGTCTGGCCTGGAGCGAGAGCAGTTATACCTGTATCCGACATGGTGCCAATTGTTGTTCCCAAACAAGCCATGCTGGGATTGGTAACGCCTGGATAATTAACCATGTCATTTTTAAGTAGAGCCGTTTGGAGGGTGGTTGCAAAAGCTGTGGATCCGAAAGCAAGTGAAAAAATACTGGGAGTGGCTAAGGCTAACAGTCTGAAGGTCGATAATTTTTTGGATGAGTGTTTCATGGAGAAGGTCCTTTTTTATATAAATAAAACTCAAAGTAAAGAACAAAAAATAGACGGGGGTGAATATAGTCAAATTAATCTACGTCGCTTTTTTGCTGAGACCAAGAGAGTGATTAAGAATTATGGATGAATAGATGAGTTAACCATTGGTGCAATTGGTGCAATTTTTTATAATTTGGTGCGATTGGTGCAATTAAGGTATTTAACAAATGCGAAGAATTTTCTGTATTGGAAGAAACTATGGGGAACATATTAAAGAGCTAGGAAATATTGTTCCCAGCTCGCCTGTTATTTTTATGAAACCTGAGTCCAGTTTGGTGTTTAACTATGGCAAGACAAATTTTCCGAAACATGGCAAAGAATTACATCATGAGATTGAAGTTGTAGTTGAGTTGTCTGGCCATCCCAAAAATCAAACAAAAGAAGCTGCGTTGGCTTGTATTTCAGGTATTACTCTAGGGATTGATTTGACCCTGAGAGATGTTCAAGAAGAATTAAAATCTAAAGGCTTGCCATGGGAAAAAGCTAAGTCTTTTGATGGGAGTGCTTTGCTCGGGGATTTAAAAAAAGTGGGAGATATCGATCTGGGAAATTTGGATTTTTCTTTAGAAATAAATGGCGAAATAAAACAAATTGGGAATACCCGAGAGATGTTATTAGATATTCCTAGTTTGATTTTAGAAGTGGGGAATATCTGGAATTTAAGATCCGGCGATTTGATTTATACGGGGACGCCCAAAGGCGTTGGGAAATTAAATCCGGGAGATAAGTTGATCGCTAAAAGTCCCGTATTGGGGATATTTGAGTGGGATGTTTTATAAAAAACTTGAAAAATCGATGATCTCAAAAAAATAATCAGTAGCGATTAAGTCTTCTGTAACGCCATTGATATGAATCAAGACAGGCCTGCAAGAAAAACCTTTGGGAATGGCGAGCGCTTTTATTTTTTTTTCGATTTCAGGAATAACATCCATGCCAATGGTGTTAAAAGAAAATTTGATTTCACAAAGATATAACGTCCCATAAGTCGTTTGGATCATGTAATCCACTTGGCATCCAGGCTGGCGAGTTGTTTTTCTTTGGTAATAAGGATTCTCAGTCGTGATTTCATCCGGGTGAATTTTCAAGATTTGGTGAATCAATTGTCTGTTATTGAGTACTAAGTTTTCGATTTGCAGACCCATGATGGTTTTCCATTCTGGAAGGAGTGCAATGGATTTAAATTGAAAGCTGTTTCGTTCGATCTTGGTTAAATTTTTGTCAATATATTTTAAATAAAATCGCAGGTAATTATCACTAAGACGGTATTGGCTTAGTTTTGAATCAGCGCCTGTTTGGAAGCTCCAGGTGTAATCTCGTTTGATAAAGCCAGAAAGCTCGAGTTCATCGAGATATTCAGAGATTCTTCCGCCCGGATCAATGTCTAATTTTTGGCATAAGGCGGATCTATCTTTTGGGCCATCCATCATAGCTTCAATGATTTTTTGATACAGGGCGCTGTCTCTTAAAAAAAGGTCGTTGAAAATTTGTTCGAATTCTTTGACTAAGAAGGCCCCCTTGGAAAAACACAATTGTTTAATATTTTCTTCGGCCGGTAATTTAGGATTGATCTCTTCTAGGTATTTGGGAATTCCCCCCGTTACTGCCAGTACTTTCAGTTTTTCATAGGCTGAAATAGGGGCTGGCCAGAATTTTTTGCAGTCTTCTAATGGGAGTTCTTCTAGGGTCAACGTATGAGAAATCCGACCGACAAAGCCGCTGCTATTAAGAATATTTTTGTCTATCCAAGCAGAGGCTGAACCACAGACGATGAACATTAGTTGATCATTATTTTTTAATTGATTGTCCCAAAAGATTTTGAGCTGAGGTAAGAACGTTGGGCAGTTCATTCCCATCCATGAGATTTCATCGAAGAGAATCAAAGTTTTGCCTTGGGTGACGCGCTCTCCTAGAGCAAGTAAGGCATCAGACCAATCAGAATAAATCGCTTTGGGGGCTTTAAATTGCTGGGAAAGCTGTTTTGAAAATGCGATGAGCTGATGTTCAGCGGTCACGCCTTTTTCGGGAGCTAGGCCTTCGAAGTGGTAAAATTGGTCATAGTTTTTGCTGAATTCTTTGACTAAGCGGCTTTTGCCGATTCTTCTTCGGCCTCGAATGAGAATAAAAGAAGCTGTTTTTTTTTGGCTGAGAGAAATTAGTTTTTCAAGCTCAGCTTGCCGTCCGATAAAACGAGCCATTTGGATCCGTAAACCTGCATTTGTTGATTTGCGGATCCATTCTAATAGGTATTTTTGGATCCGTAAACCTGCATTTGTCGATTTGCGGATCCGATTGAATTCTTGATTTTGTTAAAAAACAATTAGTTATTTTGTTTAAATAACTAGCGCGTCCTTGCGCATGTTTTTTAAGCTGCGACAGATGAAGTTTCTGTAGCGATATCTGTCAATGCTGCAGTACGTGCCAATTCTATGGCTGCAGAAGACGATTTTAAGAAACGAGGTTCAGAGAAAGCTCTTGCCAATGCAGGCGTCCTTGAACTGGATAAAGTCTCTGAGGCAGGTGTTATTTTGGATTTTAATCTCGCCATGATTTTTAGATCTGTTTCTCGACTATTGACCCCTGTGATGTCTTGAAGATCTTGAGTGTCCAGTTGGTAAAGCTGATTAAAAATCTCACGAGCTTTCGAGTTCCCTTGGAATTTTTCGAAATAGCCTAGGCCTTTTTGACTGATGGCATCTAATAAAACTTGCGATCGACCTAGCTCTCTTGAATAAGGTCCCAAAATTTTCTGAGAGAGCAGACCGTTGGCCCATTGATGGATGAGTTCTAAGGCTTGAGTTTTTTGGATAGCTTGGCCTGTGCCAAATCCTGGGATATTAAGCGCTTGAGCCAGTTGTTTTTTGAACGCATGGTCTGTCCAATCCCCAGAGTTGCTATGAAAAATGGCGAGGACATCGCCTAATAAAAGCTCTTGAGAGGAAGATTTTATGAGCGTCAACGTTGCCTGATAGTTGGATTTAAACTTAGTAAAACGGTGATCACGGCGATAAGCACTGAGGGCGCGATCTAAATTTTGACGAAAGTCTGTTTGAACAACGACAGCACCGCCCAAGGGTTGAAGTTGTAAAACAGCTTTGGCTCTTTCTGTCAAATGGCTATCAAGATTTAAAGATTGGATGGATAAGCGTTTGGGGCCAATCCGTTGTTCAAGTTCCCCAGCAGTCATTGTCTGAATTTTTGAAAAGAATTTTTGATTGAGTCGATAAGCTAGGTTTTGATCATTGTGGACTTCAATAGTAATTTCTTGCATTGAATTCATCGAGAAAAGTTGGTCTATCAGAGCAATGCCTTCAGGGGTGTCTAAGCGATCTAGACCCAGCTGAACCAGTTCTTGAATTAAAAGATTGGATTGCTCAAAGCCGGTAGAACTTGCGCCTAGTTTTAATTGAATCATCTGACAACACCAAGCGCGGATTTCTTGACAGATTTTGTCATGGCTCAAAAGAGCACCATGGCCATAATCTTGGGGGGCCTGAATATCGATACCCAAATGAATGGCTAACAGAGATTTCATGTTCCGATGATGGGGGTGTTTCCCTGGATTATTCAGCAAAATTTTCATGAGCTGGCCCATGGAAATATCGTCTGTCTTATTTTGAGTTTGAGAAAGCAAGGCTTGGATTTCGTGATAATTTTTCTTACCCCAAAGCGAATGATCGCGAGCGTAGTCGTCTAGAGCCATCTGAATGGATTTTCTGGAGATCTTGATTTGATTTAAAGCAATGGGTTCAAATGAATGGTTTCGATGGCCTAAATTAGCGCCTAAGTTAAATAACTCTAAGGCTTTCGTGTAGTGCTGGTGACTGAGGGCAATTTGAAGCAATGAATTACCTTGCTCATCTTCCGTATCGACGGGCAAGTTGACCCGGATCATTTCGATGATGTCTCTTTCAGAAATAGCTAAAAGTTCGGGTGCTTCACCTCTTGAATGAGCAATTGAGCCAATCTCATTAGCCATTTTCAAATGAAGATGGGTTTCTGTCGAAATTCGGCCAAAAACGCCTTCTTCAGAGGTCATGGATTCTCTTAGGTGTTGTCCCTTATTTGAAGTTTTTTGACTGACCCTTTCGAAGGTTTCTAAAAGCGCTTTGAGCATGTCCTGCTCACTGGAAATTTCTAATTCACCTAAAGCTTGTTTTAAAACATAAAGACCTTCGATTTGGGTGATCTGCCCATGCGCTTCTCGAATAATATCTTCATGACCTCGCCGGAGGGCGCTATGAACTAGTTCAATCTCTTCGGCTGTGCCCAGTAATGCAGATCCACCGCTAATTGAATGAAGAAAATGAGCTGTTCTGAATTTAAACTGGCTGACTAAATCATGGAGCGCTTGAATCGTGTTATTAAAAAGATGAGATGAAACGAGAGCGTCCGGTGTTTGAGAGGCCGCTAGTTTCGCTTCCAATTGTTGACAGAGATCGTCTAGCAATTGTTCACGTTGTTGAAAAAAATGATCGGTCATCAGAATTCGTCGGGCTTCTTTCGCTAAATCATCGGGGGAGTCATGCGCATTGATGAGCCAGCTGATTTTGGATCCATCGTCTTTTCGATGCGCCAATCGAATGGCGAGTAACCTAGCTTTTTCGCTAAGAATGGCAGGGTGCACAAATAGATCAGGATCGACGGGGTAGCCTTCTTGAGCAGCATCGTCTTGAGAAGCAATCCAGTGACGAACAGACTGAATTTTGAGAGGTTTTGGATGGGTGCTTATTTCGTCTTGAGATCGAGATTTTCTGAGGGGGTGGGCAGCTCTTTCAGAAATAGCTATGGATTGTGGAGACAACGGAATGTGATGCTCTTTGATAATGCTGGATTTGACCGTGGCTGTCAGACTGGTACGTCGTACAGAGGGGCTGCTGCTGTTTGACTCAGCAGATGGGAGGTGCAGACGTGGATCCGCAAAACCATCCCAAGCATCTGGGTCTTGGGTTCTAAGTAGGGTTGTGTTGATTGGGCTTAGTAAGGGTCTGTGGCCTAAAGGAGTACGGGAACTGCTTGAAGCAGTGTGATGATTGGGAAACATAATAATATCCACCTTAGTTTGATCGTTAACCCAAAAGCACGTCCGATGTGAACAAATGAGTGTTTGGTTTTAACTAAGGGGTTAAATTCATCCTTGAATTTATTGGATGAGCGGTGGAATTGATTTCGACTCGAGATTTATTTTTATTTTTCTGAAAAAAGCAGCAGCAAAAATATCATCTAGAAAATTAGGCGACAAGCGGAATTCCCCTGTTATTTTTTGAGGGCAATTTTTTGCTTGAAATCTTTTTCTTGAAATTTGGGGCGGCATCCCCACTTGGGGCTCGCTTAGAAATTAGGACCGCCTGAAGGAGATAGTCCCGTGCATCAAAAAGACCCCCAAGACTTGAAAGATTTAGAAAGCATGAAAGAAAATGCCTGCGATGAAGGCATGTGTGAAAAAACAGAGAGTGAAAGTGCCACCAGTGAATCTAGTGAACCCGTGGGTTTTATTAAGCAAATAGAAACCTTGCGTCAAAAATTAGATAACGCTGAGAAAAAATCGAAAGAATCTCAAGATAGAGCTTTATATGCGTTGGCTGAACTAGAAAATATCAAGCGTCGGGCTCAAGTAGATGTTGAACAAGCCCATAAATTTGGCTTGGAAAAATGCCTAAGCCAATTAATCCCTGTGATTGATAGCCTGGATCAGGCGATTAGTACCATGGAAAAAACAGAAATTGCCCCTGCTATCAAACAGGGCATTGAAATGACCCTCAAAATGTTTTCTGACACGTTGGGTAAATTTGGCGTGGAAAGATTGGATCCTAAGGGCCTGCCATTCGATCCAGCTGTTCATGAAGCCATGAGTATGCAGCCTATCGAGGGCGTTGCGGCTAATACGGTGACCTTGGTTTATCAACGCGGTTATCGTCTCAATGGACGCTTAGTCAGGCCGGCCCGTGTAATAGTTGCGAGTTAATTCTAGAAAAAATCCTTGAAATTTGATCCTCGAGCCCCACTTGGGAGCCCGTAGAAAAAACAAGGTAAAAATAGATTTATTTAGTTTTTTAGTTTTTTTAAAATAATTAGGAGTTTTCAAATGGGAAGAATCATCGGAATTGACTTAGGAACGACTAACAGTTGTGTGGCCATCATGGAAGGCAAAGATCCTCGCGTGATTGAAAATGCTGAAGGTCGTCGTACAACGCCTTCTGTTGTCGCTGTCGATAAAGAAGGAAAGGTTTTGGTAGGTGATCCAGCTAAACGCCAAGCAGTGACCAATCCTAGAAATACCATGTTTGCGGTCAAAAGATTGATCGGTCGGACATTTGATAGCAAAGAAGTCCAAGACAAAATTATTCCTAAAGTGCCTTACAAAATCGTCAAAGCGGAAAATGGTGATGCATGGGTTGAGATGAATGGTGAGAGAAAAGCCCCTCCTCAAATTTCTGCTGAAGTTTTAAAGAAAATGAAAAAAACAGCCGAAGACTATTTAGGCGAGCCAGTCACTGAAGCGGTTATTACCGTGCCTGCTTATTTTAACGACGCGCAACGTCAAGCAACGAAAGATGCAGGAAAAATTGCAGGTTTAGACGTCAAAAGAATCATTAATGAACCGACTGCAGCGGCGTTGGCTTATGGCATGGACAAAGGCAAGGGTGACCAAACCATCGTTGTATATGATTTGGGTGGCGGAACGTTTGATGTTTCTGTGATTGAAATTGGCCGTGTCGATGGCGATAGCCAAATCGAAGTGTTAGCCACCAATGGCGATACGTTCTTGGGTGGTGAAGATTTTGACTATGCGCTCATGAATTATTTAATCGAAGAATTTAAAAAATCAGATGGTTTTGATTTGCACAAAGATCCATTGGCAATGCAAAGGCTAAAAGAAGGGGCTGAGACGGCCAAAATAGAACTGTCTTCTTCTGAACAGACAGAAGTCAATTTGCCCTATATCACGGCGGATGGTTCAGGTCCGAAACATCTTCATATCAAAGTCACACGGGCTAAATTTGAATCTTTGGTTGAAGATTTAATCAATAGAACGATTGAGCCTTGTAAAAAAGCTTTAAAAGACGCTGGTCTTGAGCCATCGGCTATCTCAGAAGTTATTTTGGTTGGTGGGCAAACTCGTATGCCTAAAGTTCAACAGTTAGTTAAAAACTTCTTTGGCAAAGAACCTCGTCGTGATGTGAATCCTGACGAAGCCGTGGCGATTGGTGCAGCGATTCAAGGGGGCGTTCTGTCTGGTGAAGTCAAAGATGTCTTGTTATTAGATGTCACGCCATTGTCTTTGGGGATTGAAACCATGGGAAGCGTCATGACAAAGTTAATCGAGCGTAATACGACGATTCCGACTAAAAAATCGCAAGTATTTTCAACCGCTGACGATAACCAAGCTGCAGTAACGATCCATGTTTTACAGGGTGAGCGTGAAGTAGCTTCGGGGAATAAATCTCTAGGAAGATTTGATTTGACAGGCATTCCGCCTGCACCCAGAGGCATGCCTCAAGTCGAAGTGACGTTTGATATTGATGCCAATGGTATCTTGAATGTTTCAGCGAAAGACAAAGCTTCTGGAAAATCTCAATCAATTGTTATTCGCGCGGCGAGTGGTCTATCAGAAGATGAAGTGAATCAAATGGTCAAAGATGCTGAAGCTAATTTGGCTGAAGATCGTAAATTCCATGAGTTAGTCACAGCGCGTAATGCGGCAGATAATTTAATTCATTCGTCCAAAAAATCTTTGGCAGAGTTAGGGGACAAAGTGCCTAGTGAAGACAAGACCGCCATTGAGACGGCCACTCAAGAATTAGAAGAAGCCATGAAAGGGACTGACAAAGACGCCATTGAAGCTAAGACACAGGCTTTATCTCAGGCTTCTGAGAAAGTCGCTCAAATGCTGTATGGCCAAGCGGGTCAAGATCAAAATCAAGGTCAGGGCCAGGCTGATCATGCCGATCATGGGCACTCTCAAGAAAGCCATAAAGACGATGCCGTCGATGCGGAGTTTGAAGAAGTTAAAGACGATAAAAAAGACGGTAAAAAGTAAAAAATGACCTCCCCAAAAAAAGACTATTACGAGCTATTGGGTGTAGAAAAAGGCGCTTCGGAGGCTGATATCAAGAAAGCCTTCCGGCGCCTGGCTATGAAGCATCATCCTGATAGAAACCCGGATGACAAAGGTGCTGAAGCTAAGTTTAAAGAAATTAACGAAGCCTATGATGCCCTGAGTGACCCCAAAAAACGCCAAGCGTATGACCAATTTGGTCATGCTGGTGTGGATTCTAGTCAAATGGGAGGGGGTGGTTTTCATGGATTCCACCAAGGGGCAGGTAGTGCTGGTTTTGGGGAGGCCTTTGGGGATATCTTTGGTGATCTTTTTGGTGCTGGCGGTCGAAGTGGGGGGGGGCGAGCTCAGCCAGAGCGTGGATCTGATCTGCGTTTTAGAATGACCCTGACGCTGGAAGAAGCCGTTCATGGAATAACTCGAGTGATTTCTGTTCCAACATTGGCCAGCTGTAAAACTTGTAATGGATTAGGGGCTAAACCAGGGACTAGCAAGACCACTTGTACGACTTGTAAAGGCCAAGGGGCTGTTCGGATGCAGCAGGGCTTTTTCTCTGTGCAGCAAGCTTGTCCTTCGTGTCAGGGTTCTGGGCAAATGATCAAAGATCCGTGCAAATCTTGTTATGGCCAAGGTCGAGTTCAAGAGACCAAACAGTTGTCTGTCAAAATTCCGGCAGGCGTTGATAACGGCGATCGGATTCGTTTATCAGGCGAAGGGGAAGCCGGTGGGCACGGTGCTTCGGCGGGGGATCTTTATGTTGAAGTGGTTGTCAAAGAGCATTCTTTGTTCCAGAGGGATGGCGCTGATTTGCATTGCCAAGTTCCTGTCAGTTTTGTCATGGCATGCTTAGGCGGTGAAATAGAAATTCCGACTTTGACAGGCCATGTTAAATTAAAAATCCCCGGAGAAACCCAGTCAGGCAAGAGTTTGAGAGTCAGGGGTCATGGAATTAAGCCTTTAAGAGGCGGTGCCATGGGGGATCTTCTCTGCCATGTGACAATAGAAACGCCTGTCCATCTGACGTCTGAACAAAAAGCGCATCTAGAAGCCTTTGATAAAGCTTTACACGATGGCAAAAAACATAGCCCTAAAGCGGCGGGATGGTTCGAGGGTATGAAGAAATTTTTTGAAGGGACGAAATAAAAATCATGCCAAGTAATAATCAAGATAAACAGAATATTCGGACAGTCGATGGGAAAACCCCTAGTGTTGGAAAAGACTGTTTTATTGATTTTTTTGCTTGTGTTTCCGGAGATGTAATCTTGGGAGACCAAGTTTCTATTTGGCCGTTTGTGTCGATTAGAGGCGATTTATTGCCAATCAAGATTGGCTCTAGGTCCAATATTCAAGATGGGTCAGTCTTACATACCACCCATGAAAGTCGATTTTTCGAAGGATCAAGTTTAAACATTGGCGACGATGTGACGATTGGACATGGCGTGATCTGTCATGGCTGTACCATTAAAAATAAAGTTTTGATCGGCATGGGGTCCATTATTTTGGATCGCGTGATTATCGACGATGAGGTGATTGTTGGGGCAGGCTCTTTAGTTCCACCGGGTAAGCATCTTGAAAGTGGGTATCTTTATGTGGGCTCTCCCGTTAAACAAGTCAGAGCGCTGACTGATCAAGAAAAAGAATTTTTAAAATACAGTGCAGAGAACTACGTTCAGCTGTCTCGCAAACACACAGAATAAATAAAAAAACAGGATAAATAGCACGATGAAAACTCTGACCCCCCAACAAAAAAGCGCCCTCAAAGCTAAAGCCCATAGTCTAAAACCCGTTGTTTTATTGGGTGATAAAGGCTTAACAGAGCCTGTTATGACAGAAATAGAACTAGCGTTAGAAACTCATGAATTAATCAAAATTAAAATCCCGGGCCAGGATCGGGAAATCAAAGAAAATTGGATTGAGCAGATCTGTGAAAAGTCGAAGTCCCAACTTGTTCAGCATCTAGGTCATATTGTGACCCTCTATCGAGCTGTTGAGAAAAAAATTGAGAAGAAAGCTGAGAGAAAGACTGAAAAAAAATCAGAGAAAAAATCAGAGAAAAAATAAGATGAGCTTTCCCGTGACACGTCTAAAAAGACTGAGAGTTTCTTCGGGTTTAAGAGATCTGGTGAGAGAAAATAAATTATCTATCCAAGATTTAATTATCCCCTTATTTGTGATTCATGGGGAAAATCTGAAAAAACCCATCGAGGCGATGCCAGGTCAAAATCAATATTCTGTTGATCGTTTGGTGGGTCAGGCGGAATATTTATATCAATCTGGAATTAGAGCGGTTTTATTATTTGGCTTACCTGCTCAGAAAGATGAATTGGGTTCAGAAAGTTATAGCCAACATGGCATTGTTCAGCAGGCCATTAGAGCGATTAAAAACAAGACCCCAGATTTGATAATCATGACAGATGTTTGTCTTTGTAGTTATACGCTTTCAGGGCATTGTGGCGTTCTACAAGAAACTCAAAATCAAGCTCGAATTAATAATGATGTTACTTGTGAATTATTAGGAAAAATCGCTGTCTCTCATGCAGAAGCTGGGGCTGATTTAGTGGCGCCGAGTGCTATGACAGATGGCATGATTCAAGCCATGAGAATGGCGTTAGATCAGGCTGAATTTCTAGAGATAGGGTTATTGTCTTATGCCGTTAAATACGCTTCTAGTTTTTATGGGCCGTTCAGACAAGCGGCAGATTCGGCACCCCAAAAAGGCGATAGAAAGACTTATCAAATGGACCCTGCCAATGCGCGAGAGGCTTTGAGAGAAGCTGAGGAAGATTTGTCAGAAGGCGCGGATATTTTGATGGTGAAGCCTGGCTTGGCCTATTTAGATATTATTTATCGGCTGAGAGAAAAATTTGATTGTCCGATCGCCGCTTATCATGTCAGTGGTGAATATGCCATGGTCAAAGCCGCTGAAGAAAAAGGTTGGGTGGATGGGCCGAGAGTTTTGTATGAAAGCTTGTTAAGTATTAAGCGAGCGGGTGCAGATATGATTATTACTTATGCTTTTGAAGATATTAAAAATTTTTTAGAGTGATAAAAAGCCATAAAAAAGCCCGCAGGGCGGGCTTTATAGAAAGAGATATTAAATTTTATTTTGCAACTTCCATGACGCCCAACTGACAAGCCAAGCTTTCTAATTTTTGGCAGGAAAGTTTTTCTAATGTGGCGTACATGGGTATTTTACTTTGGGTAATCGACACGACATGAAAACCCAATTTGCTGATCCCCCGACTACCTCCTGGGATTTTATTAAATATTTCGCGAATAAGTTGACGACGATCCATGGTTGATAACCCCCGGCGTGATTGGCTTTAGACCCTAGAGCCACTCTCTCCTGCGACCCGTTACGATCCTAACCTAAGACTAATTTCTATGTCCATAGAGCAAGGTCAATTTTTTATAATTTTTTGTGATGATGCGTATAATCAAATAATCTAGTGTCTTGTGACGATTGTTTATATTTGTATTTGTATTTTTTTGAAGAGAAAATAAAAAAATGAGAAGTAAATCCAGCCACCAGTGGCTAAAAGAACATTTTGAAGATCCTTATGTTCAGAAATCTTGGAAAGATGGTTATCGCTGTCGAGCGGCCTATAAGCTTTTAGAAATTCAAGAAAAATATAAATTAATTCAACCGGGCATGGTGGTCGTTGATTTGGGAGCTGCGCCTGGAGGTTGGTCTCAATTGGCTCGCGAATGGATTGGCAGAAAGGGTGCCTTGATTGCCATGGATATTTTACCCATGGCAGAGCTCGAAGGCGTTGAATTCTTGCAGGGTGATTTTACAGAGATTGAAACAGAAGCAGCGCTAATCAAGTTATTAGACAGCCGGGCTGTCGATGTTGTCATGTCAGACATGGCGCCCAACATGAGTGGTACACGCAGTGTGGATCAGGCTAAATCGATGTATTTGATTGAGTTGACTTTGGATTTTGCCAGAAAAAATTTAAAGCCGGGTGGAGATTTGCTTATCAAAATATTTCACGGTGAAGGTTTTGATGAGACTTTAAAAGTTTGTCGCCAAGAATACGAAAAAGTCATTATGAAAAAACCGGATGCGTCGAGAGATCGATCGAGAGAAAGTTATTTGTTGGCTTTGGGTAAAAAGTAAATTTCAAGCAAAAAAATAGGCAGCTCTTATATGGGCTGCCTTTTTAATGTGAGGAGTGATCAAAATAAAGATAAATCTGACAGCTAGTAGACTGTCGCCTACCGCGTAACACATTGAACTGTCAGGAGATTCAAGGTGTTACGTGCTCCGCAGCAGTCAGATTCGGCGCGGATTATGTCAGAGTAAAAACCTAAAGAAAATACTGGATACAAAGAAAATTTTACCTATGACTTTTGTATTGTTTATTTAACTCAAATAAAGCGAGTTCTTTACCAAAGATATCTTCTGAAAGCGTTGATATTGGCTGCGGCCAAAAGAAGGGTCTCTGAGTGAGATTAACGGGTCGAAAGATACCAAATTCGGTTGGCGAATTGGCTGAAATGGCTGAATGAATATTGTGAGTAATCAGTAAATAGCGAGATTTTGATTCAAGGCAATGTTTTAAAAAATGGCTAATAGATTGATTCGGCCAATAGTGAATAACATCGCGGCATAAAATTAGATCGACGGTTGGAATGGGATCTTTCAGCAAGTCTTGAGTGACAAAATTAAAATTTGAAAGATGAGCAAAGTTTTTTTGATTTTGTTGGGTTAAAGATTCGACGCATTCAGCACCCGTATAAATTTTTATATTTTTAAAATTTTCATGAGTGAGTGACAGATATTTGAATAAATTGGCATCGCCACAACCCGCGTCAAATAAGGTTTTTATAGTTAGTTCTGTGAATAAATTTTCTAAATTTTTTCTGAGTTTAGGCGTCTCAGAAAAAGCAGAGTTAGGCCCCGAAGAGCCGTCTTGATTACCCCAAAATTTGTTTTTGAAATATTGATTAAAGATTTCTGTATAAAAAGTCGGTTGCATGATTGGAATCAAAATTTAATGGGTGTCTGATTAAGATTGCTGATTTTATGGGGCTCTCTAGAATCTGCCACCTTTTTTCTTTCCCAAGATTGTTTAAATCCCATGATCTATAAAATAAATAAATTATTTAGACTTTTTGTTCGAAGTGAGAGCGCTTCTGGATTGCTGCTTTTAATTTGCACAGTCTTAGCTTTAGGTTTGGCTAATTCGTCTTGGTCTGATTTATATAATCAATTTTCTCAAATCAATTTTGGGGTTTCTCTCGGAAATTTCCATGTGATTAAAACGATTCAGAATTGGGTCAATGATGGCCTGATGGCGGTATTTTTTTTATTAGTAGGTTTGGAAATCAAGCGTGAATTAATTATGGGAGAGCTATCTAGTTTTAAGAAAGCTTGTCTGCCTATTGCCGTTGCTTTGGGCGGAATGATTATCCCAGGGTTGATTTTTATTTTGATTAATTGGCATTCGCCGTTAGATCTTAAAGGCTGGGCCATTCCTGTTGCGACGGATATTGCTTTTGCCATGGGGGTGTTGTCTATCTTAGGTCGAAGGATCCCCAAGGGCTTGATGGTTTTTTTAGCAGCCATTGCGATTGCGGATGATTTGGGGGCTATTTTAGTGATTGCTATTTTTTATAGTCATGGGTTGTCTTGGATATTTTGCTTGATAGCCCTGCTGATTTTTTTTGTATTAATAATTTTAAATTTTTTGAAGGTTAGATGGCTGTCTGTTTATTTATTACTGGGAGTTTTTTTATGGCTGGCGTTAGATAAATCAGGGATCCATACGACGATTGCTGGGGTATTGTTTGCTATGACAATTCCTGCAGATAGTAAAAATAATTTATTAGAAAAATTGGAGAAAATTTTATTACTCCCCGTCAATTATTGGATTGTGCCAATATTTGTTTTATTAAACGCGGGTATTAGTTTTTCAGGGGTGGGTTTAAATAATTTTTTGTTTTCGACGGTGACTTTAGGAATTTTTTTAGGATTATTATTGGGAAAACCTATTGGCATTTTTGGGACAACTTGGATTTTAACCCGATTGAAGATTTGTTCTTTGCCTGAGAATGTTTCTATGAAATTAGTCTTTGGCATGAGTTTGCTAGCTGGAATTGGTTTCACGATGTCTATTTTTATTTCAGGCCTGGCTTTCCCAGGAAACACTTTGAATCTATTGGACTGTAAGTTGGGAATCTTTAGTGCTTCGCTGTGTTCAGCTTTTTTTGGACTGGCTTGGATTTTTTGGAACGTGAGAAAAATCTCACATAAAAATCAACAATAGATCACATTTTTTTTAACTTGTTATGTCACACTGATTCCCGACAAGACACTCCCTCTTGTTAGTGTCTGTTAATCAGACCACTCCTCTGTGAACTGGGCAGCCCCCTTGGGTTGCCCTTCTTTTTGGGAGAGTTTTTAAAAGAAAATGAAATTAAATTTTTTGAGTATGTTTTGTTTATTTATTCCAGCATTAATTGTGTTATACAATCCCGCGTTTTTTAATCACCCAAAGGGTTCAAAAATCTAATGCCACCCCCCAGATTGAGATCTGCGTTTCCTGCTAGAACTTTTGTTTTTGCAGCTTCTGTGGTTGATTTTTTTGCGATTTATCTCAGCACGTCCATGCCGATTCAGGTTCAATGGAATAATTCCCAAGCTATTTATCGATCAGCGATTGGGATTGGGGTTCTTTTAGGATTGATTGATATGGTCAGCGTTAATTTATTTTATGGGCCTGAAATGGCTCGAAAGGCGCCTTGTTGTCCTGTCAAAGTAGTAGAAGAAGATGATTTGGAAGATCAACTATCTGAAAAGCTTTTACCACGAGGATCCGAAGAGAGCCAAGAATCTCAAGAAATGCCTATTCCTCAAGAAACGCCTGCCGATTCTCCTGGGAGTGGGAGCTCACAGTCGCCGCCGCCGTTGCCATCAAAATGGCGTGCTTGGTTAGCGAATGCTTACTTACCCTGTTCGATTTTGAAGAGTCTTTTGGATTACACCTATTTTACTTATTCTTTGTTTGGTTGGATCGCTGAATGGTCCCAATTAGATTCAAAACTGATACCGGCCATCACAACTTCATTAACGCCCCTAACTATTTGGCAAATTGGATTGACAGTCGCGAGTTATTTTTTATTGGTATTCCCGCTTTATGCCACGTCTGATCTTCAGGAAACTTGTGACACGATTGCTGGAAAACCCGATCGTTCTTCGCCTTTACGGCATTCCCAATTTTTTAAACAATTGACCATACGTGTGTGTCCTTATTCAGCGGCTTTGGTTAGAAATTTACCCCAGCTTGTTTTTTTCTCGCCCAGATTGGTCTGGAATATTTTGAAGCCATATTGGGGAATTCCTATTGCCGCCCTGTATTTAGCGGTTTGGGCTAAAAATGTTTTTACTAGCTATCAGATGATCCAAAATTTTGATTTGCAGACCGCCAAGGTCAATCTGGAAATCCCGACCACTGAAACTTATATCCGCGTGAGTCGTTTTTCACGTCTGTGCTGGGGGTCTTCTCAGAATATGGAACGTAGTTTGGCGTTTGCTATGTGCTTTAAAGTAAAAACGCTGGCAGCGCATGCTGTGATTACGGCAGCGGCCGTCGTCGTCGCTTGTTTGCCAGTTTATGCTTTGTCTTTAGTGGGCAAAGAAAATGTTTTACGTCCTGATGAGGGGGCTTTAACCACCACTCGAACCACGCCTTCTTTAGGTCCGCCATTAGCCACTGAGCCTGTCTTCTTGGTAAGATTAGAGATGACTCCTAGTCCTATGCAATAAAGATTTTCAAAGTTGTTTCCTCATGAATTTAATCAATCAAAAATTCCGCTACAGGCTTAGGCTTGCCGGATTTAATTTTCTAAGAAGACTTAGTTTCTTTAAAAAATCCAAAGATAAAATGCCTAGGCATATTTTGATTGGCGGCGTGGTTTTATTGGGAGATTTAATTTTAATTTCTCCTTTATTTCAGGCTTTGAAAAAAGAATTTCCACAGGCTTCTATTGAATTACTAGTCCCCAATGGTTGGGCAGAGTTTGCTAAAAATTTTAAAGACATAGATCAGGTTTTTGAGGCCAAGACGAATGATTCAAATTGGTTTAAAAATTTTAGAAAAACCCATAAAAACCGTTGGGATCTAGGCATTGTTCCTTGGGCTTATCATTTGATTCCCTTGTTTTATGCGCTAGGGATTAAAAAAATTAGATCTTTCCCAGATCCTAAAAACAGACGGGGATATCAGATTCATCAAAAAATTAATTTGCCCAAAATAGCCAGTCATATCAGCCGAATGACTTTAAGTTTGTGCTGTGATTCTGAAGCTTCGAAAGCCAATTATTTTTCACCTCATTTTGATTTGGAAAAAATTAAAAATTTAAAAAAACTAGAAAATTTAAATAGCCAAAATCTCAAAAACCCCTATGTCATTATTCATCCGGGGGCCAGTAATCCGCCCAAAGTATGGGATCTGAAAAACTATGCCCTTGTCGCAGATGAATTAAAAAAAATGGGCTATCAAGTGGTTTTGACGGGGGTAGGTCCTGAAAAAAATCTGACAGCACAAATTGCCTATCAAGCCCCGCATTGTTTAGATCTGGCAGGAAAAACCAAGTTACATGAATTATTAGCTTTAATTTCTGAGGCTAGTTTGGTCATTGGGCCAGACACAGGCGTTTTGCATTTAGCGCGTGCTGTCAAAATACCTTCGATTGCTTTGATGGGGCCGACTCAATTAGAAATTTATGGGCCCCATCCAGATTTTCATGAGATGAGCCAATCTAAAGTTTTATATATTCCCGATCTGCCCTGTCGTGATATGAAAACCATGTTTAAGCATGAGATTGCAGGCTTGGCTAATTGCAAGCGTCCTGAGTGTTTATATAAAGATGTGAAATGTGTGAAGCCTTTTCAGGTCAGTGATGTCATGAAATTAATGAGAGAGATCTTGTGATGAATCAAAAAAAATTAAGCCCAAAAAAATTAGTTTTTTTAAGATCCATTCAGACTTCTTTTGGTGGGGCTGAAGTTTTTTTAAAAAGACTGACAGAGCAATTAGCTCGAGAGAATATTAAATTTGAGATTTTGCACTCAAATGCACCCCGTTGGTTAGCGTCCTGGATTAAAGCTTGGTGGTTTAACTGGCAAGCTAAATTAAATAAAAAAAACAATTTTTATTTTTCGTTAGACCGTATTGATTCAGCGGATATCTATCGGGCTGGAGATGGTGTTCACAAAGCGTTTTTAAAAACAAAATCTTTTAGTTTGAACCCATTACACCTGACTTATTTAATTTTAGAAAAAAGATGTTTCAAAAATTCAAAATGGATCATCTGTAATTCTTATAAGATCCAAAAAGAAATTGAAAAATATTATCCAGAGATCTCTCAAGATAAAATTTCTGTGATTCCCAATGGGATTAATCTTCCAGAAATTAATGCTGAGATTAATAACCAGGCTAAACAAAAAATTTGTCAAGAATTTTCTATTAATTCTAATTTGCCATTAATTTTATTTGTCGGCTCTGGGTTTAAACGCAAAGGGGTTGGAGAGTTTTTGAAAATTATTTCCCAGCTTAAAACACCGGTACAGGGCTTGATTGTCGGCAAAGATAAAAAGATAAAAACTTATCAAGATCAGGCGAGATCCCTGGGAATACTAGAAAAAATTAGCTTTACGGGTCAGCGTAAAAATATTAATGATTTTTATTTGGCATCGGATATTTTTTTATTTGCGCCTGAGTATGAACCCTTTGGAAATGTCGTCTTAGAAGCCATGGCTTATGGCTGTGTTGCCCTGACAAATACGCAGTGTGGCATGTGTGATTTTATGCCTGAGAAATATTGGATTACTGAGAACACGCCGAAGTTTATTGATCAGCTTTTACAAGACCCTGAAAAATTAAAACAAGCTCAATCAGAATCAAGAGCGATTGCTTCACAGTATTCCATCGAAAAAACAGCTGAAGAAATATTAAAAATTATTAAAAAAATTATGGGATGATGAAAAATTAAAAATGGGAATTTTTAAAAAAATAAACTTAAAAAATAAAAGAATTGTTTTAAGCAAAATTAATCAAATCGGCGATGTGGTTTTTGCGCTGCCCTTGGCTTATTTAATTAAACAAGCTGAGCCCAGTTGTCAGATTATTTTTCTAGGCAGAAGTTATACAAAGGGTTTAATTAATAGCTGTTTAGATATTGATGAATTTGCTGATTGGGAAGTGATTTCAAAACAATCTCCCGAAGATCAAGTACAAGCATTTAAAAATCTTAGGGCAGATATTTTTATTCATATTCATCCGCAGAAAAAAATAGCTCAGCTGGCTAAGCAAGCGGGGATTCCCATTCGAATTGGAACTTCACACCGGATTTATCATTGGTTGACTTGTAATCATTGGGTATCGGTGAGCCGTAAGAAATCTAATTTGCATGAGACCCAGCTGGATTTGTTTTTATTAAAAGCACTGGGGTTAAAATTTAAATATGCCCTATCAGAAATAGTTCCTATGAGAAGACTAGATCCCAGTTGTGCTGAGATTCCTGATTTTCCGGGTTTGAGTTTGTTAAGACAAAATTCGAAATTTAATTTGGTGTTACACCCATTAACTCGAGGCCGGCATATTGAGTGGCCATTAGAAAGCTATGCAGAATTAATTAAAAATTTAGATGCTGAAAAATTTAATATTTTTGTGACAGGTAGTGAAGCAGAAGGCCTAGAAATTCGGCCGTTTTTGATTAATCCATTTCCCAAGGCGCTGAATATTACAGATCTGACTGGGAAATTATCTTTAGAAGAATTATTAATATTTTTGTCCCAGATAGATGGCTTAATTTGTTCGAGTACAGGGCCGATCCACTTGGCAGCTGCCTTTGGAAAGCCAGTCCTGGGACTTTATGCGCCTATCAAGCCTTTTGATGCAGGACGCTGGGGGCCAGTCGGAGCCAAAGCCGAGGTGATGTCTTTAGATAAAAATTGTGAAGATTGCCGGGATGGCTCGCGTTGTCGCTGTGTTGGATTAATTGAAGTAGGGCAGGTGTTAAAAACGGTTAAGCGGTGGTGTGGCTTAAAAAATTAATAGTTGAAAATAGTTAATTTTTATTTCTATTGTTAATTTAGACGAGCCTCAACTGTAAAAATAGTCGGACCTTACTTATCTAAAGCAAAACGCTTCTCGATGGGTATACTCCTAGCCTTGTTTTTATTACCTGGAAAAATCGCTATGTCTCTCCTAGGCCCCCAGTTAGATGCATTCTTGGCGGTGGTTAAAAATAATACGGTCAATGCAGCGGCAGAGACGTTATTTTTAACTCAGACAGCCGTGACTCAAAGAATCAAAGCACTAGAAACTCAGTTAAGAACCTCTGTTTTTACTAGAACGCGCCGAGGGATGGTTTTAACGCAGGAAGGCAAGGCATTATTAAAATACTGTCAGTCAGCCTTGTTACTCGAAGGCGAAGTGATGGCGCAGATCCAAGGAGCCGGTGTTGAAACAACAACTCTGATTACCCTGACGGCGCCTACTAGTACCATGCAATCTCGTTTGATTCCCAGTTTGGTTCCGTTGGTTAAAAAATTCCCAAAGTTAAGATATCAATTTTGTTTCAGTGATATTGAAATTAGACATAACGCGCTTCGTGAAGGTCGAGTGGATTTTGCCGTTTTAGAACAATCGGATTTAGCCCCTGAAATGCAAATGAAACCGCTCGTTCCCGAAAATTATGTCTTAGTCGCGAGTGCCGAATGGAAATCGAGATCTTTAGAAGAAATCTTGTCGAAAGAACCCATGATTGATTTTGATCCGCAGGATCGTATGACGCTGAATTATTTAAAACATTATGAACTTCAAGCGCTTTTATCGCATGGGGGTGGGCTACAAGATCGCCATTACGCGGATGATACCGTGGCAATTGCAAGGCTTGTTTCTAAAGGCTTGGGATATACGGCTTTGACAGAAGAATTTGTGATGCGGTATGTCGATAAAGGTGAATTAATTATCTTGAATGAAGGCAAAGTATTCCAACATCCTTTAGTTTTGGCGTGGTATGACCGGCCTGAACCACCGGCTTATTTCAAAGCTATTGTGAATGCGATTAAGTAGGAGAGATTGTTTTCATGAATAAAATTTTAACTTGGTCTTTTTTGGTTAAGTCAATTGGTTTGAATTTAGAGTTAGAGGCAGAAGATATTCTCTATGCGGGGGTTAGCATCGATACAAGAAAGATAGAGCCCGGTCAGGCTTTTTTTTGTATCCAAGGGCATAAACTGGATGGACATGAATTTGCTGAAATAGCCGTTCAGAAAGGCGCCGTTTTAATTATTTCAGAAAGAAAATTAAATCTAGGTGTTCCAGAATTAATCGTCCCAAATACAACGCAAGCCATGGCGGATTTGGCGAGAGTTTATCGGAACCAATTTGATATTCCTGTTTTAGCTTTAACAGGTAGCTGTGGAAAAACAGGGACGAAAGAAATGGTGTCAGCCATTTGTCGAGAACTGGGTGAAACGCTGTCGACCCAGGGCAATTTAAATAACCAATGGGGTGTGCCCCTGACTTTATTTCAATTAAAAAATACACATCGATTTGCTGTGATTGAAATGGGAACTAGCGCGCCGGGTGAAATAGAATTTTTAGCCAAAATAGCCCAACCGACGGTGAGCTTGATTACGAATATTCGGCATCAGCATGTCGAGGGCATGGGGTCGTTAGAGGGAATCTCCCAAGAGAAATCCAATATTTTTAAATATTTAAAAAAAAATGGAACGGCTGTTTTGAATCAAGCAGAAAAATTTTACCCGGACTGGCTAGCCCAAATTCAAAATCAGATTCAAAATAAAATTCAAAAAATTACGTTTGGAAAAAATTCTCAAGCAGATTGTTTCCCTAGTGATATTCAAATTAATCGTCAGGGAACTTGTTTTAAATTACACACGCCGTTAGGAAAAATTAATCTTTCAGTGCCCTTGTTAGGCGAACATGTCGTCGAAAATGCAGTCGCGGCGTCGGCGATGGCTGCTTCTATTGGAGCTTCTTTAGACGATATCAAAAACGGCTTGGCAAAAATTAAGCCCACGCCGGGTCGGCTGTATCCGCATTTTTTAGATCAAAATATTTTGCTGATAGACGACACTTATAATGCCTCGCCTTCAGCCGTCGAATCGGCGATCAATTGGCTATCTAGATATTCGGGTAAGAAAATTTTTGTCATGTCGAATATGGCCGCGCTGGCTGAAAAAAATGAGAGCTATCACTTGGCGATGGGTGAATGGATTTGCCAGGCCAAGATTGATCAATGTTTATTTTACGGCGATGAAAATTCTCTTTTATATGTTTTAAATAGTCTAAAAATAAAAAATTCGGAGAGTCGCGCTAAGCGATATGGATCTAAACAAGATTTATTAGAAGACCTGAAATTATTTTTGGAGCCCAATACCGTGGTTTTAATTAAAGGTTCCCGGGGGAATCAAATGGAGACAATTGTTCATGGGGTTTTAGAGGGCGTGAATTAATTAAAATATTTGAAAGGAAAGCAGTATGTCGATGGTATTAGGGTCTTTGATTCTGGCTTTGTTAATCACTTTTTTTCTAGCCAAGCCTTGTATTGCCTGGTTACAAAAAGCCCAGATGGGTCAAGTGGTCAGATCTGACGGTCCCCAGAGTCACTTATCTAAAAAAGGCACACCGACGATGGGAGGTGTTTTAATTTTGCTGAGTATTTTAATCAGTACGCTTTGTTTTGGAGATTTAAAATCTTCTTATATTTGGATTAGTTTATTAGTCATGATTGGTGCTGGAGTCATTGGATTTTTAGATGATTGGCTCAAAAAAGTTTTAAAAAATTCCAAGGGGCTTTCTGGTCGAAAAAAAATGTTAGGCCTTAGTGTGATGGCACTATTGGCCATGGGGCTCATGATTTATTTCCAACAGATGAATCAGCTGAATCTACCTTGGGTTCATAGGGATTTAGATTTTTCAAAGTTAGGAATATTTGGTTTTTTTATATTTATATTGCTGGGTTGGTTCGTGATAGTTGGCAGTGCAAACGCTGTGAATCTGACGGATGGATTAGATGGCTTAGTAATGTTTCCTGTGATGCTCTCAGCTTTGGGATTAGGTATTTTTTCTATGATTGAGTCCCATTTGACTTGGGCTGTTTATTATCATCTTCCGTATTACCCAGGGGCTTTTAATATTGCCATTATTTGTGGGGCGATTATTGGATCGGGATTAGGTTTTTTATGGTTTAACGCTTATCCCGCACAATTGTTTATGGGCGATGTGGGAGCGCTGGCACTGGGGGGCTTGTTAGCGGTTATGGCATTAATGCTGAATCAAGTGATTCTCTTTGGAATCATGGGGGGATTATTTGTCTTAGAAGCGCTATCCGTCATGCTCCAAGTGGGATCTTATAAACTCAGAAAAAAACGAATTTTTAAAATGGCGCCGTTCCATCATCATTTTGAATTATTAGGCTGGCATGAGACTAAAGTGACTATTAGATTTTGGATCGTCGCCCTTTTATTTTTAGGATTAAGTTTATATATAGGCCTGATCTAAAGACTGGTAAGACTCATGGGAATAATTTTTTATAGGTGAGCTGACAGCTTCTCTCGATTCTTTCAGTGACGGCAGTGAATATCGTGGAGTTATTTGAACTTGTGTTTGAGCTTGAACTTGAGTTGCTTGAGCCGTGTTGATGCTTGCAGCTTGATACGAATGAGTAATGACAAAAAGCGCTGGATCTTGGGGTACTAAGCAGCCCTTGAAAATTCGTTGATGACACTGGGTAAATAAAAATCGGGCTAATTTTCTGGGGATTTCATTGGCTGCAGCGACGGCGCCGACCAAACTAGCCAAGGGAACATTGACGCCATAATCCAAGCCTTCAGCTTTGAGGGAATAAAGATTAATGGCCGCGTGAGCGATCCCTGCAAATGCTGAGATCAATATTTCAAGGTTGTGCATACTCGGGCAATAACGGGATAAACAATGACTAAAACCGCAATAAAGCCCAAGCTCCCAAAGGGCGAATCCTAAAAAACTGACCGTCACAAAAGCTGCCACGGCAGGGATCAATCCCCAGTCAAAAATTTTGTCGATGACTGGCAAGCGTCTTAACGTTGTTGCCAATCGGTTTTCTGCGCTCGGCGAGAGCATGGAAACAGTAGCGACCATGCCGACACTGAGAGCAGTGGCGAGGGCGGTGCAAAACCCTACGCGTAAGCCTGAAAAGCAGGCTAATTTGAATCGATCTTTTGTGTTCATTAATAGTGCCCTTTTAGTTTGTTTTAATCTTAATTATTGTTTGAAAAAACGGGCGGATTTATAATTTATTTAAATTTTGATTGCAAGATAAACACAAGAGTTTTTTTATTTTTTTAATTTGTGCAACGTCGATCTTTTAAAACAGACCTGGCACTCTCGCGGCTTTTTTTGGGTTGGGGTTGGTTTGAATGAAAAAAATTATTTTTTTAAATCTTTTAAATCTTTTGGGGGGGTTAGTTTTAAATAATCTTTCTTATGGCGATGAAGTGCCCGTTAATTACCGCTTGGATTATCTCCAGCTCAGAATTCCTGATCAAACTTCTTCGACGGGGTTATTAGGCGCGCATATCGATGCTCAACTTTTTCCAGCCCTACCTGGTTTTTATGCAGGCGTGGGCTCTTATGGAGCAATACGTGGACAAAACAGTGGTTTTTTTGCATTAGGACTTGAAGCCGGATTTCAAAAAAATATCAGTCCTCATTGGGAGACAGATGGCGGAATATTTTTAGGCACTGGGGGTGGGCATGACTTGGCTTCTCAGATTGGAGATGGCCAATTTTTAGCAACGCATTTTGGCTTGTTATATAACTGGAGCAGTGACTGGGGGTCTATCTGGTTCGGACCTGAGATCAGTCATTGGCAGTTTTTTCAGGGAAATATTCGGGATAATCAGATTGCTTTGGTGTTTGTTTTCCCCACAGAATTTTTTTATTTAGCGCCAGATGAATCTTTAGAAAGTAATTTGTCACAAGATTTGTTTTCACAAAATTCGGAGACTTATTCTAGGTCTTCTTTATTTTCTAAAAATTATTTTTCTTTCGAGAGCTCTTTGGAATTCCCCTCGAGAGATTCTAAAAATCTTTCAGGCGATCCCATGGATAACCGACTGGATTTTGTAGGGGCTGAGTTTGGGCACTTTTTTACTCAGGCCGCTTATTTATTTTTAAATATGAAAGGGGCTATTGCCGGGAATCAAAATGGTTTTGCTGAAGCATTAGGTGGATTGGGTTATGAGAAAAAAATAGGAGGGGCTAATTCTGATTGGTCTGCTTTAGGTCAGCTGGGAGCTGGTTCTGCAGGTGGCGGTGGAGTCAATACACGGGGCGGGTTTATAGTCAGTCCTAGTGCGGGAATTGAATGGGATCCTATTAATTCTATGGGTCTGAGTCTGAAAGCCGGTTATCTATGGTCGCCAAATTTAGACAGCACTGGGAATTCTAATAACAGCTATCAAGCTTGGACCGTGAATCTGGGCATTAAATATTATTTTGATGTCATGTCAGAAAATCCTTCTGAAATCAGTTCGGATGATTTAGAAAATATCAAAACCCAAAATTGGCGAATTAGACTTGGCGATCAATGTTATGTCAGCCCTGATAGTAATAATTCTGACGAAAATCACCCCATGCATTTATTGGCTTTAAAGCTAGATGGTTTTGTTAACTCTTATTTTTATGTGACAGGCCAAACTTCTTTTGCTTATACGGACAATGCTGCGGGATATTTTTCAGGGATGGCTGGTTTAGGGGCGCAAACTCAGGCTTATCATGATTTTTCTGTCTATGGGGAATTACTCGGCGGTGCAGCCGGTGGGGCTGGGCTAGATATTGGGACGGGATTACTAATCGAACCATTAATTGGCATTCGTTATGACCTGACCAATGCTTGGGGTCTCTATGGTTCTGTTGGGAAAACCCTTTCGCCCCATCATTCGTTTGATAGCCCGACGTTTGATTTTGGCGTGAGTTATGGGTTTTTGACGGTTTGAGTTTTTGATTAAAAATTGGATCAGGGGGGCTTGAAAAAAATATTTTTTAAGACAAAGGGACGTTTGTGTATGCAATGATGGCATCAATTGATGGAATATAGGTCCGTTCTCGGCTTTCTTTTTTGGATGAAACAAGTCCTTTTTCAGTCAGATTAGAAAAGACACGACCTATATACTGAGGCGTTTTTTTAAGGTGTTCTGCGATGTCCGAGGGACTCGCGTTGGGCAATGTGACTGACAATTGCAACACTTGTTCTTCAATGGGAGAGATGTCTGAGCGCTGTACCCGGTCTCTGCCTAACTTGATCAACATGGGTTTTGCAATATCAAGTGTCACTTTGTCAGTCAGATCGCCAATATAAAGCCTATTCATTAGACGAGACATGAGGCCAAACACATATCGAAGCCGGCCGTGAGTAATTTGATAAAGATAATAAAAAACTTCTTTATCAATAGGTAATTCTGTTTTTTTAGATTCGCCATAAAATTGGATTCGCTTATCCAGCATTTCTGAAAGATCCGAGAGAGGCAGGGGATCAATGAGTACTTCGTAAGAAATTATGTCATCTAATCGATCGACTTGTTGAGCTATGAATTTTCTTAAACCGATGTCGCCGACAAATAGCCAATTACTGCCATCGATTTGGGTGTAATCCCGTAACGCATTGAATAAATATTTCATGTCCTCTTGAGAGTGAATCTCTCCAATATCCAAGTTATTTAGTTGGAATAAAGCCCCGTTTTTATAGCCTGCTTCCCGGACAAGGGATATAAGATCCTCAAGGTGATGGCCCAATGTTGGCGAGGGAACGATGACGGGTTGAGTGACAATGCCTGCTTGTTTTCCATAGTTCGCACCAAAGCCAAATGCATCGATTCCAAATGAACGATAAGTTTCTGCAATACGAGAAGAAAGTGCTTTGGCAGATTGAAAGCGAACGTCTGATAATTGGTCTTCAAATTCAGATCTTAATTCAAGCTCTCTCACAAAATTAGAAATAATGGCGGCCAGTAATGTCTCTGATCGCCAGCCTTGTTCCACTTTGATCTCTGTTCTGGGGGTGAAATAGATTTTTTTATTTTCGACAGTAAAGCGGAGAAAATTAGCAAATGACGTTGTTCCAACGCCTCTTGCACCTTCAATCACAATTCGAACATTGCTATTTTTCAGGACATTCATGCAAACTTTGGCTTCTTCACTGTGACCTGTAAAAAGTTTTAAAGTAGATTTGGTGATGGGAGAGGTTTTGAGGGGATCGTCTGTAAAGCCAAAAGCTTGCCATTCCATTTGAATAATCTTTGATTTCTGAGATGTGAACCAAGGGTATCACGAAAATGGTTGTGAACCAATAATTAGGTTCATATCAAAAATAAGGTTCGTGTTTTTTATTATTTATTGATAATAATATCAATTATATATCTGTAAATAATAACAATGACCCCTAAGATTTTAATTTTTTATTCGCATTGACATCTGAAATCAGGCTCTTCACAGTACCCAGCTTTACAGAATTAATAAAACCTAGGAGCTAAACCATGCGCACGCCTTTGATTATGGGCAATTGGAAAATGAATGGATCCAAAGAGAGCATTCAAAATTTATTACAAAAAATTCAAATAGGCTTGTTGGAAATAGGTTCCAAAAGAGAAAAAAATCAGGTCGCTGTCTGTGTTCCTAGTGTTTATCTCTCTTTGGTTTTATCTGAGCTTAAAAATCTTAATTCTGAAATTCGCATGGGAGCTCAAGATGTCAGTACTCATGACGCTGGGGCTTATACAGGTGAGATTTCTGGCGCCATGTTAAAAGATATTGGCTGTTTTTATGCCTTGGTAGGCCATTCAGAACGACGCCAGTATCACCAGGAAACCAATGAACAAGTCGCGCAGAAAGCTTTAATGGCTAAGAAAAACGGAATCATTCCTGTTATTTGTGTGGGTGAGACTTTACAAGAAAGACAGTCTAATCAAACCGAGGCTGTTATTAGAAAACAACTCAAAGCTGTTTTTGATTTAATTCCCCCTGAAATTTTTAAAGGATCCGTGATTGCTTATGAACCCGTTTGGGCGATTGGGACGGGATTAGCAGCGACGGCGGAACAAGTTCAAGAAGTCCACGCGTTTATTCGTCAAGAAATTTTTGCGTATCAATCTGGAGTTGTGGATCTTGCCATGGGCACGCAAATTCTATATGGTGGCAGCCTCAAACCGGCCAACGCCGGGGAGATCCTCACTTTGAATGATGTAGACGGTGGTCTGATTGGCGGAGCTTCGTTAAAAGCGGAAGAGTTTTTAGCAATCTGTCAGTCGGCTTAATCAGCTTTGTCAGTTTTTTTAGTTTGAGTTTGATTAGCTTGTTAGCTTGAAAGGTAAGAAATAAAGAATGCAACAATTGGTTCTCATGATTCACATTCTCTTGTGCCTTGCGCTCGTTGCTTTGGTGCTTTTGCAGCAAGGTAAAGGGGCCAACATGGGACCTGCGTTTGGAAGTGGTGCTTCGAACACGCTTTTTGGAAGCCGTGGTCCAGCATCGTTCTTGATGAAATTAACAGGGACGATCGCAGCCTTGTTCTTTGTGACGTCTTTAGCGCTTAGCTTTTTTATTGCTCAATCAGTTCGTCATTCATCTGATTTGACGGTATTGCCTAGTTCCCAATCTGTTTCTCAATCTCAGAATCAGCATGGGGGCGCTAATACAGCGGTACCTAATTCTTCAGAGAATAATTTAGCCCCCGTGAGCATGCCTGCGGTTCCTGCAGGAAAATCTTCACAAGGGGCCAAATAAAAAGAGATGGGGAGGGGCGAACCTTTTGTTCGCCCGCGTTAGAAAAAGCGTTTTTGTGCCGAAGTGGTGAAATTGGTAGACACGCCATCTTGAGGTGGTGGTGGGGCAACCTGTGCCGGTTCGAGTCCGGCCTTCGGCACCATTTTTAATCTTTATATTTTTAAATAAACAGGTAGCGCTTTTTTTTTATAAACCCCTTCCCTATAATGCCGCCTGCTCAAAATCCAGCCGGCTTTATCTAGTAATGCTTTATCACTATTTGCCTATTTTTATTTTCTTGATCTTCGCAATTCTCATGGCTTGCGGGATTATCTTAGGTGCGAAAATTCTCGCGAGTCTTTTAAAAATTAATCGTCCCAGTCCAGAAAAACTCAGTCCGTTTGAATGCGGTTTTGGTGAATTCGAAGATGCGAGATCAAAATTCGATGTTAAATTTTATCTCTTGGCGATTTTATTTATTGTTTTTGATTTAGAAATTGCTTTTTTATTCCCCTGGTCTGTCGTTTTTACCAAAATTGGCTGGTATGGCTTTGGAGCGATGGGACTATTTTTATTAATTTTAATTCTGGGCTTCATTGTTGAATGGAAAAAAGGAGCGTTGGAATGGGAATAGGGTCAGGAATTGCGTCAGGAATTGGGTCAGGCGTTAAAGACGCATTGATTGGCAAAGACGGTATTTTTACAACCAGTGCGGATCAAATGATCAATTGGGCGAGAACGGGCTCACTGTGGCCCGTGTCTTTTGGATTGGCTTGCTGTGCAGTCGAAATGATGCACGCAGGTGCTTCTCGTTATGACTTGGATCGTTTCGGTGTAGTTTTCAGGCCTTCGCCCAGACAGTCAGATTTAATGATCGTTGCGGGAACTTTGTGCAATAAAATGGCCCCCGCCCTACGCAAAGTTTATGACCAAATGGCCGATCCAAAATGGGTGATCTCAATGGGCTCTTGCGCAAATGGCGGTGGGTATTATCACTATTCATATTCCGTCGTTCGTGGCTGTGATCGGATTGTCCCTGTTGATATTTATGTCCCTGGTTGTCCGCCGACGGCAGAAGCTTTGTTGTATGGAATTATCCAGCTTCAAAATAAAATTCGTAAAACCTGTTCCATTGCGAATGCAAAATAAAAGATAAAAAGATAAAGAGGCCTTATGTCCGGATCTTCTGAAATCGCTCCTATTTCCCATGCTCCTGGGGATGCCATCAAAAAAGTTATTCATAAACATTTGGATGCTTTAATAGACCATATGATTGAAGCGCATGGCGAGTTAACGCTTGAAGTCAAAACAGCAGGAATTAAAGAAGTCTTGATTACTTTGAGAGATGTCCTGCATTTTGAGCAATTGACTGATTTATTGGGTATTGATTATTCAACTTATGGTCAGGCGGAATGGAAAACGGATAAAGCAACTGAATCTGGATTTTCTCGAGCCTGTAACCGCCCACCTTTGGGTGAACTGCCTGATTCTCACCGCTTTGGGGCGATCTATCAGCTGTTGTCTTTAAAACATAATTTAAGAATAAGAGTTCGGGTTTTTTTAAATGCGTCTGATCCTAGAGTTCCCTCTGTTTCACAGATTTATAACAATGCGAATTGGCTAGAACGAGAGGCTTTTGATTTATTTGGAATCTTGTTTGAAGATCACCCAGATCTTCGCAGAATCCTGACGGATTATGGTTTTATCGGTTATCCGTTTAGAAAAGATTTTCCTATCAGTGGCCATGTAGAAATGCGTTATGACGCGAATCAAAAACGTGTGGTCTATGAACCGGTCGACATTGAACCCCGTGTGTTAGTTCCCCGAGTCATTCGTCATGACAATCGCTATGGAGAAAATGAGGGGCATAAGCATGTCTGAATTTAAAAATTACACCCTGAACTTTGGACCTCAGCATCCTGCAGCTCACGGTGTTTTGAGATTAATCTTAGATCTAGATGGCGAGACCATCACGCATGCTGATCCGCATATTGGGTTATTACATAGAGGGACAGAAAAACTGGTTGAGACTAAGCCGTTTAATCAATCTATTGGTTATATGGACCGTTTGGATTATGTCTCCATGATGTGTAACGAACATGCTTATTGTTTAGCGATTGAAAAATTATTAGGCGCCGAAGTCCCTAAAAGAGCCCAGTATATTCGCGTTTTATTTTCTGAAATCACGCGAATTTTAAATCACCTGTTATGGCTCGGTGCGAATGCATTAGATCTTGGCGCTATGACGGTTTTTCTTTATGCCTTTCGTGAACGAGAAGATTTATTTGATTGCTATGAGGCTGTCTCGGGTGCTCGGATGCATGCGGCTTATTTTAGACCCGGCGGGGTTTATCGAGATTTTCCAGGCTCTATGCCTCAGTATGAATCTTCAAAATTTAGATCTAAGAAACAATTAGAAATTTTAAATAAAAACAGACAAGGGTCTTTGTTAGATTTTATTTGGGATTTCACCGAACGTTTTCCTAAATGCGTAGATGAATATGAGACTTTGTTAACAGATAACAGAATTTGGAAGCAAAGAACGGTCGATATTGGAATTGTAACACCTGAAAGAGCACTGCAATTAGGCTTCACGGGTCCAATGCTTCGTGCGTCTGGAGTGGCTTGGGATTTGCGCCGTAAGCAGCCTTATGAGGTTTATAATAATTTAGATTTTGAAATTCCTATTGGCTCTAAAGGCGATTGTTATGACCGTTATTTAGTCCGTGTGGCTGAGATGCGGGAATCTAATAAAATTATTCGCCAGTGTGTGAAATGGCTAAAAGAAAACCCAGGTCCTGTGATTTCTGCGGATCATAAATATGCTCCTCCAGATCGAGAGACCATGAAACATGACATGGAAGCATTAATTCACCATTTTAAATTATTCACAGAGGGCTACTGCGTCCCCGAGGGTGAAGTCTATGTTGGCATTGAGCATCCGAAGGGCGAGTTCGGGATTAATTTAATTTCTGACGGAGCGAATAAGCCGTACAGACTTAAAATCCGTGCGCCTGGTTTTGCGCATATTTCAGCGTTAGATGAAATGTTAAAGGGCCATATGTTGGCGGATGTCCCAGCGATGATTGCGACGATTGATATTGTTTTTGGAGATATTGATCGATGATTGGAGAAAAAAAATTGGAAAATTTAATAGAACTACCCCAATCCGTGTTAGATCAAATTGATTATTGGATAGCTAAATATCCTGCGGGTAAACAAAAATCAGCAGTCATGCAGGCTCTAATGATTGTTCAAGAATATAACCGGGGGTATCTCACGCAGCCTTTAATGAACGTTGTGGCAAAATATTTAAATATGCCGCCCGTCGCTGTCTTAGAAGTCGCGACGTTTTATACCATGTATGAACATGCGCCTGTCGGGAAACACAAGATTTCTATTTGTACGAATGTTCCCTGCCAGATGAAAGGCTGTGAAAAAATGGTGAAATATTTAGAGCAAAAATGTGGAGCGAAGCTGGGTGAAAATTCCCCTGACGGCCTGTTTACTTTAAGAAATGTCGAATGCATGGGCGCTTGTGTCGGTGCGCCGATGATGCAAGTGAATCATGACTACCATGAAAATCTTACCGAAGAAAAAATTGATCAGATCTTGGATGGGTTAAATTAAAATGAGTGAAAATCCTGATTTGAAATTAGATTTGAAATTAAATCTGGTCTGCTATCGCACCAGAAATTTACCCAATCCCCATTCTTTAGAAACTTATAAGAGTTTGGGGGGGTATTCTGTTTTAAGAAAAATTTTGACAGAAAAAACGCCGCCTAACGAAATCATCGAAGAATTAAAGCTTTCTAATCTTAGAGGTCGTGGTGGTGCAGGATTTCCGACGGGATTGAAATGGAGTTTTATTCCTCGAAATTCTCCCGGTGATAAATATGTTGTCTGTAATTCCGACGAAGGTGAACCCGGGACTTGTAAGGATCGGGATATCATGCGATTTAATCCTCATCAATTAGTCGAAGGCTTGGCGATTGCTTGTTATGTCATGGGGGCTAAGCGAGCTTATAACTATATAAGAGGCGAGTTTTGGGAGCCGTTTGTTCGTGTCGAACAGGCGATTGCTGAAGCAACCCAAGAAGGTCTGATTGGACTGAATGCCTTAGGCAGTGGAATTGATATTTTAATTAATAACCATTTGGGAGCTGGGGCTTATATTTGCGGCGAAGAAACGGCTCTTTTGAATTCTTTAGAGGGCAAAAAAGGCCAGCCCAGATTTAAACCGCCTTTTCCTGCCAATCATGGTTTATATGGTGCACCGACGAATGTGAATAACACGGAAACTTATAGTTCTGTGGCGGTTATCTTGCAGCATGGTGGAAAATGGTTTGCGGATTTAGGGACGCCTAAGAGCGGTGGAACAAAAATTTTCTGCGTGACCGGCGATGTCGAAAGACCTGGCAATTTTGAGTTGCCTTTAGGGACGCCTTTTACAAAATTACTAGAACTGGCAGGCGGTGTTCGCGGTGGTCGTAAAATTAAAGCCGTTGTGCCTGGTGGAAGTTCCGCAAAAATTTTAACCGGGGAAGAGATGCTGAAACTCACCATGGACTATGAGGCCATTGGAGCTGCGGGATCTATGTTAGGTTCAGGCGCTTGTATTATTTTGGATGAAACCCGTTGTATGGTTGAGACACTGGGAAGATTTTTAGATTTCTACGAAGAAGAATCCTGTGGCCAATGTACGCCGTGCCGAGAAGGTTCGGGTTGGGTGGCTAGATTGGTGAGAAAAATTCTCAAGGGTCAGGGTGAGCCAGGAGATGCCGACAAATTGGTTGATATTGCCAATAAAGTCGAAGGCCATACTATTTGCGTCTTTGGGGAATCTTTTGCTTGGCCGACTCAAAGTTATATTAAAAAATTCAGACCTGAATTTGAGTATTACATTCAGCATAAAACCAGAATGCCCGTGAGCTTATAGTGGGTTTATAAAAAAAATTTTAAGAAGGGAATAATGGTGAGCGACAGTCAAAATATTTCAAATGAAATCCCTTGTGTGAACATGGAGATTGATGGCATTCCCGTGAAAGCACCTCAGGGAAGCATGATTATTGAAGTGGCTGATAACACAGAAGGCGTCGTGATTCCTCGTTTTTGTTATCACAAAAAATTATCTGTCGCGGCGAACTGTCGTATGTGTTTAGTTGAATTAGAGAATGCTAGAAAGCCCATGCCTGCTTGTGCAACGCCCGTTTCAGAAGGCATGAAAGTTTTTACAAAATCTCAGAAGACCATGCAATATCAAAAAACAGTCATGGAATTTCTATTAATTAATCATCCCTTAGATTGTCCTATTTGTGACCAGGGCGGTGAGTGTGAATTGCAAGATATGGCCATGGGCTACGGCAAAGATGTTTCTAGATACACAGAAGGAAAACGTTCTGTTCCAGAAAAAGACATTGGGCCCTTAGTTGCGACTGATTTGACTCGCTGTATTCACTGCACACGATGCGTGAGATTTGGTCAAGAGATCGCTGGCTTACAAGAATTAGGCATGACGGGTCGCGGAGAGCATTCAGAGATTTCTAGTTTTCTAGAGGGATCTATGAATACAGAGATGTCTGGCAACGTGATTGATCTTTGTCCAGTAGGGGCTTTAACAGCAAAACCTTCGAGATTCTCAGCGAGACCTTGGGAGTTACAGCAACAGCCAGGGATTAGCTCTCATGATTGTGTGGGGTCGAATATTCATGGCCATATTCGTCGTGGAAAACTCATGCGAGTGGTGCCTCGTGAGAATGAAAAAATTAATGAAGTCTGGATTTCTGATCGGGATCGTTTTAGCTATGAAGGCTTGAATGTTAGTAACCGTGCAGAGCAGCCCTTGATTCGTCGCAAAAATATTTCAGGGAAAGACAGTTGGGAAAAAATTGAATGGGCGGATGCGTTTGAGTCTTTAGTCAAAACTACCCATGAACAATGTAAATCTTTGGGGCCTAAGACTTTGGCGGCTTTGTTATCACCCAGTAGTACAGTCGAAGAAGGTTATTTATTACAAAAATTATTGCGTCAGATTGGGTCAGATAATATTGACTATCGATTGAGACAACAGGATTTCAAAGCGGATCCGTTTATGTCTTTTGTGCCTGGAATTGATTCCAGCATCGAAGACATTGCTTCTTTTGATGCGACTTTATTAATTGGTTCCAATGTTCGTTATGAGCAACCCATTATTCACCATCGTATTCGTAATGCCGTTCGTGATGAGGGGTCTTGCGTCATGAGTATTAACCCGCAAAGATTCAATTTTAGATTTAGGCACCATGACAGTTGGGTCGTGAATCATCATGAGATGCCAGATGCGTTAGCTCAGGCTTTAAAAGCGGTTTTAGAACAAAAAGCTTTATCTTTAGAGAGTCTAGAGATCCCTGGTTTAGCCGCTTTGTTATCTCAAATTACAGTGACTGAATCAGCTAGAAAAATTGCCAAAAATTTATTAGCCGCCAAGAAGCCTGTTATTTTTCTAGGTGGGGTTGCGCTGCGTCATCCGCAATATTCTTTATTGGTTTCTCTAGCCAAGACATTGGCTAAATTAGTCGATGCGAAAGGCGGATTATTAACGGCTGGGGCGAATGCCAGAGGGCTAGCTCAAGTGGGCTGTTTACCCTCACGCCTACCTGGCTTTAGAGCACTTTCAACGCCAGGTTCGAATGCGAAAGAAATTTTGACGGGAGAATCTAATGCTTCGGTGATTTTCTTAGTAAATCTAGACCCCGCGTTAGATACTGGATTTGGGTCAGAAGCATTAGAAGTTTTATCTAGGGCAAAACTTGTCATTGCTCTGACGCCTTATGTGACAGAGTCTATTAAACAAGTCGCTAATATTATTTTGCCGATTGCCGCGACGCCTGAAACTTCAGGGACGTTTGTGAATGCATCGGGTCAATGGCAGAGTTTTTCCGCCATGGCTAAAGCACCTGGAGAAGCCAGACCCGCTTGGAAAGTTTTAAGAGTGCTTGGGAATTTCTTTAAGCAAGAAGGTTTTGAATACGCGTCGTCAGAAGAAATTTTGTCTGAAATAAAAAGCTATGGCGCACCAGAATTAACTTTCAATCAAGAGCTGTCGAAAATAATTGATTTCACCAAAGTGGCGCCATTACCTATTAAAACGGGCCTCGCCCGTATGAATCTAGTGCCCTTGTATGGCGTTGATATGATCGTTCGTCATGCTAAGTCTTTGTCTGAGACGGTTCAGATGAGAGATCTAGATAAAATTATTATTTCGCCGGTTCTGGCTAAATCTAAAAATCTTAAAGACGGTGACAAAGCCCGTGTAACGGTTGGGTCTGTCAGTATTGAGTTGCCTGTTTTGATTGAACCGACTTTGGCAGATCAGACCGTTTCTATTTTTCAGTCTCGTTCAGCGACATTGCCGTTAGGTAATTTGTGTGAAGGTTTGGCTCTGGAAAAAGCGGAAGAAAAAGCAGGAGAGATAGCATGATCTCACAAGCGATTTTACATATTGTTTGGATCATTCTGGGAATTTTATTAATTGTTATTCCCCTGTTATTAGCCGTCGCTTATTTAACTTTGGCTGAGCGTAAAGTCATTGCTTATATGCAAGATCGGGTTGGGCCTAATCGCGTAGGGATTTTTGGGATTCTGCAGCCCATGGCTGATGGGATGAAATTATTTTTTAAAGAAATGATTTGTCCTTCGCAGGCCAGTCCATATTTATTTGTCGTTGCGCCGATTTTAACTTTTGTGCCTGCGTTGATTGCTTGGGCCGTGATTCCGTTTAGTTCAGGGTTGGCTTTGGCAAATGTGAATGCGGGATTACTTTATTTATTTGCTGTGACGTCATTGGGTGTCTACGGAATTATTATTGCGGGCTGGGCCTCGAATTCTAAATATGCCATGTACGGAGCTTTAAGATCAGCGGCTCAGGTCGTGTCGTATGAACTGGCCATGGGGTTTGCTCTAATTGGTGTCTTGATGGCAGCGGGCAGTTTAAATCTGAGTGATATTGTCAGAGCTCAAAGTGGTGGAATTTGGCACTGGTATTGGCTGCCTTTGTTTCCCTTATTTATTGTTTATTGGATCTCTGGCATTGCTGAAACAAATCGAGCACCTTTCGATGTTGTTGAAGGTGAATCTGAAATTGTTGCCGGGTGTCATATTGAATATTCGGGCATGAGATTTGCGTTATTTTTCTTGGCTGAATATGCCAACATGATTTTAGTATCCGCGTTGATTTCGACGTTATTTTGGGGTGGCTGGCTATCGCCGTTTCAGGGCATTCCTGTCCTAGAAAATTGGTTTAATTGGGTGCCAGGCTTGGTTTGGTTATTAATTAAGATGTCTGTGTTTTTGTTTTTTTATCTATGGATCCGAGCGTCTTTTCCCAGATATCGATATGACCAAATTATGCGTCTGGGCTGGAAGATATTTATACCTATTACGTTGGCTTGGATTATCGTCGTTGCGGTTTTTGCCAAATTAGATATTGGCCCTTGGTTTGGACATTTGATTTAGATTTAGATTTAAGTTTTTAGATTTTTAAATTTTTAGATTTTAGGAATATTTTTTCATGCGGAATTTTTTTAAGACATTTTTTCTCTGGGAGTTACTCAAGGGTTTAAAACAGACCGGTGGGCATCTTTTTAAGAAAAAAATTACGGTTCAATACCCTGATGAAAAAACCCCGCTTTCGCCTAGGTTTCGAGGCCTACATGCCTTGCGTCGTTATGAGAACGGCGAAGAGCGTTGTATCGCTTGTAAATTATGTGAAGCCGTTTGCCCAGCACTGGCGATTACGATTGAAGCGGAACCCAGAGAAGATGGCTCCCGGCGGACGACCAAGTATGAGATTGATTTATTTAAGTGTATTTTCTGCGGCTTTTGCGAAGAGTCCTGTCCCGTAGATTCAATTGTCGAGACTAGAGTCTTGGAATACCACTTTGAGCATCGAGGTCAAAATATTATTACCAAGGCCAAGTTGTTAGAAATGGGTCAATGGCAAGAAGAAGATATCGCGAAAATGCGAGCTCAAGATAAAACATATAAATAATTTTATTTTTTAAATTTTTTTAAATAATTAGGGTGCACCCCATGGTCGAATCGGTTTTGTTTTATATTTTCGCGGCAATCACTTTGTTTGCTGCGTTGTCAGTTATTTTGTCCCGAAATCCTGTTCGTGCGGTTTTATCTTTAGTGGTCGCATTTGTTTCAGCAGCTTGTATCTGGATGCTATTAGAAGTCGAATTTTTAGCATTGGCTCTAATAGTTATCTATGTCGGTGCTGTGATGGTTTTGTTTCTCTTCGTCGTCATGATGTTAAACATTGGTTCAGCAGAGCGTCGGGCGAGTTTTGTGCCTTATTGGCCGGTTGCTTTGATCTTGGGAATATTATTGACCGTCATGTTAGCAATTTGGATGGGCCCAAGTCATTTTGGATTGAGCCATTATCCTGCTCCGCTGCCAGAGCCAGAGGGCTATAGCAATATTAAAGTCTTGGGCATGCTGCTTTATACCCAATATGTTTACCCGTTTGAGATTGCCGCTGTGTTATTACTCGCCGCCATGATTGCTGCGATTGCGCTGACACATCGCGGAAAACAAATGGATATGAAAACCCAGAATCCGTCTGATCAAGTCAAAGTTCAGGCAAGTGATCGTTTGCAATGGGTTGATCTACCAAGAGGAAAACAAGAGTCATGATTTTTTTGTCTGGGATTTTTTTATCTGGAATTTCTCTGTCTGATTATTTAATTTTTGGGACGATTTTATTTGGTTTGAGTGTGATTGGGATTTTAATAAACCGTAAAAATTTAATAACGCTCTTAATGTCTATTGAACTTATGTTATTGGCCATTAATACCAACTTTATTGCCTTCTCTCATTTTGCAAAAGCTGCTGGTATGCAGGCAGCACTCTCAGGGCAAATATTTGTATTTTTTATTTTGACGGTGGCCGCAGCTGAAGCAGCGATTGGCTTGGCGATCCTGGTCGTATTCTTTAGGACTCACAGGACGATTGATATTCAAGATATGAATACCCTAAAAGGTTAGAAAATTAAAAAATTAAATCCGATCAGAATAAATGGGAATAAATTGGATGACTGACATGACCGAAATTTTATTAATTATTTTGCTGGCGCCTTTATTGGGTGCTTTAATCGCTGGAATCTTGGGGAAAAAAATAGGCTGTGCGGGGTCTCACTGGGTGACCATTGTTTTAGTCGCGCTGAGCTTTTTTCTGTCTTGTTATGTTTTTTGGAAAATTGTTTTCCAGGGTCAGCCTGTCTTGAATTTTGATTTATATCACTGGGCTTTATTAGATAAAGTTGATTTTTCTTTTGGATTTTTAATTGATCGTCTGACGGTCTTTATGATGATCATCGTCACTTTTGTCTCTTTGATGGTTCATATTTATTCGATTGGCTATATGACGGAAGATCCGGGTTATCAAAGATTTTTTAGTTATATTTCTGGCTTTACGTTTGCCATGTTATCGCTGGTCATGGCCAATAATTTTTTGATTTTATTTTTTGGCTGGGAAGGGGTTGGCCTGGTTTCTTATTTATTAATCGGCTTTTGGTTTAGTAAAGAGACGGCGAACTACGCGGCTTTAAAAGCTTTTATTGCGAATCGTGTAGGGGATTTAGGATTTTTATTAGGCATCGCCGGCGTGCTTTTATATTTTGGAAGCTTGGACTACGCCCATGTTTTTAATCAGATGCCCCAATTTGCTGGGACTAATACGCAAGTTCATATCTTCGGACATATTTATTGGAATGCGATTTCGTTAATTTGTTTATTACTGTTTGCAGGCGCAGCCGGTAAATCTGCGCAGATCCCTTTACATATTTGGCTCGAAGGATCGATGGAAGGCCCAACACCTATCTCGGCTTTGATCCACGCGGCGACGATGGTCACGGCAGGTGTGTTCATGATGGCCCGCTTGTCTCCTATGTTTGAATATTCGTCTGCAGCGCTCAGTACCGTCTTGGTTTTAGGGGCAGCGACAGCGTTTTTTATGGGGGTATTGGGCATTGTCCAAAACGATATTAAACGCGTCATTGCTTATTCAACCTTGTCCCAGCTGGGCTACATGATGGCTGCGACAGGAGTGTCAGCATATTCCCTAGGCATGTTCCATTTAATGACCCATGCAGCGTTCAAAGCTTTGTTATTTTTGGCCGCGGGTTCAGTCATTGTGGCCATGCATCATGAACAAGATATTCGCAAGATGGGTCGATTAGGTCGTCGGATGCCGTTGACTTATATCTGTATGTTAATTGGGGCCTTGGCCTTGTCTGCAATTCCACCATTTTCGGGTTTTTATTCGAAAGATTTAATTATCGAAGCGATTGGTTTATCCAGTCTGCCAGGTGCGGGCTTTGCGTATTGGATGGTCGTGGGTGGGGCATTCGTGACAGCTGTTTACACTTTTAGAATGTTTTTCTTAGTGTTCCATGGGCAGAACAATGTGCCCTCTGACATAGATCACCCTGTTAAAGAATCACCGTTTTCGATTTTATTGCCATTGGTTTTGCTAGCGATACCCGCTGTTTTGATGGGCTTTGTTTTTTTCGAACCCGCTTTGAATCATTTTTTCCAGAATGCGATTTTTGTTTTGCCTCAGCATGATTTAGTCACTCAGCTGTCTCAAAAATATGCTAGTCCATGGGATTTTATGATTCATAGTTTCCATACAGTGCCGTTTTATTTGGCGGTTTCTGGAATAGTGATTACTTGGTTCTGTTATGTGATTTGTCCCAAAATTCCTGCTTGGATCAGTGGAAAATTAAACTGGTTACACCAATGTTTAATTAAAAAATATTGGATCGACGATGCCTATGATTTAGTCCTAGGAGGAGGGGTTAGATTACTCGCTTCTTTCAGTTGGAAAATCGGGGATCTATTGATTCTTGACCAGGGTCTAGTCCATGGCTCTGCGAAATTAGTCCGCTGGACAGGCGGTGTTTTGCGACGCATGCAGACTGGGTTTTTGTTTCATTATGCCCTGATCATGATAGTGGGTGTATTTTTATTACTGGGTTGGTTTTTTATAAAGATTTAAAAATTAAAAATTAAAAAAATTAAGTAAATTAAAATTAATTTAAAGGTTAAATATTAATAATGTTATTCCAGGGATCTCTTTTAAGTTTGCTGATTTGGGTGCCTATTTTTGGCGGTGCGCTGGTCTTAGCGATCGGTCGAAATGAAAGGCATGTCAATTTAACTCGCCTTGTGGCGTTGATTTTTTCGCTGATTACTTTGGGCTTATGCATGCCTTTATTGATGGCGTTTAATCCTAATGATTGGCATATGCAATGTCTGGAAAGTCATGTTTGGATCCCCCAATTAGATTTGGCTTATAGCCTGGGAGTCGATGGGATTTCTGTTTTATTTATTATCCTGACTTGTTTTGTAAATTTAATTATTATTTTGGCTAATTGGCGATCTAATAAACCTAAAAATAATCAATGTCTGGCGATTTTCTTGATTTCGACAGGGATCATGAATGGTGTTTTTTCTGCGACGGAAGCCATTTTATTTTATTTCTTCTGGGAAGCTTCCATGATCCCCATGTATTTGGGCATGGGCATCTGGGGCGGAAAAAATCGAGCTCAAGCGGCCATGAAATTTTTCTTGATAACTTTTTTAGGGTCGATCTTTTTACTGATCGCTTTTTTATATTTGCATAGTCAGGCCAATAGTTTTGTGATTTCAGATTTTCAAAATTTAAATTTAAGTCAGGCAGAGCAAGATTGGATTTTCTTGGCGTTCTTAGCGGCTTTTGCTGTGAAGATTCCCATGTGGCCGGTGCATACCTGGTTACCCGATGCGCATAGTGAATCTCCAACGGGAGGCTCTGTGATCTTGGCGGCTTTGATGCTTAAGATGGGTGCGTATGGATTCTTGAGATTTTCTTTGACGATTACCCCAGGGATTCATATAGCGATGATCTGGTTTGTGATTGCTTTAGGTCTGATGGCTATTGTTTATGTCGGCTTGGCGTCGATTGCCCAGAAAGATTTGAAACAGCTGGTTGCGTATTCGTCTATTTCCCATATGGGAATAGTGATTTTGGGGATCTTTATGGTCTTTATGATTTTGGGTCAGAGTCATAATCAGGGTCATAATTTTCTTGAATCTTCTGCCTCACTGCAGGGCGCGATATTTCAAATGATTGCTCATGCGTTTTCTTCAGGGGCGTTGTTTATTGGCGTGGGTTATATGATCGATCGGTTCCATTCAAGAAAGATCAAAGACTATCAAGGCTTAGCGCATGCGATGCCCATCTTCGCGGCGTTCTTTATGTTGTTTGCCATGGCCAATGTAGGTCTACCTGGAACGAGTGGATTTGTCGGTGAATTTTTAGTGCTTTTGGCCGCGTTTAAAGCCAATATCTGGATTGCTTTGTTAGCCTCGATGACTTTAATTTTAGCGCCCGCTTATACGCTTTGGATGTATAAAAGAGTTTTATTTGGACAGGCTAAATCTGTTGCCATGTCTACACCCAATGATCTCGATGGCTTAGAGATTTTTATATTTATTTTATTAGCGATTCCCGTGATTGTTTTTGGGATTTACCCAGAAGCTATTTTGAATCTCTCCCACGCAACGACGGCCCATTTTATCCAGCAAGTGATGGCTAAGATTCCCCAAGGCGTTTATTCAGGAGCTTATTGAGATGTCCGTATTGTTATCTTCTCCTCTGCCAGCTTTGCCAATTTTCTCAGCGGCAATGCCTGAAATTTTTATGCTGGGCATGATTTTATTGATTATGTTGGTTGATGCTTTTTTTAAGAATGCCAAAAAGTTTGCGCTGTATTTTTTAACGCAGCTGACTTTAATTATTTCTTTTGTCATGACGGCTTGGCAATTTCATGGCGCTATCCATGAACCCAGCTTGGTTACTTTTAATGGCCAATATGTCTTAGATCCTTTGGGGTGTTTGCTCAAATGTGTTTTATATCTATTGGCTTTTATGTCTTTCTGGTATTCCCGTAGTTATAACCAGAATGCCAAGATTCAAACGGCTGAATTTTATTTACTCACGCTTTTGTCTGTTTTGGGTGGAATGATTTTAATCTCAGCGCATACGCTTTTGATTTTGTATCTAGGTCTTGAATTGCTCTCTTTGCCTCTTTATGCCCTTGTCGCTATTTCTCGTCGCCGAGCTGAAGGCAGTGAAGCCGCCATGAAATATTTTGTTCTTGGGGCTTTGGCTTCTGGATTACTCCTGTATGGCATGTCTTTGTTATATGGCATGACGGGATCTTTAGATTTGTCAGCGATTGCTTGTGTGACGAACACACCGTTGACGAGCTTGTTTTTGGTGGGAATGGTATTAGTCATTGTTGCGATTACTTTTAAACTAGGCGCTATTCCGTTTCATTTATGGGCTCCCGATGTCTACGAAGGCTCACCGACATCTGTGACTATTTATGTCGCGACTGTTCCTAAGATTGCTGCCTTTGGAATGCTGTGTCGTTTGGTTTTAGAAGGCTTTCCCCATTGGTCGATGGATTGGCAAGAAATATTTAATGTCTTGGGGGTGGTTTCGCTGGTAGGCGGAAATCTGATGGCGCTGGTTCAAAATAATATCAAGCGCTTATTGGCTTATTCGACGATCGCGAATGTCGGTTTTATTTTAATTGCGCTAGGAATGGGTGTGTCTTCAGGAGCCCAACCCGCTTTGTTTTATTTAATGGTCTATGCCGTTAGTACGGCGGGCGTATTTGGGATTTTATTACTCATGAGTCGAGCAGGAGTAGACGCTGAGACTTTTGAGGATCTAAAGGGCTTGAACAAACGTAATCCATGGATGGCTTTTATGCTTTGTTTGTTGCTGTTATCGATTGCAGGGATTCCGCCATTAGTCGGCTTTGATGCGAAATTTTTAATTATTTATCAGTTGATGGGCCTAGGTCATTTTGGCATGGCGATTTTTGTTTTAATCATGTCTGTAATAGGTAGTTATTATTATTTGCGAGTACTTAAGTCGATGTATTTCGAAGAACCTGATGTCTTAACTTCTGTCAAAATTTCTTGGGATCTTTCTTGTCTAATGAGCCTGAATGGATTGGCTGTCTTGGTTCTTGGTATTTTTCCGGGCGTCTTGTTTTTATTAACAACGGGACTGTTCCCAGTCGCTTGACACGCTCGAGTTCTCTCCTAGTCTTGCCGGCTCTTGATTTAGGAGTGAACAGAGAGAGCCATCAATATGATGATTGAAGTGAATGGACCGTTTGTGCATGTTTTGATCCAGGGTGATCCTAAAATATTACAAACTTGGTTATCTAATCCAGACCATGAAAAACAAATTAATACGCATATTGTCGATGGCAAAACGGCATTATCTACGGCCGTGATGTTTTCGATTAATGCTCAGTCCAACTGGGAGCGTAATCTCAGGATGCAGTGCGTTAGATTACTGTTAGACAAAGGCGCCGATGTGCATCAACTTAATCAAGATGGCTCTTCTTGTTTTGATTTAATTTTTCTAGTGCTAGGCGAGAATCCCAAAGGGGTTGCGTTAGATAAAATGGCTCGTAGCCAATTGGCCCATCTTTTAGATTGTTTAAGATTGGGACGGAGAGAAAGACATTTTCAGATTAATAATTTAAAGCTCTGTGATTCGGCTTTTATTGCTAATTTAAGCCGATCTGATTAAAAAACATTTTTTTTGAATTTAATTATTTTTAATAATCTATTAATAAGAGCCCTGTAGCATCATTTTGCAAAATCAAAATAATAAAGAGATGCAAAATGTCAGGGGATTTACCAAAGGATCATACAGTTCGTATTTATGACATAGATGCGGGTGGATGGACCCATGCAGCGGTTGCGTTGATTGATAATACGGGTAAAGAAATCGGCTATTTCAGTTTGTATCCAGATAAGCCCAAAGAACCCGAAGAATTCGAAGACTCCAAAGAAGCTCTTATGGCGGAATCGAAAAAAATTGATAATGAGATGAGTTCTATTCAATCCTCACGCCATATCTTTGGAGAGTTATTTTCCATGATTCGTGATAAAGGGACTTTCAAAGACGATCATGCTGAACATGAAGTTAGAGCCACAAAATCAGTATCTATTCCAGTTTCTAAACAAGAGTTTGATGCCATGCTTGCTAAAGCTAAAGCGCTTCAGGCCGGTGTTGCAGGTGGGACTGTTCATTATTCAGTTTCATCTTTGTTGGGACTGCACTGTGGTGCTTTTGTACGTGAAGTTCTTCAAGCAGGTCTCAAAGACAGGCCTTATGCAGAGCATTTATTCGCTATGGCTCCCGCTCAGAAAATTGTTTCTCTTCCTAGTACTCAGTTTTGGAAATACGAAAAATTTCAGTCAGGTCATCATGACGAGTTAGCTAAGTTTACCCCATCGCTGGCGAGTCCTTTATCGTTAGGGACAGGAACAGCCGCTTTCGCAATCGTTGCACGAAACGTGGCAAAAACTGGATTACCCGTAGGTGTGAAAGCAGCGGCGACTGCTGTTGCTTGTGTAGCCGGATGGGGTCTGGGGCATTTCTGGGAACGCCCTCGACCTTCTTCAGGTTCAAGTCCTACACGAGTTTAACCATCAATGACTGAGCTTGATGATGGGGCAGAAGCTAATTCTGCCCTTTTGATAATACTGGATGGCCAAGTGCAGAAACTTTCTTGTAGTTTTTTTGGATTTTTTGCGATGCCTAGCTGATCTAGCATGCCTTCAACATAGGTCGCACAGTTATAAAAAACAGTTTTGGGTGGGGTATAACACTCTGTTTTTATCTCTGTTGCCTCAATGGCATCAGGCCATAATGTTTCAGGCAGATGACGAGTACCGACAGAAGCTATAAAACGACTGGCATTAGCCATGAAATTTCTAGAACGATCGAGACCTACGTAGCCTATTCGACCTTCGCGAACAGCTTTATCCATGTCATTTATATATTCCAATGCCAATTGATATTCTTTTTTCGAAAGCGGAATTGAGAAAGTTTGAGTAATCATTTGCAAACTATCTTTCTCAAACACCGCGGGTTCGCCGATTAGTATGGGTCGCAATAAATTGGCATACCAATGCAAAAATAATTTTGAAAAGTCATCAGGTTCAATGGGGCGGCTCTCTACAGTGTCCTCATCATGAGGCCGATCAAAGTGGCTTGCTTGGCAGAGGCTTTTATAAATAGGTTCTTTGTCTTTTTCTACAAGCTGGAATGCTACATGGTCCCATAGGTCTTGCTTAACAACACAAATATCCAAGTGATAAAAGGGATTCGTTTTCGATGATTTTGTTTCATCAGGCTTTGCTGAGAAACCCATAGGAAAACTTAAAGCAACTAAAAGCGGTCGTACACGAAATAAAGATAAAGAAAACACAGGCTCACTCCTCCTGATGAATTTATATTTTTATTCTTATTTTTATACTGTTTTTTATCTCTCTTATTTATAAAACATAAGTTACTTTTTATTTTGCTTGGGCGCTAATGATTTTTTCTGAGCTGAGTTTTTTATGATGAAATATTTGGACAAGTATAAGATGTCTATACTTGTCCAAATAATTAAAATTTCAAAAAAGTAGAATGCTATGCCTATGAAGATCGTTGCGAGAGAAGATCAAATTAAAAAATTAGAGATCTGCTTAAATTCTTGTTTAGAAGAACTTGTTTCAGAGTGTCTTGAACTGAAAGATTTATTTAAATAGTTTTTTTCTTTCCCCCAAATAAAAAGGCCGCATCCTTGCGGCCTTTCCTTGAGCACCCATCTGAGGTTTTAAACTTAGGTGGGGAAACTTCCTTGTTTCGTTATCCTGTGCTCGAAGTCAGTGTCTTAAATTAGACGGTTTTAAAATAGTGGAAATCTCGGAAGCTGTCGTAAGAGATACGCCATGCCTATTCACCATACACAGCATTTTCTTGTGATAAACTCCCGCGCTTCAAAAATTAGATCATGGCTAGAATTAATTTCTAGGCCAAAATCTATCTAGCAATAATTCTAAAGGAGACCCCCATGAAAGTTAGAGACATGCTTCATGTGATTACTACAGAGCACCCAGATCCCAAAGATGCCGCCGTCGTTCGTAATGGTATTTATAGTTTTAACAATGCGCATTATGGCGAAAAACCTGGTTTTTTTAGTGTGATTTTAAAAAGTACTGCGGGTGTTGTTTATGGAGGTCTGACTGCCTATGTCCATTCGGATTCAATCTTTATTGATATTTTATGGGTCGATGATGCGATCAGAGGCCAAGGCTATGGGACCAAGATATTGCAAGCGGCTGAAGTGGAAGCTCGTCGTCGAAATATACCCTCTGCAACCGTCGATACTTTTGATTTTCAGGCAGAGCCGTTTTATAAAAAAAATGGTTATGTCGATATTGGAGTGATCAAAAATTACGTTCATGGATTTGATCGGTTTTTCTTGAGGAAAGATTTGACGAAATAAGGTTTTTTGATCTTTTGATCTAGGTATGATGCCCCCCGAAATTCAGACCAAGAATTTATGAGAAGGTGACGCAGTTATTTAAACACTACCTTAACGAATGCCTTTATCTAAATAAAACGCATCCCATGTACAAAGGGGTTCTTCCTAGAACCCCTCTGTGTGTGCATGGTTTTTTAATCACATTATGCAACAACCACTATTGTTATCATATGCATAGGCTTTTTCTTTTGCGGCTCTATATTCCTCTTTACCACCAAAACTCCTTCCCGAGTTAGACTGTCTTTCAAAGTCACGAATTCTCTTTTGGCGATCTTTCTCCGCCTGTTTGTCTCTTTCTATTCTTTCAGCCGCTTCTCTCTCCTGGATGTCACGCAGTAATTCTGCATCAGATTTAAGTTTGAAAGGGGTGCTAGATCCACTCATAAAATAAACTCCTTAATGTTGTTCCGAAATCACGAGGTTTAGAATTGTTTAATTTTCACTTTCGACTAACTGGTCTATAAAGCGAGCGGGCACTGTACAAACAACGATTCTTCTATTCAATTAATGACACGGTTGAACCAAAATAGAATTCATCCAAATTTTTAGCTGGAATCTCTAAAAATGTGGGGTCACTCCACAAGCGCTGGATTTCATCGAAGTCAAATCACTGAGAGGCTTTTGAGTAATTCTTCTGGGGTGTAAATAGGCAGTTGCGCTTTTTTGAAGCCTTTCACATCACGAGTAACGATTCCCATGACGCCTGTATGAAAGCCAGATTGATATAAAACAGCATCTTCAAAATCTGAAAAACCAGAACCGACGGCCTGTTCCAACACGGTTCTATTAACTGCTGCGACTTCGAACATTTGCAACAATTGGTTGACTGCTTTTTTAGCGGAAGCTTGCCCTAGTACCTTGGTGGCTAGGTAAAAAATGGTTGTCACAGTGGTTGCGGATATGAAGCCCTGTAGTTTTCCAGTTTCTATGGCTGCAAAGAGCAGAGAAGCTTCAGAGGCAAATGGAGCTCGATCTAGCAGAACATCAAGAATTACATTGGTGTCAAACATGATTTTCATAAATATTTTTCTTCCAAGTGTTTCCGGTACGAGCTTTCATCGATCTCTGTTTTTGATTTCAAAATGCCTTTAAGTTTTTTGGTTAATGGCGGTAACTCAGAAGTTTTGTTTTTGGTTAGTTCATTGCTTTGCAAAAGTTGAAAATAATCAGAAACGATTTGAGATAGAGATTTACCACTTCCCTCTGCATAGTTTTTTGCATTTGTGATGAGATGACTTTCAAGTCTTAAAGTTAATTTTGTTTGCATGATTGAATCTAATTATTCGACGTATAGATTTTTAATATTAATACGTCTTGTTTCGTAAGTCAAATACTTACTATGTCTTATTTTTTTGAATGCTCTCTTGCTAGCCAACAAAACAGTCCCAGCGCCAAAATGGGGTGGCGTCAAACCAGAAGGTGAAAAATTTCAAGCGGGTAATTTTTTATTGCCGACGCTATTTGTTGATGTTTTGCCTTCTATGAAAATTGCCCGTGAAGAAATTTTTGGCCCAGTGGTTTCCGTAATGTCTTGGGACCAAGAAGAAGCAATGCTAGGCCATGTGAACGAATTAGAATTCGGATTAACGACTTCTATTTGGTCCAATAATATTAATCATGCCCTTCACGCCGCTGGACGAATAGAAGCCGGGTATATTTGGATCAATCATGTCGGTAGTCACTTTTTGGGCGCCCCTTATGGAGGCCAAAAGAACTCAGGATTGGGCAGTACGGGTTGCTTAGATGAATTATTAAATTATCTGCAATTTAAAAATATTCACATATCCATTTTATGACAAATATTCTTCACCGTTATTGATGACTTGCTCTGTGATCGAGCCTATCTGAAATCCAAAATTTAATGAGGGACTGTCTAGTTGTCCCTATGCGGTGAGCTTCTTGGTCCAGTGATTCAACCATCCATTCAGGAAAATCTACATTGATTCTTTTTACTTCTAAACCAGAGCGTCTAGCGCTATTTAGATCAAGAAAATCAGAAACATCCTCACCAGAGTCGAATTTTTTATCAAAATCAGCGGCTTTCATAAATCTTTACCTCTTCTTCTCTAGCCCGTCTAGCAGATATCAGGCGGACATTTTCATTCCGATAAGTAACTACAACAGACCAGTGTTTTTTCTCAATCTTACCAATGACCAGATATCTTGGTTCATCCAAGTTTTTAGCTGGAATTTCTAAAAATGCAGAGTCATTCCACAAGCGCTGGATTTCATCAAAGTCAATTCCATGCTTGGCCTTATTAGAACGGCTTTTATCAGGGTCATATTCAAATTTCATGCGTTAATTATACCTATTTATACATATTTTTGCCACCTTTTTGTGACAAATATCCTCCACCGTTAGAACCTCTGCGAGCAGCGTTAAAACAGATAAGCGCTGTTTTCGACATGTTAAGCTCTTATTTTTTTTGAACGCTCTCTTGCTAGCCAACAAAACAGCCCTAGCGCCAACAAAGACAAGATGCCTAGATAGGTCGCCAAAGAACTGAGCTTGGAAAGATCCATTGAAGTAAACAGCAAAGTCGATATAGCAGACATGCCATAAACCAAGCCTCCAAATACAGCGGCTGCAGCACCCGCAACATGCCTCACTGTTGATAAAGCATGACCTGAAGCTATGGGCGCAACCAGTCCTGCACCAAGGGTATAAATAGCCATCGGCAGAATGACTGAGAGGGCATTTAAATTTGTCGTAAAGTTAAGTATCAGCGCCAATATAAAAGCCACAAAACTTAACAACAGGCCACAGAAGACAGTTTTCTTAAGCCCTAATTTTTTATTTAAAAAATTAGAACTCTGAGCACCTAATACATAAGTGGTCACCGTTGTAATTGAAAGAAATGAATAGTGTTGTGCTGAGATATGTAAATAAGAAATAAAAATAAAAGGCGTCGCAGCGTAATACCCAACCATCCCGCCACTTAGCATCATTACAGGACAAAAATAAGTCATAAAAGTTCGATTGCTTAAAATATGACCATATTCTTTCATCGCGGATTTCAAGCCAAAGTCTTTTTGAATTTTTTGATTGGTTTCATGAACTGAAAAGAAAAAAACAAAAATCAAAGCACTGGTATAAATAATTAAGATCAAAAAAATAAGTCGCCATGATCCTGCCAGAATAATATAACCCCCCATGATCGGAGCCAAAGCAGGCATGACATTGCCAAGGCTACCGACATAAGAAAGGGCTTTGGAGAGTTCATGAGAATCAAAGGTATCCGTTAGCATAGCCCGACATAAAACACCCGCGGCTCCAATGCCGAGTCCTTCGAATAATCGGGCGGTATCAAATATAAAAATATTGGGCGCTAGCATGGCCGTCATAGATCCCAAATCTGCAATGATGAGCCCTAAGATCACCAATTTTTTTCGACCATATTTGGCTGAAAAACTACCCCAAAAAAATTGAGACAAAGCAAAGCCGATTAAAAAAAGTGTAATTGAGAGCTTGAGGCCTAAAGCACTGGCTAGAAGATTTTTTTGAATCGCAGGCAGGCTAGGTAAATAAATATTCAAAGATACAAAAGCTAATAAAGCTAAGACGGTTGATACCCAGAAAATCAGACGGTGTTTTGGATTATGTGAGTGCATGTTTTTATTCAAGCTCCAATATTCAATATCATAGAGGGACAAAAATAGATGGTTATATTCGCGCATCTAGGCATTGGGCCAAAAATTAAAACGCGGAATATTGTAATCTAATCTAGGGTTTCGAAAGAGCTCTAATACAAAAAATAAGGTTAAAAAATCAAGCCATGAAACAAGAGTGGATCATTAAACTTCCTGCCAGAAAAAACATTCCTGAGACGTCTATCTACACAGAGATCCATACAAAATCAGGATCTCCAGAGTCTTTAGGTCAGCGTGATGTATTAATTTTAATGCCGGGCGGGCCTGGCAATGATCACACCGTTTGTGACTATGGTGGGAATTCTTTCGCAGAAGAACTAGTGGCCTATATCGATATTATTTTATTTGACCCAAGAGGCTGTGGTCGCAGTGAACCAAGTCCTATCGAATACTGCACGTTGGAAGAATATATCAACGACGTTGAGGCCCTTAGAGCTTATTTTAAAATTCAGCCTACCCAAGGTGTCCTGTTTGGCGTGTCTTATGGCGCCATTGCTGCTTTAGGTTATGCCGTTAAGTATCCAGAAAATTTCAAAAAACTAGTCTTAGTCGGCGGTGCTGTCAGCGGTGATTTTATAGATCAAGCTCGACAAAATTTATTAGCCATTGCCACGCCTGCGCAATTAGCGATGGGTGAAAAAATACTCTCCGGAAATTTTGAATTAACCCCTGATATGGTCGCTGGATACTATGAAACCATGGGACCTTTATATTCTTCTACTTTTCAACCAGGCCTCCCAACGCCAAGTATTACTTACAATGTAGAGCTCGCTAATTTCGGGTTTAAAAAATTTCTGAGAAATTTTAATTACCAACCTGGCTTATCCAAAATTAAATCTAAAACTTTAATTATTGCTGGAGACAAAGATTGGATCTCAGATCAAAAACAAGCTTTGGCGATTCATCATGGGATCAAAAACTCTGAATTAATCACCTATGAAAACTGTGGCCATATGATTTGGATAGATCGGTGGGGAAGTTTTTTGAATGACATTGTTAGGTTTGTTAAAAATTAAAGAGGGCTATGAATAATTTTTCTAAACTTATTTTTTATTCCATTTTTCATAGCCATCCAGCTAGCAGCCCTATAAAATCCGCGCCTATTTTTTTACTTCTCAGGATTTTTCAATGCAAGATTTAAAACCTCAGGATTTACCTATTGGTATCCAAGATTTTGAGGTCTTACGTCAGGGGAATTATGTCTATGTTGATAAAACACAGTCACTTTATAGATTAATAACTAGGGTTAAATCCTATTTTCTTTCTAGGCCTCGAAGATTTGGTAAGTCTCTTATGATCTCGACGTTAGAGATGATTTTTAAAGGCCGGAAAGATTTATTTGAGAACACTTGGATTTTAAATAATCCCAAAGCCCAGAGTTATAACTGGAAAGAGTATCCAGTGATTCGCCTGGATATGGGAAAGATGGATTCCAAAACACTCGAAACCTTTAATGGATCATTGGTCGATAGGGTGCTTGAAATCGCCAGAGAATATCAAATAAGCCTAAGAGAGCCATTTTTAGGGCCTTCAGATGCTATTAATCAGTTAATTGATGAATTAGTTAGGTCAAAAAATGCCAGAGTCGCTGTTTTAATAGACGAATATGACAAACCCATTTTGGACAATATTTTGGATGAAAAAAAAGCGGAAGAAATCCGAGAAATTTTAAGAAGTTTTTACACGATTTTTAAATCTCAAGATGGGAATCTCCAATTTTTAATGCTGACGGGGGTGACGAAGTTTTCCAAAGTGTCCATTTTTTCTGGACTTAACCATCCTGATGATCTGACTTTTACGGATGAGGCTTCTGGGTTCTTGGGCTACACCCAAGAAGAGTTAGAAAAAACTTTTATGCCTTGGATAAAAAATCTTGCCCAGGAGTTAGACACTTCTGTTGAAGAACAGTTGAAACAAATCAAACTTTGGTACAACGGATATCAGTTTTCACCCAAAGGCGTGAGTGTCTATAACCCATTTTCAGTATTGTTATTGCTTCAACATCAGTATTACAAAGCTTATTGGTTTGAAACAGGTTCTCCGACTTTTCTAATGAAATTAATTAAATCTGAGGCTTTTAATATCAGTGATTTAAACCAGCTAAAAGTCACTGAAGATGAATTAAGTATGAGCGATATTTTGAAAATGGAATTTATCGCCTTGCTCTATCAGACAGGCTATTTAACGATCAAATTTTATGACAGGAAACTGATGGCCTATGATTTGGATTACCCCAATCTTGAAGTGAAAACAGCGTTTACCAATTCTTTACTGGCTGAATTTTCTGATGCGCCGGGTGGCAAGCAAGTTACTTTGTATACAGACATGATGAAGGCAATTAATTCAGGCCAATATGAAAATTTATTCAAAGCCTTAAAAATTTTCTTAGCTTCTATGCCCTACACCCACTCTTCCAAGATGAACGAACGAGATTTCCAGACGGTTTTGTTTTTGATTTTTACTTTGATGGGTTATCGCATGGGTCTAGAAGTCCATACCAATAGAAACAGACTGGATGCGACTTTAGAATTTAAAGATCAAATCTTAATTTTTGAATACAAAGTCAATCAAACCGCCCAGGCTGCGATGGATCAAATTAAAGAAAATCAATATTACGAACCCTATTTAAATTTAAATAAAAAGATCCATTTGTTTGGCATTAATTTTTCGACGGAAGCAAGAAATATTGATAGCTGGATGCATGAAGAGTGGGTTGCTTAGAGGCCGCTCATGGGTGCATGTTTACTCACCCAGAAGAATTGGCCGTCATTTTTTCTGGAGTTCAAATTATAAATTCTCACTCACCTTCAGGAATTTAAAATCACTATGACCCGTCACATCAACCTTGCTCTCTTTGCTTTGGCTCTCAGCGCCTTTGGTATTGGTACCGCTGAATTTGTGATCATGGGAATTCTGCCTCAAGTCAGTCATAGCTTGGGCGTGAGTATCCCGAGTGCTGGATTACTCGTCAGTTTTTATGCGCTAGGAGTGGCCGTTGGCGTACCGATCTTAACTAAAAAATCTGACAATGAGGTAAAAAATTCATGTTGATTTTGTATCATGACACCAGGTCCTATGCGTCCCAGAAAGTACAGGTGTACTTATCTGAAAAAGGGATCCAATGGAAAAGTCACATTTTTGATTTGCTTAAACAAGAGCACATTCTTGATGAAACTTATAAGTCTCTTAACCCTCGAGGAACTGTTCCGACATTAAAAGATGGCGATGTCATCGTCTGCAATAGCACGGAAATTATGGAATATGTGTCTCAAAAATATCTCCCTCAATCAGATGTTTTTTTTAATTCAGATTTATCTAAAACCGTGCATGATTTTTGCAAGGCCGATGAGTTATTACATGATCCTCATATCAGGATTTTAAGTTATTCCAATTTATGGATGGCAGAAAAAAAGACCGATGAAGAACGCAATCGTTTGTTGGCACTAGCAGTTAAACATCCTGATAAGAGCCGGGGTGAGTTTTTAGAAAAAGCAGCCATGGGACAATTTACGCCTGCAGAAATAAAGGGTGCTCATACGGCCGTTAAAAATGCTTTATCTGACATGGAAGAAAAGTTAGCCAGTAGCCAGTCAGATTTTATTTTTGGTCAGGAATACACAATGGCTGATGCGGTGTGCACCGTCAGATTATTTCGCTTTGGGCGTTTAAACGTAAAGATTGAGTTGTTAAAAGATCAGTACCCTCGTACGGCCGATTTTTATGAGAGGGTAAGGCGACGTCCTAGTTTTTGTGAATTAAAAATTTGAATGAAGAGTGTTGGTTTTAAATGGGTTTAAGGGTTTTTAAATTATGGAGCCCACATTCCCGCGATCGCATGTTGAAAGTTTTTAATTTAAAAAATCTTTGAAGAGCATTGGACTAGTTTCCCTGTTATTTTCCATAGCCATCCAGCTAACAGCCCTATAAAATCCGCGCCTATTTTTTTACTTCTCAGGATTTTTCAATGCAAGATTTAAAACCTCAGGATTTACCTATTGGTATTCAAGATTTTGAAACTCTGCGGGTTGGCAATTATGTCTATGTCGATAAAACAGAGCATCTTCATCGATTAATTACCACCGGGAAATCTTATTTTTTATCTAGACCCCGTAGATTCGGCAAATCTTTAATGATCTCGACGTTAGAAATGATTTTTAAAAGCCGGAAAGATTTATTTGAAAACACTTGGATTTTAAATAGTCCCAAAGCCCAAAGTTATAACTGGAAAGAATATCCAGTAATTCGCCTAGATATGGGAGAAATCAGCAAAAATTCTAATGGCGATTTAAAGCAGGCTTTATTAAAAGAAGTTTTGAGAATCGCCAAAGAATATGAGGTCATTCTTCCTGAGCCTTTGATTGATGCATCTAGTGCCTTAAGTTCTTTGATTCAAGGCTTAGTAAAATTAAAAAATACCAAAGTGGCAGTGTTAATAGACGAATATGACAAGCCCATCCTGGACAATATTTTGGATATAGAAAAAGCAGAAGAAATAAGAGAGGTTCTAAGAAGCTTTTACGGCATATTTAAATCTCAAGATGGCAATCTTCAGTTTTTAATGCTCACTGGGGTCACTAAATTTTCTAAAGTTTCGATTTTTTCAGGATTAAACCACCCAGAAGATCTGACTTTCTCAAAAGATAATTCTGGCTTGTTGGGTTATACGCAGGAAGAACTTGAAAAAACATTTATGCCTTGGATTAAGAATCTTGCATTGGAGTTAGAAACCCCTGTGGAGGAACAGTTAGAGCAAATCAAAATTTGGTATAACGGATATCAGTTCGCAGCCAAAGGCGTAAGCGTTTACAACCCTTTCTCTGTTTTATTACTGTTGAAACAACGACACTACAAAGCTCATTGGTTTGAGACTGGCACACCCAGTTTCTTAATGAAATTATTAAAAGCTGAAACTTTTAAAGTTGAAAATTTAAACCAGCTGCAAGTGACTGACGATGAGCTAGACAAAAGCGATATCTCAAAGATGAGTCTTCTTTCGCTGTTATATCAAACCGGCTATTTGACCATTAAATCCTATGACAGAAAATTAATGGCCTATGCCTTGGATTATCCCAATCTTGAAGTCAAAACTGCATTTACTAATTCTTTGTTAGACGAATTTGCCGACGCGCCGGGCGGTCAGCAAGTGTCTTTATACAAAGACATGATGCAGGCCATTGATTCAGGTGATTATGAAAACTTATTTGAAGCCTTAAAAATTTTCTTGGCGTCTATTCCCTATCCTCATTCTTCTAAGATGTCAGAACATGATTTTCAGACGGTCTTATTTTTAATCTTTACTTTGATGGGTTATCGCATGGGCCTAGAAGTTCATACCAATAGAAATAGGCTGGATGCAACGCTGGAATTCAAAGATCAAATTTTGATTTTTGAATACAAAGTTAATCAAACTGCTGAGAAAGCCATGGAGCAGATTAAAAATAAAAAATATTTCCAACCGTATTTAAATTTAAATAAAAAAATCCATCTGTTTGGTATTAATTTTTCCATGGAAGAAAGAAATATTGATAGCTGGATGCATGAAGAGTGGGTTGCTTAGATCAAGCGGAGAAGTGCGTGCCTAAAGATTTAAAGATGACCCACACGCCTGCTGTCTTAATCCGAGGCGGGACTAGCAAAGGTCTTTTTTTTAATCAAAAAGATTTGCCAAGTGTTCAAGAAGAGCGAGATGCTTTTTTACTTTCAGTCATGGGTAGTCCAGATCCAAGCCATATGCAATTGAATGGTGTTGGTGGGGGTATCTCCAGTACCAGTAAAGTGGCGATTATCAGTCCATCCACCCATCCCAATATTGATGTCGATTATTTATTTGGTCAGGTCAGTCTGACAGAGCCAAAAATCGATTGGGAAGGCAGCTGTGGAAATCTCGCGGCAGCCGTGGGGCTTTATGCGTTAAATTCAGGCTTGGTTAAATCTAATCCAAATGGTTCTGCCAAAGTCCGAGTTTGGCAAGTGAACTTAGGCTATGAGATTTGCGTGAATATTCCCCCTGAGAATATTTCTTCTGAAGATTTGATTTCTATTCCCGGGGTACCTGGTTTAAGTAGACCTATCTATGTCGAATTTATTGATCCCAGTGGCGGTGAGTCTTTACTGCCCAATAATCAGCCCGTGCATATTTTAAAATTACCCTCTGGGAAAACGATTCCAGCGACTTTAATTCTGGGCGCGAATCCTACCATTTTTGTCAGGGCAATGGATTTGGATTTTGGTTTGTCAGGAGAAGAGCTGCCAGATCAAATCGATTTTCAAAAGCTCTCGCCAATAATTGATTGCCTGGGACAAAAAGGCGCAGACATCATGGGCATTCCCTATAACGCTGCCGTGAGATTAGCCTGGGTTTCTGAGCCTAAAAATAATAATTCAAGCAACGCTTCTTCCATTGTCAGTCGCATATCAACAGAGGGCAGAGTTCATCATGCACATACGGGGACAGGGGCTATTAATCTAGCTTGTGCCGCCAGAATTCCAGGAACGATTCCTTTTGAAATTATCAAAGATCAGAATAAATCCATCAACATTATTCATCCCTCTGGAGTCATGCAGGTCGATGCCAAAGTGATTTGCAATGAATCTGAAAAATGGATTTGTTTAAGTTCTGGGTTTGTAAGAACTGCCAAAATTATTATGAAAGGAGAAGTTTATGCCTAAGAAAAAATTATTAAGTCCTGTTTTATTTTTGAGTCTTATCTCAGTGAGCCATTTTAGTTTCGCTGCAAATTTGGATTCTTTAAATAAAGAAGAATTTATCAAAGCCTTTGTGAATAAAACGTCTGTATCGATTGGTACTGATAATTTAAATGGCAAGACCATTAATAATACGTTCTCCATGTATCTAGATAATAAAGGCCACGTGATTGGCAAGATGGCCGTCAAACCTAGTGGTGAGCCACAAGTAGACCATGGGGTCTATAGCGTTGATCCAGATGGCACAGCGTATATGACTTGGCAGCATTGGGATGGTGCGAAGAAATTATGTTTCCATGTTTTTAATACAGAGAATGCCTATATCAATGTAGGTTGTGATCAGGTGTTTCATACGGTCTTTATGAAGGCGGATATTCAGGATCGGGATCATTTAAATTATTAATTTTTATTTTCGTAGGACACAAGCATGCAAGAGTCGCAAAACATCAGCAATACCATTTTTAAATTCGCCAATAGCTTTGATGCGAAAGACTGGCAAGGCTTAAAATCAGTATTAGCAAACCAGCAATTCCTGGTCTGAAATGACGCATTGATACATAAGCCTCTCAAAGGCATGCTTAATTTATTTTTCGCAACCTTTTGAGATAAAAATGCCGATCGATCTTCATCCAAAGTTATCTGCGCCAGGATTGCTCCAATCCGTTAAACACAGTTTTTCTTTT
>CANJUQ010000009.1 GCA_947478175.1 Thiotrichales bacterium | reverse complement strand
GCGCTTCGTAAGACTCTGATGGGTGATGAACTGATGATAGGTCAAAGCCCTTGACCCCCTCTCCCTCGCAGAAGCTGCTCGACCTCTCCCGCGGCGGGGCGAGGTGAAAGCATTCATAACATCAGCGGGTACCTACCTGGGTAGTTACTTATTTTCTAAAAAATAAAGATGATCCGCAGAAACATACAACGCTTTTTTTTCACTCGACCCATGCATCAAAACCAATTTTAATAGCAAAGTTGTTTTACCCACCCCTCGCCCGCCCATGACTCCAGTAATATGATTGTCCAGCGTGACTTTATTGAAAATTTCTCGTGGATAAAAAGCCCGAGCAGTAAATTGACTTAAGATAACCTGCTGAGTTTCAAATAAAATATTCACAAATAACCCGCCGATTAATTTTATATCACCCTTATTTTATAGATCTAATCATTGGGTTGCAACCCAGCAAAAAACACAAAATCATTGGGTTGTAACCCAACAGAAAAAATTAACCCCTTTTAAAAACTTTTAAAAAATGGTTGGAATCACTCAGCAATCCAGTCAAAATGCCCGGCTCTAAAAATTAACTTAAAAAAAATCCTGTTATCCCCTGATTTTCTAAAGGACTGTTTCAAAGTATGAAAAGAACAATCTCCACTTTTGGACTCTTACTCACATCACTCTCCGCCATCATTGGCTCAGGCTGGCTTTTTTCCGCTTACTACACGTCGACACTCGCTGGACCAGGATCTCTTTTAGCGTGGGTCATTGGTGGGTTCTTTATTCTTATTATTGCTTTTGTCTTTGCTGAAGTTTCCAGCATGCTCCCCATCTCTGGTGCAAGCACTCGTATTCCCCAGCTCACTCATGGACCTTTAGTCAGCTTTGCTTTTGCTTGGACCGTTTGGCTTTCTTATGTGTCTTTTATGGCGATCGAAGTTCAATCTGTTTTGCAGTATGCGTCTTATTATTTTCCTTCTCTGACTTTTCCTCAGGGTGGGCTCACTCATCGAGGCCTGATTGCCGCTGCTTTTCTCATGTTCTTAATTAGCTTTTTAAATACTTACTCAGTTCGCTTATTGATTCGTGCCAATTCTTTTTTGACGACGATGAAAGTGATTATCTTAGTGCTCATTGGCCTCGTGATTTTATTCAGCTCACGTTATCTCTTTTCCCCATTTCACCCAGGCCACAGCGAATTTTTACCCATGGGAATCCATGGCGTCTTCGGGGCTTTAGTCAGTGGCGGAATCTTGTTTGCGTTTAATGGCTTTAAACAAGCAGCTGAGTTAGCTGGCGAAGCTAAAAATCCAAAACGTTCTGTCCCTTTGGCTATTTTGGGTTCTGTTTTAATTGCCATGGGTTTATTTTTATTGCTTCAAGTCGGCTTTTTAAACTCTTTAGGGGCCTCTAATTTACTCCATGGTTTTCAAAATCTAAGCCTGTCTATTCCTCAAAGTCCTTTAGCCTCTGTCCTTTCTCAAAATGGGCAATCTGTCTTTATGCCATTGCTCTACCTAGGTGCCATCGTTGCGCCCTTGGCCGCAGGACTCATGTATTGTTCAGCCGCTTCGCGGTCTTTATATGGCATGGCTAAAAATGGCCACGCCCCTGCTTTTCTAACCAAATTAAGCCCTCAACATCACCCGATGTCAGCTGTGATTGTTAATTTTATTCTGGGATTGTTCTTGTTCTTCCCCTTACCCGGTTGGAATAACATGGTCGCTTTCATGAGTTCTCTTTTAGCCGTCACTTATACGATTGGGCCTTTGTCTCTTGCCGCACTGCGTCATCAATTACCCAATCAACACCGCCCTTTAAAATTACCTGTAGGGAAATTCTGGGCCTTTATCAGCTTTTATATTTGTACTTTATTAGTTTACTGGTCCGGCTGGGAAATCCTCTGGAAAATGATCATTGCTCTAGCGGCTGGGTTCATTATTTTTGGAATTTATTCGCATTCTAAAAAATACCAAAGACATAGAAAACATAAAAAATCATGTTCTCACCCGCATCATCATGACACTGTCAATTCACTTCACATCAGAGGCGCTATATGGCTCTGGCTTTATCTCTTAGGCCTGGCTATTTTTTCTTATCTCGGTAATTTCGGTGGATTAAGTTACCTATCCACTACAGCAGAGATGCTAGGACAGCTTGTATTTTCTGGGTTGATTTTCTTACTAGCAACTTATTTACGCGTGCCAGACGCTGAAGTTTTCAAGCAAGTTAAAGCATTGCATCTGACAGAGCTGCATTAGGGGATTTTTAAAAATCAAAATTATCCTAATAATTTAATTGCCCTTTCGATTCTCTTTAAAACTCTCTCTTTGCCAATTAATTTTACGGTCTCTTCAATCGCTGGAGATTGGCTCGTCCCCGTCACGGCGACTCTTAAGGGCATGCCAATTTTTCCCATGCCAATCGCTAATTCTTCAGCGACGTCATGAATTGCTTTATGAATTAATTCTGAATTCCAAGAATCTGAATCTAGATTTTTTAATTTATTCAAAACCAATTCTAAAGGCCCTTTAGATTCTGGTTTTAAAAACTTAGCTGCAGCTGCTGGATCAATGGCTTCGAATTCTTGATAAAAATACCGAGCTGAGCCTACTAATTCGACCAAGGTATGAACTCGATCTGCTAATAGAGGAATCAAGTTTTTAATCTCAGGGCCATTGGATAAAGATAAATCCAGTCCTGCTTTATCAAAATGGTATTGAATCTCTGGCATGATTTTTTCGATCGGGGAGTTTTTTAAATATTGCTGATTGACCCAATTTAATTTACTGACATTCATGGCTGCTGGCGCTGCATTCACGCCTGTTAGATTAAAATATTTAATCATTTCTTCAGGGCTAAATATTTCTTGATCCCCATGAGACCAACCTAATCTCACTAAATAATTTAATAACGCTTCTGGGAAGTAACCTTGCTCTCTATAGTCGACCACACTGGTCGCTCCATGGCGTTTAGATAATTTTTTACCATCTTCGCCCAGGATCATGCTGACATGCGCAAAATTCGGACAGGGAAAATTCAAAGCTTTAAAAATATTAATTTGCCGGGGCGTGTTATTCACATGATCATCGCCCCTAACCACATGGGTAATTTTCATATCGAAATCATCGACAACCACGCTGAAGTTATAAGTCGGTGAGTGATCACTACGCCAGATAATCATGTCGTCTAACTCATGATTTGAAAAACTAATGGGGCCCCTGACTAAATCATCCCAGCTCACATGGCCTTCTAATGGATTTTTAAATCTAATCACTTGAGCGCTGTTTTGAGTCTGATCTTTTTCAAGATTTAACTCGCGGCAATGATGATCATATCGAGGCTTCTCGCCTTTGGACATCTGATCTTCCCGTAGTTTTTCCAATCTTTCTTTCGAACAATTACAGCGATATGCCTGATTTTTTTTAACCAATTCTTCAGCGACTTCTTTATATCTTTCAAATCTTTTGGTCTGAAAAAAAGGACCTTCATCATAATTTAAATTTAACCAAGCCATGCCATCAAAAATGGCTTTGACACTAGATTCGTTCGACCTTTCTAAATCCGTGTCTTCAATTCTGAGAATAAAAACACCGTTACTATGTCTGGCTGCTAGATAAGAAAACAAAGCCGTTCTGGCACTTCCAATATGCAAATCCCCCGTTGGACTGGGTGCAAAGCGAGTACGGACAGTTTGAATTTGAGTTTGAGAATTAACAGCATCAGACATGGTTAAAAAAATTCCTAAAAAGCTAAAAAAATAAACGGGGCAATATATCAATAGAGGCCCGTCTATAGGAAGCAGAAAAATCAAAATTCAAATCTATCTATTATGGATAGATAGTTTGGGGGGAAAGTATCCATTCTGAATAGATAGTTTTTGGTTTGAATGGGTTAATCAACAAGATTTTTCATGTTATCTTCCCGTCCTTTTTAAATTTCAAAAGGCTTATTAATTCATGTCTGAATCTTCTTCTGAACTCTCCAAAATGGTCTACTGCCAAAAGCATCACTGCGAAGCAGAAGGCCTAGAATCCCAGCCTTTACCCGGCCTAACAGGCGAAAAAATATTTCAAAATATTTGTAAAAAAGCTTGGGAAGAATGGCTGGGACACCAAACTATGCTGATTAACGAATATCGTTTAAGCCTGGTAGATCCTAAAGCCAGAAGCTTTTTAGCCACAGAACGAGAAAAGTTTTTATTTGGAACGGGTTCTGAAAAACCATCGGGATTTACCCCTAAATAACTAAAAATTAAAAATGCGGAGAATAAAGCCATTAATCTCCGCAAAATATGCGGAGATTATGTCTTTTAAGGAGAATAAATCCTATAATATCCGCAAAATATGCGGAGATTATATCTAGTGACTTATATTCATGAGCAGCCTCATTGGCCTGTATTTTCTTGGAACAGCAAAACACTCACGACAAAACTTGCCGCTGTTAGAAACCAACAAGGCCTGCTTTTAGGCCGCATGGCCAGCCTTGGTTTTTCGCTTCAAGAAGAATCCAGCTTAATTAACCTCACCCAAGACATCGTCAAATCTTCTGCCATCGAAGGGGAATTTTTAAATCCTGAAGAAGTCCGCTCTTCGATTGCACGACGTATGGGTTTAGAAATGGCGGGTCTCATACCATCAAGCCGCAATATTGACGCTATCGTTGATATGATCCTGGATGCAACGATCCACTATGATGAACCGCTGACTTCTGAACGCTTATTTCGTTGGCAAGCGGCCCTATTCCCAACGGGCCAAAGCGGTCTGTATAAAATTAAAACAGGCGCTTGGCGATCAAAAGAATCAGGCCCCATGCAAGTTATCTCAGGCCCCATTGGCAAAGAAAAAATCCATTTTGAAACCCCTAGTGCAGAAAGATTAGAGTCTGAGATGGATCAGTTTTTAGCCTGGTTTAATAACGAGACTTCTTCTCAGCTTTCAGATTCTGAATCCATGGACTCTATTGACCCTGTTTTAAAAGCAGGTATTGCTCATTTATGGTTTATCACCCTTCATCCTTTTGAAGATGGTAATGGCCGTATCGCTCGAGCTATTTCTGATATGGCGCTGTCACAAGCCGATCAAACCAACAAACGATTTTATAGCCTGTCGTCTCAAATTGAGAGTGAAAGAAAAAACTATTACCAGCAGCTCGAAAGCCAACAAAAAGGCCGTTTAGACATCACGCCTTGGTTAGAATGGTTCTTAGATTGTCTCGACAGAAGTATTACCAATGCTGATATTTTGCTTTCCAAAGTTTTATACAAAGCCAAATTTTGGGAACAGGTCCACCAAGAAACTCAACAGGCTGGTTTAATGCTAAACCCACGTCAGGTTTTGATCTTGAATAAACTTTTGGGGGACTTTGAGGGCTATTTAAATTCTAGCAAATACGCCAAATTAGCTAAGTGCTCCCAAGACACAGCCGCTCGAGATATTCGTGAATTATTAGAATTAAAAATCTTAATTCAAAATTTAGGTAAAGGCCGGAGTACCAGTTATCAACTAGGCGTTATTTATTGACCTCCTCAACACCATTCTCGGCGAAAATCTAAGTTTCACTCATGATCTCAATCACTCTGGGATCTAAACAATTTTTCATAAAACTAATCATGGGACCCATTTGGTTTGACCCATAAAAATCCAGCATCAGATTATTAAATTCCAGCTGTTTTTTAGCGGGTAAATTAATCACGGGATAGCCCTTAGATAATAAAAATCCATTCATGAAAAATCTTCCCATGCGCTTATTTACATCATAGAAAAATTGATTCCTGGCCATCTGCAAAAATAATCCAATCGCCTGGTCATAAATTAAATCTGGTTCTTTAGACTCTGTTGAAAATAATACTGAAATCATTTCGTCCCAGTTATTTTTTAAATCTTGTGCTTTAGGCGGCTGATAATCTGTCCCTGCAATGGTCACCGAACCTGATCTAAATTTTCCCCATTCCAAGGCTTCTTGAAACCCGGAAATTTTATGGACTTCACATGAAAATTCAGCAGAAAGATTAAAACTATTTTGATTCACTGAGTTAAAAATAAATTTCCAAGCATTGGCCTGATTAATGGCAATTTGCTGATCTGTGAGCTTTCTCCCACCAATCGTAATGCCATCTAACAAAGTTTGAACTTCTGGCAAAGTAAAATTAATGCCTTCTAGATTCACGGCATCAAAAACAAGTTCTGATAATTGACGCTTTGCCAACATCAGAGCTTTTGATTTATTTGGATGCATCTCTGAGAAATAATTCATTATTTTTCTCCCAATAATTCCCAGTGTCTGATTAATAAATTTAAATTTCGGCCTCGAAAATAATTTTCTGTCAGCTCAATAATGGCCTGAACAGGCTGACCCGCCAGCCTAGATAAATCTTGATTCACCGCACCACCAAAGAAAATAGATTTATGAACATCGCCATTCTCTAAAACCATTTCACATTGGAGATGCGAGCCATCACCTACGGCTCTAGGGCTATTAACCTTGGCCTGAATCTGAAACAACGGCGCTTCGAATTCGCGTCCAAAAGGTTCTAGTTCTTGAAGCTGATCCAAAAGATTTAAATTAATTTCTTCGGGCTCTAAACAGCCATCAACCCAAATTTTGGGTCCGATATTTTTAATATTAATTTTTTTCAAAACTTCAGATTCAAAATAATTCGCAAAGATTTCTAATCCTGATTTTTTAATTCCCACCCCAGCTGCGCCTTTATGACCGCCATGTTTTAAGACAATCTCTGGAATCTTTTGGGCGACTTGATCCAGGATTTCTTTGAGATGGATTTCATCGATGCTTCTGGCCGATCCAGTAATAATCTCCAACTCACCTTCTTTAGGCGAAAAGATAATCACAGGCCGGCCAAACAAATCTTTGATTCGACTGGCGCTGATCCCATGAATGCCCGCATGGCCTTCTGGTAAAAATAAAACAATTGAGACTTTTCCAGAATCCACCTGCTGTTTAGCCAATTGCATGGCATCTTCTGTCATTTTTTTCTGAATTTTTTTACGGGTTTCATTTTGAGAATGTAAAACTTTTGCCCACGGTGCTGCCTCTTCTAAAGAGTTAGACAATAAAAAACTTACAGAACCGAAAGCATCTGACAATCGTCCATCACTGTTCAGCAGGGGCCCAATTAAAAAACCACAGTCACTGCTGGTGATTTTTGGATTTTTAATTAAAGGCTTGATCGCTTGCCAACAAGGTCTGGAAAGCTGATTAATTTTTTCTAACCCCGCCTGAACTACGGCTCGATTATTAATACTGCGGCTTAAACTCACACAATCAGCAATGGTTCCAACCGCAACGAAATCTAACAAACTGCCCAAACTAGGAACATTGGGTTTTATTTTTTTTTCTAATTTTAATTTTTGATTTACTGCAGCCATGAATAACCAAGCGACCATACAACCAGCGATATAGGGATCTTCAAAATCGCAATCTTCACGCGTGGGATTCAAACAGGCATAAGCACTTTGAGGCGCCCCAGCTAAGGGAACTTCATGATGATCTGTCACGATGACATCCATATTTTCAGCTTTTAGCCGAGCTATTCTGAGTTCATCTGCACTACCATTATCTGCAGTAATTAAAACACTGGGCCTGGGCTGATCTTGTAAAATTCGATCACACACAGCGTCTGATAAGCCATACCCTTCTTTCATTCGATGGCCAATATAAGACCGGATATTTTTTTCAGGCACGCCAAAAATATCTTTTAGGGCTGAAAAAATAACAGCATGAGCTGTCTGACCATCGCAATCATGGTCTGTCTCAATACCAATGATTTCTTGGTTGTCTATCGCTTGAATTAATCTATCGACTGCTTTTTGAATATCTTTGAGACCCAAAGGCGAAGTTAAATACTGGAGCTTGGGACTAAAACTAGCCTGAGGGATGGCATGAGCATGTTTAGGTCTAGCCGCGATGATTTTCGCAATGCGAGATGAAATACCCGATTGTTCTAGTAATTTTTGATAATCAAAATCAATCTCTCTTTGGATTATTTGGGGTTGCATAATTTCTTTGTCCAGATCAATAAATTCTTAAAAAAAGAAACTTTCTCGAACCATAAAATATCAAGGGTCTGATCACCCCGTTCTCGTCGAATTTGATTAATAGAATGCTGGTGCAGGAACATTTGGATCTCAGTCATCCAGGCATTTAATTTCACGCCATCAGAACCAGTCGGTAAAAAACTGCCTAAGGGTCTACCGCAGGCTTTCCTAAAATTTGTACAACTCACTCGTAGGGGCGGACCTGTGTGTCCGCCCTGCTGAATCGGGCGGACACGCAGGTCCGCCCCTACAAAATCAAAACAAGAACGAAAAAAAACAATCCCATACGGCTCACAAAACTGATTTAAATCTATTAATAATTTTTCTTTTTCTTCAGGACTCAAAACAGGTAATTCCGGCAGCATGACAGCAGATGTCATGCCAACAGAAACACTCGCCAAGGTTATTTTAAAAATCATATTTTAAATAATCTTGCTTTAAATAATCTTGAGTTAAGCACTGGGCAAATACTTCGACACATCGACTGAATCTCCTGATTGTCGAATCTCAAAATGCAAAACATCTTTGACTCGACCCACCGAATCAGCACGCGCTAAGACTGCTCCTTCTTTCACGCGGATACTCTCCAGATTGCCATAAGCACTGAGCCAATCTTGGCCATGATCGATAATAATCATCTTGCCATCGCCATTGGCATCAGGACCGACGTAAATCACTTTACCGGCTTTAGCAGCAACGACATTCGGATGTTCATGAGTTTCGATATCAATGCCCCCATCAGGATCTGAGCTGACATGGCCTTGCATTGGCCAGATCCAGCCAGAGGGGCTGATTTGTGGCAAATTAATGTCAGGAGATTGGCTGGTGATTGGATTAGCTGGGCTGGCCTGAGTGATAGGCTGAGTTTTTGGCTGAATTTTTGGTTGCCCCTGATAAGACGAAGGCAAAACAATTCCAGGTTCCATGGTTTGTAATAAAGGCCCCTGTTTTTCATGCTCAGAGCGAACTGGACTTTGGGAAAAATAATTTTCTGAATTGTTTGACGACGGTTTTTTCACCCATAATTTTTGCCCAATCGTTAAGTTATAAGGCGGATTGAGATGGTTCCAGAGCGCCAATTGCCCCACTGTCACACCAAATCCATCAGCCACCCCTTCAATGGTATCGCCCTGATTAACCGTATAGGCCGAAGACCCTAGGGCTTGAATGCTTGAAACAGGCGCCTGATCTCCATCAGAAAGATAGCTACAGCCCGCTAGTATTCCTGAGAATATTAAAGCCGTCGAAATAAAAAAGGGTCGCATGAGGGAACGCATAAATGACCTACTCCCTTTTTAACCAATGATTGATCATGTTCAGACGATTGTGATCCGTCAGATCCACTTGAATAGGCATAATAGAAACATGGTTAGTACTAATGGCATGAAAGTCTGTACCTAAACTGCCATCTCGAATTTTACCTGCTTCACCTAACCAATAAATTTCTTTGTTGCGACCATCTAACGTTGGTTTAAGGGGCTCTGAAAAATGGCGATCCCCCTGACGTACTGCTTGGAATCCAGCAATCTGATCAAACGGAATATTAGGAATATTAATATTCAAAACCATACCCGCTTCTAACGGATGTTTCATCAGACGTTTCATAATCAAATTAGCGACTTTAGCTGCTGTGTCATAGTACATAACGCCATCATGACCCGCGAGAGAAAAAGCCAAACCTGGCAAGCCCAAGAATCTCCCTTCGATAGCTGCGCCGACTGTCCCAGAATAAATCACATCATCACCTAAGTTTTGACCCGCATTGATCCCAGAAACCACCATGTCAGGCTCTTGTTTTAAAAAGCCACTTAATGCCAACTTGGCGCAGTCGGCCGGCGTGCCATTTAACTGAAACCAATTGGGTCGGATTTCTGTCACTCTTAAAGGCGTCTCGAGAGAAATTGCACTGGATACTCCTGAGTTATTTCTATCCGGCGCAATCACAATAACTTCACCAAATTCAGAGACGGCATTGGCCAATGCCACAATCCCTGGGGCCAAGATTCCATCATCATTGGTCACTAAAATACGCATGATTTTTATTTCCTTGTTATCTAAAATTCTTAAGCGCAGCCCGCCGGCTGCCCCTACTGGGCATATCGATAAAAAATTTCACCCGGTTTTACCAATCCTAATTCTTCACGTGCGGCCGCTTCAGTCGCCTGAGCATTATTTCGCAGGGCTTGAATTTGGTTATATAGCTGCTGATTACGATTCTGTAGTTGTTGGTTTTCTTCTTTAAGTTGCTCCACTTTCTGCGCCTGTTGATAAGCTGCAGGAATACTTAAAGGCCCGACCCAGAGGGTCAGTTGTAAAACCAAAATGAATGCCAGTAAGACGGTGCTCAATAGCATCCAGGATCTGATAATCAACATTTAGGAGCCCCCCAGAATAATCTCTTGTTATTACTTCACAGATTGCTTCATTTTCTAAAAGCAGCCCGCCCAGCAAACTTAGCGCGAGAGCCTAGGGCTTCTTCGATTCTGAGCAGCTGATTATATTTAGCCATTCGATCTGAACGACATAAAGATCCTGTTTTAATTTGACCTGCAGCCGTTGCAACGGCTAAGTCTGCAATAAAACTATCTTCTGTCTCACCCGAACGATGCGAAATAATGCTGGTATATTTAGCTTGATGCGCCATCGCAATAGCCGCAAAAGTTTCTGACACCGTTCCAATTTGATTGAGCTTAATCAAAATCGAATTTCCAATATGTTTCTCAATGCCTTCTTTTAAAATTTTTGGATTGGTCACAAAGATATCATCGCCCACCAATTGAATTTTTTGACCCATCTGCTTTGTCGAGTAAGCCCAGCCTGACCAATCTTGCTCAGCCATGCCATCTTCAATGCTGATAATAGGATAATGCTTAACCCAATTTTCAAAATAATCCGACATCTCTTGAGAGCTAAATTTTTTATTCTCAGACTCTAAGCAATATTTTCCATCTTTATAAAACTCTGAACTCGCCGCATCGACGGCAATATCAATATGCTCACCGGGTTTATAACCTGCTTTTTCTATGGCCTCGAGAATTAAATCCAATGCCATGCCATTACTAGACAAATTAGGTGCAAAGCCCCCTTCATCGCCGACAGAGGTATTCATGCCTTTATCATGCAAGACTTTTTTCAATACATGAAAGACTTCAGCTCCATATCTTAAAGCCTCTTTAAAGCTAGGCGCCCCAACTGGCACAATCATGAATTCTTGAACATCAATATTATTATCGGCATGTGCACCGCCATTAATAATATTCATCATAGGAACAGGCAAAACATACGCTTGTTTTGTGTGAGATATTTCATGCAAATGCTCATAAAGCGCTTTATTTTGAGCCATCGCTGCTACACGAGCACAGGCCATTGACACGGCCAAAATTGCATTGGCTCCTAAACGATCTTTATTCTCAGTACCATCCAATTTAATCATGGCTGCATCAATACCGGCTTGGTCTCTCACATCATGATTAATTAATTGAGCCTGAATCTCTGTATTCACATAGCCAACCGCTTTAAGAACGCCTTTGCCAGCAAATCTTTTAGGGTCTTTATCTCTAAGTTCTAAGGCTTCTCTCGAACCCGTCGAAGCGCCGGAGGGAACACAAGCAAAAGCTTTAACGCCACTCTCTAGTATCACTTCTGCTTCCACTGTTGGATTACCGCGGGAATCTAAAATTTCACGACCCATGATTTTTTTAATTTTATAAGACATCTCTACCATTTTTAATACCACCCTTAATTAAATTTTTATGGATTCTATTTTTTATTCTTTCACTTTATTTTCGATCCAACCGCTCGATTTAACAGCTTGATCAATAGATTTTAAAACTTTTAATAATTCTTCCATAAGACCTAACGGCCATGCATTCGGACCATCACTCAAAGCTTCTTTGGGATTAGGGTGGGTTTCCATAAACATTCCTGAAATCCCAGCCGCCATCGCTGCACGAGCTAAAGTAGGCACAAATTCTCTCTGTCCACCCGACACTTTACCTTGACCGCCCGGTAGCTGAACTGAATGCGTTGCGTCATAAACGACAGGACAACCTGTTTCTCTCATGACTTGTAAAGATCTCATATCAGAAACCAAATTGTTATAACCAAAACTGGCTCCACGCTCGCAGACCATAATCTGATTATTGCCAACCGACTGGGCTTTTTTTGCTACATGGACCATATCCCAAGGTGCTAGAAATTGGCCTTTTTTAATATTCACAGGTAAGCCCTGCTTAGCGACATTTTGAATAAAATTCGTCTGGCGACATAAAAAAGCAGGTGTTTGTAACACATCGACTACAGAAGCCACTTCGTCTAAGGGCGTATCTTCATGGACGTCTGTCAGAATGGGCACGCCGATTTCTTTTTTGACTTTAGATAAAATCTCTAAACCCTTAGATAAACCTAATCCCCGATAGCTATCCCCAGAAGATCTATTGGCCTTATCAAAAGAAGACTTATAAATAAAATTAATTTTTAACTTATCTGTCAGCGTTTTGAGTGTTTCAGCAGTCGATAAAGCCAACGACTCAGATTCAATCACACAAGGGCCCGCAATCAGAAAAAAAGGCTGGTCCAATCCCGCTTCAAAGCCGCATAATTTCAAGTGATTTTCTCCAGGAAAAATAATAAGGGCGCGGATTATGAACCCCTGTTTTCAAAAAGCCAACCTCAAGTTTTAAGGTTTTTACAGGCCTTTTTATTTTTTTATACTTTCTTCTACCGAAAATATTTAGTACTAATGTCGGCCCATAATAAAAAAATAAAATCACTGGCTTCTAAACAGCATGATCAAAATAAATTTTCTCTTTTCTTTTTGCGCTATTACCGCCGCTGTCACTTTTTTATTAAGCGCTTATGCACTAGGCGCCAGCGACCGACATAGCGCTTCTCTGCGAATCATTACAGAACAACAGCCTCACTGTTTTGCAAATCAAACTTGCTTGCCTAGCCGATGGTTAGATAGCAACTTAACCTGTAACACTACTTGTTTACTGCACCATAGCTATTCACAAAGCCAACAAACAAATTCCTTGCTTCAAAATTTTACTGGAATTGGCTTTGCGTTCAGTACTTTTATTTCCCTATGGCTAGGCTATCGATCTGCTTTGTGTTCAAACGTTAATTCCTTGGAGATCACTCATGGCTGACTGGGAAGTTCATCATAAAAAAAATATTACTTTCTGTGTGGCCAGCATTGTACTGTCCATGGGAATCGGGCTTATCGCCTATCGCTATGGTATTGACATTACGAGCATGTCTGCCATCGACACCCTAAAAAATACTGAGCCCCTCTGTTTTACTTCAGATGACACAGAACGTTGCCTCCCAGAACTAAAAAATGCAGCCTGTGCTTTTTTTTGCAACCTTCATAAAGATTTACTGACACCCTACGCTTATTGTAATCATTTATTAATTGCAGGAACTTCTTTAATTGTCGGCTCTTTGCTTGGATCTACCGTGCTGTTTTACAGATTTTCAGAACAAGAAAAAGCAACCCAAAAAAATAGAGACCCAAATAGCATGTCCATTCAGATGTCCGGGCCATCTCTTCCGCCAACTTACTATGAAGAACTCTCTGAATAGACACTAAATTAAAATAATTCTTATATCCTGGCCGATCATTTTAACAGATTGGATTTGCCATCTTTTGATATTTTCCAACGAATTTAATAAAGACAAATTAACCATAGCTCTGGCGTCTTGGCCAAAAAAACAGGGTGCTAGATAAATCCAGATTTCATCTATTAAATTTTTCTCTAAAAAAGCCCCCGTCAGAATATTTCCCGCTTCAATTAAAATCTCTGGAAGCTCTTGCTCATAACACCAGTTAATTAAACCCTCTAGATCCACTTGGTTATTTTTATTAGGCAAATAGATCCCTTCAGGTTCAGCTTTTTTATTTGGATTTGCATGAGCAATCCAAACAGGGCTTTTGGTTTCATATAGTTTTAAATTTAAATTAAAATTTTTATTAATTTTAAATTCAGAATCACAAATAATTCTGACGGGCTGTTTTATGTCTAGTAAATATTTTTCAGGCCAATCATTTTGTCTGACAGTCAAACTAGGATTATCTACTTTCACAGTCCCCGAACCCGAAATAATTCCTGAAGATCTCGCTCTTAAATATTGGACGTCTTGCCGGGCTTCTTTCCCCGTAATCCATTGGCTTTTGCCATTAGATAGAGCAGTCCTGCCATCTAGACTGGCCGCAATCTTAGCTCTGACATAAGGCCGCTTTCTGATCATTCGGCTAATAAAACCAGGATTTAAATTTCTAGCCTCTTGTTCTAACAATCCATAAGACACTTGAATCCCAGCGTCTTTAAGTTTTGAAATACTCTGGCCATTGACTTGGGGATTAGGATCTTGCATCGCAAAAACAACTTGAGACACGCCCGCTTGAATTAAAGCATCGACACAAGGCCCCGTTCGACCCCAATGACAACAAGGCTCTAACGTCACATAGCAAGTTGACCCTCGAGCTTTCTCTCCCGCTTGTTTTAAAGCATGAATCTCAGCATGAGGCTCACCTGTTCTCAGATGGGCACCCTCTCCAATTATTTCTCCGTCTTTATTTACTAACACAGCGCCGACCATTGGGTTAGGCCTAGCCGTATATTGTCCTTGCAATGCAAGTTCTAAAGCGCGATGCATGTAGAATTCAGGGGGGGGATTTAAAGCCATTTATATTATTCAAACCGCCTTCACTTCCATCCCAGAAACCTGCCGATAACCCTTAGGTAACAAAGCCCCTTTTCGAGCTCGTTCGCCTTTATAGTCAATTAATTCTGCAAATTTTAATCTGAGATATTGCTTCCCTGAGTGAATATAAAGCTCTTCATTTTTGCCTTCTGTCATAACAGCCCAGGCCGTTATTTTATCTCCAATTAATTTATTTCCTTTGCCTTTAGATAACTCAGCTATTTGCGTCACGGGGTAACACAATAACCTTCCCTCTTCCGTCGCCATGACGATCCACTCAGAAGCCAAATAATCTGTTTTGAGTGGCGGCAAAATTGCAGCTTTAGAATCCGGCACAGAGATAAAACCTTTGCCGGCTTTGTTTTTACTTAAGGCTTCACTTAAAGAAGTCACAAAGCCATAACCATGATCTGTCCCAACAATAAATTTCTGAGCGTCTTCGCCAATCATCATTTGAGTAAATCGTGTGTTTAATTCAGGAGAAAAGCGACTAGTTAACGGCTCTCCCTGGCCTCTGGCAGAGGGCAACTTATGAACCAGCGTCGAATAACTTCTGCCTGTGTTATCAATAAAAACAGCCTGTTGATTAGATTTTCCTGAAACAGCACAGAGATAACTATCCCCTGTTTTATAACTCAGAGACATCCCATCAATATTTAAACCCTTCGCGCAACGAACCCAACCCAAATTAGATAAAACAATCGTGACAGATTCTGTTGGCAATACTTCTTCTTCACTTAAAGCTTTGGCTTGCTCACGCTGAACAATCGGACTTTGACGCACGCCTGAATGCTCTTTGCGAATTTTTTTCATTTCTTCAATGACAAAATCTTTCAGTTCATCTTCGTTTTTTAATAAATTTTTTAAATATTTTCTTTCTTTGGCTAACTCAGCTTCTTCGCCTCGAATTTTAACTTCTTCGAGTCTGGCCAAGTGTCTTAGCTTGGTATCTAAAATCGCATCCGCCTGGAGTTCAGACAGTTTGAATTTTTTCATTAGCTGGGCTTTAGGATCTTCAGCTTCACGGACTATTCGAATAATTTCGTCCAAATTTAAAAAAGCAATTAATAAACCCTGCAAAATATGCAGCCGAGCTTCGACTTTATCTAATCGATAATTGAGCCTCTTTTGAACCGTTATTATTCTGTAACTTAGCCATTCAGTCAGAATTTCTTTTAAATTTTTAACTTCAGGTCGCCCGGATAATCCGATCATATTTAAATTAACACGATAGGTTCTCTCAAGATCCGTCGTTGCGAATAAATGCTGCATCAGCTGGTCACAATCTACTCGGTTAGATCGGGGAACAATGACCAGAGATAACGGGTTTTCATGATCAGACTCGTCTCTTAAATCAGCCACCATCGGAAGTTTTTTAGCGTTCATCTGGGTGGCAATCTGTTCTAAAATTTTTGCCCCAGAAACTTGATGCGGCAACGCTTCGATATAAATCTCGCCATCTTCAATTCTATATTTTGCCCGCTGGCGTAAAGACCCCAAGCCCGTCTCATAAATAGATTTAATCTCTTCAGGGGAAGAAATAATTTCAGCTTTGGTAGGAAAATCAGGGCCCGGAATCATCTGCATGATTTTTTCTAACGAGGCATTGGGATGCTTCAATAAATAAATACAGGCATCTAAGACTTCGCCCATATGATGTGGCGGAATATCCGTCGCCATCCCTACCGCAATCCCTGTTCCACCATTTAATAAAATATTAGGCACCTGAGCCGGCAACATAACGGGTTCTTCGAGAGTCCCATCAAAATTAGGAGACCAATCCACCGTCCCCTGGCCTAATTCTTCTAGTAATAATTTGGCATAGGCAGACAACCTAGCTTCTGTATATCGCATGGCGGCAAAAGATTTCGGGTCATCCATGGATCCCCAGTTACCTTGGCCATCGATCACGGGATATCGATAGGAAAACGGCTGAGCCATCAAAACCATAGCTTCATAACAAGCGCTGTCTCCATGCGGATGGTATTTACCTAAAACATCCCCAACCGTTCGAGCCGATTTTTTATGTTTAGAAATAGCTGAAAGACCTAGCTCACTCATGGCATAAATAATCCGTCTTTGGACAGGCTTTAAACCATCGGCAATATGCGGCAACGCCCGGTCTAGAATCACATACATGGAATAATCTAAATACGCTTTACGCGTAAATTCAGCCATGGGCTGCTGCTCAGCGCCTTCTATCGCCAGAGCATAAGACTCAGAGGGAGTAATTTCATCGGACATCAAACAATTCCTTTTTAGATTTTTTCACACGAAGTGATTAAGCCGTCGCCAAAACAGCTCTCTTTTGTTTTTTAGCATATTCCAACCCCGCATTTATAAACCCCATAAACAACGGGTGCCCCTCGCGAGGTGTCGATGTAAATTCTGGATGAAACTGACACGCGATAAACCAAGGGTGATCTGGAATTTCTAACATTTCGACCAAACTGCCATCAATAGATTTTCCAACAAATTTCATGCCGGCTTTTTCAAATGGCACCAGATATTTATTATTGACTTCGTAGCGATGGCGATGGCGTTCTGAAATATCTGTTTTTCCATATAACTTCGCGCTTTTAGAATCAGAATCTAAATGACAAATTTGACTCCCCAATCTCATGGTTCCGCCTAGATCAGACCCCGCATGACGCTTTTCTATTTTCCCAGAAGCATCTTGCCATTCTGTGATTAATCCAATCACGGGGTCTTTACATTCGGGATCAAATTCAGTGCTATTGGCATTTTTTAAATTTAAAACATTACGGGCAAATTCAATCATAGCGACTTGCATACCTAAACAGATTCCCAAATAGGGGATCTTGTGTTCGCGAGCATACTGAGCTGCCAAAATTTTCCCAGGAACACCCCGTTCTCCAAATCCGCCAGGGACTAAGATGGCATCCGCTGTTTCTAAGACAGACAAAGCCTCAGGTTTGAGCGTTTCCGCATCTACGTAAGTAATATTTATTTTGGTTTTAAGCTGAATCCCCGCATGAAATAAAGCCTCATTGAGAGACTTATAAGCCTCTGTCAGATCTACATACTTTCCGACCATCGCAATATTAATCTCATGCTCTGGATGCAAGGCATTGTTGACCACTCGACGCCAGTCAGATAAATCCGCATCTTTCACTTCTAGGCCTAGTTTATGGCAAACCACGCGGTCTAAGCCTTCTTCATAAAAATGCAGCGGGATTTGATAAATCACATCGACATCATGGGCTGAAAAAACAGCGCTGAGTTCGACATTGGTAAATAAAGAAATTTTCTGACGTTCAGCTTCTCTCAGGGGTATCTCAGAACGACAGACCAGAATATCCGGCTGAATCCCAATCGATCTTAATTCTTTGACAGAATGCTGGGTTGGCTTGGTTTTCATCTCCCCCGCTTTTTTGACATAGGGAACCAAAGTCAAATGCAAAAACAAAGTTCTAGCTCGGCCGAGTTCAACGGCTAGCTGTCTAATCGCTTCGACGAATGGCAAAGATTCGATATCTCCGACAGTTCCACCGATTTCAACTAAGCCAACATCGTAACCGGCGACGCCTTCCATAATTCTATGTTTAATCTCGTCTGTAATATGTGGAATGACCTGAACTGTCGCACCTAAATAATCTCCACGCCGTTCTTTTTTCAGGACAGTCTCATAGACTTTACCAGCCGTGAAATTAGATTTTTTAGAAGTCTTACTATGAACAAATCTTTCATAATGGCCCAGATCTAAATCTGTCTCTCCACCATCTTCCGTCACAAAGACTTCACCATGTTGAAACGGGCTCATAGTCCCTGGGTCGATATTAATATAAGGGTCTAGCTTCATCAGGGTCACTTTTAGACCTCTAGCTTCTAATAAAGCACCTAGTGAAGCAGAAGTAATGCCTTTTCCGAGGGAAGAAACAACGCCTCCCGTAATAAAAATAATACGAGTTTCTTGAGCCATTTTTTGGGGATTCCATTGTGAATAAACAACGGGCGCGAATCTTATCAGAGGGCTAGGGGTATGTCATGAATGTGTAGCGGTTTTAAAAAATTTAAACCAGCCAACTTAGGGTGTCATGAATAGATAGAACTATTGGGATTATCTTTATCAAAGGCCCATTTTCCTGGGTTACACTCAATATATTGTCGAATTTTATCCAGAGCAGCTTCATCTCGAACAATATTCTCATAGTAATTACGTTGCCAAATCGGCATTCCATAGCTCCCTTTTTGACGATTCACAGTGCTCGTTGTACGTGCTTTAAAGGCACGGATTATATGACCTACCGTAGGGGCGCAATTCATTGCGCCCTCGTCTTTATTATCTATTGCGCCCTCGTGTTTATTATCTATTGCACTCTTATTTATCCCCATATCCGGGGATGCGTTTATCAGATCAGAGGGCGCAATGAATTGCGCCCCTACAGTGGGTTTTATTGAAAGAATCCCATGAAGATGATTGGGCATGACAATAAATTTATCTAAAACAACATTTGAAAAATAATTGGGAATATTTAACCAACTAGTTTCCACAATTTTTCCACAATTATTTAACTGCATTTCATTGTTCGAAATAGTTCCAAATAAACATTCCCGGTAATAAGTACATATCGTAATAAAATAAGAACCAGCCTGAGAATAATCATAGCCTTTCAGTCGAATTGAACGACGATGGTAAAACATACGGTCGCTCATGATGTTATACCGTAGGGGCGTAATTCATTGCGCCCTCATCTTTATTATCTATTGCACTCTTATTTATCCCCATATCTTGAGATGCATTTATTAGATCAGAGGGCGCGTTTGTCAGATCAGAAAGCGTGTTCATCAGATCAGAGGGCGCAATGAATTGCGCCCCTACAAGTTCAATCATCGAAATTCAAAAAATAAATATGATTTATTTGAAAAATACACGAGTCAAAAAACAATATCTATCTGTTACAAATTAAACCCGCTGCCTCATCCCAAACGCATGCTGAAGCGTATGGCTATCCACAAATTCCAGCTCACCCCCAAACGGTACTCCATAAGCAATTCGCGTAACTTGCTTACCGGCTGCTTTAATCATTTGGGTTAAATAATGCGATGTTGCCTCGCCCTCAACCGTTGGGTTCAGTGCCAAGATAACTTCAGACACTTGGCCTGATTTTAATCTTCTATCTAAATCACTGAGCTTTAATTCTTGAGGCCCTACGCCATCTAAAGGCGATATTTTTCCCAGCAAAACAAAATATAAACCCTGATAAGCCCCAGTAGACTCTATTGCTAAAACATCCATAGGTGCTTCGACGATACATAACACACTGGGATCCCGATGAGTGTTTTGACAGATATGACATAAAAATTGTTCTGTGAAAGTTCGACATAAATCACAATGTTTAATCTGTTCCATCGCTTGGACCAAAAGATTGGCCATATTCACAGCCCGATCTCTGCGCTTTTCTAACAACGTCACCGCAATGCGCTGAGCTGATTTAGGGCCAATGCCAGGCATGCACTGGAGAGAATCTATTAATTGATTTAATAACGGACTACTGCTCATTAAGACACTCTTTATATCTTTAATATCTTTTTATTTATCTCTATTTTTTAAATCTAAAACGGCATTTTAAAACCAGGGGGAAGTTTTAATCCGCCTGTCAGCGCCTGCATTTTTTCTTTCAAGCCTTCACCGATTTTACTCGTCGCATTGTTAATCGCTGCAGTGACTAGATCTTCGAGAATCTCCTGCCCTTCTAACGTATTAACCAAAAGCGATGGATCTATAGAAACCCCGTTACATTCATAACGGCCATTGAGTTTAATTTTGACCAAACCCGCCCCTGATTCCCCTTCTATTTCGATATTTTGCATATCCGCCTGCATTTGCTGAGCTTTCTGAGCGATATCATTAAAATTCATGAGAACTATTCCCTTCTGTTTTTAAATTTTTAAATTTTTAGAGTTAATTAATTACTTAAATTCATCCTGCTCAGAGTCCATAGGCTCAATAGAATGACCCGTCAGTTTGGCCAATAATTCTGATTGAATGTACTGAGCCACAGCGTCTTCTTCTAAAGAATCCTCAGCTGATTTTTGCTGAATTTCTTTTTGCTCTACCTGAACTTGAGCAGGCGTAATCAAACCCTCTGAAGCTAATTCACCTTTGCGAATCTCCAAAGAAACAGGACGACCTAATGGGACAGACACGGCTTTTTCTAATTTTTCAATCAAAGCTTCTGACACAAAACTCGCATGTTGCTTAACGACAGATAACACCAAACGATTCCCAGAAAATTCAATCAAAGCGCAGTGAGAAGCCAATTGTTTCAACATACCCTGAATGTTTAATCTCGAAACAAATTGGGGCCAATTTAAAATTCCATTTTGTTCTGCAATGGGTTCCAATGCTTGTTCTGGAATTTTTTCCGATATTTTTTCTGGCGATTTTTCTATTTGAACTATTTGTCTTATGGGTTCTAACAGGGGCTGTATCAATTGAACAGGACCCTGCATTTTTCTGATAGACCCAGTAGACCCACCAATAGACGATCCTGGTGCAAAGGCATATAGCCGCAAGACCAGCATTTCAAAACCTAATTTTAACGTCGGCGCCAAAGGGATATCTTCCTGGGCCTTAATAACCATTTGATAATAAAGCTGAACCCATTCAGCCGGAATTAACTTTGCTAATTCATGAACAGATTGAGCTAAAAACTGCCCCTCAGGAGCGCCAGGAAAAATCTGGGACTGTGAAATTTCAAATAATAATTCAGCCAGCCTATGTGCCGTCATTAAAAAATCTGTCGAAAGCTCTGTTATCTCAGAAAGCGTGTTTTGGGTTTTTTCAGAATTTTGACTCGCAATGGCCTGAAGCAAATTAATAATCAGCCGGCTATCGACCATGCCTAACATGGCCTGAGTTAACACTAATTGGACAGATCCTTCTCCATAAGAAATCGCTTGATCTAATAGACTTAATGCATCTCGCATCGATCCCGTCGCTGCACGGGCAATTAATTTCAATGCCTCAAGCTGGTAACTAATTTTTTCATGCTGAAGAATTTTTTCTAAATGCAAAGTAATAACCGCTGGGTCAATATTTTTTAAACAAAATTGGAGACAGCGAGAGAGGACAGTAATGGGTAATTTTTTAGGATCCGTCGTTGCTAATAAAAATTTGACGTGAGAAGGCGGTTCTTCAAGCGTTTTAAGCAAGGCATTAAAACTATGTAAAGACAGCATATGGACTTCGTCTATGAGATAAATCTTAAATCTGGATTGCGTCGGCGCATATTGAACGTTGTCTAATAATTCTCGCGTATCTTCGACTTTAGTTTTAGACGCCGCGTCAATTTCAATGAGATCTATGGATCGACCCTGATCAATTTCTAAACAAGTCGAACAAATCCCACAGGGTTTGGACGAAACGCCTTTCTCACAGTTAAGACATTTGGCCATAATTCTGGCCAAAGAAGTTTTTCCGACCCCTCGAGTCCCGGTAAATAAATACGCATGATGTAAACGGTTTTGATCTAAAGAATGGATAAGACTTTTGAGGACCGCCTCTTGGCCAACCATCTGTTCAAATAAACGTGGCCGCCATTGGCGAGCTAATACTTGATAAGCCATGAAACTATTAAGACCTCATCCATCAGAATGCGACCATCGAGCCTCACCTCGGCACACGAGCTATTACTACCGTTGCTTCCTTCCGGACCTGGCGGGGTTTGTAACGCTCAATTGCGAGGGGACCCGACAATCGCGGGCAGGGATTATATGGATTTGATTTGTGAACACAATGTGAATTTACGGCCAGCGCATAATTTTTTGTCAGATCTAAAAAAAGATTTCAATTAACGCCAAATTTGCATATTATAATCGCCAAATGGCTCTTAAAATAAAATTCAAATCCAAACTCTTGGAGGCTCCAATCAATGTCCGCATTCCCAACCCATTCTTCTAGAAAATCAAAATCTAAAACAAAAAGAGGCCTTTCAGCGTCAGGAATCTTGGGTGGAAAACAAATACTAAACTCAAACCCCAGCTCCTCTTCAGAATGGATTACCCTAGTCCGACAAGGCATACCCGCTTCAGCCATTGATGCCGTCATGAATGTTTTAGAAATATCACAGCTAGAACTTTGTAAAACACTCAACATCCCTATAAGAACGCTCGTTCGACGCAAAAAAGAAGGTCTGCTCACCCCTGAAGAATCTGAAAAATTGCATCGCCTAGCCCGCGTGACTGAACGTTCTGTTGAAGTTTTTGAAAGTATTGATCTGGCTTTAGACTGGCTTAAAATTCCTAATGGCAGCCTTGAAGGCGCCACCCCATTATCGTTACTAGATACCGACCTAGGCTCTCAGTCTGTCATGGACATCCTCGGCCGTATTGAACACGGCGTATTTAGTTAGCTAAATATTTTGTCAGGACTTAAACCAAACAATGCAAACTCATATAAAGACTTCAAAAACTATTTGGCGAATTATCAAACGATGTTTCTCAGAAACTGCTTTTTCGGGAGAAGGGGCTCGTTTATTTGGCGGGCGTTGGAATCAAAAAGGTGAATCGGTTGTCTACACTTCTGAAAATCGTTCTCTCGCCTTACTTGAAATGCTGGTTCAAGACCAACCACTCCATGCCGATTACGTTTTAATTTCTGCGAAACTACCCGAAAGTTTTTCAATACTCACTCTCCCCATCAAGGAATTACCTAGCACATGGCGTGACATGAACGCTCGGGAAACTTTACAAAAGATAGGGAGCTATTGGATTAAAGAAGGGAAAACGTGTGTTTTGGAAATACCTAGCGTTGTTGTGCCCGCTGAAAGTAATTTCTTGTTGAACCCAGCCCATCCTGATTTTTCTAAAATCAAAATAAGCACCCCAGAAAATCTCCAGATAGACCCAAGACTGATCAAAAAAATAAAATGAAAATAAAATTGCCAAAATCTGGCGGAGAGAGAGGGATTCGAACCCTCGATACGTTTGACCGTATACACGCTTTCCAGGCGTGCTCCTTAAACCGCTCGGACATCTCTCCTTGGGAAGAAGCCTTTAGGACTACCCCTAAAAACGGCGCGCATCTTATGACAGCCGCCCGTTAAATACAATGCATTTTTCAGCGAATGTTTTGATTTAAAAAAAGATCTAAAAAAACTTACCCATTTAAATTTAACACCCTAAATTATTTCAAATTTCTGCCGAAGGTTAATAAACTCCTAGTATTTCGCGTTTACTTTTCAGCACCCAACCACTGGCTTAAGCCATCTATAAAAATTTAATAAAATAAAAAAAGGGATCAATTGTCATGTCTGGAAGTCCTACTGATTTAAAAAAACCAACTGTAAGCCCTATCGGAAGCAGAATAACATCACCACCTATAGCCTCTCCGCTCCCATCAGAGCCTGTGGATTTTTTAAATTTTTTGGCAGGGCTCCCAACAACATACACCCCCTCTTATTCAGCTATTTCTTCTTCAGGCACCCCTTCTTCAATAGCGAGCGATTACGCCAGCGAGCCTTTTGATACCTTAAGAGGCTTATTTGAAGAAGAAGAAGCTCCCCCAATAGATTTAACTACGCAAAGAAGAAAACCCCCTTCTCCCGAAATAGCGACCATGACAGCAAATGCGCCTTCTTGGTACCCAAAACCAGCAACAATAGAGCCCTTAATTATTCTCATGGAAAAACATTTTTTACGTGTCATTGAGGGCTCTTTGGACATCTCTGGTTACTCTAGTCTTATTGATTGCGCCTTTGAAAAAGCTCTAATAGCAAGTCCAGAAGCCATCAAACATTTCTTATTTTCGAAAAATACTCTTGGATATACTGTTTTTTCATACGCAATACTTTATGAGCGCAGTGGTGACGTCCTTTCTTTTATTCACTTCTTTGAGCAGGCCATGGTGCGTGGTTTCTCTTTTTCCACACCAGAAATAGGCGATTTACTCAAACATGATGGCCACATCTTTATAGATAGAGCGTTACAAACACTTCTCCCGATCGCTCTAGCTAACTATTTTAGTTTTATTGAGAGACACTTTGGACTGGAATCTTTTGATATTTTAAAAGCTTTGACTTGTCTTGATTCACATAAGTCTTCCTCCTTACATAAAGCCTTTTCAGATAAATGTTCTCAAGAAAGCAGAACGCTTTACCTGAATTTTTTTAAGAGATGCGTCACACGTAACCTTCCGTTTTATCAAGGTCATCAAGACAACTTTTTTTTATGGTTCAATCAAATAGCAACTGGTGATCAACCCATCAATCCAATCAGTGCTTCTATTCGGGCAGGCATACAAAGCTTCAATGATTTCTTGGATTTGCTTACCTTTTGTTTTGATTTCAAATTGATAACCCCTGAACATCTCAAAGAAAGCTTACTCTCTGACTGCGGATTGGGAATGGCACCCCGACAAATCGCTTGTTGGTTAAAAAATACCGCCACCTTTAATCAATATTTTTTCCTAGTAGATTTTTTATTAATGAATGAGATTCTTAAAAGAGATGAACTTTCAAAATTACTAACCACACCCCATCTCGGTCGCTCCCTGCAAGACGACATCATCTATTTCAACCAGCAGGACATGAATTGTGCCAACGCCTGCCTAAAACGTTATCAGCGATACCTCACTTCTGAGATATCTCAAGTAGCAACCGCTAGTGCCATGCCCCATGCGTTTGCTTCATCAAAACCGGCGCTTTGTTTTGGTGCACCCCCAAGAGGCATTCCCAGAAATGGATATGTTTTAGGTCCTGTCAGTCCGCCGCCGAAATCGTATTTTTTTCCACCGCATCCATGAAAACAGATAGGTCAGTATTAAAAATTTACTTACCGCCCTTGATTTTATAACGCTTTTGAGTTTTCCTACGTCGCCTTTTTGGGCGAGTCTTGCCTAATTCAATATTTAATTAACATAGGGAAGTTTGAAACGTGGGAAAACTTCGGAATCGTATTTTAGCTTTATTAGCCTTCGGGGCTGCTTCTTTGCTTTCTGGTTGCAAGCAACTTGTTTTGTTAAATCCCAAAGGGTTTGTCGCAAGAGACGAAAAAGATTTGCTAATCATTACGCTCATACTAATGCTCATCATTGTTGTGCCCGTACTGATTTGTACGCTTTTAATTACTTATCGCTATCGTGCTTCAAATAAAAAAGCCAAGTACGATCCAAACTTTACTCACAGTACAAAACTAGAGCTCCTATGGTGGGGGCTTCCCATTATTATCATTGCGATTTTGGCGACCATCACTTGGAAAACCACGCACGATCTAGACCCCTACAAACCTATCAAACCCATTATTGCGACAGATCAACCCATCACTATTGAAGCGGTATCTTTAAACTGGAGATGGTTATTTATTTACCCAGAACAGCACATTGCCACTATCAATTTTGTTGAATTTCCAGTGAACACCCCTATTCAGTTCTATGTCTCTTCTGATGCCCCCATGAACTCGTTTGTTATACAACAACTCGCAGGTCAAATTTATGCGATGTCTGGCATGAGAACTCAGCTGCATCTTCTGGCTAGTCAAACGGGTGACTACACCGGTCGGTCTATCAGCTTCAGTGGAGATGGATTCTCAAACATGAGTTTTATCGCTCGCGTCGTTAACAACGTTGATTTTGCTCACTGGATTGCCACTTCTCAGAAATCTAAAAACCTTCTGACTTGGAATAGCTATCAAGCCCTCGTCCCTGATTCGTCAGATACAGATGTTTACTATTTCAAATTGAGTGACCAAAACCTCTTTGATGAAATCATCGAAAAATACACTGGGCCCGACATGAAAATGCCTGCGACCATGACTCAAATTCAAAAAACCAAGATGGCGGAGATTGCTTCTATGCCAGCCTCCTGCCCTCCTAAAACTCTCAGCAGCGGAAAATAAACATGATTGAAAATATTCAACATCTTCAGCATTTACTATTCGGAAATTTAACTCCTGATGCCGTTCCCATTCACAACCCAATCGTCATGGGTGCCAGCATTTTTATGGGGCTTGTTACATTGATTGTTTTAGCCACATTGACCATTACCCGTCGTTGGGTTTGGTTTTTTAAAGAATGGTTATTTTCCGTCGACCACAAAAAAATCGGAATCATGTATTTAGTCCTCGCTTTTATCATGCTCTTACGAGGATTTTCAGATGCCATCATGATGAGAACTCAACAAGCCATCGCCGTTGGGCCTCACATGGGTTATTTACCTCCTGAACATTATGACCAAGTCTTTACTGCACATGGCGTCATCATGATTTTCTTCATGGCCACGTCTCTCATTTTTGGTTTGGTGAATATTATTGTCCCCCAACAAATTGGCGCTCGTGATGTTGCTTATCCTTACTTAAATTCTTTAAGTTTTTGGCTAACCGCAGGCGGCGCTGGGATTGTTTTACTTTCTCTCGTCGTTGGTGATTTCGCAGCGGCAGGCTGGACGGCTTACACCCCACTCTCAGAATTAAACTATAGCCCTACGGTTGGAATGGATTATTACTTATGGAGCTTAACGCTCTCTGGTTTTGGGACTTTGATTGGCGGTATTAATATTTTTGTCACCATTATCAAAATGCGCTGCCCTGGTATGACCATGATGAAATTGCCCCTCTTCACCTGGTCGGTTCTTTGTAGCATGGCGTTAATCATTGTTTCCTTCCCTGTTCTAAACATGACTTTCTTTTTATTATTCTTTGATCGCTTTTTCGGGACCCATTTTTTCACCGCCACGATGGGCGGGAACCCCATGATGTATATCAATCTATTTTGGACCTGGGGACATCCTGAAGTTTATATTTTGGTCCTACCCGCTTTCGGTATTTATTCAGAAGTTGTTTCTGCTTTCTCTAAGAAAACTATTTTTGGTTATGCCGCCATGGTCTGGGCAACGATTGCCATTACTGTCTTAGCGTTCACTGTTTGGCTACATCACTTTTTTACGATGGGTGCTGGCGCCAATGTCAACGCCGTCTTTGGGATCGCGACGATGATTATTTCGATTCCAACCGGCGTCAAAATTTTCAACTGGTTGGCCACCATGTATCGCGGAAAAATTACGCTTGCAACGCCTATGTTATGGACGATTGCCTTCTTAATTACTTTCACCATTGGTGGCATGACCGGTGTCTTAATGTCAGTCCCCGGGGTTGATTTTATGGTTCACAACAGTGTCTTTGTGATTGCACATTTCCATAACACGATTATTGGCGGCGTGGTCTTCGGACTCTTTGCGGGATACTCCTACTGGTTCCCCAAAATATTTGGATTCAAGCTCAATGAGCACTTAGGCAAATGGGCTTTCTGGTGCTGGTTTATTGGCTTCTGGGTCGCCTTTGCACCTCTGTACTGGTTAGGTTTCATGGGTATGCCACGTCGTATAAACCATTATTCAGTTGCCTCGGGGTATCACCCTTACTTAGTCCTAGCTTGTATTGGTGCGTTTATTATCTTTGCAGGTGTTCTCTTTCAGATTGCCCAATTATTGGTCAGTATTAAAAACCGGGAAAAATATAAAGTTGGCAATGACCCATGGGATGCCAGAACCCTCGAATGGTCCATTCCTTCTCCTCCTCCTTTTTATAATTTTGCGATTGAGCCTTCTGTAGAAACTCGCGATGATTTCTGGGATCAGAAAAATAACCCGGCTCGTGCAGCAGCACTCTCAAAAAAACCTGTCTATGAAGATATTCACATGCCCAAGAATACTTCTATTGGTTTTTTGATTGGCATCTTCGCGGCAGGCTTTGGGTTTGCGATGGCTTGGGACATGGTACTTCCAGCTATTGTGACTGCCTTTCTAGTTTTAGCCTGTATCTTGATTAGAACTTTTGATTTCCATACAGATTATTATGTCACCGCGAAAGAAGTCGCTGAGACGGAAGCCAAAATAGCTAAAAAAAACAATCAAAATAAATTAAATTTAAATAACGGAGCTGCGTAATCTCATGACTAGTTCTTCTGTTAATTATTGCCAAACATCCTCTTGCACTTTGCCTGAGACTCCCGAAGAAGTAACGCGGACAGATTCCAAAATTATTTTTGGATTTTGGATCTACGTCATGACCGACGCGATCATGTTTGCAACTTTGTTCGCTGTCTACGCCGTCCTTCATCACAATACGTATGGAGGCCCTGGTATTCAGCAAGTCGCAACTTTGCATCACATGTTGATTCAGACACTTATTATAATTATCTCTGCTTTTACACTGGGCCTCAGTACGGCGGCTTTTTATCGGGGTCATCGAACCCAAGTATTAGTCTGGTTACTGGTAAGTTTTTTACTAGGCTTAGCGTTCTTAAATATCGAGTTTCATGATTTATCTAACCTAGTCGCGCATGGTTATAACTGGACCCAAAGTGCTTTCTTATCTTCTTATTTTGCGCTGATTGGCATTCATGCTGTTCATATTATTTTTGCATTGTTATGGATGGTCGTTCTGTTCTTACAAGTCACTGGCAAAGGCCTGACTCAAATGATGCAAACTCGTTTTACCTGCCTAGGTCTTTTCTGGAATTTTTTAAATTTAATCTGGATCCTGACCTTTGTGATTGTTTTTCTAATGGGAGCTCTTTAAAAAATGTCGAATCATGAACATGCAATTTTCACCCCCCGTCCTGAAAAATCTAAAAGCTTAATTATTTCTTACTTTGTTGGCCTCGTGGCCAGCATTGTTTTAGTTTTAATTGCTTATATGGCGACGACGAGACATGTCTTTGGTAACAATCATCTTTATGCTTTCTTAGGCGTTGTCGCTATTTTGACCCTTATTGCTCAAGCGATTTTCTTCTTTCGTTTAAATTTAAATACCGATCATGATCGTTGGAACCTAACCATCTTTCTATTTTCTTTATTAATTATGCTGATTGTTATCTCTGGATCGCTTTGGATCATGTTCCAGCTCAACAGCTACATGATGCTTTAAAAATTAAAATCAAAAATTAAAATCAAAAATAAAAATCAAAAAAGAATTAAAAACAAAGTGCGCTTTTTCTCCATTCTTAAACCAGGCATTATCTTCGGAAACATTGTAACGGTGTGCGGTGGCTTCTTCTTAGGCTCCGTACACCGTTCGCATTTTTCGCCCTTACTTTTGTTATTTACCCTGGTTAGCATGGCTTTGATCGTCGGTTCTGGGTGTGTATTTAATAATGTCATTGATCGAGATATTGACGCTTTGATGGAACGCACTTGCAATCGAGTCTTAGTTAAAGGCTTGATTCATCCTTCAATAGCCTTGCTCTACGGCACGGGCGTAGGACTCTTAGGATTCTGGCTTTTATATTTCACTACCAATCTTTGGGCTGTTGGAACTGCTGCTGTTGGCTGGATTTTTTATGTGATTGTTTACAGCTTATTTTTAAAAAGAAAATCTAGTTGGGGGACAATCCTAGGCAGCATTTCTGGCGCAGTACCTCCTGTAGTTGGCTACTGTGCTGCCTCTAATCAATTGGATCTTGGCGCAGCAGTCTTATTTTTAATTTTATTTTTATGGCAAATGCCCCATTTTTATGCGATTGCAATAAACCGTCTAAAAGATTTCAAAGCCGCTAATATCCCTGTTTTGCCAGCAATCAAAAGCCTGCGATATACCAAAATATCCATGCTGGTTTATATCATTCTTTATACCCTGGCCACCCTATTGCCTGTTTATCTGGGCTATGCCGGTTATCTCTATTTTTCAGGCGCTCTGGTTTTGGGTTTAATTTGGATCTTTTTTGCCCTGCAGGGTTTTAAAATTTCTTCTGAACCCTCTCAAAATTTAGAGTTAATCCAACAAAACAAAAAATGGGCTAAGAAAGTTTTTTTGTTTTCTATTTTGGATATCACTCTCTTATGTCTTTTGATGGGAATTAATTTAATTTAAGAAAAATAAACTTTATTTTTATATAAAAAAACAGGGTTTTTTCTTAAAAATTAAAAAAAATAAAAACAGGAAAACAAAAAATGCCCCTCTCAAAACCCCTTTTAAAACTCTGGTCCATTGGCTTAATCCTAATTTTTATTTTTTATGCTTGGCTCGACCGACCTATTTCTACTTTTATTTATCTTCATCACTTTCGAGAGCATCTTGTTTTAATTAAACAAATCATTGAATGGCCACCCATCATCGAGGCCCTATCTCCCATTATTTTTTTTATTTTATTAGTCTTTAATTATCACAAACCCCATCCTTCTCGCTTTCAAAATATGCTGATCCTGCTAACTCTCAGTGTCATGCTGACTTATTTATTAAAAAACGATCTCAAATGGATTTTCAGTCGTTATTGGCCAGAGACGTTTACTCATAACAATCTTTCTTGGATTAATAACCAGGCTTATGGATTCCAATGGTTCCAAGGCAGACCCTTTCAAGGCTCAGATATCACAGGCTCTTTTCCATCAGGTCATAGCAGCATCGCTTTTGCGATGTTTAGCGCCATCGGGTTTTATTACCGGAAATTTTTTATTGTCAGCTTATTACTGGCGAGTTTAGAAGCGCTCAGCATGGTTTTATTTGATTATCACTTTGTCAGCGATGTTATTGCTGGGGCTTGCTTGGGCATCACTTGTTCGTTCTTGTGTTTCAAATTATTAGAAACTTTACGAACCCAAGACAAAATTTAAAACCTCTAAAAACGGCCCGGGATCTGCCCTGCCAGACCCCGCTAAATCTAACGCTGTCCCATGATCGACACTCACACGCAAATAAGGCAATCCCAAAGTAATATTTAAACCTTCACCAAAACTCAAAGCTTTAAAAGGTGCTAACCCCTGGTCATGATAAAGAGCCAAGATTAAATCAAATTTCGAACGAATCTTTGACGCAAAAATAGTATCTGCTGGCAAAGGCCCTTCGATCTCCAAACCTAAATTTAAATTCTTGATGGCTTGAATCGCTGGAATAATTTTTTCTATTTCTTCTCGACCTATATGACCATTTTCTCCGGCATGGGGATTTAAGCCGCAGACCCCTATTCTTAAGGGCTTAGTCAAAGGGAAACAATGTTTAAAATTAATAAAACTTTTAGAAATAATCTGGCAAGTCTTGATTAATAATTCAGGCGTTATTTCATTCGGGACTGCTGACAAGGGTATATGTGTGGTAGCCAAGGCCACTTTTAAATTTTGCTTGGGCGAAACCAGCATCATGACGACTGAATCTAAGCCCGCTAAATCTCTCAAAAATTCTGTATGGCCTGAAAATTTCACGCCTGAATCATTAATAATTCCCTTATGAATTGGCCCTGTGACTAAAACATCTGCGCCGCCAAACTCACATAATTCAGCTGCTTTTTTTAAACAAGTTAAAACATAGGGGCTATTTGCTTGATCTAATTTCCCTGGAATAACTGGAACCTTCGTTGGAATATCTAAAAATTCTATATTTTCTTGATTGTTTAATTTTTCAAAATCTAGGCCTAATAACTTTGCCCTTTCTTGCAGCATCTTTTGGCTAGCTATAATTTTTATTCTATTTTTTAAAAAATCAGACTTAATTAAATTAATCATACTCATTAAAACAATATCGGGCCCAATCCCTGCCGGTTCTCCAACACTGATAACTATGTTTTTCATTTATAAAAAACCTAATTGAATTGATTTCAAAATTGGTATTTTTCTTACACACTCTGAACAAATTTTTTCTAATTCAGGCTGAGAAATCTTGGATAAAACCTCTAATGATAAAAAAAGACGCACTTCGATTTGATTTTGCAAATAGTACAAATCCATATTTTTAATTTTAAAATCAAAATATTTTAATAATTCTTGAGTTAACTCAGATCGCGTTAATAACAAATGATCTGGCAAAATTTCAGGATGATTTTCTACATCCACATGAATCGTCATATCAAACAAATCAGGGAATTTCTGAGTTAATTTCACATGGACCCGTTCTGCAACCTGATGACCTTCAGAAGCACTGTTATACGGATCAATCAAAATATGGACATCTAAATAAGTCCTCGAGGCCATTTTTCGGGTTCTTAACTGGTGCATTGCCAAGACCCCTTCTGTTTTTAAAATAATTTCTCGCATCGGCGTTAAATCTTGTTCATCTAAGCCTTTATCTGTTAATTCAGACAGGGCATGCCAGGCCCAATGCAATCCCATTTTGATAATAATAAAAGACACCACGATGGCAGCAACAGCATCTAAAAATAACCAACCCTTCAACGCGCCAATTAAGCCAATTAAGACAACGACAGAAGCCAAAGAATCACTGCGAGCATGAGATGCGTTGGCTCTTAGGGCATTTGAATCCAATTGATTTGCGACTTTTTGGGTATAAAAAAACAAGCCTTCATTTGAAACAATAGAAACCATGGCGACCAACACAGTCCAGATAGACGGCTTGGCAAAATTCCCATGGGCAATATCAAACGCGGCGTCTATTCCAATACCAATCCCAATGAAAATTAAAATACTACCCAGTGCCAAAGTAATTAAAGTCTCAATTCGATAATGACCATAAGGATGATCCTCATCTGCATCAGCATTGCCATATTTTGCAGCCATCAAGACTAGAAAATCACAAATCAAATCTGCAAACGAATGAACCCCATCAGCCATCAGCGCTTGCGATCGACCGAAATAGCCAATTAATAATTTAAAAACAGCCAATCCAAAATTAACAACCGCCCCTACCCAAGCGACCTGACGGCCTCGTTGATAACGTTCTTTAGAAGAATTTAATTGGATATCCATATGCTTTACTCTCTATTTATATATAGACCGAACTTGATCACAGAATTTTTGAATTTTTTCAGCTGATTTAATCCCTGGTGAGTTTTCAACCCCTGAACTGACATCTACGGCATAAGGCTGAGTCTCCAAAATAGCGTGGGCAATATTTTCTGGATTGAGCCCTCCCGCCAGAATAAAATGTTTATTATTTTTATAATTTTTATCTTTGGGAAACAAAGACCAATTAAATTTCTCTCCTGTCCCACCTGCTAATTTTTCATGATAGGTATCTAATAAAATCGCTGAAGCTTCTGAATAATTTTCACAGGCTTCTTGAATAGAAAGTACAGAAGATTCTTTTGAGATTTTTATAGTTTTAACAAAAGGCTTTTTAAATTTTTGACAAAACTCTTGCGATTCATTGCCATGAAACTGTAAGACATCTAAAAATAAAACATCTAAACAATCCCAAACAGTTTGTTCTGACGGATCTAAAAACAAACCCACTTTAGTAATAAACGGCGGACAATTTTTAATAATTTCTTGGGCTCTATTAATACTTAAATATCTCGGCGTATTGGGAACAAATATAAAACCAATCGCGTCGGCACCATTTTGAATTGCTAAATTAGCATCTTGAATAGAAGTAATGCCGCAGATCTTAATTCGAGGCAAAAAAGTCATAATTTAAAAATCCTGAGTATTAAAATTAGAAATCGCCTGACAGACTGCTTGAGCATTTTCTCTCAGATGTTTTGGGCTCAAAGTTCCCGCAATCAAACTAGTCACACCTGGCTGATTAAAAATAAATTGAATCGCTTCTTCAGGAGAATTTGCATGCCCACTTTGCAAACCTTTTTTAATCAACACCCCTTTACCCTGCTGGTATGCATATTCAATCATGCAAGCTTCTGATTTTTCCTGAAGATTATAAGTCAGCATGACGACATCACTTTGATCAATGGCCAAGCGCGCACCCTCTATAGTTTTAGTCGACATGCCAAAATATTTAATTTTCCCTTGAGATTTTAAAATATTAAGCGTCTCAAAAATATTATCTTCTTCAATAATTCGAACGTCGTCGCCATTCGAATGAATTAATAAAATATCTAAATAATCTGTTCTAAGTTTTTTTAAAGATCTTTCGACACTCTTGTTTATATGATCTCGAGTAAAACAATAAGACGATTGATTTGTCTCTGGATCAAATTCTTCCCCTGCTTTTGAACAAATAATCCAATCATTCCGATTTTTATTTTTAAATAAAAAATTCCCCAATCGTTCTTCACTCAAACCATAAGCAGGAGCCGTATCTAATAAATTAATACCCACATCTCTTGCTTCGTCTAAAAGAATTTGAACCTCTTGATCTGATGGCAGCTCAAAAAGCACCGGATATTTCACTTGGGTCTTGCGACCTATTTTGACCAGACCTAATCCCAATACAGAAACATTTAAATCAGTCTTCCCAAGATGACGATAAAACAAACTTCTTCCTCCCATGAATTTCACGTTTACTAAAAAAAGCATGATAAAATTTCTCTGCTAAACTCTCCGCGCGTTATGTTCATAACCTGTAGGAGATAAAATAATGAACGCAACTGTGAAGAAGGCAGCTAAGCCTGCCGCGAAGAAAGCGACCGTGAAAAAAGCTACCACTGCTAAAAAAGCAGTCGTTGCTAAAAAATCAGCTGTGAAAAAAGCCGTCGTTGCTAAAAAACCAGCTGTGAAAAAAGCAGTCGCTGCTAAAAAACCAGCTGTGAAAAAAGCAGTCGTTGCTAAAAAACCTGCTGTGAAAAAAGCAGTCGTTGCTAAAAAACCAGCTGTGAAGAAAGCAGTCGTTGCTAAAAAACCAGCTGCTGCTAAACCAGCTGTTGCTAAAAAAGCAATCATTGCTAAAAAATAAGCAGACATTTATTGATTCCAAAGCGCCGCCAAAAGTGGCGCTTTTTTTATGCCTAATAAATCTAAAATAGCCTGATCTGTTTTTTGAGAAACCGGCTGTAAATTCTTTAAAACTTCAGCAGCGGCTAAAGGTGCAAAAGTCAATTTTGTTGGCCAAACCACTTGAATATTCTGTATTTTTTTAATAATTGGCACATCAGGTCTGGTATGGTTCGGCATTTCACCTTCTGCACGATTAATTAAAAAACTATGCCATTTTGCTTGAGATAAATTTACCCAAGGCAGTAATTCTTGAAGCTCAGATTGAGCAAATTTGATTTGCTCTTCTGAATTTCTCTTGACCCCCTGCTCTGCAATCTCTCCTCCTAAATACCAAACCTCACGGCCATCCTCAGCTGTATGCGTAGTAATGGTCACACGCGGTTTTGTACCAGACTCAATACAGTGCGCATATATTTTGGGTAATTTTGGTGCTTTCAAATACACCATATGTAAAGGCCGGCGCTGCATCTTGGGAGAATTCTCAAGGGGTTCTAATAATTTTTCGACGCCTTCACCTGCTGTAAAAACAAACTGATCCGCCGTCAATTCAACATCTTCCCATTTTATTAAATCCAGCCCTTTAGAACCCCAAATAAACTGGGTTTCAGGGCTGGATAACAAAATTCTTTCTCGATGGGGTTTTGCCAAAATTTCTATTAAAGACCCCACATCAAAAACCGTCTCTTCGCACTGGCAAACACTGCCAAAAAATTCAGCGTTTTTAAAAACTTCAGGGTAATTTTTGGGATTTAAAACCGCTGAATCACTGACTAAAATTTTCGAAGAAATAAAGCTTTTCAACCCCGCCGTAAATCTCCCACGGGTCCATAAAAGATGATGATGAGATAAAATTTTGACGGTGCTCAAATCAATTTCACCCTTTCCAGAAACACAATCTGACCAAAGTTTAGTCATGTGAGAAATATTCATGGCGGCCTTGGTCACAGAGCCTGTTAGCGCATATTTCGCTCCCCCATGAATAATCCCCTGGGAATGCAAGGTCTGAAATCCTCCAATACCCTGGTTATCAATCAGAATGGCCTGATAGCCTAATGAAACCAGACGGTTCAAAAGCCATAACCCTGCAATACCTGCGCCGATAATGACAATATCAGCATGAATTTTTTTAAAAATTCCCATGTTAATTATTTTTTCCCGTCTGCAAATAAATAAACTTCGCCATTTTTTGCTCATGGGTTTCTGGATAATTTGAATCCAAAATGATGCATTCAACGGGACAGACTTCTGTGCACTGCGAAGTCTCATAGTGTCCAACACATTCTGTACACCGACTTGGATCTATTTCATAAATTTCTACCCCCTGAGAAATCGCATCATTCGGGCATTCAGGTTCACACACATCGCAATTAATACAAGCGTCTGTAATTTTTAATGCCATGGAAGTGACTCATGCACAACTTTGGGAACAAAAGAAGAAATATCTCCACCCAATCGACCCACTTCGCGAATTAAACTAGAGCTGATATGAGCATGGCGAGCATTCGTCATTAAGAAAAAAGTCTCACACTCGGGAAATAAAGCTTCGTTCACTCCCGCTAACTGTTTTTCATATTCAAAGTCTTGAACGCTTCTCAATCCACGAATGAAATGACGAATATTTTTAGCTCGAGCGTAGTCAACTAATAGTCCATCAAAAGATTCAATCCGCACATTGGAATAATCTCGCGTTGACGCCTTGAGCCAAGCCAGGCGCAGATCTAAAGGAAAAAAAGGTTGTTTGGCAGATTGAATATCAGGAACAGCAATAATTAACTCGTCTAATAAATCACTGGCACGTTGGATAATATCTAAATGCCCTAATGTCACCGGATCAAAGGTTCCCGGATAAATCGCCGATTTTGCAATAGTCATGAAATGAAAAAGCCCTGCCGTGAAGAGCGGCAAGGCTAACAAAAGAACTTTGTGGGATCAATCATTCCACGAAGTCATACTCTAGTGCTCTCACACGCATACCTGTCCGAACCCCCCAAGGGCGAGAAAGGACATTAATTTTATTAATTTTAGCTTCAAGAAACTGCTGATTTTGCAGTAGCTGAGACTGTTGCATGGGTTGATTGAATCGAATGTGATATTTGCGAGCAATTCGACGAACGTTACTCACACCACATTCTAAAATATCGGCGACTTGCTTAGAAGTTTTACCTTCATTGGCATAGTGCTGAAGTAGCTCCGAAACTGAACGATCGTACTTACTGACAATCCGTTGTTCTACGGTCATAGCAGTCATATGTTCCCTCCTTATTGACTACAAAGACAACCAAGGCGTCGAAAAAAAAACAAGACTTAAGATTTTTAAACCTAAGCTTCTTGTTAGACCGAATTAACCGACTGTGTCGAGTCAGTTAACCAGCTGTATTTCAACATTAACGACAACTTTGGCGCGGACCATCATATCTAAATTTCAATTCAGATCAATGGGTAAAAACAACAGAATTTAGAAAGATTTTTTTCAATAAAACCAGTGTGTTTGCTTGCAAAAACTTAGAAAAAAACTATGTGAAATCATGTCAAAATTAGAAAAATAAGCAGTAATTTAATTCTAAATATAAACCTAGCTTTCAATCTCATTCAGAAAAAACCGCTTCCACCAGGCTGATTTTTCCACCCATTGCAGGCCTTGCTGTCTCGCCCAAGAAACTTCGGGCCAAGCATTTTTAAATAAATCATTAAGCCCCGTCATGGCCAAACTGATTTTTAAATTATGGGGTTTTCTTTCACGCTCATAGTGGGAAAGCATTTGCCAAGAACCCAAAGCTCTCTTTTGATTTCTGGCTTTGACTAAATAATTAATTAAAACCATTCCATCTTTAAATCCCAGATTCAAACCCAGTCCAGCCAACGGGTGAATCACATGGGCCGCATCGCCAATTAATACTATTTTTTCACTGATATATCTTTCTGCATGATGATGTTTCAAATCAAAACTCTGGCGTTCTGAAAGACAGCTCACTCGGCCTAATCTCAAGTCAAAAGAGCTCGCCAATTTTTTCTCAAACATTTCCAAATCTTCTTCCATTAATTTTTCCGCTGTTTTATGCGAGCAAGACCAGACAATCGAACTTTGATGAGAATTTTTTAATGGCAAAAAAGCCAAGGGACCTTCAGGTAAAAATCGTTGATAGGCCGTCTGGCTATGGGGTTTTTCTGTTTGAATCACAGCGACAATGGCTTTTTGTTTATAATTTTTAAAAACTGTTTTAATCCCTGAAAGCTCTCTCACAAAAGATTGCGCACCATCAGCGCCAATTAATAATTCAGATTCAAAAACACCCTGATCCGTTATTAATTTAATGCTTGAAGAATTCCGTTCTATTTCTAGGGGGTTCGCAATTTTAAAACTCACACCTAGCTCACAGGCTTTCTGATACAACGCTCTTTGTAATAAATCATTATGACTAATGGCACCTAAATAAATTTCTGAGGATTTCGCCTCTAAATGCAGCCGGTCAGATAAATTTTTCTCAGACTCCCAAATCTCCATCGATTTAAAAAAAGAAAAATCATTAAAATTAATACCCAGTTTTTCTAACCATTTTAAAGACCCAGGCGTTAATGCACTGACCCGCAAAGAATTCTCAGCGCTAACCAATTTGATTAAATAGCGATCAATCACTTGAACAGAAAAGCCCTCTTGAGCTAACCCACAAGCCAGCGCTAGGCCATTTTGGCCCGCCCCAACAATGAGAACATCCGAGATAAAACTACTTATCACAGGATGCCCGCCAAACGTTCAGCCAAATATTTTTTAAGTCCTGCCTGACGCTCTAAGACATGTAGGCCCAGCCCCCGAAATAATTTAGGGAAGCACCCTGGTCGAGTAAATAAATGAACCAAACTTTCTGAAAATTTAGCGATTTCTTTCTGATCTTGAGCCCTGTTTTTTAAATACTGATCAAAAGCCATTGGCCCTTTTAATCCAACATTTTTAACTTGTTTTAAAAACTCCTGAATATCTCGCAAACTTAAATTAAAGCCCTGACCTGCAATGGGATGTAAAGAATGGGCTGCATTGCCCATTAGTAAAATTCCATTTTTAAAATTCTCAGAGGCCTGGCTTTGAGTTAACACATGCGACTGGCGTTTAAATAATTTCTCGAATTTTCCAGCGCGATACCCAAAGGCTTTTTGTAAGTTTTTTAAAAACTCAGAATCACTTTGGGCTAACAATTCTTGGGCTTGTTCAGGTGTTACAGCCCAGATAAAAGTCGCTTTGTTTTGTGAAACTGGGAGTAAAGCCAAAGGCCCGGCCGGAGTAAATCTTTCATAGGCTAAATTCTCGTGGGACTCTCTCAGTAAAATATTCCCGACGATTGCCACCTGATTAAAAAATTTCTGCTGCGTTTTAATCTCTAGTCTTTGAGCCGTCTCTGAGAGCGCTCCTTCGGCTGAAATCACCCAGCTTGTCTTAAAAAACTCACCGTTTTCTAAAGTAAAAATCTTAGATTCAAAATCAAAATTTTTAGTTTTATTAGACGCAAAAATTTTGACTCGCGTATTCAATAAAAGCTCTTGAAGAAAATTATTGAGTAAATTGGTTATCTCTAAAACCTGACCTAAATAATTTAATTTTAAATCTTCTTTTTTGATTCGACATTGAGAAAACCCGCCCTGCTCACTGACATGGACCCTGTGAATAGGCGTCGCAAAAGAAGATAAACACGCCCAAAGCGATAAAGATTTCAGGCATTCGACGCTGCCATAAGAAAGCGCAATGGCTCGAAGATCTTCATTAGGCTCTAAGGGCTTAAGATTCTTGGATTCGATTAAAGCCACTTGATACCCCAGTCGATCTAGTCCAATCGCCAACACTTGACCCACTAAACCCGCGCCGATAATAGTGATATCAAACGATTGTAATAGGGTCATCGACTGAACTCTCTTTTTTTCTTAATGCTGAGTGGTATCTAATCCAGGCTGTTCTTTGAGCTCCCAATGGATCTGCACCATGGCGACTTTTAAATATTCTACTAATTCAAAAAACGCTTTTTCAGATTCTTCACCTTCTTCGTCTTGCGGCGCTAAACAAGAGATATTAAAAAAATCATCGATCGCTTCTTGGAGCACAGGACTAGGATTATTTTTTAATGGCACGCCCACTAGGTTTAACCCCATCACAAAACCTTTAGCAAATTCAGCCATCGCTTCAATTCGAACCACCAAAGGCATGTCATCCAATGGCAAAAGCGGCTCAATAAAAGGCTCTTCTTGTTGAAAAGCTTCTTGGGTAACGACAAAGAGATCTGTTAAGACCATTTGAGCTTCTGACAACTCAGGATCTAATTTTTCAGGCGTTTGGGTCATGAGAGAGTTCATCCAAGCTTGTCTCTGTAATTTCACGCCACCCGCAAATAAAGCACATAACAAACCATGGGTTTGCGCGGCTTCACCCAGAGATTCGAACATATTCAAAGCAATTTGAACCGAATCAAAAGATGGCAAAGAAGAAGCTGTCGTCATGAAAAAACCCTGTATCTAAATCTATGAGATTAAAAAGGCCGCGATGCTATCAATTGTCAGGTTGTTTTACCATGAAAAAAAACATGGAAAAATATGGGGGAAAACAAGCATGGGTCATGCATGCCACTCCCTATGATGCCCTTCTTTTTTGTAATAATAATTTTTTCTTATGATCCAACGGCGCTAAATAAAAATAAGCCACAGGAACGACCACCAAAGAGAAAAATGTCCCGAATAACATTCCACCCACAATCACCCAGCCAATCTGAGAATGACTATGGGAATCAGGCCCATACGCCAAGGCTAATGGCACCGCGCCCAACACCATGGCAGATGTGGTCATTAAGATAGGCCTAAGTCTGATCACAGCAGCGTTCTGAATAGCACTGAATAAATCTTCGCCTTGAATCAATCTCTGATTCGCAAACTGAGTAATTAAAATCCCATGTTTAGTAATTAACCCGACCAAAGTAATTAACCCAATATTGGTATAAAGATTCAAAGATCCGCCCATGAGATAAAGCGTCCCCATGGCGCCGACAATACACAGCGGGACCGTCAATAAAATAATGAATGGGTCGACAAAGCTTTCAAACTGTGCGGCCATGACCAGATAAATAAAAATAATAGAAAGCAAAAATAAATTAGTCATCACGCCGCTGGATTTCGCAAAAGCATCTATCAAACCCGTATAAGTAAAATTCTGATCGGCAGGAATAATTTGCGGCAAGGTATTATTTAAATAACTCACAATGGCTCCCAAGCTATAGCCAGGCGACTGAGAGGCCGTAATAGTTGCTGAATCCATGCGGTTATAACGATAAAGATTATTCTGCCTGACCGCTGTCTTGATACTGATCAAATTAGACAACGGCACCATGACCGGGTTGCCATTAGCATCCGTATTACTAGATCGGACATAAATTCTTCCCAAGGCACTAAACGTACTGAGATCACTCATTTGCATCTGGGCTTTGACGTAATAGTTCATGCCGTTATGTTCAATATTAGTCATCTGTTTTCCGCTCATCAGAATACTCATGGTGTCTGCAATATCTTGCAAAGAAACCCCATAAGCCGCCGCCGCTGAGCGTTTAAAATCGATTTCGTAAACCTGATTATCAAATTTCAAATCCGTATCAACCCCTCGAACACCGGGGTAATTTTTGAGTAACTTAATCACTTGATCCACAGTCTGACTGAGCTCTCCATAGTTCTGGCTCGGTGTCATGATTTTAATTTGAATCGCATCCCCATCCGTCCCATCACCATAGCTAACAGGGTCAGGCAATTGCCCCTTCACTAAGACCCCTGGAATCTGATCAAGTTGATTTAATACTTGATCCATAATCTTAGCCGTCTCGTCTTTTCGTTGTTCCCAGGGCTTCGTAATAATAAAATTAATGGCATCGCCAGAATTAATAAAAGACAAATAATTTTCGATCTCGGGATTGGCCTGATAAATTTTTTCAAATTTTTTCATGAAACCATCGGTGTAACTAATGGTTGATCCAGGCGGTGAAGTAATATTAATTTGGAAAAACCCAATATCTTCTTTGGGAATAAATTCTTCGGGGACTAAGCGATAAATAAAATACCCCAGGATCCCAATTAAAATTAATACTCCAATGACATAAAAACGCTGGTTTAATAAAAACCCTAAAGACTCTCGATATTTTTGATTTAATTTCCCAAAAAACTGATCCACCGTATGTTCTAGTTTGGAGGCTTTCTTAGCTGGTTTTAAAACACGAGAGCACATCATTGGAGAGAGCGTCAAAGCGACAAAGCCGGAAATTAAAACAGCTCCTGCCAGAGTAAACGCAAATTCTTGAAATACTTTGGCACTAAAACCCTGCATAAACCCAACAGGCGCATAAACAGCCGCAAGGGTCAGCGTCATCGCAATGATTGAAAATCCAATTTCTTTAGAGCCTTTAAAAGCAGCGTCATAAGGACTCAAGCCTTGTTCTATATATCTATGAATATTTTCGAGCATGACGATGGCGTCATCGACCACCAGGCCAATGGCTAAAATAACAGCTAATAAAGTCATGACATTGATCGAATAACCCACTAATAACATGACCCCAAAGACAGAGATCACACAAACAGGAATAGTCACTACGGGAATAAGCGACGCTCTGATAGACCCCAAAAATACAAAAACAACTAAGACAACCAACCCAATGGCAATCAATAAAGTCTTAACCCCTTCTATGATCGCCGCTTTGAGATAATCCGACTGGTCATAAGTCATTCTCATGGTCATGCCGTCAGGTAGTTTTAATTTAGATAAAACAAGCTTGGCTTCATTGGCGACCATGATGGGATTGGCCGTGTCTAAAGGCCGAACTTCCATATCAATAGAACTCTGGCTATTAGTTCTCATGGGAGAAGGCGTCAGAGAATTGGATCCCAATTCAATTTTTGCCACATCTTGCATACGGACAATTTGATTATCCGTATCTCGAATAATTAAATTTTTAAACTGATCAACGTCTGTCAGCTTAGTATTCGCCACGAAAGAATAATTTCTGTCCATTCCCTGAATAGAACCCCCAGAGAAATCAATATTATTATTTTCCAGCGTGCTCTCGACATCAGTCACGGTCACATTCAAGGCCGCCATTTTCTCAGGACTGAGCCAGATTCTCATGGCATAAGCCCCAGATCCATACAGCCAGATTGCCCCCATGCCTGGTAATTTTTGTAAGAGCGGCTGAATATTTTGGGTCACATAATCCTGAATTTTCGCAGGCGATAAATCTTGATCTAAAAATCCGACATTCAAGACAGGCGAAGCGACGCCTCCCTCTGAAATATTGGGCGGATCAATATCATTGGGGAGTAAATTTCTAGCGGAAGATACTTGGTCTCGAACATCGCCCATGGCTTTAATCATGTTGGTGCCATCAGCAAAAGTTAAATTAATACTGGTCGAGTTATAACCACTGCGAGAGCTCATTTGAGCCAGGCCTTTAACATTGATTAATGCATTTTCTAGTGGCTCCGTCACTTCGTTTTCCATCAAACTAGGACTGGCACCTGAATAATTCACAGACACAGACGCAATGGGATAATCCACTTTTGGAAAATAACGAATCTCAAGATTAATTAAACCAATCACACCAAAGATTAACAAAGCCAATGACAGCACGGTCGCAAAGACAGGCCGTTCAATGCAGATTTCGCAAAGACGCATGAATAAAAAATCCGGGGTAAAAAAAAGCGCCTAAAGGTAGTCAAAAGGCAGGGGGGAGGCAACCGAAGATTTGATTGTGACAGGCTCTTCTAAGAATAAGGGTGTAGGGGCGAATCTTGTATTCGCCCTCGATCGGTGGCAGGTGACTATATCAAGGAGGCGTGTCAATCCACCGGATCAATCACACTAATGACATGATCAATAATTTGATTCGTTAAAGTTTCATGCACTTGCCGCCCCAATCACATGCACAGCATACCCATCATAAAGCCGCTGTTGCCCTGCCGTCACAACGACATCTCCAACACTCAGCCCTTTATTAATTGACGCGAATCCCTGACGAATAATCCCGACATCGACATATTGTTTTTTGACATGATTATCTGGCTGAACAATAAAAACATACCGCCCTTGAATATCTGTCATAAGGGCAATATCTGGAATAACCAAAAGCTGACGGTTTGGATTTAAAACCTGCTCAACTTCTACAAACATCCCGGGAGACAGTAAAAAATCAGGGTTCTGTATGGTTGCATCTATAGAGATAGTCCCCGACTGCATATTCACCGACGGATCGATATAACTCACGATGCCTTTAAATATTTGGTTTGGATAATCTTCCGTCGTCAGAGTGACTGGCTGCCCCATTTCAACTTGAGATTTAAAACTGGCTGCAACGGCATATCGGGCTTTTAAGGGCGCTAATTGAACGAGCTGAATCACTGGATCTCCTGCCGCGACGTAAGACCCGACCGTTAGATCCGTCGTTCCTAAGACACCATCAAATGGCGCTCGTAATTGCTTTTGAGTTAATAACGCGGTGTCTTTATCCACGACAGCTTGAGCGGTTAAAAGCGCTTCTTTTTTCTCTTCGAGTATCTGAGTGGACTCATCGCCCATCTGAGAAAGCTTTAAAAATCGATCATAAGTCGACTGATTTAATTGCAGGGTTGCCTGGTCAGATCTTAATTGGGCTTGATCCGCTGAATCATCGAGTTGCATCAACAAATCACCCCGATGGACCCGGCCTTTTTGAGTATAAATTTTGCTAATTTGACCCAAAACTTGAAAGTTTAAATTCGCTGATTGCATGGCCCGCATATGACCCACAGCGCTTAAAACATCGGGAATAATCTGCATTGTGGCTTGATCTGTTTTGATATTCACAGGAGCAATCACTGTACTCATAGGAGCCGGCGAATGATGAATGGCCGAAGCCCAAACAATCACACCCACTGCGACAGAAAACCCTAAAAAACCGCCAAGAACCGTCCCTTTTACAAATGGCACAAGTGACTCCTGAAATAAAAAAATAATAAATAAAAAAGCTAAAAAAACGGCGCGAAAGGTACCAGATTACAGTTGTTACAACAAACCCAATTCTAACCTTGCTTCATCTGTCATCATTTCTGAATTCCAAGCCGGATCAAACACTAAAACCACATCGACTTTACTGACATTCGGAACTTCTAAGATTTTCTTTTCGACTTCAGCTGCAATCACTGGGCCCATGCCACAGCCAGGGGCTGTCAGGGTCATTTGGATGCCAATATGATACGAACCATCGGATTGTTTAGTCTTGGCTAATTCATAAATTAAACCCAGATCCACAATATTCACGGGGATTTCTGGGTCATAACAAGTTTTCAGCTGTTCCCATAAAAGATCTTCACTGACTTCTTCACCTGTCGGCTTAAATAATTCGACGGGACTTTTGATTGGCTCACGTCCAATGGCATCTGCATCTTTGCCTTCAATACGCACCAAATTTCCGTTGACGTTTAAAGTAAAACTACCCCCTAAAGCCTGGGTAACTAAAACTTCTGTCCCCGGCATCAGCTCTATTTCTGACCCATAGGGAATTAAAACCCCCGTCACTTCGCGCTTAATAATCGTGATATCGCCCATTTTCATAATTACAAAGCCTCGCCGGGTGTTTTATCCACGCTGAAACTCACGCCACAGCCACATCGAGCCGTTTCATTCGGGTTGGTATAAATCAATTTGCTTTGGCCTAACCCTTGGGTTTGATAATCAATCATCACTCCATTAATTAAGGGCCTAGCTTTTTCTGTCATCCAGACCGATAAATTTTTAATTGATTCGATAGGTAAATCACTTGGATGCTTTTCCATCATGACTTCACTGAGATAGCTATAGCCAGAACAGCCTGTTTTCTTCACATCGAATCGAATGCCAATAGCCCCTGCGGTTTGATTTAACATTTTTTGAAAATGCTTAATCGCACTGTCTGTCAAAATCAAATCTGGCAAAATTAAATCCGGTGCATTGGGATTAAATTTAATAATCTCACTCATTCTGTTCGTACCTCTTGATCTATCTGATCTTTATCTTTTTCTGAAAGCCCTGCTTTTAAAACTTGCCAAGCTAATGACGCGCATTTAACCCGAGCCGGATAAGCCGACACCCCTGACAAAACAGCCAATTTTCCTAATTTTTCCTCAAGACCTTCATCGGATAATCCTTGAGATCCACCCGTCACTAACTCATGAACGCCTGTAAATAATTTCAAAGCGTCTTCAATTTTTAGACCTTTGACGGCTTCAGTCATAAGAGAGCTAGAGGCCATAGAAATCGCACAGCCTTCACCCTGAAAAGAAATATCTAAGATCTTATTTTTCTCAGGATCTAATTGAATAAATAAAACTAATTTATCCCCACACAATGGGTTATGCCCGACGCGTTTAATACTGGGCTGAGCCATTTCATGAAAATTTTTAGGATGTTTCCCATGATCAATAATAACTTGCTGATATAGCTCTCTATGCTCATGACTCATGATTTTTTGCCCATAATTTTTATTACACCCCAAATATTTTTTTAGCTTTCACAATCGCTCGGGTTAAAACATCTATCTCATCCACGGTATTGTAAATCCCAAAAGAAATACGGTTCATGGCAGGCACTTGATAGTAAGTCATCAACGGCATCGCACAGTGATGACCGGCTCTAATGGCAATGCCTTCTTGGTCCAACAAAGTCCCCACATCATGGGGATGAATGCCCTCCAAATTAAACGCAATAACACCCGCTCGCTCAACGGCTTCGCCATAGATTTTTAATCCTGAAATATCTCTCAGCGCCCCTAAGGCATAATCCGTCAGACCTTGTTCATATAAACCAATTTGATCCACCCCCAAGGCCGATACATATTCAATCGCAGCGCCTAATCCAATGACTTCAGCAATGGGCGGTGTCCCGGGTTCAAATTTTAAGGGTGCTCGGGCATACGTCGTTTTTTCAAAACTGACGGATTCAATCATGCTCCCACCCCCAAAAGCAGGGATTAATTTTTCTAGATGTTTTAATTTTCCATACAAAACACCTACGCCTGTCGGACCATAAATTTTATGACCTGAAAAAACCAAAAAATCGACATCCAAACTTTGAACATCAATCGACCCATGAGCAATGGCCTGAGCAGAATCTAAGCAAACTAAAATATTTTTCGCATGCGCTAATTCAACTAATTTTTTAACCGGATTCACCGTCCCTAAGACATTGGACGTATGAATAATCGAAACCAGGCGAGTCCTGTCCGTTAATAAATTTTCATAAGCCTCAAGATCTAATTCTCCTGAGGGAAAAATAGGGCAGACATCTAAGATAATCCCATATCGATCACGCATCATTTGCCAGGGAACAATATTGGCGTGGTGATCCATCTGGGAAATTAAAACCCGATCCCCGGGTTTCATATGGGTTAAACAAAAACTTTGGGCTAGTAAATTCAAACCCTCTGTCGTCCCCCGCGTAAAAATAATCGAGTCTGAATCTGCTGCTTGAATAAACTTCGCGACTGTCACTCGAACATCTTCATATAAAGCCGTCGCACGCATGGATAAACTATGAACACCTCGATGAATATTCGAATAATCATTCATATAGAAATCCGTCATGGCTTCTAAGACCATGCGGGGCTTCTGAGCCGTGGCCGCCGTGTCCAAATAAACTAAAGGCTTATCAAAAATCCTCTGATGTAACGCGGGAAAGTCATCTCTAATATCTTCTATGACACCATACATGATGACTGCCCCCCTGCTTGATCTTGTCCTTTCATCAAAACTCTGACCGATTTCTGCCAACTTTCGTTAGGCAATTTTAAAATCACGTCTTCTAAAAAACCCTCTGTCAACATTTGCTTAGCTTCTAACAAGCTAATGCCACGACTTTGTAAATAAAACAAAGCATTCGGGTCTAACTGGCCGACCGTTGCCCCATGAGAACATTCTATTTGATCCGTATTAATCTCTAAAAAAGGCTGACTGAATAAGCTCGCTTGCGAAGAAAGTAATAAATTGTAATTTTTCTGATGGGCTTTAATAACTTGTAAATTTTTGGCTGCATTCACAGACGCTTTAAAATATCCAATCGCTTTATCCCGACCAATGCCTCGAGCGAAAACATTGGAATGGGTATGAGAAGCCAAATGTCGAATATTGATTTTCCAAGTGGACTGGGCCTTTTCTCTTAAATCATAAGCGCCGATTAAATTAAAAGCCGCCTCAGGTCCGACTAATTCAACGTCTATATTCACGGAAGATTGGCCCTGCGCTAAATTCGCAAACAAATAAAAATCAAATATCGCATTGGCTTCTACGATAATTTTAATCTCCAAATCTTTCGGCTCGCTCAAGCACTCTAACTCAACTTGCCGAGTGTTTGACTCCAGATGAATTAATTTCATGACCGTAGCCACCCGTAGCCTTTTTCTTCGAGTTCTAGAGCGAGCTCTTTGGGCCCTGATTTAACAATCTTTCCGTCAGACAAAACATGGACATAATCGGGAATAATATAATCCAATAATCTTTGGTAATGCGTAATGACAATAAAGCTTCTATCTGAACTTCTGAGTTGATTCACGCCCTTAGCGACGATCTGTAACGCGTCAATATCTAATCCAGAATCTGTCTCATCTAAGACGATCCAATTAGGCTCTAAGACCAGCATTTGGAAAATCTCATTGCGCTTTTTTTCGCCCCCTGAGAATCCTGCATTCACGCTGCGTTCTAAGAAGCTTTTGTCCATCGATAACAAAGCCATTTTAGATTTAGCTAACGCCATAAAATCCATCGCATCTAGCGGGTCTAATCCCTGAGCTTTACGTTTGGCATTCAGCGCTGCTTTAAGAAAATACAGATTATTAACTCCAGGGATTTCGACGGGATATTGATAAGCTAAAAATAAACCGGCCCAAGCGCGTTCTTCAGGAGATAAAGCTAATAAATCTTGGCCATTTAATAAGACCGATCCGTCTGTCACTGTCACACCCGGCCGCCCCACTAAGACATTGGCTGTCGTGGATTTTCCAGAGCCGTTAGGACCCATGATGGCGTGAATTTCACCGGGTTTAACTTTGAGAGATAAGCCTTTCAGAATATTTTTATCGCCGGATTTGGCATGGATATTATTAATTTCGAGCATGGTTTTGGATTCCTAATTTAAACATAATTTAAAAATTGATTTCACCCCACCGCCCCTTCCAAACTAACTTCCATGAGTTTTCTAGCCTCCACGGCAAACTCCATGGGAAGCACTTCAAAAACGGGTTTACAAAATCCATTGACGATCAACGCAATCGCATCTTCTTCGCCAATGCCTCGGGATAAACAATAAAACAATTGGTCTTCAGAGATTTTTGACGTGGTTGCTTCATGTTCTATTTGAGCTGTTTTATTTTTGACTTCGATATAGGGAAAAGTATGAGCACCGCAGTCAGGACCAATTAATAAAGAATCACACTGTGTATGATTTCTTGCATTTTCAGCCGTCGGTGCAATTCGTACGAGACCCCGATAACTATTTTGACCATGAGCAGCGGAGATACCCTTAGAAATAATGGTGCTACGGGTATTACGGCCAAGGTGGATCATTTTTGTTCCTGTATCCGCCTGCTGATATTTGCTGGTCAGCGCGACTGAATAAAACTCACCGACCGAATTATCTCCTTGTAAAATCACTGACGGGTATTTCCAAGTAATCGCCGATCCTGTTTCTATTTGGGTCCAAGAGATCTTCGAATTCTCACCGCGACAAGCACCCCGTTTAGTCACAAAGTTATAAATACCGCCTTTGCCATTTTCATCCCCGGGATACCAGTTTTGAACCGTCGAATATTTCACGACGGCGTCTTTCAGGGCCACGATTTCGACGACAGCGGCGTGAAGCTGGTTCTCATCTCGCATCGGCGCCGTACAGCCTTCGAGATAGCTCACATAGCTCCCCTCTTCGGCAATAATCAACGTCCGTTCAAACTGGCCTGTTTTAGCCTCGTTAATTCTAAAATAAGTCGAGAGTTCCATGGGACAACGAACGCCCTTGGGAATAAAGACAAAAGAACCATCACTGAATACAGCACTATTCAAAGCCGCAAAAAAATTATCGCCCTGGGGAACGACACTTCCTAAATATTTTTGGACTAGTTCTGGATATTTCTGAACGGCTTCTGAGATGGGACAAAAAATCACGCCCGCTTCTAATAACTTTCCTTTGAACGTTGTCGCAACAGAGACTGAATCAAAGACCGCGTCGATGGCCACGTTTGCGAGCATTTTTTGTTCATGCAAGGGGATCCCTAATTTGGCATAAGTTTCTAATAACTTAGGATCTACTTCGTCCAGGCTCTTTAAAACTGGGTTAGATTTCGGCGCGGAATAATAACTAATCGCCTGATAATCAATTTTTTCTATTTTTAAATTCGCCCATTCTGGCTCAGGCATTTTTTTCCAAACCTCAAAAGCTTTCAATCTCCACTGGAGCATAAATTCAGGCTCTTTTTTCTTTTCAGAAATAACTCTAATCACCGATTCATCTAGGCCAGCTGGAATAGTCTCTGATTCAATATCTGTCCTAAAGCCAGGCTTATAGCTCTGACTAATAGCCGCTTGAATGGGATCTGATTTTTGATCTAATTTTTCTTGGGTCATTTTTTATATCTCTCCTTGGCAAAGCTTCTCAAGGGTCTGAGCTGAAAGTGCGTCTTTTATTAATTTATTAATCAATTGCCAGTCTTTTCGCATGGTACAAACCTGGGTATGGCTACATTGATTCCCTATCTCTCGCGTACATTCTGTTAAAGCAATCGGCCCTTCGATGGCTTCGACAATCTGGGCCAGATTAATTTGGCTTGAATGTTTAGCGAGTCGATAACCGCCTTCTTTGCCTCTGACAGAAATTAATAACCCGGCCGTCTGTAATAATTTTAAAATTTTCCTAACCGTCGGGAGGGTAATATGCGTCGCCTCAGAGACTTCAACAGCACTTTTAGATTGATCTGTGAACTCTGCAAAACAAGCGAGATAGCGCATGACACTGGAGCTGTAATCAGCCAATCGCGAAATTTTTAGCATGGATTTTTTTAGACTCTGGACAGAATTAATTTAATTTTAAAAATTTAAAAAAATAAAAAGCACCATTTCGGTGCTGATTAGACTGGGATCGTACCATGCTAAAAAACCAAAAACCAGATCAAAAAACCAGATCAAAAAACAGCTTTTTCTCAATCAAAATATCGCTACAATGCCGCCCTCAAAATTTTAGACTTTAAAAAAATCAAAAAAATATGCGCTACCTTCAAGCTCTCAGACAAGAACCCACAGACAAAACCCCCATCTGGATCATGCGCCAAGCGGGTCGTTATCTTCCTGAATATCGAAAAATCCGTGAAAAAGCGGGTAGTTTTCTAAATCTTTGCAAAACCCCAGAATTAGCCTGCGAAGTGACTTTACAGCCTTTAGAAAGATTTGATTTAGACGCGGCTATTTTATTTTCAGATATTTTGACCATCCCAGATGCCATGGGATTAGGCTTAAATTTTGAGACAGGAGAAGGTCCTGTTTTCGCCAAGACTATTCAATCTAAACAAGACATAGATAATCTTCCGCTGCCCTGTCCCAACACTGAACTTCGTTATGTCATGGATGCGGTTAGACATATCAAGTCTGCTTTAAATAAAAATACTCCCTTGATTGGCTTTTCAGGCAGCCCTTGGACCTTGGCTTGCTACATGATCGAAGGTTCTGGCTCTAAGACTTTCTCGAAAACTAAAAAAATGCTTTATAGCCAACCTGATTTATTACATCGCTTATTAAAACATTTAGCTCAGGCCGTCATAGATTATTTATCTGGCCAGATAGATGCTGGCGTTGATAGCCTGATGATTTTTGATACTTGGGGTGGATTACTTACCCCCATCGCCTATGAACATTTTTCTTTGTTCTACATGACCCAGATTATTAAAAATCTAAAAAATAAATATCCCACTATTCCGATTACTTTATTTACCAAAGGCGGCGGCCTCTGGTTAGAACCCATGGTGCTATCTGGTGCCAATTGTCTTGGATTAGATTGGACGATTGATATCAAACAAGCCCGATTGATCACTCAAGATCGCGTGGCTCTCCAAGGCAATTTAGATCCCAGTGTGCTCTATGGAACTGAAGAAGAGATTCACGCCCAAGTTTCTAGAATTCTTTCTCAAATGGGACCGCATAAAGGCCATATTTTTAATCTCGGCCATGGGATTCATCCGGATATTGACCCAGGGAAAGTTAAATTCTTAGTCGATTTAGTTCACTCGATGAGCATTCATTATCATGATCATTAAAAATAATAATAATTTAATATGTGTTGCTCCTGATGCATTAAGTTTCTGACAACATGAATGAAAAAAAATCTTCACTAAAAACGCTTGTCCTGCTCTGCAATCTTGGCACTCCGCAAAAACCTTCTCTTCGCGAAGTCAAAAAATTTCTCAAAGAATTTCTGATGGACCGTCGCGTAATTTCTTTGCCTTATTTTCTCAGGGCCTTATTAGTCTATGGCCTGATTATTCCTTTTAGATCTCCCAAAACCACGCATGCTTATCAAGCTATTTGGACTCCTGAAGGCTCGCCATTATTAGTTTATAGCCAGTCTCTCACTCAAAAATTACAAAATTATTTAGGTGAAAAATTTATTATAAAATTAGCCATGCGTTATGGTGAACCGTCTATCAAAACTATTTTTGGCACTCTAGATTTAAACCCAGAAGATCTAGAACAAATCATTATTCTGCCCCTCTATCCCCAGTTCTCAGCGACCACAACCGCTTCGACTTTTGATGCGTTCTCAACAACTTTAAAAACAAAACAAAACTTTCCGTCGATAAAATTTATTAGCCATTACTACGAGCATCCTCTTTATATTCAGGCGCTCTCTCAGAGTATTCGTGATTATCAAGCTCAACAGGGCCAACCCGATTTATTAATTTTCTCTTTTCATGGTCTACCCGAAATTAATATCAAACGTGGTGATCCCTATTTAAAACACTGCCAAATAACCGCTCAAAAACTAGCTGATGCTTTAGGTTTAAATAATTCTCAATGGCGCATGACATTCCAATCCAGATTAGGCAAACAAAAATGGCTAGAACCCTATACCAATCTCACTTTACAAAACTTGCCTCAAGAAAATCCCAGCATCCGCTCCGTTCAGATTATTTGCCCTGGATTTTCTATAGATTGCCTGGAAACTCTTGAAGAAATTAACATCCAAAATAAAACTATTTTCTTAAATTCTGGCGGAGAAAAATTTGGATATATTCCCTGCTTAAATAACCAAGATAACCATGTGAAATTACTTTCTGACTTATGCGAAATATTCAGGCTCTGAACTGGTTTCAGTTTCTGCTGATTCGCTAGAGACATCACTAAGACTGACATCACTAAAGCTGACTGATCTAAAGAGCACAGAGATTCGACTCGCCGGGCTTCGAGACTTCTCAAAATCTTCTGGTAACTCAACTGCTAACTTAACCGCTTCATATAGAACCGGATCCGTTGCTAAATAAGCTTGAATCAAAGGATAAAATAAAGTTTTTTTATCTAAGCCCTCTCCAATGGACAACAAAAAAACAAGACTGCTTATTTGACCCTCTAACGCTTCTATCGTTCTTAAAGGCGATTTCAATAATATTTCGCGCTCTATCGTAAAAACATTAAATTCAGTACATCCAAGCCACTTATGTTTTTTTAATTCAGCTAACAAATTTCTAGTCATGGGAGAAGCCAAAGCCAATAGATCTAAATAAGAAACAGCGTAACGAAGATCTTCTATACACAAATTTAAAATATCAGGACGACTTCTCAAATAATCAAAAATATAACGCCAAAAAATTTTATCTTTTATCCAAAAACTCTCTGTCCATAAGCTAGAACAAGCCTCGGCCCATTTAAAACAATCTTGTTTTTCTCTCTTATCATGACGACTGAAAAGTATTTCAAGTCGTTCAACAGGCCCTAAAAAAAAATCTTTTATTCTTTTATTGCTTAACCCCAATGCTTTTCGAGCTTTCACTCCTGAGGTTTTATAGTTTTTACAGGCCTGAACTAAAAAATTCAGATCCTCTTTTTCTGATGGCTTTTCTTCCTCAAATCCAGACATATCAATCTCCTAAAAATACAAACTCTCACGCCCTCGGGTGATGCTCTTGATATAAAGCTTCCAACCTAGCATTGGCAATATGGGTATAAATCGTCGTCGTCGCGACATCGCTATGGCCCAGCAATAATTGAACCACTCGAAGATCTGCCCCATGGTTTAACAAATGCGTTGCAAAAGCATGTCTTAAAGTATGAGGAGAAATTCGGGCTCGAATGCCGGCTTGTTCCGCCATTTTTTTAATTCGATGCCAAAAAGCCTGCCGAGTCATGACCTGCCCCTGCTGGGATAAAAAAACAGTGTCAGAAAGATATCCCCTAGAAAGACTCGCCCGGGCATTGTCCAGATATTTATTCAACCAATCTAACGCCTCGTCACCCAAGGGAACTAAACGCTCTTTGCTGCCCTTACCCATCACTCGAACGACGCCCTGAGAAAGACTAATAGAGTTCATATCTAGATTAATTAATTCTGAAACCCTTAACCCTGCTGCATATAAAACTTCCAACATGGCCCGATCTCTCAGACCTATCTCTGTATTAATATCCGGCGCTTCTAAAAGCTTATTCACATCTTCTTCAGAAAGACTCGACGGCAATGGCTTGGTAGCTTTTGGATTCTCAAGACTAATCGACGGATCTTTATGAATCCGGTGATCATTTAATAACCATCGAAAAAATCGCCGAATCGACGCGAGCATTCGGGAAGTCGATCGCGCCGCGAGCCCTAGGTGATAACGGTGAGCCAAAAAATCTTTTAATAAAATTAAATTCACAGAAATTAAATTAGCTTGTTTTTTCTCAGCAAAATCGGCCAAGGCTTTAAGATCAAAACGGTAAGACTCCAGTGTATTTTTAGATACGCCTGACTCAAGCCATAAAACATCGAGAAATTCATCAATGATTTGCTGATTTTCTAGATTCATGAATTAACCCATATTTAATTTAAAAAAACGCCGCATTATTAGCTGTGCTAGCTTTGACTGCTACAAAAAACATAAAAAAAACTTTCAAATACGCAAAAAATACTCACATTTCCCCCTTCAAAAACACCCAGGATCTCTGGATACTGCGCACCTCAAAAATCTTGACGATTTTAAGACTTTGAGATTTTGAAAGTTAAAAAATATTAAATTAAAAGGGAGTGAGTCTTATCATGAGTGGATCTATCGCAACAGCAGAAAAAAAATGGGAACAAATAGACCCTGCTTTACAAGAAATATCCGGATCTACTTTAGAGAGCACAAAAACATTAGAGCCGATCCTCTCTCACCCAGACTTCATAGCCCATTTGAATGCCGCCTCTATCAGCTTGAAACTCTCAGATTTAGGCGCCCCCACTTTATTCGGATGCATGGCTGAACTCGCCCGCCATTGGACACCTGCGCTACCGTTTAAGACCAATGCTCAATTTCATTATTTAAGAGGCGTTGGGCATCGGAATATCCTCATACAGTTTGAGAAAAACACTCAGCCACTCCAAAAAGAAGTTCGTCGTATAGAAGAATCTCTTTGTACGATGACAGCTTGTCTTGAAAAAGAATCAAGCAATAAAAAATTAGCGTCTCTTGAGCCCGCTATTCAATACAACATTAAGACTCAACTTTTTCATCACTACCAAGCCTTGTACTGTTTTCGTATGGCGGCTGAATTATTTTGGGCCGAAACAAAAATTTCTGCCCCAGGTTTTCTCACCATCGACAACAGCTTTGAAATAGGGGCTTCTCTCGCTAACTTCGCTTATTCCCTGAGTTTATTACCCGAGGCTTTCAAAGAGCCTATCTGGGGCGAGTACATTCGTTCTTATGCTATTGAGACTGCTCAACTGGCTTCAAAGCTATTAGAAGCCTATGTGCATGAAAACGAAGACTCGAAAGAAAAAAATCAGCTCATGAAACTTAATATTGCGCTGGGTCATATTGTCTGCATTTCAAGCCTGGTTTCCTCTAAAAGTGATGTTGAATTTAAAGTACATCTCAAGCATTTTCCCTCTCGCAATATCCCAGCGGATTATTTTCATTTCCGGCCGACTCAAATGCAGGTTGCTCTTGAACTATTTACAAAATCATTGAGCCTCGATCCAGAAATAAAAACAGAAGAAATTGCGGCTGCAAGGCCAGTACCGACGGATCAAACCAGCGAACCGCTCCGAACTTCCAAAACAACGCAGCGCCTTCTTGAGCTTATCTATGATGGTGAAGCTGTGGAATCAGAAGAAGAAACAGACTCTTCTTCAGATGAGGAAAAAGATGAAAACTGGGGATATTTTGATTGTGATCAGACCACTGAAATCACACCTTTTGCTTCATTGTCCCTGTCTGCTCAATCTTCACCCACAGCATTTTTGGCACAAGCCCAAAAAACTCTTCCATCACGGACACCCACAACAAACACGCCGACACTCTTTTCAGCGTCATCAACGTCTTTGTCATCATTAACCCCATAACCGATGGCTCTGCTTTAAGGGGGAAATCTCATTGGTAGGCCTCTCTTAAAGGCATGGAGGGGCGAACCTCGTGTTCAATGGCACTACCTTAAGGAATTTGAGCTTTGGATTGCCATTTCCAAGAATGATGGTGGAGGGGCGAACTGCATGTTCGTCCCGAGTGCTGCTTGGTAAAACAATCCTTAAAAACGCGGTAATCAGACTAATGTTCGTAAGGGGTTCGTCGGTTTATTCCCTGTGGATTGACCCAAGAAATGCGACGGGACGAACATGAAGTTCGCCCCTCCACCTTCCCTATTAGAAAGGCCTTTTAAGGTCAGAAATTCCTTAAGGTAGTGCCATTGAACCTTGTATTCGTCCCGTCCTATTTTTTGGATGAATCCAGGGTTTCAGTGACGATAAGGAGATTTATCAGGCAGGTAAGTTGGAAAAAGTTCGGAACTCAGAAGCCCTGTTTTCCAAACTACGTGTTCTTTTATTTTCTGTTCTAAAAGGACGGAATCGCAGCGTATAACAAACGAATTTTTAACCGAATATGCGTGGCCCGTCATGTCAGGTTCTTCTAAAGAAACAGCGCTAGTGTCTGGCTTCAAGAAAATTTCACTGCGGATTTTGAACTGCGCTTTTGGACATAAAGAAATCAGCAGCACTTCGACAAAATTATTAAAACTTAAAGTTTTACCGGTACTCACTTGAGTTAGCTCAGTCGTGACAGGCAATTCCTCGGATACCGATGGAGCAGCGCCTTTTATCTCAGCGATTTTTGCCCTTCTATAACTATTGACCATATTGCGTGTCATTTTTTCACAATCGGGTGCCTTTTCTACTGCTGCTTCTGATGGTGGCATTATTACATAAGCTTCGGGAAATTTTTTGGTATGAATAAACTCCCAAAGGGGAACATATAGCTCAGCTCTCAAATCCTTCCCTTCTGCAGCTCCTTGTATCTCTGTTAGTCGCAGTGGTGCTCCTGACGCCGCTAACGAAGTAGCAGGTTGTACACATGACGAGGCTGGTTTTGGTGGTAGCGAGAATACTCCCCAGTTAGGAGCTGATGATTCTGCCAAACTTACCCTCCTCCTCCCTGGCCGCGTTGCTACGTTTAACGCAACTGGTACAGCTGAAGCAGTAAAATCTAACTTGGGTGGCACTCCTCCTCCTGACATAATCAATTATCCTTTTTAACTTTATGGTTTTGTTTTTATAAAAAATCACCTGCCATAATAAATTCCAACCATTAACTAAATATTAAAGAATTTAAATTACCGACCCCATCTGAAAAATTGGCGCGTACATCGCCAAAACAACGATGCCAACTAATCCTCCAATGATTAACATCAAAGCGGGCTCTAATAGCGTTAATAATTGGTCTATTCGCCTGGATAAAATGGCTTCACTGAGATCTGCCAATCTTTGAAGCATTTTTTCTTGGCACCCTGATGCTTCACTCAGGCGTAATAATTCAATCATGTCTGGATAAAAATAATTCGATTGCTCCAAGGCCTGACTTAAAGACCAGCCTTCCCATAATTTAATTTTTGCTTGTTCTAAGGCTTCTTGAATCATTTTATTTTGACTCACCGCAATCGCTGATTTCATGGATTCAAATAACGGCACGCCCGCTCTTGATGAAATCGCTAACACGCCCAAAACTTTAAACATGACTGCGTGATAAGAAAAATTTTTAATCCCCGGCAGTTTTAAAACCCATTGGTCTTTTAATTTTTTAAAAAATAAAAATTTCTTAAAAATAAAAAACAGCCCTAATCCCATACTCCCTAATCCCGAGAAAACTCCAAAACCCCATTCACACAAGAATCTTGAAAAACCAATCACTCCTTGGGTTAATCCAGGTAATACGGCATGAAAACTCAAAAACATTTTTTCAAAACTGGGAACCGCCCAGACCATCAAAATCCATAAAACCAAACCAGACACCATTAAAACAATCATTGGGTAAGTCAGCGCTTTTTGTAATTTTTGCTGCATGACTAATTTTTTCTCTCTCCAATTCACTACTTCAGACAAACTGCTTTCTAAATTCCCTGTATTTTCTCCAACCGTGATCCATTCAATCAAAATTAAATCAAAATATTTGGGGAATTTTCTCAGCGCTGAATTTAAATTTTCCCCAGATTCAATCTGGCTTTTAATTTGCCCCAAAATAATTTTTAAAGTTTTTAAATCACTCGCCTGTTCTATTAAAAACAACGCCTGCGCCAAGGGAATCCCTGATTTTTGCATCCAAGTTAAATTATTTAAAAATTCTGTAATGGCTTTAAAACTTAATTTTTTCTTAAAATTATTTTTTATGATTTTAAAAATTTTTTTATAAAAACTTTTAAAAAAACTTTCTTGGAAAATAAATTTAATACAGAGCTCTTGTTTGATTAATCCCCAGCGGGCTTCTTCTAAGTTAATCCCCTCACAGGATCCAGAAATTAAAACCCCATCAGAATTCCAGGCCTGGTATTCAAAGATCATTTTTTAAATCGCCCCTAAATTACCCCAGCTATTTCTTCTAATGTCGTCTCACCGTTTAATATTTTGGATACCCCGGCATTCCATAGATTCCAATAATTTTGTTTTTCACAGTAAGCCTGCATTTCTAAAATATTTGCACCCTGCAAAATCAAATTTTTTAAATCTTCTGTGATGGGAATCACTTCAAAACAGCCAGTTCTACCTCGAAATCCCTGATGACACTGATTGCAGCCCATTGGATTAGATTTAAATAATTTTGCCTGGGATAATTTTTCTGGAGAAACCCCTAAAGATTTCAAACGATCACAAACCAATTCATGAATAAATTTATCGCTCTCAATTTGCTTGCAATCTACACAGAGCCTCCGGACTAATCTTTGCGCAATGACCAAACTCACTGAGCTCGCAATGGCATATCGCGGAATCCCCATGCCGGATAATCTCGTCAAAGTCTCTAAAGCATTATTGGTATGCAAAGTAGATAAAACTAAATGCCCCGTCTGCGCTGCTTTAATGCCAATCTCTGCTGTTTCTATATCTCGAATTTCCCCAACCATAATAATGTCTGGATCTTGTCGCAAAAAAGCACTTAGAACCGTCGCAAAATTCAAATTAATTTTGGGCTGAATTTGAACTTGCATCACCCCCTTGAGGGGCATTTCTATGGGATCTTCAACCGTGCAGATATTTTTACTAATAATATTTAATTGCTGTAAGGCGCTATACAAAGTCAACGTCTTGCCACTGCCCGTGGGTCCTGTGACTAAAATCATGCCCTGAGATTTTGACAAAGCTGAATGTAATAAATTTAAACTTTCTTGTTCAAAACCCAGTTCAAATAATTCCAAACAAGTCTCCCGTGTATTTTGTAATCTCAAAACTACTTTTTCACCCAATCTCACGGGACAAGTACTCACCCGCATATCCACCGACGGCTGGCCTTCTAACTGGACTGAAAACCTTCCATCTTGAGGCAATCTTTTTTCGGCAATGTTCAATCCAGACAAGACTTTTAGGCGGGAAATTACTCGCTGACCGATTAAAAAATCTAAATTCATAGCCGTGTATAAAAAACCATCTCGTCGAATTCTGATACGGGTATTGTTTGAATCTAATGGCTCTAAGTGAATATCAGACCCTTGGACTTTCATGGCCTCTTGGATCATTTGTTCTAATAATTCAATCGCCGAGGATTCTTCTTGTCCTGATTCTTGATCTAAATAACCACTCATGAATTGCCCCCAACTTGACGACAACGACTGGGGCGAAGTTCCATGGGCAACGACCCACCCTGGCAGCTCCAGTGAATCTGACCGGACTGATAATCAGGACTGAGTTCTAAAGTTCCCTTGGGCTGTGAATAAAAAATAGTGATTAAGCCCTGATTGCTAACTGCCATATTCTCAACGTAAGAACCTTTGATTTCTCCAGAAATTCCTACAGCTTGATTGGAATCGGCCCCTAATAAACTTCCATGCTCGATGGCATATTGCATCACAGCTAATTGAACAGGCGCCGCCAAACTAAATCCTTCAGAGATCTTGGCTCGATCGACATAATCTTGATAAGTAGGCATTGCAATTGCAGCCATCACACCCATGATTGCGATGACCACCATGATTTCTATTAAACTAAACCCTGAAATAAACCCTGAAAAATAATTTTTTGCTTTTATTGCTTTCATGAAAAATACCATAAATTAAATAAAAATTATCTTTATTAAATTTTGAAATTAAAACAAGCTCGTCACAAAATTTCCAATAAAAATAAAAAAATATTTAATCTAAATTAAATTTATTAATCAAAAAAAACCCGTCAAATTCACAGGTAAATTTCTGCGGCTAAATTCCCTTATTAATTCATTAATTTTTTCATGGGTTTTTCTATGTTCCCATACACCTGAAATCAATTTTGGGGATATGAGCCATTTGATTTCGACTCACTCCTTGAAGGGGTGGCTAGTGAAAACTAGCGTTAAACCTTCTTCAATTTTAGGCCCCAGTGCATTAAACCCACCTCCTATGGGATTTAATTTACTGGGGCTTTTTTTATTTAAAAAAAATTAAACGCCCCGTAGCCCACTACTTTGTCTTTTTCACCCACGGTATCTCCCGAGTTTTTTAAGACTTTGCACTCCCCTCGCCAATTTTCCTGATCGGCTAATTGCAACAAAGCTTTCAGCGCAACATCTCCACAAGCATCATCTTGGGTCAAACCATCCCACTGAAGTCTCGTAATTTGCTCTTGAGTCAGCTGGTCTAATTCTTTCGCAATACTATAAGGCTGATAGTGGGATAAATCAGAGCTAACGACGATCAAAGTCTTTTCTGATTCTTCTGGGTTTAAAATTAAATTATTTAATAAATCTAGAACACCCTGGGTTAGACATTGGCCAATAATAAATGGCGCCAACGTAAAGTTTTCCCCTAAAGTAAACTGCAAAAAAGGCAAAATAACTTCGACCGTGTGCTCATTCAAAAAAGCTAAATCTAAATAAGATACTTCTGGGATATTAAACGCCCGCTCAATCAAATTTTTATTTAATTTAATTTCCCCCAACGGCGTTGAAAAAAAATTAGCTTGGTGCGTCGCAATGCCCATAAAAGCTAATTGGTGAGCGGGCGCTAATAAAATCACTTGATCGATCTTTTTATTTTCTTTAAGTATTGAAAACGCTTCAGCAGCGATACTGCCGGAAAACAAATATCCTCCATGGGGCGCAATAATGGCCTTTGGGTTTTTATTAAAATTTTTTTTATCTAGCTGACAATTTTCAAAAAAATTATTTAATAATTCTAATAAATTCTCTCGAGAAGCTGGATAAAAAATCCCGGCCACTTGGGGCTGCAAAATTTCTAGATTAATTTCTGGGCTCATCTGGCAAGCACCGATAGAGTGAGCCTATTAATAGAAATCAATCTGTTTTCTTTATCCCTAATTTCGATACTCCAAACTTGCGTACTTCGGCCTAAGTGATAGGGCTTAGCCGTCCCATAAACATAGCCCTCTTGGATGCTGCGAATATGGTTGGTATTAATATCTAGGCCGACGCAATAATGGGTATTTTGATCCACAGCAAAATTGCCTGCAAAAGACCCGACGGTCTCAGCCAATACACAAGACGCCCCACCATGCATGATCCCCAATGGCTGACAAGTCCTATGGTCTACAGGCATTCGAGCAATTAAATAATCTTCGCCAATATCCGTAAATTCGATGCCCAAATGGGTCATAAGCGTATTTTCTCCCCGTTTAGAAATCATTTCTAAGCTAATCGGTGTTTTCCAAATAGAGCCCTTTTTTCCTATTTTTTCCATTTTTTTATCCGGCAGTGTTGACTGGTTTAATAGGGGGCTGATTATTGCAGAAAAATTATGATATTTTGCGCGCCTTTATTTTTAATAATTTTTAATCTTACCCCTACAGAATCAATCTCAGGAGAACCCTTCCATGCATGATTCCATCAAAACTTTTTTATCGGGAAAAATCCCTGTCGGCACCCAAGTGACTGCGAACGGCTGGGTTCGTTCCCGTCGAGATTCTAAAGCGGGGATTTCTTTCTTAGCCCTGAATGACGGTTCTTGTTTTGATTCACTTCAAGCCGTGATTCCCGAAAATTTATTTAACTATCACTCAGAGATTTTAAAACTAACCAAAGACTGTTCTGTCTCTGTCACAGGAAAATTAGTCCAGTCTCAGGGCGAAGGCCAAGCGGTCGAATTACAAGCAGAATCTGTTCAAGTTTTAGGCTGGATCGACGATCCAGAAACTTATCCTATTTCCCCAAAACGCCACACCATGGAGCATTTGAGAGACTATGCCCACCTCCGTCCCCGAACAAACGTCATGGGCGCCGTCGCCCGACTTCGGGATGCAACCGCGTTTGCAATTCACCGATATTTTCATGAAAACGGTTTTATTTGGGTGAACACACCCCTTATCACAACCAGTGATTGCGAAGGCGCTGGAGAATTATTCAGAGTCTCAACACTTGATCTTTTAAATCTCCCTAAAACTCCCAATGGCAAAATTGATTTCTCCAAAGATTTCTTTGGAAAAGAGGCTTATCTAACCGTCTCTGGCCAGCTCAATGGTGAATGTTATGCATCAGCCATGTCTAGAATCTATACATTCGGCCCAACCTTCAGAGCTGAGAATTCTCATACTTCTAGACATCTAGCTGAGTTCTGGATGGTCGAACCTGAGATCGCTTTTGCTGATTTAGAACAAGATGCAAAGCTCGCTGAAGGCATGCTGAAATTTGTGATCAAAACTATTTTAAACGAACGCCAAGATGACATTGATTTTTTCACTCAATGGATCGATAAAACTTGCCGCTCCCGTTTAGAGCAAGTCGCTGAAGCTAATTTTATTCATATGGATTACACCGAGGCTGTGAATATTCTTCAAAAATCTAAAAAAACTTTTGAATACCCTGTCAGCTGGGGCTTAGATTTACAGTCAGAACATGAAAGATTTCTCTGCGAAGAATATGCAAAATCGCCTGTCATTGTTAAAAATTATCCCAAAGAAATTAAAGCATTCTATATGCGCTTAAATTCAGACAATAAAACCGTCGCTGCCATGGATGTCTTAGCGCCTGGCGTTGGCGAAATCATTGGTGGCTCTCAACGGGAAGATCGTTTAGATATTTTAGATTCAAGAATTATCGAAGCAGGCATGAGACCTGAAGACTACGGATGGTATCGAGATTTGCGTCGTTACGGCTCTGTGCCTCATGCAGGCTTTGGCCTGGGATTTGAGCGCCTAGTTAGTTATTTAAGCGGCGTGTCGAATATTCGCGATATCAGTCCGTTTCCTAGAGCCCCTGGCCTCGCTAGTTTTTAATAATCAAAAACAAACAAAAAGGTAAATTGTTAACATGGACGATAGTTTTTTCAGCCAATTTTCTGGCTCAATCAGCCACATCATGATGCTCATTTTAATTGTTAATATCCTGGTCCATTTGATCTTCGCCGTCGGCGTGGCCAAAGACGCTGGGCATTTTCATAAATCTAATATTCCCACCCAACTTGTCCCCGGCTTTGCTTGGGTGCTCGCCACTTTAATTGGCGGTGTTTTTGTGGGCGTAGCTTATTGGGTCATGCATCATTCGACGTTGGCGAGAAGATAAAAGGAGATCGGTTATTACTGTATCCAATCTTCAATTATAGTGGACCCGGTTTTTAAGACAGCAATTTAAGGTGCATACTGACTCGAACACGGAGCACCCAATGACAGAAATTAAGAAGCGCAAAATATACAGCGCTGAATTCAAAACTAAGGTCGGCCTTGAGGCTTTGAAAGAACAAAAAACAATCAATCAACTAGTCCAAGAATACGGCAT
>CANJUQ010000008.1 GCA_947478175.1 Thiotrichales bacterium | reverse complement strand
TGTTTAACGGATTGGAGCAATCCTGGCGCAGATAACTTTGGATGAAGATCGATCGGCATTTTTATCTCAAAAGGTTGCGAAAAATAAATTAAGCATGCCTTTGAGAGGCTTATGTATCAATGCGTCATTTCAGACCGGGAATTGCTGGCTCAGGGCAACATTTTTCGCCACAGCTGATAAGCCTGATTAAACCAGGGCGTAAATTCTTCAGGTTTATCAGCGAGCCAATGATCTAAATCTATTAAATTTATCCATCGAGTTTCTTGGACTTCTTTAGGATCAGGATTAAAAATCCCATCCCATTCGGCGGATAAAACATGGTCAAATTCGTGTTCTATCAGGCCATTTTCAAATTCAGCGCGATAAATAAAACTGCCAGATTTTTTTAAAAAAGCCTGGATTTTCATTTCTTCCCATAAACGTCTAGCGCCGGCTTTGCAGAGCTCTTCATTGAGCCTTGGATGTGAACAGCAAGTGTTAGTCCACAAGCCAGCACTGTGATATTTCTCAGCGGCCCGTTTTTGTAACAAGAGCTCGATGGTCTTGTTCGGGGTTTGGTTTTGTAAATTTTTGCGATAAACAAAAACAGAAAAAGCCCGATGTAATAAGCCGAGTTCGTGAACTTTTAGCTTTTCTTCGATGCCAATGGGTTGATCTTCTGTGTCCACTAAGACAATAGGGTCTATAAGTTTTGGTTTTTCGGTCATAAGGGATCTAAAAAAAGTTTCGAGAATTAAACAAGCCGCTAGATCATCGATGCGAGCTCGGCCATATCTATTTTGGCCCATGTCTTCCAAGGCATAAGCAACGCCCGTCGAACTCAATCGCTCGTCGACTAATAAAACTACTTTGCCAAAACGCCCATGAAGTCTGCCTGCGAATTTGCGGGCTTGGATGCACATGCCGTTTTCACTTTCGTCCATGTTTAAAGGCAAGCCGACAATGATGACTTGAGGTCTGAAAGTTTTTAATAATTTTTCGACTTCTTTCCAGTCAGGTTGACCGTCTTTAGCTCTTAGAACGCAGACGGGTGAGGCTGTTTTAGTAATGGACTGACCAAAAGCCACACCAATTTTGGCTAAACCAAAATCAAAACCCAAAGCGGTTTGATAGGTTTCTGGGGAAATTTCTGCAGGATTCTCCGCAAAAATTTCTGAGATATTTTCTGGGAGATTTTGGGGATTATTAGAATTTTTTGGGTTATCAAAATTATTTTTATTAGGGTCAGGCATGACCAGCAAACTCCGTTAGGGAAATCGATGAATGAACGCCTGCTAATCGTAATGCTTTTTGGTACCGCTCTGAATACGGCGTGCGAAATAAAAGTTCACGCGTAGAGGGAGCGACCAGCCAATGGTTATTTCTAATCTCTTTTTCGAGTTTATCCCCATGCCAACGACAATGACCCAAGGTTAATAAATAGTTTTCTGGAGGTTCGTTGCCAGCGATGGCGGCCATCATGTCTTGTGAAGTCGTTAGGGCGATATGTTGGCTAATAGAAGCGGTTGTTTGCCAGTAATTGACTGGGGAGTGCAACACAAACCCTCGTTGACTATCTGTCGGACCCCCGTCTAAAACCACGCCGTCTTGCTCAATGCCGTCATGCTCAATTTCCATGTGCGTCATGATATCGCTCACACGAGAATGAGTGGGATGATTGATGATCAAGCCTGCAGTGCCGAAGCGATCATGGTGAATGATATAAATCACTGCACGATTGAAAGTCGGATCTGAAGGTCTGGGGAGTGCGATTAATAATTGATTGATTAGTTCCATAGCGGAGCGGAGGGTAGATGGTGTTTTTGTGCTCGCAAGCAGGTGTATTTTTTTTACTCGAAATTCCCACTACCATGGCCGCCCGTTTAAATAGAGGTTTTGAGATTTGGATATGTTTCCCTGGATTAAATTTTTGCATCTTATCTTTGCCGTGACTTTATTCGGCCTGTGTATTTCCAGTGTTTATTATGTCCGGTCAGCGAGTCAGGCTTTGTATCCTCATGCCATTAAAGAATCTTTAAAGCTCGATCGTTGGATCATTCTGCCTTTTATGTTGCTGACTTTTATTTTTGGGACAGGAATGGTCCACGGGACGCATTTGTCGCTTCATGTGCATTGGGTTTTGAATGCCTATATTTTTCTGAGCATTAATTTAATTCTCTGGTCTATCAGTGCTTGGTTACGGTGGAAAAAACCTGAGCGGAAAAATTTATATTTGATTTTTCAGATCTTAGTTTTGGTGATTTTTGTGATTATTTTGCATGACGCTGTGACCCAATCAACTTGGTTTTAATAAGTTTTAATAAGCAAGAGAGATAGAGAAAAATTGATGAAAAAATTAAGAGTCTTAGTGCTTGGGGGGGCTGGTTTTGTAGGGTCCCATATTGTTTCAGAATTACAACGGCGAGGGCATGAAGTTGTTTTAGGCGGACGGGGCCCTGGCGTAGATATTCAAGTGGATTATGAAAAAGACACTCAGTCTGAGATTTGGTTACCCAGATTGAAAGATATTGATGGGGCCGTGAATGCCGTGGGTATTTTGCACGGGTCTAAAAAATTATTAGAAGCCGTTCATTTTGAGACGCCGCAAGCTTTATTTCAGGCCTGTTTTCAAAGTTCTCATATTCAACAGATTATTCAGATTTCAGCCAAAGGGTCTGAACCCGACTGTGAAAAAACGCAGGGGATTCTTTACAGCGACACTAAACGGGCTGCAGAGAAAGCTTTAAAAAATCTGATCGCTCTTAACCCTTTGCGAAGTGCGACGATTATTCGGCCGTCTTTTATTTTTTCTAAAGGTTCGTATGGGGGTGGGTCGTTATTTCGGGCATTAGCTGCTTTTCCAAAAATTTTGCCAGTTGTGGGAAAAGGTGATCAGTTGTTTCAGCCCATTGCCGCAGAAGATTTGGCTCAAATAGTCTGCACATGTTTAGAAAATCCAAAGCAGGGCCTCAGAGCATTAGAGGGTGTCGGTCCAGAAATAGTTACGATTCAAGAATTATTAGAAAAAACGAGAAAATGGCTGGGATTTAAATCAGGCCGGGTGATTCATATGCCCCTGTGCTGGGTTAAAGTTTTGAGTTTGTTGGGAAGCTGGATTCCTGGTTTTTCTTCTGTGCCTTTAAATCAAACCAGTTATGAGCTCATGCAGATTCCAGGCTTAGCCGTAGGAAGTCCTGGGAGTTATGAAAAAATTATTCAAGAAACAGGTGTTAGACCTCAGGGCTTGAGTGAGTTTTTAGAGTCCCACCCCAGTTTTGTTCAAGACCGTTGGCATGCGAGGCTTTATTGGATTAAGCCGTTGATTCAATGGGTTTTGGCTTTGCTATGGATTGTGTCGGGACTATGGGGTTTTGTCCTGCCAGATAGCATGACTCAAGATATTAAAAATATGTTGCCTTTTTCTGAAATAATTTGGATAGGGATTCAATATTTTTCAGGAAGCCTAGATATTCTAATTGGACTCTGGATTCTAACGGGCTGGAAAACACTCTGGGTTGGGTGGCTTCAGATGGCGGTGATAGTGGGTTACACCCTTTTTATCAGTCTCTGGTTGCCCCATTTTTGGTTGGATCCGTTTGGCGGAGTGATTAAAAATTTCCCTATTTTGGTTTTGATTTTGGTTCAAATGGCCTTGGCCAGCGATCGTTAGGTGAGTAGGTGAGTGTTTTATGGAACTGTTTTTTTATTTAAAAATTTTGCACGTGATGGGCGCGGCCGTTTTATTTGGAACGGGGCTGGGGTCGGCGCTCTATATGTTCAGGGCTAATTATTTGGGCGATATAAAAATCATCGCAGCGGTGACGGGCCAGGTGGTTATTGCTGATTGGATTTTCACGGGTACGGCGGGAATTTTGCAGCCTATTACGGGGTTTTTATTAATTTATTTAAAAGGCTATCCCGTTTTGTCATTCTGGGTTTTAGGATCTTTGGCGGGCTATGTCATTGCGGGATTATTTTGGTTGCCTGTCGTTTATTTTCAGATTCGATTAAGAGATCTGGCCAGGCAAGCATTACAGGATGGGACACCGCTGCCGAGTCTATACCATAAGCTTTATTTTTATTGGTTTGTATTTGGTTGGCCCGCGTTTATTGCGTTGGTTTTTGTTTTTTATTTGATGGCGAATCAGCCTGTTTTTTAATAGGGATTTTTTTAAAAATGGCAGGTTCAAAAATAGATTCAAGAATTCATGTTTTAGTCGGAATCTTAGAAAATTCTGAGGGTCAGATTTGTATTAGCCAGCGCCCAAAGGGCAAGCATCTGGAAGGCTATTGGGAATTCCCAGGCGGTAAAAAAGATGAAGGGGAGTCGGCTTTTGAAGCGTTAGTTCGGGAGTTCCAGGAAGAAATCGGCGTAGAAATAAAAGAAGCACATCCTTGGTTTCAGATTGAACATGAATATCCCAATCAAATTTATGTTTTATTAGATATCTGGAAAATAGATTTATATACGGGAACCCCAGAGTCTAAAGAAGGCCAAGTGGTTCGAATGGTCTCTCGCAATGATTTATCGGGCTATGTTTTTCCCGAGGGGAACAAAATAATTCTTGAGCGGCTGTCTTAACCTGATATTTAATTTTTAATTTGTTTGAAATTTAGTCGATATGTATTTGCTATTTTTAATGAATATTTTATATCGCATGCTAGTCTCCACGGCCTTCGTGGGGTGAGTTAAATAAAAATGAAAATACTAGTCACAGGAAACATGGGTTATATCGGATCAGTCTTGGTGCCTTATTTGGCTTCAAGAGGTGGCTATGAATTATATGGTTTTGATGCAGGTTATTTCGAAGAATGCTTGACCGGCCCACGTCCTGAGAATTTTTTAGTTCGGCAATACCGAGGCGATATCCAGAATTTTCCAGATGAATTATTAAACGGCATGGATGCGGTGATTCACTTAGCGGCTTTATCTAACGATGCGATGGGCGTGAGATTCGATCAGCTGACAGAGGCAGTGAATTATCAAGCTAGTGTCAAACTTGCTCAGATGGCTCGAGCTCACGGAGTCCCAAAATTTATTTTTGCGTCTAGTTGTTCGCTTTATGGCGCTGGGGGGGATTTAGCTAAAACAGAATTAGATAGTTTGAATCCATTGACAGCTTACGCACGGTCTAAATCTGCCGTGGAAGCGGAATTAAAAAACCTGGCCAGTCCAGATTTTAAAATCATGGCCTTGAGATTTTCGACCGCTTGTGGGGCTTCGCCGAGATTAAGATTAGATTTAGTTTTAAATGATTTTGTGGCCACAGCGCTTTCTGAAAAAATCATTCGGGTCATGAGTGACGGGTCTCCCATTCGACCGCTGATTCATGTCAAAGATATTTCAAGAAGCCTGCTCTGGGCGCTGAATTATCAAGCTCAAGAAGATTATTTGGTGATTAATATTGGATCGGATCACTGGAACTATCAGATTAAAGATTTGGCTGAAATTTGTGCGAAATTAATTCCAAAAATCAAAATAGAAATAAACCCCAAAGCGATGCCAGACAAGCGTTCTTATCGAGTTAATTTTGCAAAATTTAGAGAACTAGCTCCTGATTATCAGCCCCAGATGACCCTGGAAAAAACAGTCGAATCTTTGGTCTGGATGTGTGGAAAATTAGATTTATCTGACCGTCAGTCTTATATCCGATTGGCTATGTTGGAATCGGCATTGGCTAAGAAGGCTCCACTAGGAACTTTAGTGGTGCAGAGTGGGAATTTAATGGGTTAAATTAATTGGTGTTAATTAAAGTTTGAAACAAGGAGATTGAGAAATGAACATTCAGAGAAAATTTTTGGTTGCAGGACTTCGTGGAGGGGTGATGGCCTCTTTTTTAGGACTGTCTCTTAATGCCTCTGGGCTTCCTGTATTGGGCGGAGAGCTCTTTTTTTGTGGGGTCTTCAATAAGTATGACGTTGGGCAGATGGCTCCTTCTGTGGAGCTCATAGGAAATGGGGGCTCGTTGACCATTTTTAACCCTGGTCCGGCGGGTGTCGAAGGCTGTCGCAACATCAATTTAGATAAGTATAATATTCTTGGAAATAGTACGGTATTAACACTTATTGTTTCTGACCCCGTTACGGGGGCAATACTTTCACCTACTAATCCTGCGGTCACGATTGATCTACAGCCCTGTATGAACTATTTGGAAAACGCACCTTATCCAATCATTGCAATCAATATTTATGGGGAGAACTCGACAGCTTCGTGCGGCAGTACTGCGGCAAATGGGAATATGTTATCGGGTCCGTTGGTCAATGGTACGACTTGTCCTAGCATGGCCATTGCTTCTAATTCGTACTACGCATCTCCCCGCATGTATTACAATTTTAATCCTAACGATAATAATAGTAACGGTAATGATGGCTACCCACCGACTTGTTTAGGAACATTGTCACCACAGGCGTCGTCGCGGATTAGGCACAAATAAAGGTAAGCGATCCTAGAACCCCACCTACTAAAATTAGTTTTTCTTAAAACCGAGCGAGCTGGCCTATTAAATAATAAGGCACAGATAAGAGTTTTTCTGACTCCCAACCTAAGGGGGCATGAGAGATTCGAATGCCGTAAGGGGCTGGGAATTTTTCTAGATAAATTTTTAATGATTTCATTTGGCGGCTGTTTCCTGCTTTGACTTCAATAGGAATAATCTTGTCCTCTTTTTGCCAGAGGTAATCGATTTCAGATTGAGATCCTCGCGTGTCATTTGACCAAAAAAATAAAGCAGGTTTTTCAGAGACGGAATTTAAACCAAGTAATTGCTGTCCAACCCATTGCTCAGCTAGAACACCTTTATTCACCAGAGATAAATCGCCCTGTGCAAATAGTGTGCTGTTGAGTCTGAGTTCTCGTAAATACAGCCCGGTATCTAAATAAAGTAATTTGATTTTTTTTGGATTTTGATTAGCTGCTAAGGGTAGGCCTTCTCCATTAGTCCAGGTAATAAAATGACAAAGACCCGCGAGTCGGAGCAGCTCTAAAGCGGCTTTGATTTCTCGAATCCCTACATTTTCTTCTAGTTTGGAATAAGTGATTTGCTGGCCTAGGTGATAGGGCAGTTTGGGAAAAATAGTTTTAAGTAAGGCATGTTGATTTTGCGTCTTACTATATTTACCAAAATCGAGGGCATAGCCCTGAACTAATTTACTTTGAACTTCTGCGACTCCCAAAACATCCGTGGGGTTATCTATAAAATATTGGACAGCCTCAGGCATGCCACCTGTGAAGGTGTAGTCACGAACGAGAGATAAGGCTTTTTGATGAATGCTGTCTGGGATGGGATCCCCAGGTTTAATAGTTCGAATCCACTCTAATAAAAAGTCTTCATTTTTAGCGAGTAAAAATTCTTCAAAGCTCATGGGATTTAAAAACAAAAATTCAACACGACCAACAGGCATTCGAAATTCAGTGTCATTCAATGTGAATTCCAATAAAGACCCCGCAGCGATGAGAGCGAGATTAGGCATTTTTTCTTTGAAATAACGCAGTGCTACTAGAGCCTCTTTGCAATCTTGAATTTCATCTAGAAATAAAAGGGTGTCTCCCGGCGTAATTTTTTGGCCTGTTTGAATCTGCAAGCGATTAATGATTTCTACAGGGTCCAGAGATTTAAAATCTGCAATGCAGGTTGGCATAAATTCGAAGTTAATAGTGACTGTGTTTTTAAAGTTTTTTTCACCAAATGCTTTAATTAAATAGCTTTTTCCGACTTGTCGGGCGCCTCGAATTAATAAAGGCGATCTGTTTTTCTTTTTTAACCAACGAGTTAAGTAAGCTTCAGCCTGTCTAAACATGATTTCCCACCTAATTTTTTTATAGATCTTATATGATTTTTTAGCGTTTATGCCATAAAGTCAATTGACTTTATGGCGCTTGTGTCAAAAAGTCAGGAATTTCATGTTTTGGAACTTGATCCACTGCGCGCTTTTTTAATTGGAGAAATTTTATTGATCTTTCGCCTTGTACCAAAAATCCATGGTCGCATGAGCCAAAATATGGCCTTTCATTTGACTGGTTAATTCATTCATGAAAAAGCCTCTTTGAAGATCTAGCGCTGTATCCAAGGCATATAAATCAATGCTGTAGAGATGAGCTTTATCAGGAGGGGCGCAGCCACCGTAACCACTGGCGTCTTCTTTATCTAAATACCATTCTTTGGGGAGTAAGCCTGAGTTCCAGCTGGTGACACCTTCTAGTAATTTTTTTTCCATGCTCATATTTTCATGAAGCGCACCAGAGCCATTTTGGCCAGGGTGAATATTCGCGACGGTCCAATGAATCCAGGGAAATCCGCAGACAGGAATGGCCTCATAATCTAAAAAAATTAAAGCGAGAGATTTTGTCTTATCAGGAGCACCTTCCCAGGCTACATGAAAAGACCGGCAGGGTTTTGTTTTTAGAAATTCTGTTCCGCGATGCCCAAAAGAGTCTTCTAGAACATTGTTTTTAATATTGTGACTCCAGATTTTCATGAGTACTCCATAAAGATTAATTAAAAAAACAGCGGGGCATTGCATGTTAAAGCGTCCAGCAAAATGATTCTTGATGGGTATACTCTCCCGCTGATTTTTATTTTATTTATTTTTGAGAATCCCCATGAGTTTAAATTTAAATTCAAGTCTGACTTTGAATGAATATTGCGTTGTCGCCCTTGGTTTTCTAATGGTTGTGTTATTTATCTGGGATAGATTACGCCAAGATATTGTTGCCCTGATTGTCCTGGTTTTACTGGGTGTTTTTCATTTGATTCCCAGTGATCAGATTTTTTTAGGGTTTTCGTCTGATGCGGTGATTGCGCTGATTGCCGTGATGATTCTGGGAAAAGGGATAGAGAAAGCAGGGTTGGTCAGTACGATTTCGACGTTTATTGTTAGAAAGTCCGAAGGGAATCCCCATCGGGCTTTTTTTTATCTCGCCATTTTTTCTGGAGTATTGTCTGGGTTTTTTAGATCGTTAGGGGGCTTTGCTTTATTGATGCCGGTGATTCATAGGCTGTCTTTATATTTTGGCATTCCCCGCGCCAAGCTTTATTTGCCATTAGGATTTTGCGCGATTGTCGGTGGGACTTTAACACTGGTGGGATCGGGGCCTATGTTAATGGTCACAGATTTAATGAACCATTCTGGATTGGGCGTATTTAAACCCATTGGATTTTTTACGGTGACGCCCATTGGGATTTGTTTATTAGCCGGTGTGATTGGTTTCTTTATGTGGGGTGGATTGCGCCAATTGCCCAATCCTAAAGAAGAAAAATCAGGCGTCGGCGTAGACCCAGAAGCTTTTAGACAGACCTATGGATATGGCGGAAAATTTTATGAATTAAAAATCACGCCTACTAGCTCTCTCAAAGACATGACCGTCAAAGAAATCGAAAACTTAATTGGCGATCGAAATATTTGTGTCTTAGCAATTGCGACGGGGGGAGAGATCCAGATGCCGCCTTTAAGACGATTGCATCTGACACCCAGTTCGAGAATTGCGGTGGTAGGCGATGAAGTCAGTATTCAAAAATTTGCAGAAGAGCATGGGCTGAGAGTTCGAGAAGGGCTCAGAGTTTTTGCAGATATTTTAAATCCCATGAGATCTGGATTTGGTGAAATTATTATCCCGCCAGGATCCGCGCTGATTGGCCAAAAAATGAATGAACTTCACATGAGACGGCAATATGGTTTGCAGGTCTTGGCTGTTTTTAGAGGGCAGCGTTTTTATCATGGTGAAGAGATGAAAGAGATAACCCTAAGATCAGGTGATGCTTTGGGGATTTTTGCCCAGTGGGACGCTTTACAGCTACTCGAAAAACATCATGAATTTGCCATTGTGACCACGGAATATCCACGTCAGGTTTATTTAAGACATCGGATGATGCCGGCCGTTGGCTGTTGTTTAGTGAGTTTATTAACGATTTTATTTTCGAATCTTTCTATTTCGACTTGTTTGATGCTCGGGGCGGTCTTAATGATTTTATTAAAAATTGTCGAAATGGATGAGGCCTATAAAAGCATTAGCTGGAAAACTGTTTTTTTAATGGCGGGTTTGATTCCCTTTGGGTTGTCTATTCAAGAGTCTGGCTTGGCGAGTCATATTTCAGGTTGGATTCTGGCTATTTTTGGAGTGGATCATTGGTTTTTAGTTTTGAGTCTTTTGGTTTTGATTGCAGGATTTAGTTCTTTACTGATGACTAACGTTGGAGCCACGGTGGCGCTAGTGCCTATTGCGATGTCTCTGGCGCATAGCATTCATGCAGATCCCAGAATGTTCGCCATTGTGACGGCGTTAGGGACCTCTAATGCGTTTGTGTTACCCACGCACCAAGTCAGTACTTTGATTTCTGGGGGCGGGGGTTATCGATTGAAAGATTTTATCGGCGTCGGGTTATGGGTGACGCTGATTTATTGGGTGATTTTGATGATCACGGCGAGTGTTTTTTTGAGGTGAAAAATCGAAGTTATTTCTGATTGGTCACAACAGGCTTGATATCTGCGCTATTAATCCGGGAACTTTGTAATTTATGGCGAATATTCTTAGCCGTATTAATAGAACTAAATGGCCCCAGGGTGACTTGATACCAGCCAGAATCCATTGGAGAAATACTGGGGTGAAGCCCCAGAAGTAATAACCGGGCTTGCATGCTTCTGGCGGCATCTTTATTTCGATAGGCGCCGACTTGGATTAAATAGGCGCTGGGTTTATCCGCACTGGCTGAATTACTGGAAATAGTCGAGATGGGAGCCGCGGCATTATTTTGAGGAGTCATGCCAGTTGGGCTAGCTGAAAGAATGGGGGCCGGTTCATTAGTTATTGGATTATTGGAGAGATTATTAGAGGGGTTGTTAGAAGGATTGCTCTGAGAAGAATTAGTCTGAGCAGAATTAGTTTGAGGGGGTGTGGGGGTTTGCTTAGGCAGCATGTTATAAAAATCAAAGACAGGTTTTGGCGGGGTATTGGGATTAACAGTAGGTAAGGTTTTGATCGGGGCGTTTTGATTATTTTGAGCGGATGTGAGGGGCTCATGATGAAAATGTTTATAAATCATTTGGATTGTGAATAACCCGCCTAGGGCTATTGCTAGAGCGACTCCCCAATATTGCCAGGTATTGTTTTTAGAAGGGTTTTTATTTAAATCACTGGGAATATTGCCAGGGGTATTAAAAGCCGGGGTAGGCGTAGGTTTAAAAGATTTCTTGGCATAGTCACGCATGATTTTTGAGAAACTCTAGATGGGAAAAAGGCGGCCATTATAGTGATTGGAAAATTCATACGCGAGATTGTATTGGGGGTTTATTAGATTGATTAGCGAGGACACTCGTAATTCCAGCATCACATAAATTTAATCTATAAATCCCATGTTTATTAACTGGTTACTTAAAACTAAAATGGAATGAATTCCATAATAGTAATATATTTCTGGAGTTAACCTGTTTTTGATGGCGCAATAGCTTGATTAAGCTGTCTGCTAAAACACAAAAATAAAATAAGGCCCCTTATGCATCCCCCAGTTTTATTAAACGAATCCCAGATTATTCAAAACATCAAATCCCAACAAAACCCCTTCTTTAAAGATTATCTTGCCTGCTATTCCACTTGGCTGGGTGGCATCACGACGGATCCCCATTGGATGATTGTTCCCATGGATGACCATTTGGTCACACGAGGTGATGGGGTCTTTGAGACTTTAAGAGCGATTAATCATCAGGTGTATTTATTCGACGCGCACTTAGAAAGATTCTGGCGTTCAGCCAAAACTATTTCTTTAGAACCCCCTATGAGCCAAGCAGGTATGAAAGAAATTATTTTGGAAACTTTAAAAATTGCGAATCACCCAGACACCATGATTCGGGCCTATTTATCTCGCGGTCCCGGTAATTTTTCTGTCAACCCTTATGAACCCACGGGGCCCCAGTTTTATTTGGCCGTGACCAAATTTAATCCAACGCCTGCTGAGAAATATGAGAAGGGAGTGAATATTGGAATTAGTAAAATTCCTGGAAAACCTTCTTGGCTAGCCCGCATGAAATCTTGTAATTATTTACCCAATGTTTTGATGCGAAAAGAAGCCATAGACCGGGGTCTTGATTATGTCTTGGGTCTAGATGATCAAAATTATTTGACAGAAAGTGCGACCGAGAATTTTATTATTATTGATTCAGCAGGAATCTTAACTTGTCCGATGCCTGATTTTATTTTGCAGGGAACGACGATGGGAAGATTATTTAATCTAGCTAAACAACAAGGCTGGAAAACAGCCGTTAGGCCTATCTTGATGGATGATTTATTACAGGCTCAAGATGTCATGATGATTGGGACTAGTTTTGGTTTGCTGCCTGTCACAAAATTTGAAAATAAAATACTGGGAACAGGGGTTCCCAGTGAAAGATTCAAACAGCTATTAAATTGGCTTTTAGCTGATATGGGGCTGTAAATTGATTAATCATTAAGCCAATAAGACGTCAAAACAGATAGAGGGTGTTTGATATTTCCCCCCCCCAATCTTTTTATTTGAGATCGACAGGAATGGCCCGTGGCTAGTAAGTTTTCCCCATAATTTTTGACATGAGTTTCCCAGGAAAGTTCATAGAGATTTTTAGAGTTTTCTTGATGTTCTATCTGATGGCCATAGACACCCGCCATGCCACAGCAACCTGCTTCGAGCAAAATCAAATCTAATCCCATTTGTGTGAATATTTTTTGCCAGTGTTTTGCAGAGTAGGGCACGAGGGATTTTTCAGAACAGTGGGAAATAAAAGCATAAGACTTTGAGGGCATTCGTAGGGGCGGACCTGCGTGTCCGCCCTTTAAACCAGAAAGATCCAGTTTTTCTAACCATTCCGAAATCAATTGGACTGAAAACCCTATTTTATTATTATTTTTTTCTAAAATATTTTTATATTCATCTCGAAAAGCGAGCGTCAAAGCCGGTTCGATGCCCAAGATGGGAATATTTTGATCAAAATATTTTTTTAAAAATTGCTGATTTTTTTTAGCTAAATATTCGAATTTTTTAAGATATCCCAGGGCGTGAAAAGATTTTCCGTTTTGAATAAATGGTAATAGTAGGGGCGTGTAGCCTAGTTTTTTTATTAACTTGGCAGCGTCGAGTAATAATTCAGGATGATGAAAGCGGGTCAGAACATCGCCCATTAATAAAATAGGTTTTTGGGCCTGGGAAATATTTTTAGAATTGGCTTTGGGGATTTGTTTTAAAAGCGAAAGATTTTTAGAAATTTTCGGGAGATCGACGAGGCCAGTTATTCTTGTAGCGAACCTAATTTTTTGATTTTTCCTGTAGGGGCGGACCTGCGTGTCCGCCCTCGATAAGCACCTACCACCAATGTTTACAAACCATGCCTTGATCTGCGTCAATCGCTCAAAATTCGCCGTCAAAATATCTCGTAAAGACCTGAGTTTAGATCGGTAATACCGTGCATAAAATTCACTTTTAAAACTCGGTACATCGACATTGACAGGACAGCCAGAAACACAAGATTTACAGCCTAAACAACCATCCATGGATTTTTTAACTTCTTCAGCAAAAGATAAATCTATTTCACCTAATGATTCTTGTCGGAGATATTCTCGCATTAAAACAGCCCGACCTTTGGGTGAATGCACTCGATCTCGTGTGATTTTATAAGACGGGCAAATCGCGATGTCTGGCATGACGTTCATACAGATGGCATTGCCATTGCACTTGAAGGCTTTCTCAAATTGATGTCTTACATCACTGGGTACTTGAGATTCTCGTGTTGCTCTTAATTCTTCGCCGGGTCTGACAATAGGAATACTGGGATCTGACGAAATAATTTTGCCTGGGTTGAGTTGGTTCTCTGGATCAAATAATGTTTTGATTTTTACCATGAGCTGAGTGAGCTCTGGCCCAAAGTATTCAGGAATATAATGACTACGAAATCCAGCACCGTGTTCAGCCCAAAGTAAGCCGCCATAGTGTTTAACGAGTTTTTGAATTTTGTCTGAAATAATTTTAACTTTTTTAGCATCGTCAGGATCGGTCATATCTAACGCCGGTCTGACATGAATACAGCCAGTATCTATGTGCCCAAACATGCCATAGACCAAATTGTCCTGATCTAAGACAGCTCGAAAATCCCGAATAAATTCTGGCAACACAGAAGGATCGACGGCCGTATCTTCGACAAAGGGAACGGGCTGACGTTTGCCAGGTAAATTAGCTAAAAGGCCCACGCTTTTTTTACGAAGTTCCCACCAAGCTGAAATTTCTTTGGGGTCTTGAGTTATAAAAATCCCATTGATTTGAGTGTCTTGAGCTAAAAGAGTTTTAATTTCTTGAATTTTGTCTAACAAAGCCTGGGGATGCTCATGAGTGAATTCAATTAAATTAATCGCCTGCGTGGTTTCATCCGGGCCGTCATATTCAAACATGGGTTTTACTTTCAGAAAAACTTCGTCTTTTCGGGCGAGATTAATAATCTTGTCATCAATGGTTTCTGTCGCTTCGGGTTGGTGAATTAACAGTGAAGCGCCATGTCTTAAAGCCCGATCAAAATCTAAATATTTAATAACTAGTAAAGCTTTATGTTTAGGCAAGGGAGTAAGTTTGACCGTCAGTTCTGTGATCATGGCCAATGTCCCTTCAGAACCTGAAAGCAATCTTGTGAGGTCTAATTGATTATTTTGAAGTGGGTGCAATAAGTTGTAGCCCGTGAGAAATCTGGGCATTTTGAGGGCTTTTTCTTGAATTAAATTTTGATGCTCAGAGAGCCAGGTTAAAATTTTCTCACTGAGATTTAATTCTGTGGGCGAGAGATTTTGGTGATTAGATAAAGGCAAAGTTCTGGCTTGAGTATTTAAAACTTCGCCATTAATCAAAACGGCGGTGACCCCTAAAACATGCTCACTCGTTCGGCCATATTTAGCAGACCCTAGGCCGCATCCATCCGTATTAAACATCCCGCCAATGCAAGCTCTGTTAGACGGTGAAACTTGAGGGGCAAAAAATACGCCATGGGGTTTAAGGATATTATTTAATTGATCTAAGACCACGCCTGCTTGGACTCGGGCATAACCGGCTTCGAGATTGATTTCTAAGATTTCTCGCAAATATTTCGAACAGTCGATCAAAATATCTGACGTTAAAGATTGACCGTCAGTCCCAGTGCCGCCAGCTCGGGGAGAAAATCTGATTTTTTTAAATTCTGGTTTTCCGGCCAGTTTAAAAATTTCGACAATATCTTGATGAGTCTTGGGAAATAAAACGGCTTCAGGAATTCTTTGATAAATACTGTTGTCAGTCGATAAAGCCAGTCGAGTCGAGAAATCCGTTCGAATTTCGCCAGAGAAATTAGAATGGCGAAGGGCAGAGAGATAGTCAGCAATAGTCATGTTTATCTAAGCCAGGAAGTCAGTCAAAAATCGGGCGGGAAGTAGATATTTTGAGAGGGGGGATGTCAATTACGAGTTAGCTTAAATGGGTATGGATTTATGGTCTTGCTCTATTTGCCTGAATAGAGCTTAGCGTGCATTATTCGCGGCCAAAAATAATAGGGGTTAAGAGTAAAAATCATGGAAAAGAAACGCTGGCAATATCGTTTTGATAATTTCAAACGGGCTTACTTTTTACTCCAAGAATCCATAGATCAAAAAAAAGAACGTGGTCTCAGTACACTAGAAAAAGAAGGAGTGATTCAACGTTTTGAATACAGCATTGAGCTGGCTTGGAAGACCATGAAAGATTATTTAGAAAGCCAGAATGTTGTATTTGAGCAAATCACACCCAGAGCTGTGATTAAAGAAGCTATTGCCAGTCGATTAATCCATCAGGGCGACATTTGGATGCAAGCACTAGATGATCGAAACAAGATGAGTCATACCTATGATTTGAAACAGTTTGAATCAGTTATCACAGATATTGAACAACAGTATTTGGCTTGCTTAAAAAATCTTTATGAGACTTTGGCAGGTTCGCAAGATGTCTAATTTTACTAATGCTAATCAGCCAATTAATCATGGATTGAGCCATGGCCATTTAGAAATAATTAAAAAAATTTTAAAACCCTGGGCTCACCAGATTAATCGTGTAGCTTTGTTTGGTTCTCGGGCAACAGGGAAATATCGGGATAATTCAGATATTGATTTAGTTCTTTATAGCAATGCTGATGATCCATTAGATACAAAAATAATGGATCGAATTTGGACTTTATTTAATGAAAGTTCTTTGCCTTACAAAGTAGATATTAACGCCTACGAGTTAATTACTTACCCGCCGTTTAAACATCATATCGATGAAGTTAATCGGGTGTTATTTGTCGGGGTTACTTAAAAACCCCATCGCATCAAAGGCACTTTCAGAATGGCCTCTAAGATAATTTTTTTAGACATCTTAGATTTGCCTTGGGTTCGATCTGAAAAAATAATGGGGATTTCTAGAATTTTTATTTTTTGGCGGTGGAGCCTATAAGTCATTTCGATTTGAAAGGCATAGCCACAGCAATTAATTTTTGAAAAATCTAGGGCTAGCAAAGCTTTTCGACTAAAGCATTTATAACCTGACGTGACGTCTTTATAAGGCAAACATAAGAAAATTCTGGCGTAAAGATTTCCCGCAGCACTGAGAATTTTTCGTGAAAGAGTCCAGTTTTCTATTTTGCCATCAGGAATATAACGGCTGCCCAAGACACAGCCTGCGCCTTGTTTAATGGCAATTATAAATTGGCTAATGGCAGAAGGATCATGAGAAAGATCGGCGTCTATTTGAAAAAAACAGTCATAATTATTTCTGAGACCCTGTTGGAAGGCCAAAAGATAAGCACTGGCAATGCCATGTTTATTAGGACGTTCGAAAAGACAAACTCGATTGAGATATTGCGTTTGGATTTTTTTAATGATTTGAGGGGTGCCATCTAAAGAATGATCATCGATGACAATAATGTCAGGCTTGGACGAGTCATTCAGTAAGCTTAAAAGCAGGGGCTCAATCGTATTGACTTCATTGAGGGTCGGAATGGCAATTAAAATTCTCATCCAGATGTTTTATTTATTTAAAATAGCCTTGGAGAACAGCTTAGGGAGTAGTTCAGAAAAAGAACACTGCGCACGAATGCCGGATCGAGTTTCCGAATAAATTTGCGTGTTAGGCTGAGCGAATTCAGCCAACTGTTGTCTACAGCCACCGCAAGGCCAGATGGGTTCTGGCGTGCTGGCGACTAAGAAAATAGTTTTAATTTCTAATGATCCTTCAGAAACCATTTTTCCAACAGCCGTCGCTTCGGCGCATTGACAGACAGGGTAGGCAACATTCTCGACATTACAGCCTGTGAATAATCGACCGTCTGAACTTTCTAAACAAACCCCGACTTTGAATTTTGAATAAGGCGCATAGGCTTTTTCTTGGGCTTCAATGGCTTGTTTAGCCATGATTTCTAGGGTTTGCTGATTCATGAGGGTTTGTCCTTATTTAATTTTTTTATTTTATTTTTTTATTTATTTAATTTTACACCATAGGTCTCTGGTAATTTCCAAGCACAAAAAATACTAATAATAAAACCAACCGTTAAAACGCTGAGGCCTAGAGTATAGTCATGCGTGGAATAAAGCCGGACGCCATTAGACATTAAGCCATCCCAGTCCCAGTTCATGAGATAGCCCACTAAAGGCTGTAAGACTGCAGGGAATCCCATGATAATCACAGATACAAACCCCAAAGCCGTTCCGATATTTTCTGCTCGATTAGTCTCGCGAACGACGGGGTAGCCAATGATTTGGGCGCCTGTAAAAAATCCTAAAGACAAAAATGATAATAAATCCACCCCATAGCCTTCAGGAGGTAAATACAGCATCCATGAAAAAGTAATCAGCGAAATAATGGCAGTGATTAGCATGGGTTTTTTACGAGAACGCAGCCTATCCGACCAAAAGCCAAATACCGTCGAGCCAATGATGGTCCCGATAAAAATCATCATACTGACATTTGAGCCTTGGATATGGCTTAGACCATGCGCTTGGACCATCCACTGAGTTCCAAATAAACCCGCCAAAATCATGATGGGTAAGTTCATGGTGCAAATATATAAACCTGCGAGCCAATTAAAGGGATTTCTCAGCATTTCTAGAAACCCTTCAAACCATCTTAAAGGCTTGGTTTGTAAGGCAGCATGAGAGATTTCTTCAGGGGCGTCTTTAATCATTAAGCCCATTAAAATAAAAATAAAAATCCCTGCCAATGCGACTAAAAATAAGGCCTCACGCCAACCGGTCCACTGAATTAAATAAACTAAAGGCGTCTGAGACACTGCTCCACCTAACATGCCTAGAGTCACGACGATGCCAGTCACCTGGCCCATCTTTCTGGCGGGGAACCAGCTAGCGGCCAGTCTTAAAATACTGAGTAAGCAAAAAGCACTGGCCGTGCCGGATAAAAATCTAGAAAGTACTAAGAACCAGGCATTGCTAGACATAGCAATCAGGCCTGTTCCGGTAATACAAAGCGCCATGCCTAGTAAAATTAATTTCTTGGAAGAATATCTATCTAGCATGACCCCAGCAGGGTAAAGCAGTAAAGAATCAGATAAAAAATAGAAAGCAGAGACTAGGGCCACTTGAAAAGCAGAGAGAGAAAAAGTCTGTTCAAAACTTAAAGCCAATGAATTAAACATGTTCATTTGGATGAATTCATAGAGAAAAAACAGCGCGCCAATTAAGACAATGATCCATGGGAAATAAGGGCGAGCGGTTTTTTGGTGTGTCATCCTGAACTTTTGGCCTGTTGAAGTCGGCGGATTTTATAGAGGGGGGGTGCTGGGCTCAAGGGATTTTAGGAAAAAAGAGTCCTGGGAGCGGTATATATTGGCAATATAAACTTTAGGCATTATCTGATCATCCAGAATCTATGGTTTTGAATGTTTTTGTGCATTGATAATCTTTGGCTTTATTTTTTAGATTTGAGCGCATACAGCAAATCCAAGGCTTGCTTAGGCGTCAAAGCCTCTAGATCTAAATTTTCTAACCATTTTGACAATGTATCTTTTGAAATATCTTCATCAAAATTTAAACTTTGCTGAGGATGGTGAAGCGACAAGCTTTTTTGCTCTAAGTCTTTCAAATATTTCTTAGCCGTCTGAATCACTGAGTTAGGTAAACCCGCTAGTTTTGCGACTGCAATACCATAGCTCTGACTGGCAGGGCCAGGTTTAATTTCATGCAGTAAAACTAACTGGCCTTGGATTTCTCTCGCACTGACATGGATATTTTGAATGCCTGGGTTTTTATCTAACGTGGTTAATTCAAAATAATGAGTCGCAAATAAAGTCAAAGGTTTGACCTGAGAACTTAAATATTCAGCTGTCGCAAACGCCAGAGATAAACCATCGAACGTACTAGTTCCTCGGCCAATTTCGTCTAATAAAACTAAAGAGCGATCTGTCGCATGGTGCAATATTTGGGCTGTTTCGCTCATTTCGACCATGAAAGTCGATCGATTAGAAGCCAAGTCATCACTCGCGCCAATGCGGGTAAAGATTCGATCGATCGGTCCAATTAGGGCAGATTGGGCTGGGACAAAGCAGCCGGTGTAAGCCAATAAAGTAATCAAAGCGACTTGTCGCATATAAGTTGATTTTCCGCCCATGTTTGGCCCAGTGATGAGTAACATTCGGGTGTTTGAATCTAACGCAGTGTCATTGGGAATAAAGGGTTCTTTTAAAACAGACTCGACCACAAGATGACGGCCTTTAGAAATTTTCAAGACAGATTCTGGGGTGAGCTGGGGGCAAGTAAGCTTTAATTTTTCAGCGCGTTCAGCCCAATTTTGCAAAATATCTAATTCACAAATGGCTTCAAAAGTTTTTTGTAAAGATTCAAGAGATTGATTTATTTTGATCAAAATTTCTTCATAGAGCTGCTTCTCTCGAGCGAGCGCTCTTTCTTGGGCAGATAAGACTTTATCTTCCAACGTTTTTAACTCTGGAGTGATATATCTCTCAGCATTCTTGAGAGTCTGGCGTCTTTGATAATCTAACGGTGCTTTGTCTGACTGGCCTTTAGAAATTTCGATATAAAACCCATGAACCCGGTTATAACCCACTTTGAGTGTCGGAATTTTAGTTCGAGCTTTTTCTCGAATTTCGAGATCTAGTAAATATTGACTGGCGTTTTCTCCCAAGCTTTTGAGTTCGTCTAAGACAGCATCAAAGCCAGGTCTAATGACACCGCCATCCCGCAAAATCGTCGGGGCATTGGGATCTATAGATAAATCTAAGAGCTGATGTAAGTCTGGAAATAATTGGATCTGAGCAGAAAGAATTTGAATTTTTTGAGAGTTTAAATTTTTTAAAATTTTTAAAAGATTAGGTAAAACAAAAAGAGAAGATTTTAGTTTTAATAAATCTTGAGGTCGGGCCGAGAGTAAAGCCACACGAGTTAAAATTCTTTCAGCATCGCCAATGCTGTGTAATAGCGGCGTCAGTTCTGGGTAGATTAATTTTTCTTTGAGTTCTGTGATGGCCTGTTGCCTGGCCAAAATTATTTTGATTTCTCTTGAAGGCTCATTGAGCCATCGGCGCAGTAACCTAGAACCCATCGGGGTCTGGCAGCGATCTAGAACAGATAAAAGCGTGTGTGTTTTACCGCCGCGGAGATTTTGGTCGATTTCTAGATTGCGTCGCGTGGATTCGTCGAGCATTAAAATTTGATCAGACTGTTGAAGCCTAAAGCGTTTTAAATGGGGTAACGCTATTTTTTGGGTTTCGTTTAAATAATTTAATAAAGCGCCTAAAGCCCCCAAACCTAATACATGAGTGAGCTTGGCAGGGTCCATTCCAAAAGAAATTAAAGTCGAGACGCCGAGTTGTTTTTCTAAAAGCCGCTGACCCGCTTTACTATCAAAATCTAAATCAGACCGCCGAGTCACCCCTGATTCTTGTTCTTGAGTTAAATCTTCTGAGTCGGGCATTAAAATTTCAGCAGGTTTTAATTGAGCCAATAAAGCATTCTGTTCGGTGAGTGAATTAATGGGATATAGGACTAATTCACCGCCTGATAAATTAACAGCGGCGATAGAAAGTTTTTTAGGATTTCTAGATAAAGCGACGAGCCAGTTATCTTGTTTTTCTTGAAGTAGATGTTCTTCTGTGACTGTGCCAGGCGTGACAATTCGAGTGACTTCGCGAGCGACAGGGCCTTTGCTCGTGCTGGGGTCGCCGATTTGTTCACAAATAGCAACGGATTTACCTTGGATAATTAATTTGGCCAAATAACTTTCGACAGAATGCGCAGGGATTCCCGCCATCGGAATGGGCTGGCCGGCTGATTGGCCTCTTTGTGTGAGCGTGATATCTAATAATTTGGCACCTTCGATGGCGTCTTCAAAGAACATTTCATAGAAGTCACCCATGCGGTAAAACAACAGCAAATCAGGGTGCTTGGCTTTGATAGATAAATATTGCTTCATCATGGGGGTGTGGTCAGTCGTTATGACTAAGACTTCGAGGTGTTCTGTGTTCATATTTTGAATCTGAGTCCGTTCTAGGTGCCCTTATTTTCGGCGGCGGATAATGCCTGTTAAGACCTATTCAAGCAAATTCATAAGAAGTTCAGCGGGTGAAATGGCACTGACTTAAGGTCGGTAAGGCTTATCTTGCTTGAATTCCCCTCTCCAATATTGGAGAGGGCAAGCCACTGAAAGTGGCGCGGGAGAGGGATTTAAAAATAAATAACACATTAAAAATATCTGATTATCGAACTCGATGGCAGTCAACATCTGGAAGAATCACATGCCAAAAGAGATTCAAATCGAACAAAGCATTTAGAGTCTTTGGGATTTCACGTCATTAGATTTTGAAATCATGACGTAATCATGAAGTATTTAAAGAAAAAGCAGCTGTTCTTGAAGCTATTTATCTGAACTTGCAATAGTGGGATGTTTTTTAAATCCCTCTCCCGCGCCACTTTCAGTGGCTTGCCCTCTCCAATATTGGAGAGGGGAATTCAAGCAAGATAAGCCTTGCCGACCTTAAGTCAGTGCCATTCGTTCAGCAGGTAAAGTCATCGACTCGCAAATCAATGTTTGAAAATGGCAACTGTTGCAAATTTTGCAACAGTTCAAAAAGAGGCTGATCGCCAAGTCCAGAGGGAAGAAGACAAAAGTCAGGTTGAGAAAGATTTTGAAATTTATTTTAAAGAATTAGAAAAGCTTCAACCCTAGCTAAAAAATCCGGCATGGTAACCCTGCGAAAAAAATGAAACAATGCGCCCCTTTTTTTCACCACTTAACTTTTTCAAGGACACCTATGTCTTCGTCTTCTTCTCGCCGCCCAGCGAAATTGGGCCTTTGGATGCTGATCGCGCTGGTCGCTGGCAACATGATTGGTTCAGGGATTTTTCTACTGCCTGCGTCTTTAGCTCAGATTGGATCTATCAGTCTTTATTCTTGGGTTTTAACAGCTTTAGGTTCTATTGTTTTAGCCTTAGTTTTTGCTCGTATGAGTGTCTTAGTGCCCAAGACGGGCGGGCCTTATGCCTATGCCAAAGCCGGTTTTGGTGAATTTATTGGATTCCAGACAGCTTATCATTATTGGGCGGCGCTCTGGATTGGGAATGCTGCGATTGCATTAGCTTTAGTCGGCTATCTCAGGGTATTTTTTCCTAGTTTGGCCAGCATGGAAGCAACCACTTGGACCGCCATTGCATTTGTTTGGGTTTTAACTTTTGTGAATATTATTGGCATCGCGAGAGCTGGGACACTCCAGCTGATTTCAACGACGATTAAATTAATTCCCCTGATTATTATTATTTTATTGGGTTGGTTTTATTTTCATCCCAGTTATCTCATTCAAGATACAAATGTTTCGGGTGAAACCAGCTGGGTCGCGATTTCTCATGGAGCAAGCTTGACCCTTTGGGCGTTTATTGGCTTAGAAGCGGCGACAGTGCCTCAAAGTAGTGTCGAAAATCCTAGGCGGAATATTCCTTTGGCAACTTTGATTGGTGTATTGATTGGCGCGTTTATTTATATCTTTAGTTCACTGGTCATCATGGGGATGATTCCCGCGGCCGTCTTAGCTAAATCAACCAGTCCTTTTGCAGATGCTGCCAACATTATGTTTGGGAAAACGGGGTTATATCTGATTGGAGCAGGGGCTGCGATCTCTTGTTTTGGGGCGCTCAATGGCTGGGTCATGTTACAAGGCCAAGTCGCGATGGCAGCCGCGGATGATGGATTATTTCCTAAATTATTTGCGAGAAGAAATCATCATGGATCGCCTTATTTGGGTTTAACTATTTCGGCTTTGTTAATTACGGTTTTATTGCTGATGCAAATGTCCCATAGCCTGATTGATCAATTTAATGTTTGTATTTTACTCGCCGTCTTTGCATCCCTTTTGCCCTATTTATATACCGCAGCAGCTCAGTGGATCTTGGCCAAAGATCAAAAGCAAAATTTACTGCGCCGTCGTTTTGATATTGGTATTGCTGTACTGGCTTTGATTTATTCGGCTTGGGCCCTCATGAGTACGGGTGAGACTGTGATTGTGTATGGCATGGGATTATTAGTCTCCAGTATTTTGCTTTATGGATTTGTGAATGTTTCTAAAAATTCACAAGCAGGACAGGGTGAGAATCCAAGGTCTTCTCATTCAGGGTCTAGACCGTTTCGCCGATATAATGGCCGGTCAAATAATCAATCTAATCAGCAGAAACCCCATCCGCGTCCTTCGCGATCTCCAGAATAAAGAATCAAACTAGATTTTATTGGCGATATCAATTTTTCCTGATTTACTCCGGAGCTTCTTTATTAACCAGATTAAACAGGATATTTTTTTATGCATCATCAGGAAAAAAGAGACGCTGTAGGGCATGTCTATTACGAAGTAAATCAATCTGATTTTGATCTGGTTCGCAATCCAATTTTAAACAAAGGCTCAGCTTTTCCTGAGGATGAGCGTCATGCTTTTGGTTTACATGGCCTGTTAGCGTTTGGTGTGAGTGATTTAGAAACTCAAAAGAAACGCTCTTATCAAGCTTTCCAAAACAAATCTAAGCCGATTGAAAAATATATTTATCTGCGTGAATTACAGGACTCCAACGAAACTTTGTTTTACAGCCTGTTAGTTGACCATATTCAAGAGATGCTGCCGATTGTCTATACGCCAGTTGTTGGTGAGGCCTGCCAAAATTTTAGTCATATTTATCGCCGTCCTCGGGGCTTATATTTGACCCCTGTTTGCAAAGACAATCTGGATGAAATTCTTAGCCATATTCGTTTTGATGCGGTGGAAGCCATCGTCGTTTCAGATGGTGAAAGAATTCTAGGCTTGGGCGATCAAGGGGCGGGAGGAATGGGAATCCCCATTGGAAAACTTGCGCTTTATACCGCGTGTGCCGGAATTCATCCCGCTAAGACACTCCCTATTTTGCTTGATACGGGGACCAATAATCAGGATTTATTGAAAGATCCGCTTTATATGGGTTGGCGTCATGAGCGTGTCCGCGGCAAAGAATATGAAGATTTTGTGGACCTATTTGTTAAAGCGATTAAAAAAAGATTCCCGCATGTTTTATTGCAGTGGGAAGATTTCGCTCAACAAAATGCGAACCCTATTTTGGCTAAATACCGAGATCAACTTTGTACATTCAATGACGATATTCAGGGGACAGCTGCTGTGGCAACAGGGACGCTTTTGGCCGCGGTTCAATCCATTGGAAGTAAGATTCAAGATCAATTGATTGTCGTTGTCGGTGGAGGTTCGGCCGGTTGCGGTATTAGTAATTTAATGGCCCAAGCCATGATGGCTGCAGGTTTGTCTGAATCTGAGGCTCGTGCGCGATTTTTTATTATTGATGCTCATGGGTTATTAACTGAAGAAATGTCAGGTCTTTTGTCTTTTCAGGCCCCATTTGCTCAAAAAAAATCGGCTTATCAAAATTGGGTCTTACAAAAACCTGGGACAATTAATTTTTACGATGTCATGAAAAATTTAAAATCAACGGTCTTGTTGGGCGTCTCAGGCCAACCAGGATTATTCACAGAAGAAATCGTGAAACTCATGGCGTCTAAGACCCAACGGCCCATTATTTTCCCACTCTCTAATCCCACTTCTCGCAGTGAAGGAAAACCTGAGGATTTGTGTCGGTGGACAGACGGTCGTGTGATTATGGGAACGGGAAGTCCCTTTCCTGATGTGATGTTTAATGGCAAATCTAGGCATATTGATCAGACCAATAATTCTTATATTTTCCCGGGGATGGGTTTGGGGATTATTGCGGTCAAAGCCAAGCATGTGACGGACAGCATGTTTATGGTCGCGGCGAAAGCGCTTGCAGCTTTATCGCCTGCTAAAAATAATTCAGAAGAAAATCTACTACCGCCGTTAGATCAAATTCGGTCTGTCTCACGCCAGGTGGCTATCGATGTTGCTTTGGAAGCAGTGAGATCAGGTTTAACGAAACCGATGTCTGAACAAGAAGTCATTGCAGCGATTGATGCCAAAATTTGGTGGCCCAATTATGTCCCATATGTGAAAAAACAGAGATAAAAGAATAATGGGGCGAATTTTAGGCCCTGCTGATTGCTTGAATCGTCTCTCCCCCTGCGGGAGAGACAGGCCCGAAAGGCCCTAGCCTGTAGGGACAGAGAGGGGGGAAATAGGAAAAATAAAATGCTCAAAAAAATCATTCGTCGTTTTAAATTGCTCACAGCGCTTGAAGCCAGTGTCACAGCTTTGATTGGTTTTTTATTGGGCGCTTGGATTTCTCATTATTTACATGCTGGAAGCCCTTTGATTGGTGGGCTCTGGGCCATGATCTCAGCGGTGATTATTGGACATGTTAATTATCGAGAAATGTTAAACAATGCAAAAAACCGTGTTTTGGGGACTCTGATAGGCGTTTTGATTTCTTGGATTGTTTTTTCTTTCATGGGCTATCACGACGAATCTTTTTTTATTGGCATGCTTTTATCAGTCATGATTTGTGCGTTCTTTAAACTATCGCTCTATCGTCTGAGCTGTATCACAGTGGCCATTATTTTCGCGGTGAGTCAGGTGGGAGGTATTTATATCAGTCCCTGGGTGAATGCCTCTTCGCGATTTCTAGAATCATGTGTTGGGGTCGCGATTGCTTTGGTCTTGTCTGGGCTGATTTATTTTATTCGTAAGAGATTTGACCTGACAGAGCCTGCTTGATTTAAATTTATTATTTTTTTAGCTGTTATTTTTTAGCGTTCTTTCTTTAATATTTTTATAGTACTTTGCGCTGTATTTTTTAATTGGCTAAGAAATCACAGGAGAAAAGTCATATGTCAGGGACTTGTTTTACTCAAACCATCTTGAAAATCAAGGCACAGAAAACAGAAGTTTGTGAGGTGATAAAAACGGCAGGACCCATTATGGCAAGCATGTTGGCATCCACAGCGGCTGACATGGCGACTCAGATTTTTATGGCGCGATTGGGTAAAGATGAATTAACCGCCAATCAGTGGGCCATGACTTACAAACTATTCCAGACGGCGCTATCAGCGCCTATGAACGCCTTATATGGCTTGTTAGGTAATAAATTGGGGGCCATTCATGCAGCCACCACAGAAGAAGATAGACAAACGGCCCGCGAGGCCGTTTTTCTTATGGGGCAACAAGGCCTGTATTACGCCTTAGCTTCTGCCTCGATCGTGGCAACAGCTTTCTACTTTTCAGGGTTTGTGTTGGGAAGGCTATTTCATGAAAACGCCATTATTACTGGAATGGCTCAAAGATTTTTACGTTGGTATCTCCCGAGTGTTTTGGCCTTTAGTTACGGTTCGGCGGTCAGGCCTTATCTATGCGTGTTGAACCAAAGAAGCTGGGTCTCAAGTTTTAATTATGCCAGTGTGCCTTTGATGGTCCTCTTGGGTTATGGGTTCGGGCTGGGTGGGTTTGGGTTTCCTAAACTAGGCATTGAAGGACTTGCGTTGGCAGCGATTAGTCGTATTTGGTTTAACGCGATTGCTTCTACAGCGCTTATTTTATGTAAAACAACACCAGCGGTTTTAACTGTTTCTGGGAAAGAGCTAAACATCGGAGAAATAAAGCTTTCAGGGCTGTTTAAATTTAAATTAGCAGGCTCCTGGGACATGATGAAAGAGCTGTTACAAACAGGGCTGCCTTTAAGTGTACGGTTGGGGGTGGAGTGGTCCTCTGCTTTTTTTGGAAGTGCTTTTTATAATTTGATTAGCTCAGAGGCTCTGACCGTGGCGAGTGCTGTCAGCATTTTCAGTAACTTGATCTTTACCGTGACACAGAGTTTAGGGAATGCTGGAGTTCAAATATTGGGAACCATGGTGGGGGCCAAAAATTTTGAAGCAGCTTATCGTCTGGGGAATATCAGTATTATTCTTCCGCTTATTTGGGCGACGCTTTGGTGTGTTATCACGCCTTTTATTGCTAATCCAGTGTCTAAGTTATTTTTAGGGGCTGACGCTGTAAATAATCCTTTGGTACTCGCTTGGTTGCCATCCATCATGAGCTTGACGGTTGTGGCACAAGTCTTTGATGGGCTTCGCTACGCTGCCGCGAGTGCTTATCAAGGCCTCACAAAAAAGACTATTCAGCCCATGCTTTCTAGTTTATTTGGAATGGGCTTGGTTGGGCTGAGTCTTTCTTATGGCTTGGGTGTGAAGGCGATGAAGAGTCCTGAGGGTGTTGCGACGGGAGCCATCTTGGGGAATTTTATTGCGGGGAGTTTATGTTTGGGCATTTGGTTCCGAGCTAATTATCAAAGCACTGATCTTCCGCAAGAATCTAAGCCTTGTACGAAAATAGCCGCATGTTTCAATCGTCGGCATAGGCTCCAACCTTTCGGAAACGGAGGCCAATACGGCGGTGTAGGCGAAGGCGTTGTACCTTCAGAAGAACATCGTGAGGCATCGGGGGTGCTCTCTGGCAGCACTACATTCCGCACGCCATCAGGTAAGGATTATTTCAAACTTCAAGATGGAACGAGCATCGAAGAAGGCTTGAGCACTCCTCCTGCAAACAGAAGCAGTTCAACACCCGTGCCAGTTAGCCCTGTAACAGTTCACAGTGTCTGTTAGGTTAGTTGTTAGGCCAGTTGTTCTGGTTTTCCTGAGCACTGCAAGATATTCTGTTGTCTTTTCAAGCTCCATTCGCTCAGAAAAAAGCGGTTTATCAAAATTGGACATTGCGTCAGCCTGGGGTCATTAATTTTTACGATGTGGTTAAAAATTTAAAACCGACCGTTTTATTTAGGTGTTTCAGGCCAACCAGGATTATTCACAGAAGAAAATTTACTACCGCCGTTAGATCAAATTAGGTCTGTCTCATGCCAAGTGGCGATAGATGTGGCTTTGGAAGCAGTGAGATCAGGTTTAACGAAACCGATGTTTGAACAAGAAGTCATTGCGGCGATTGATGCCAAAATTTGGCAACCGGGCTATGTCCCGTATGTGAAAAAATAAAAACATAAAACACGCTTGATTTAAATTTATTATTTTTTAGTTGTTATCTTTTAGCGTTCTTTCTTTGATGTTTTTATAGTACTTTGCGCGGTATTTTCTAATGGGTTAAAAAATAACAGGAGAAAAGTCGTATGTCAGGGGCTAGCGTTACTCAAACCGTTTTACAAAGTTCCAGATGGGGGGAAACCTGTGGAGTTATCAAGACTGCAATGCCTATTGTAGCGGGCATGTTGGCGTCAACAGCGACTGACATAATAACTCAGATCTATATGGCTCATTTGGGACCGGACGAGTTAACGGCCAATCAGTGGGTGATGACTTATAAGTTATCGCAGACTGCTTTGTCAGCGCCGATGAATGCCTTATACGGCCTGATGGGCGAGAAGCTAGGGGCCATCCATGCGGCCCAAGCAGAAAAAGATAAGAAAACGGCCCGAGAGGCCGTTTTTCGTATGGGGCGGCAAGGACTTTATTACGCCTTTGTTTCTGCTGCCATCACCGTGGCAGCTTTTTATTTTTCAGGATTTGCCCTGGAAAATATTTTTCATGAAAATAAGCTCATTACTTCAATGACTCAAAAATTTTTGCGTTGGTACCTTGTCAGTGTGCCTGCTTTTGCTTATGGGGCAGTAGTTCGGCCTTATTTGAATTTGTTTAACCAAAGGGGTTGGGTGACGGCGCTTAATCTTAGCAGCGTGCCTTTGGTGTGGTTTTTTAGTTATGGTTTGAGCATGGGCAAAATGGGCCTCCCTGAGCTAGGCCTTGAAGGGTTAGCGATTGCAGGGGCAGTTCGTATTTGGTTTAACGCGATTGCTTTTAGTCTGCTTATTGCATTTAAGAAAACCCCACCCGTTTTAAAAGTCTCTGGGAAGGACTTAAATGTTGGGGAAATAAAACTCTCAGGTCTTTTTCGATTTAAACTTGAAGACGCTAAAAGTCGTAAATTAAGGAGTGAATTTTTAAAATTCCCATTTTCAAAATTTGAATCAAGGGATTTTTCGGCCTTGCAGGACTTTCTGAGGGAATCACAACAGGATTTAAAAACAAAGAGCCTAAAAAGCATTTTTTCCGAGATAATGGAGCAGGAAGTGGACTCAGAGAGCCCAGTGAATCCAGTGAACATGGGAGTGAGTAGCATTCATGTTGACGTACAAGAAGGGAATAACGTACTCCCCATCGCTGATTTTAAAACACTGATGTTGTCCTCTTCAGAGGTTGATGAGCTTCGTCAATTTTTAATTTCCAAGGAGCGGGAAGATTTAAGTTACAAACTCCCTCCAGGTTCCATGATGAAAGAGTTTTTATGCACAGGCCTTCCTTTGATTGGACGCTTAGGCGTTGAATGGTCTTCTGCTTTTTTTGGTACCGGTTTTTATAGTTGGATTAACAAAGACGCTGTCACAGTCGCAAGTGCTGTGAGTACAGTGAGTAATTTGGTTTTTACCGTGACGCAGAGTTTTGGGAATGCCGGGGTTCAATTAATAGGAACTATGGTAGGGGCTAAAGATTTTTCTGCTGCGTATCGTCTGGGGAACATCAGCATGATGCTTTCGTTGATCTGGGCAGTTGCTTGGTGTGGCATCACGCCTTTTATTGCTAACCCAGTGGCTCAATTATTTTTAGGCGCTGAAGCCTTGAGCAGTCCTTTTGTTCATGATTGGTTGCTGCCCATTATGAGTTTAGTGGTTGTAGGACAGGTCTTCGATGGTCTTCGTTACGGGGCGGCGAGTGCGTATCAGGGGTTAACTAAAGTAACCCTTAATCCCATGTTCGCCAGCCTGTTTGGAATGGGGCTGGTCGGACTCCTTCTTTCTTATGAGCTGGGCGTCAAGGTAATGCACAGTCCTTATGGCGTCGCGATAGGGGGTATTGTTGGAAATGCCGTTGCAGGAAGTTTGTGTTTAGCACTTTGGTTCCGAGCTAATTATCAAAGCACTGATCTTCCGCAAGAATCTAAGCCTTGTACGAGAATAGCCGCATGTTTCAATCGTCGGCATAGACTCCAATCTTTCGGAAACGGAGGCCAATACGGCGGTGTAGGCGTTGTACCTCAAGAGCAACACCGTGCAGCATCGGGAGTGCTCTCTGGCAGCACTACATTCCGCACGCCATCAGGTGATGAGTATTTCGAACTTCAAGATGGAACGAACATCGAAGAAGGCTTAGGCATTCCTCCAGACAGAAGAAGTTCAACACCAGTACCAGCACCAGTTAGCCCAGTATCAGCTTCAGGTGTGTACCCATCAGTATTGTAAATAGCTGGAATTAACCAAGGCCAGAACTACCACCTCCGGAACCACCACAGACAAACGGAGGGTCTTCTGTTGCCACTGCATCTACTGAAGCGACGGCTGTGAGTGCTGTTGTTGCTGTGTACATGGGGGTGGAAGAAACAGGCGAAAAGCCAACGGGTGAGCTGAAGGAATCTATTTCTATGATGTCGAAAAAAATTGAACCGTGTCCTGCTGGTGCTGCTTCGCCCTTCGAGAAAGCTGTTTTGAGTTGTTGGATCGTCGCAAGATATTCACGCACTTCAGCGCGGCTTTTGCAAAACGCATGTTCTGTAAGGGCTTTTTCAATGCGATCATGTTTGTGATGGACTGATTTGACTAGCCGATTCAATAGGAGATCTGGGATATCTTTAAGCAGGTTATTTTTTTCAAGGGGTGTCCCAAAGCCCATAGTGCCTTCCAAGAGCAGATAAAGCCGTGTGGCAGCAAATAGATCGAATGGGTGAGCAATCGTTTTAAATTCATAGGTAATATCTTTTCGAAAAAATCTAGCTTTAGTGACTGTTTTATTTTCAAAAAACACATGCCAGGCTGTATCAATTTGATCTTTAGCCGTGCGGCCTAAGTTGATTCCCTCAAAAAGAGAGGGGGATTTTAATAAGGCTGAGTGACGTGTTTCAAAAGATAGAAATAGTTCCAATATTTTTTGATAATTTTCAAAAAGAGTGGCACCTGCTAGGCCAGGACGACTAGTTAGGTCATCAGCTTCTCTTTTAAGTCTGTGAATAAAGTGGTACAGATCATAGGGCGTATTAAACATAGTGTTATACCAGTAGAAAAATTCATGCTGATAAACTTAGCTGATGAATATTAAGGCTCTATGAAAAAATGCTCGGTGATAATGGCTTGAAGCAAGATATCCCAGGGTTCTGAAGGTAACTGATTAATTTTCTGAAATTCATAAGCGCAGCCAATTAAATCCGTCTGAGATGATTTTTGAGCAAAAGTCGCATCGTAATAACCGCCACCCATCCCCAATCGATGGCCTTGAGTGTCAAAAGCCAATAGTGGCGTTAAAACTAAATTTAAATTTTCTGGCGCTAAAAATTCTTGAGAAAGGGGTTCAGGGATGCCAAAAGAATTTTTCTGAAAAGCTGTATTAGGTAAATAACGTGCGAATTTTAAAATTTTTGAGTTAGGGCTAATCACGGGTAAATAGATTTTTTTATTAAATTCCCAAAATTTTTTAATCAGGGGTTCTAAAGAGAGTTCGCCCTGAATAGCTTGATAAACAGCGATAGTTTGAATTTGATTTTGTTTTTTTTGCCAATAATCAGATTCTAAAAGAATTTTCATGATGGCTTGAGCTGAGTTTTTTAAATCTTGATCAGAAAGCGCTTGGCGTTTGGTTTTTAAGATTTCACGAAGCTGGTTTTTGTTCAAAACAATCTCTTTAAGATAAAAACAAAAGAAGTGCCGCCCGCCAGGCCTATGTTTCGTATCCTCGAACTGGGAGGACTAGGTGGGATTCTAAAAGTTTCTTCGGGCTTCCGGCTTAAAGCTGGCATGCACTCCTGAAACTTGGCTGAACCCCGAGGTTTTAAAGTATTAGCTCGAGATCATCTCAACAATCGAACCCCGCAGGCGGCAGGTGGGAAGCTAAGAGTTGGTAAGCGGGAAGTCAAGATTAGATTAGAGTCTGATATCATGCCGATCTTTTATTTATGGGTCTAAAACAGGGGGTGTTATCCATGAGCGATCTCAAGAATTCAAAAAAATATAATTTTGATCTGGGGGTTTTTATTGGCCGCTTTCAGCCGTTTCATCTGGGACATTTGTATTCCATTGTTGAAGCGCTGAAATCTTGTGAGAAATTATTAATTTTGATTGGCTCGGCCCATCGTGCGCGCAATATTCGAAATCCTTGGATCTATGAAGAAAGATTAGATTTATTAAAAAATAATCTAAAAACTTATGATCAAGAACATCAGACAAATTTATCTAGTCGTATTTTTTTCGAGGGCTTAAAAGATTATCTCTATGACGATTTACTTTGGATACAGGATGTCAAAAATTCTATTCATAAAAATTTAAAATCAGGCCAATCAGTCGCCATCGTGGGTTTTGAGAAAGATCACTCAACTTATTACTTAAAATTATTCCCAGAGTACGGTCGGATTTTTATTTCTAATTTTAAAAATCTAAACAGTACGGGCATTCGTCAGATTTATTTTATAGACGGTCGGACAGATTTAGATTCTCTGCCAAAACCTACACAATTATTTTTAAAAAATTATTTAGAAAATGCTCAAACACGGCCTGAATATCTAAGACTCCAAGAAGAATATGATTTAATTTTAAATTACAAAAAAGCCTGGGCACATACCCCCTATCCGCCAATTTTTGTGACAACAGACGCTGTGGTGATTTGCCAAGAGCATATTTTGTTAGTCAAAAGAAAGTACCCGCCCGGTAAAAATTTATGGGCGACACCGGGTGGATTTCTAGAAGTGACAGAAAGAACAGAGCAAGGTTTGTTTCGAGAATTAATAGAAGAAACTCAAATTAAGATTTCGCCGTTTTTATTAAAACAATCATTAGTCCAAATGAAATTATTTGATCACCCCGAGCGCTGCCAAGTAGGCCGGGTGATTACCCATGCCGGATTAATTAATTTAGAACTATCTGAATGCCCTGAGGTCAAAGCCAATGATGATGCTTTATTAGCCCAATGGTGGAAATTGTCTGAGTTAAATCAAATCGAAGATCAAATGCATGATGATCATTATCAGATTATTCAGAGTTTTTTGAGCAGTCTGAGAACGGGTTAATCATTTCTAAGTGGCATTCAATAAAATCTCGGACATTGCGTGTTGCAAGGTCCGTTTGATGCGCCAAAGCGATGGCTGCAATTTGGCCGTCGCAAATGCCCATGGGGGACCCCATTTTTTTTCTATGAGCCATGAGGTGTCCATAAATTTCAGCCGCTTTCTGGTCAAAACCTAGCATTCTTTCTGAGAACAAAAGCTCAATGGTTTTTTGAAAAGCATTTTCAAGAGTCCGTTGGCGCAACCCTGAGGGAAGTGCTTGAAGACCGTAAGTAATTTCGGCAATGGTGATAGTTGTGATCGCAATGTTGGATTTTTCTTGGGTCTTAATCCATTGGATGACTAAAGGATTCGGAGTTTCTTTCATTAGTTCAGAGATGACATTGGTATCTAGGATGATCATGAGAAAATTACTCAGAAAAATTAATGGGGCTATGGGGGGTATTTTGAGGCGGTAATATCAGGTCAACACCGTTTTTTTGACCAAAATATTTTGAAAAAACATCAAAAATACTGAGATCGTCATCAATGGCTTTAGATAAGATTTGCCGAGCTTCTTCTTCCATGGATACTTTGTGAGAGATGGCTCTAGATCTTAGTTTTTGATAAATGTTGTCATTAAGTTTTCTAATGCTGAGATTAGCCATTTTGTTTTCTGTTTTAATAAATGCTAGCAAATTATTAAATATGCTAGCATTTGCGTGTATAGGTATCAAGTTTTTTCTAGTCCTTACTTAAAGACAAAAACTTCTCCAGAACACTATTTAAATATCTAAGTCCCAAGGGCGTTGTAGCTAGTTTATCCGGCTGAATTAGCCCTTGTTCTCGTAATAGATTGATTGGGTTTGAAATAGTTTGAATGGGCAAAAAAGTTCGGGGTAAAAATAAATTATTTTCAACGCCGTTTATTAATCTCAGAGTGTTTAATAAAAACTCAAACGGTCTTTCAGATTCTGGAATTTCTCGAGATTCTTGAAGCAAATTTTGAGAGCACTCTAAATAATCTTTTGGGTGTTTTTTCTTAGTGGTTCTTACAATAATTTGTTTAATAGGATCTGAAAGCTTTCCATGAGCCCCTGCGCCAATGCCCAAATAATCGCCGAATTCCCAGTAATTTTTATTGTGTTGGCTTTCATGATTTTGTTTTGAATAAGCTGAGATTTCATAGCGAGTTAAATTTTTATTTTTTAATAAATCTAGACCCTTAGTTTCAATGATTTCTAATATTTCTTCTGATGGTAAAACAGGCGGTTTGGCATAAAACAAAGTATTAGGTTCCAGAGTTAGCTGATACCAAGAAAGATGCGGTGGATCAAAACTTAATGCCTGTTTTAAATCTTCAAAAGCTTCTTCGGGGGTTTGATTAGGTAAACCATGCATGAGGTCTAAATTAAAAGTATTAAACCCAGCCTGGTAAATTTCTTCGATGGCTCGGCAGGCTTCCATTGATCCATGGATACGGCCTAATTTTTTAAGATGGTTATTATTAAAACTTTGGACGCCCAAAGAAATCCTGTTGATTCCGATATCAAAATATTCTTGAAATTTTCCGCGCTCGATAGTCCCTGGATTGGCTTCCAGCGTGATTTCTATGGTGCTAGAAAATTTCAGTCTGGATTCAATATGTTTTAATAATCTTGATAAAGCCTTTGGGGAAAATAAGCTGGGCGTACCACCACCCATAAAAATAGAAATCAGAGGGCGATCTCTGTCCAAGATAAGTGGTAAATCTTGTTCAAAATCTAAGATCAATCGGTCGATATAAATTTCTTCGGGGACGCCAGAATTTTTAATGGCATGGGAATTAAAGTCACAGTACGGACATTTTTGGACGCACCAGGGGAAATGAATATAGAGTGAGAGGGGGAGCATAAATGGCCAATAGCTGTGTTTTGAAAAGAAGGGAAGGCTACAGAAGGTCTGGGGTAAATTCAAAAAAAAAGCCCCATCAGGGTGGGGCTTTTTAAAAAACTTAAAACTTAGAATTTAAGCTTAGAACACGTAGTTAACGCCAACACCCAAGGTATTGATGTTAGGTACTTTGTTGCTGAAGTCGCCGTGTGTGTTGGTTCCAAACACATGGTTGTAATCAACATACCCTTGAACGTGGTCAGTAAAGCTGTAGCCAAATTCAACGCCAGCGATTGGACGCAAGCTGTTTTTGTTTTGAGGTGCGCCAGTGGTGTTAGCTGCAGAAGCAGGAACAACGCCTGAGGAGAAGTTTTTAACTTCGCCAGAATTATCAATCATGAAATAACCCATACCGCCATGGACGTTACCGAAGAATTTGTTGTAAACGCCTTGAACGACTAATTCAGCATTCAAGTCAGAGATTTTTTCTGATTCTTTGGAGCTGTCAGAAACATTGGAATAATTGGTGGCAGACAATTTAACTTGTTGGTTGCCAAATTTGTCATAACCCAATTGACCGCCAACAGAAATATCATCGGCGACTGGGAACAACATGCCTACATGCAAGTTGCCATAAAGGTTGTAGCTTTTGCGTTTGTAGGAAACGCTGGTCAAATCGGTTCCAGTTAAATCGCTTGGAATATAGCTTTTGTAAAACTTGTCTAAGTCAAAACCAGCATCGGCTAAACCACCTTCAGCACCAACATAGATTTGGCTATTGTTAGTGGAAGTAACGTCGTCTGCGAAAGCAGCGGTGGATAAAGCTGATAAAGAAGAGAGTGCAGCGGCTGCAACTAAAAGATTAGATAATTTCATCGTGATCCCTCGGTAATTTTTATTAGTTAAATTTTGGTTTGTTAGAAAACCGGGGACGATTTTAAGAATATTGATTATTGGGTCAACTTATTTCCAGCAGATTTAAAAATATATTTAATGCTTAATATAAAAATATAAGCCAATAAAAAACCACCCGAAGGTGGCTTTTTAAAGTCTTGATAAAACTTTGAGCTTTAATTTTATAAAAATTAGAAGCTGTAAGTGATACCAATACCAGCGGAGTTCATGGTCGGTGGCTTGTTGCTAGTATCGCTGTTCAAATTAGAAGCAGAATTATAATTTGTGCCAAAGACGTGATCATAGAAAACTTCAGCTGAGAAGTTGTCGGTGAAGAAGTAACCGCCAGAAATGCCTGCTACAGGGTCCCAGGTGCTCTTCGTCTCATAAGTTACATCGTTATCAGAGCCATTAGAGACTGTAGGTTTGAAATAACCAACCCCTGCGCGTGCTTGGAGGAACCATTGTTGGATATTCCATTGGCCCACTAACTGTAAATTAGGGTCAAAGAATTTGGCAGTAGCTTCTGTCGAGTCAGAGCCTTCTGTTACAGTTGTTTTATATTTTCCATAATAGGAATAACCCAATTGGCCACCTAATTGGAAAGTATCAGCAACGGGCCAAAGATAAGCGACATGAATATCAGCCATGTATTTATCTTTCTTTTCAGACACATTGACCGTGTCTCCGTTGAAGATGTCTGTATAAGTTTGGCTAGCTGTTGGTACAGACATATCGTTATAACCACCCTTCACGCCGATGGAAAATCCACCTTCGCTCTGGCTTGCATAAGCGGCAGTGACGCCAAAAGATAACGCGGCAGCAACGGCTAACGCAGTAAGTGTTCTCATATATTTACTCCCTAGTGTTAAATCGAACCCGGCGGAAATTAGTCGGAGTTTCTTTTTTTTCAAGATAAACATGAAAATATTTTTGGATATCTCCATGGGAAAGAACTCCCGCTTAACCCACCTGGCGGGGCGCGATTATACCCAGGTGTTTTTATAACGCTAGGAACACCTTGGTTTAATTGGATGAGATGTATTTTTCGCGTTTGATAGACCCTGATTCAAAGCCCAGGGTTTGTAATTCCATAAAAGCGTTATCAATCATGTTGGGATTACCGCATAGAAAAATAATGTCAGAAGATGGATTGAGATTTAACTGATCAAAAGCTGTCTGGACATAGCCTTTATGTTCATAAGATTTGGCTTGATTTAAATCTTCTCTGGAGAGCTGGGCTCTCAAAATAAATCTGGGGTGTGTTTTAGAAAAATTTAAAAAATCCTCGAGATAGAGCAAGTCAGCTCTGTATTGAACGCCGAGTAACATAACGACTTCAAAATCTGGATTCGCAGACATGCGTTTAGATATTTCAGGCAACATGGATCGATAAGGCGCAATGCCCGTCCCGGTTCCAATTAATAAATATCTTTTTGCATTGTCTTCTTGCATGACCAGTCGACCGGCAGGCCCCATGGCGGGTAAAGATTCGTCAGGTTTTAAATTAAATAAAATCTCAGAGGCGATGCCGCCATCTACATAAGAGACAGCGATTTCTATGAGAGCTGTTTGATTATTTGGATTGGGAATACTGGAGATCGAATAACTTCGGCGTTTAAGCTGGCCTTCTGAATTAGTAAGTAAAAAAGTAATAAATTGGCCCGGAATAAAATTAAAATCTTGCCCATCTTCTTTTTTAAAAGCTAAGTGAATTAATTTGGGACCTAACGATTTTGTGTGATCGAGGATTAGATTAAATTTTTCAACAGCCATTTTTTTCTCTTTAATTTTTTAAATTTTATTTATTTTCTATTTCAGCCATCGCCTGACAAATCCAGTCGTAGGCCATTTGATTTATTTCTTTGATAGATAGACCCGTTGTCTGCATGGGCGGGCTGATCTTTACAATAATTTTGCCGGGTGTTTTTAAAAAAGAATTTCTTTTCCAAAAATGTCCTGCGTTATGAGCGACGCAAATAATCGGACTTCCTGTTGATTTAACTAAGAGCGATCCGCCTTTATGAAACTCTGGATTCTCAAAAGGCGGCACGCGAGTGCCTTCGGGAAATAAAATAATGCTGATGTTTTCTTTAAGTCTTTTTAGACCCTGTTCTGAAATTTTTTGAATGGCTTTTCGGCCTTGAGATCTATCAATGGGAATATGTTTTGACAGCCCAAAAGCCCAGCCAAAAATAGGAATATAAGTCAGTTCTTTTTTAGTAATAAAACAATTGGGTGGGAATATTCCTGAGAAACAAATGGTCTCCCAAGCGGATTGATGTTTACTAAAAACAATAAAAGGTGGATTAGATAAATTTTCTAGGCCTTGGATTTCATACGCTAAGCCACAAATATATTTGCCCGTGAGCGCCATGAATCGGGACCAAATTTTGATCACTTGAAATCTTCCCCGGCTAAAGGGCAGGGGCCAGGTGATAAAAACTAGGCTCACGCCAATCAAAATAGTGATGGCCATGACCAGATAAAAAATCACAGCACGTAGGGCTAAAAAAAGCTTAAAAATAAAAGAAGCCATAAGAATTTTTAATGTTAGGTGAGAGCAGGGCGGCGGATTATTGAGAATTGAAAAAGATTTGTCATCTCATGGCTAGGGTTCATGGTTAAGGTTTAATCATTCCCTCAGCTTGAAAATACGGGGAAAGACCTTTATAAAGCGGCTCCTTTTTTGAAAGGGGTTTTTTGAAAGCGCCTTTACATTTTTTGCAAAATCTTTTGGGAGAAAGTTGTCGTGGAACAAGTTATCAAAATAGAGCCTGCATTTGTACTCAAAGGCAGTTTGTTCACCCTCAGTGTTTTGCAATTATTAGAATGCGATCCGCAAAAATTAGATCGCGAGCTTTCAGAAAAAATCAGATTAGCGCCTAAGTTTTTTCACTATGCACCCGTCGTCATTGATCTTTCAAAATTGCCTTCTGCTTTACAAGGCCAGGTGAATTTTGATGTGTTTAATCAAGTCATGCGTTCGCATAAATTAATTCCGGTCGGTGTGAGAGGCGGTTCAGCAGAAGCCCATCAAAAAGCCCAAATAGCCGGGTTCGCCGTGATGATTGAGCCTAATAATCAAGCGGACAAAGCTCAGCCCAGTTTGGCCAATAAAAAAACTGTGACCTGTGAAACCACTCGTCCTAATCCTGATGAAACCCCTAAAGAAATTCCTAATTCAAATCGTAAGACAGGGACGACATTAATTACTTCGCCGATTCGTTCGGGTCAGCAAGTGTATGCCCAGGGCGGAGATTTGGTTGTGGTTTCTTCGGTGAGTCCTGGGGCTGAATTATTGGCCGATGGCAATATTCATGTGTATGGAACGTTGCGTGGACGTGCTCTAGCTGGGATCAATGGCGATGTAAAAGCCCGAGTTTTTTGTCACAAGTTGCAAGCGGATTTAGTCGCGATTGCTGGGCATTACAAAGTGTTCGAAGACGTCCGTCCGGACGATGATGATTTTTATAAACAGCTCTATCTCCAAGATGGGCAGTTGTGTATCGGCTCTCTATAATGCCGCCCGTTTTTTTATTAATAATCGCTAGGGAAAGTAAAACATGGCAAAGATTATCGTAGTCACCTCTGGGAAAGGAGGGGTCGGTAAGACGACTAGCAGCGCTGCACTCGGTACTGCGTTGGCGCTTAAAGGTCATAAGACTGTCATTATTGATTTTGATGTGGGTCTCAGAAATCTTGATTTAATCATGGGCTGCGAACGACGCGTGGTTTATGACTTAATTAATGTCATCCATGGTGAGGCTAATATTGCTCAGACTCTAATTAAAGATAAGCGTGTGGATAATCTTTATATTCTACCGGCCTCTCAAACTCGAGATAAAGATGCGTTGACCAAAGAAGGCGTCGAGACTGTCTTGAATGAATTAGCCAAAACATTTGATTTTATTTTGTGTGATTCTCCCGCAGGGATTGAACGCGGTGCTTTATTAGCGATGTATTTTGCGGATGAAGCGATTGTGGTTACTAATCCAGAAGTTTCGAGCGTTCGAGATTCTGATCGCATTTTGGGTGTCTTGGCCAGTAAGACCAAACGCGCTGAAGAAGGCAAAGAGCCCGTCAAAGAATATTTATTATTGACAAGATATTCGCCAGAACGCGTAGAAAAAGGCGAAATGCTTAGCGTGGATGATGTTCAAGAGATTTTGTCTATTCCCTTGTTAGGCATTATTCCTGAATCTAAATCTGTTCTGAAAGCTTCTAATTCAGGCGTGCCGGTTAGTTTAGATAAAGAATCTGACGCAGGTCAGGCTTATTTAGACGCCGTGGATCGTTTCTTAGGAGAGGCAAAACCGCATCGATTTATGACCGTCGAAAAAAGAGGCTTGTTACAGAAATTATTTGGTAAGAGGAGAGCGGTATGAACTGGTTACAAAAAATTTTCAAAAGCCCGCCAAAAACATCAGCGTCTGTCGCGAAAGATCGCTTGCAAGTGATTTTATCTGCCAGTCGTCAAGATCCTGATTATTTGCCAAGACTCCAACAAGAAATCATGGAAGTGATTGCGAAGTATGTTCATGTGAATCGTGAACAAGTCGTCGTGGAATTTGCCCAAAAAGGCGAGCGTCAAATTTTAGAGCTCAATGTTACTTTGCCAGACAGAGTCGAAAGAACGTTTGACAAAACAGAGCGGGTGCTAGAGCCGGCTTAGAATTTTAGGGTATTAATTTTTTGTTTTTTGTAGGGGCGAATCTTGTATTCGCCCTTATTTTTTTGATCAAAAAATCACTCTGGATAAAAAACATAATCCAAAACAGGCTCACCTTTAATCAAATGTTTTTGAATAATTTCTTCTAGAACCTCTGGGCTACACGAGTGATACCAGACGCCTTCTGGGTAAACCACGGCGATGGGACCCTGCTGACAGACGCGCAAACAATTGGCCTTGGTTCTAAAAACAGGAAAGCCAGAATTGGGTGGAATCCCTAATCCAGGCGCAGAGAGATTGAGCTCTTGTAATCTTTGTTTTAGATAATCCCAGCTAAGTAATCCTTCTGATTTGCTACAGCACTTAGGATTGGATTGATCCGCACAAAGAAAAATATGTCGCTCAATAGAATTAATACCAAGGCGCGAAACTTCTGTCTGTAGTGATTTTTTTAAATCTTTTTTTAGTTCTATAGATTCTGAATTTTGAGGCATAAAAATTTCCTGTGAATGCAGCGGGGGGGTGGCTATAATGCCCGCCCGTCTTATTTAAGGCCATGTTTTTATCAATGAATGACAGCATCACTTTTGCCTTCTTTTTGATTTTTTTCGGCGCGTCTGTTTTAGCGACGCTGGCTTTGTTTACGCGTCAGTCCATGTTGGTGGCTTATATTGTTTTAGGTTTAATAGTTGGGCCCTATGGGCTGAAATTAATCCCAGCGTCTCAGACCATTCAAGAAATATCTAATGTCGGGATTATGTTTTTATTATTTTTGTTAGGTCTGCATTTGCAGCCCAAAAGTTTAATCAAAATGCTCCATGGGGCGATGGCAGTCACTCTTGTTTCTTCGGTGGTCTTTGCAGCGGTTGGAATTTCTGTTTTTAAACTCTTTGGTTTTAACTGGGAAGATTCAGTCATCATTGGCGTCTCCATGATGTTTTCGTCGACCATTATTGGTTTGAAACTTTTACCGACGACGGTGTTACATCATCAGCATATTGGTCGAGTGGTTGTTTCTGTTTTGTTATTACAAGACGTCATCGCGATTGTGGTTTTATTGGTTTTAAATCTATGGAAACCAGGGACAGGAAATTTTGATATCTGGATGGTGGTCAAAACTTTAATTGCGGTGCCTATCTTGATTCTCGTGGCCTATTACGCTGAGAAATTTGTACTGCATCGATTATTTAGAAAATTTGATCGTATTAAAGAATATGTATTTTTAGTCCCAATTGGCTGGTGTTTGGCTTTTTCTGAAGTGGCTGGGACCTTTGGTTTATCTCAAGAAATTGGAGCGTTTATTGCTGGGGTTGCTTTGGCTTCTTCGCCAATTTCCCAATATATCGCTGAAAATTTAAAGCCCTTAAGAGATTTTTTCTTAATTGTCTTTTTCTTTACGGTCGGGGCTGGATTTAATTTTAGATTACTCCCGGGCGTGCTTTTACCCGTGTTAGTTTTGGCGGGTTTGATGATTATTTTAAAGCCAGTTGTATATAGATTTTTACATCGCAATATTGACGAAAATAAAAGCACAGCATGGGAAATTGGCATGAGATTAGGCCAGGCGTCAGAGTTTTCTTTATTAGTAGGGTTTCTCGCTTTTTCGAGTACTTTGATTACTCAAAAGGCGTATATCAGCATCGAAGCGGTTTCTATTATTACTTTTATTGTGTCGTCTTATGTCGTCGTTATGAAATACCCCTCGCCGATTGCGTTTAATAGCAAATTGAGAAGGGATTAAAAGAGAAAATTTGGCGCATATATTTTGATTTTGGCGCATATATGTCGCTTAAATGAAAATAGAGCCCATTCGAGAATTATGAATTTTCGAAATGGGCTATTCAGTAAAAAAATAGAAAAAATAAGAAAAAAATAAGCATGAAAAAAGTACTTTTTTTTGCCATAGTGCCGTGCTTTTTTATTTTGGCTGGGCTTAGGAGTTACGGATGATCTTTGAAAATATTTTACAAACCATTGGCAATACGCCAGTGGTCAAATTAAATCGGGTTGGGTCTGACTTAGCCTGTGAGCTCTATGCCAAGTGTGAATATTTTAATCCTGGCGGATCCATCAAAGATCGAATTGCTTATCAAATGATCGAAGATGCTGAGAAATCAGGTCGAATCAAGCCGGGTGATACTTTGATTGAACCCACTTCTGGGAATACAGGCATCGGCTTAGCTTTAGCGGGAGCCGTGAAGGGTTATAACGTTGTTATTACCATGCCTGAAAAAATGAGTCGTGAAAAACAAGTCGTCCTAGAAGCCTTGGGTGCCAAGATTTATAGAACGCCGACAGAAGCGGCTTGGGATGCTTATGACTCCCATATTTCTTTGGCGAAAAGATTAAACCAGTCCATGCCTAACTCTCATATTTTGGATCAGTACAGCAATCCGTCTAATCCTGGCGCGCATTATCACGGAACAGCCGAAGAGATTTTGAAAGATTTTGGACAGGATCTTCATATGGTCGTCATGGGTGCTGGGACGGGTGGGACTATTACGGGTGTCGCTAAAAGATTAAAAGAAGTGATTCCCCATATTCAGATTATTGGTGCCGATCCTATGGGGTCTATTTTGGGCGGTGGGGATTTTATTTCGTCTTATCAAGTCGAAGGGATTGGCTATGATTTTTTCCCAGAGGTCTTAGATAACAAGTTAATTAATCGATATATAAAAACAGAAGACAAAGCGTCTTTATTAATGGCTCGAAGATTAATCCGCGAAGAAGGTTTATTGGTGGGGGGTAGTTCTGGCGCAGCGATGTGTGCCGCATTAGAAGCCGCTAAAAATTTAAAACCAGGCCAAAAATGTTTGGTGTTATTGCCAGATTCGATTCGGAATTATCTGTCCAAGTTTGTCGATGATAAGTGGATGCAGGAACATAAATTTATTTAATTTTTTTATTTTATTTTATTAAATTTTTTAATTTAAAAAGGAACTGTTTTGATGTCTTCCCCATCCCCCTACCATTTTGAAACCGACGCGATTCATGGCGGTCAATCTCCAGACCCCTCAACGGGTGCTGTGATGCAGCCGATTTATGCAACGTCGACGTATGTCCAATCTTCACCTGGAAAGCATCAGGGCTATGAATATTCCCGATCACAAAATCCAACTCGGATGGCATTCGAACGATGCATGGCTGTTCTAGAACGTGGGACCCATGGGTTTGCATTTGCGTCTGGACTGGCTGCGATAGGGACAATCTTAGAGTTATTAAATCATGGGGATCATGTGATTGCTGTGGATGATTTGTATGGTGGGACGTATCGATTATTTGAAAAAGTCAGAGCGCGTTCTCAGGGGTTAAATTTTAGTTTTGTCGATATGAATCAGCCGGGTGCTCTTGAAGCCGCTTTGAGACCTAATACAAAGATGATCTGGGTTGAGTCCCCTACTAATCCCATGATGAAACTGACGGATTTAGATCATGTCTCAAAGTTTGCTAAGAAACATAATTTAATCTCCGTCGCAGATAATACATTTGCGACGCCCTGTATTCAGCAGCCCTTAGAGTTGGGTTTTAGCATTGTGATGCACTCAGTGACCAAATATTTAAATGGCCATTCAGACATGATTGGTGGTGTGGCTGTCACAAAAAATCCTGAGTTGGCTGAAAAATTAGGATTTTTACAAAATGCGATTGGGTCAATTTTAAGTCCATTTGATAGTTTTTTAGCTTTGAGAGGTTTGAAGACTTTGCCAATCAGAATGGAACGGCATAGTCAAAACGCGAAAGCGCTGGCTGAGTTTTTAGAAACACACCCCAAAATAGAACGCGTTATTTATCCGGGTTTAAGATCTTTTGAACAATTTGATTTGGCTCAAAAACAAATGAAATTACCCGGTGGCATGATTTCAATTGTGTTGAAATCTGATTTGGCAGGGACGGTAAGATTTCTAGAAAATTGTCGAGTGTTTGTTCTAGCTGAAAGCTTGGGTGGGGTAGAAAGCCTGGTGGACCATCCAGCGATTATGACCCATGCGTCTGTGCCTCCAGAGATTCGGGCACAGCTAGGAATCTTGGACAGCTTTGTGAGAATTTCTGTTGGGATTGAAAATATTGAAGATCTCAAAGCGGATTTAGATCAGGCATTAAAATTTTGATCGTCCTGAGATTGATCATCAGACTTATATGAAGCAACAGCCTCATTAGTCATTGGGTTAATAGTTGGATCAATAGCTGGGGCATGGTGATAAACCCGAGAGATCTGATCTCTTAGCTGATGAACTTGGGTCTCTATCTCTCTTTTATAGCTTTCAAGATCCTGCTGGATTTGATAAATCTCGACATCCGCGGCCGCTTTGATTTTGACGACTTCTTCGTCTGAAGAAAATTCAATGTGATACATCTCTTGTTTGACTGCATCAAAATTATCTTGGGCTTTTTGAGAAGTTTCATGGGCTTTATCAAACATTTCACGCATGGATTTAATTTGATCCAGCAGGGCTTTTTTAGCAGGAGAGATTTCTACAGAGATCTCTGCTGGAATTTCTCTTGGGATCTCAGGGCTATTTTGATCGGTGGAGTCTGTTAACGCTGTCATTCAGAAGGGGGTCCTTATAAAATGCCCCGCTTTTTTGGATTCAGGGACAGGGGTATTGCCAAAGTGGGGCTATTTTCACGATTAGTCGGTAAAAGTAAAGACAAAATGCCAGAAGGTGAGAAACCTGAAGATCAAACAGATCAAACAGATCAAACAGATCAAACAGATCAAACAGAAAAAACAGGTTCTTGGTTTACGCGACTTAAAGAAGGCTTAACTAAAACAAGACAAGCCGTCGGAGCCTCTCTTTCAAGAGTAATTTTGGGTAAAAAAGAAATTGACCAAGAATTACTCGAAGAGATTGAAACAATCTTGTTATCAGCCGATGTCGGCGTTGAGGCAACGACAGAAATAATTGACAGCTTAACGGAGCAGTCAGAAAGAAAAATATTAAAAAATCCAGAGGCCCTGATAGAAGAATTAAAAAATAAGTTAAATAACTTATTAAAACCGGTCGAAATTCCGTTGGTTATAAATCCTGATAAAAAACCTTATGTGATCTTAATGGTCGGTATTAATGGCGCTGGAAAAACAACGACTGTTGGGAAACTTGCCAAAAGATTTCAGTTAGACGGCAAGAAAGTGTTACTCGCAGCAGGAGATACTTTTAGAGCGGCTGCCGTCGAGCAATTACAAGTCTGGGGTGAGAGAAATCAAATCGAAGTGGTTTCGCAATCTCAAGAACATGGGGCAGACAGTGCGTCTGTAATCTTTGACGCTATGACAAAAGCTAGAGCCAAAGGGATCGATGTTGTCATTGCAGATACGGCAGGACGATTGCATAACAAAATTAACCTGATGAACGAGCTCAATAAAATTATGCGAGTAATGCAAAAATTTGACCCTACGGCCCCCCATGAAACTTTGTTAGTTTTAGATGCGACAACGGGACAAAACGCGTTGATTCAGGCTATTGAATTTAAGAAAGCTGTGAATATCTCAGGGGTGGTTTTGACCAAATTAGATGGGACTGCCAAAGGCGGGATTTTATTTGCCTTGGCTAAGAATTTGAAATTGCCGGTGAGATATATCGGTGTGGGTGAAAAAATAGATGACCTAAGAGTCTTTGAAGCAGAAGATTTTGTGGAAGCGTTGTTTTAATTGGATTGGATTTTCTAAGAATGACGTTGTAGGGGCGGACCCGCGTGTCCGCCCTTGATCGATAAAGGGAGATTAGGCATGCAAGATTTAAGTGCTATTAAAAATATTTTATTAACCGTCCAAAAAAATATTATCACCATGGTTGAGCGTCAGGCAGATCAAGCAGATCAGGCAGACGGACAAAAATTTGAACTAGACGAATGGACTCGATCTGAAGGCGGTGGTGGTCGAACTTGTGTTTTAAAAAAAGGCCCTGTGTTTGATCAAGCCGGTGTCAATTTTTCACATGTCTTTGGAAATGCTTTGCCACCCAGTGCAACCGCACATCGGCCTGAATTAGTGGGAAGATCGTTTCAGGCGATGGGAGTTTCTGTCGTGATTCATCCTAAAAATCCGTATGTCCCAACGTCGCATTTTAATATTCGATATTTCCAAGCAGAGAAACCAGGCGAGAAACCTGTCGGCTGGGTGGGCGGTGGATTTGATTTAACGCCGTATTATGGCTTTGAAGAAGATTGTCGAGACTGGCACCAGATCGCTTATGAATCGGTGAGATCTTTTGGAGAAGAGTTATATCCAAAATTTAAAAAAGACTGCGATGAGTATTTTTATTTAAAACATCGCAAAGAACCCCGTGGGATTGGCGGTTTATTTTTTGATGATTTTAATCAGCTGCCATTAGACAAAAGTTTAGAAATGCTCCAGAGCATTACGGCAGGATATATCCAGGCTTATGAAAAAATTGTGGCTCGTCGAAAAGATAGGTCTTATGGCGATCGAGAAATTAATTTTCAGAGATATCGCCGAGGTCGCTATGTCGAATTTAATTTGATTTACGATCGGGGGACTTTGTTTGGCTTGCAATCGGGAGGACGGACAGAATCTATTTTGATGTCCCTGCCGCCTGAGGTGAGTTTTAAATATAACTGGCATCCAGAGATTGGCAGTCCTGAAGCCGAGTTATACGAAAAATTTTTGAAGCCAAGAGAATGGCGTCTGTAGGGGCAGCCAGCGGGCTGCCCTAAAATGTCGCGCCCTATATTAAGGAGATCTGCCCCTTGAAATCCCAACAATCTCTTGATGCCGTATTGTTATTTTCTATTTTTGCCCTATTAGCCATTGGACTTGTTTTAGTGGCTTCTGCTTCGATGCCCTTGGCTTTAAGTCAGGGACATGCGGGTTTTTTTTATTTTATTAAGCAGCTGAGTTTTGCAATTTTGGGCTGCATGGCGATGGGGGGGATTATTTTTATCCCAACCCAAAAATATGCGGAGTATCGCTGGGCGTGGTTAATCATCGCTGGGGTTTTATTGATATTAGTTTTAGTGCCTGGCATTGGATCGACAGTCAATGGTTCGCGTCGATGGATTCATTTTGGGCCCATTGCGCTGCAAGTTTCGGAGATAGTGAAGCTTTGTGCCGTGATGTATTTGTCTGGCTATTTGGTCGAACACGCGAGATCTGTTCAGGAAACCATCGAAGGTGTTTTAAAGCCCTTGGGGTTGCTGATGATTTTCGCAATTTTATTATTACTAGAGCCAGACTTTGGAGCAACGGTCGTTGTTTTCTTAACAGCTTTCGGAATGATGTTCATGGCCAGAATGCAGATTCGATGGTTTGTTTTATTGATTTCTTGTGGGGCCATTGCATCGGCTTTATTGGTTTTATTATCGCCGTATCGCTTGGCTAGACTCACCGGATTTTTACACCCGTGGGTCAATCAATACGACACGGGGTATCAACTGACTCAGTCTTTAATTGCTTTTGGACGAGGTGGAATCTTTGGGGTGGGATTGGGTGAGAGTATTCAAAAATGGTTTTATCTCCCAGAGGCTCATACGGATTTTATTTTAGCCATTGGGGGTGAAGAGCTAGGATTGATCGGTGCGCTGGTGATCATGAGTTTATATGCGCTTTTGATGTGGCGAGGATTGCAGATTGCCAGAACGGCGCATTTGGCTGAAAAATTATATGACGCTTATTTAGCCTACGGGATTACTTTTTGGATGGGTTTACAGATGGTCGTGAACTTTGGGGTAAACCTAGGTTTGTTGCCAACTAAGGGTTTGACACTGCCTTTGATTAGCTATGGGGGGTCTAGTTTATTAATCGACATGATTGCTCTGGGGATTTTATTAAGAGTAGATCTGCAGAATCGCTGGAGAATCTAGAGTGAGCAAAATTAGAAAATTAAAAAATATTAAAAATATTGTAATAACGGCCGGAGGAACGGGCGGACATATTTACCCAGGGTTAGCCATCGCAAAAGAATTAATTCAGCGGGGTTATTTAATTAGCTGGATTGGCAGTGAAGTGGGGTTAGAAAAAAAATTAGTGCCTGAGGCTGGAATTGGAATAGAAAGTGATTTTTTAAAAATTGCTGGGGTCAGAAACAAGAGCTTACTGGGCTGGATCCAATTACCGTTTAAATTAATGAGAGCCGTATTACAGGCTCGAAAAATTTTAAAAAATAAAAAAGCAGATCTAGTTATTTCTTTTGGAGGCTTTGCCAGCGGGCCGGCGGGATTGGCGGCGAAATCATTGGGGGTTCCTTTATTTATTCATGAGCAAAATGCGATCTTGGGCATGACGAATTTTTATTTGGCCAAGATGGCGGCAAGAATATTTTCAGCGTTTCCTATTAATCATTTTAAAAGTGAAGTGATTGGGAATCCGATTAGAGCGGATATTTTGGAAATTGTTCGTTCAAAATTTGTAGATGGAATGGATTTCGTCTCTCCCCTCGCGGGAGAGACAGACCCGAAACGCGTATGCGTTGAGGGGCAGAGAGGGGGGAAGCGTGAGGGTCCTTTAAAAATTTTAATCACCGGTGGCAGTCAAGGCTCTTTGATTTTTAATACTTTGATTCCCGAAGCCCTTTCGAAAATAAAAAATCCCATGAATATTCATCATCAAGCGGGTCCTAAGACTTTAGAAATAGCCCAAGAAAATTATAAAAATTTTATGAAAAATAATTCAGGACATGAAATCCAAGTGGTCCCCTATTTTTCTGAAATTGTTCAGGAGTATCAGTGGGCAGATTTGATTATTTGCAGGTCTGGAGCGTTGACCGTCTCTGAAGTCGCAGCGGTTGGATTGCCAGCAATTTTTATTCCTCATCCTAATGTCGTCGATGATCATCAGCGTATGAATGCCGAATGGTTATCAGAACAAGGTGCAGGTATTTGTTTAATTCAGAAAGATTTAACCGCTGAGAAATTAGCCCAAGTGATTCAAGATTTATCTAACGATAGAAAACTATTAGACAGCATGGGTCAGAAGGCGAAGGCACTTGCAAAAAAGGAGGCTGTGAGCCTCCTTTGTAATGCCGTCGATGCTATGTAGGCCCATTCACTAGTTAGACGTAGCCATAGAACCAGAGTCCATTCCTGTTGATCCAGGTGTTGAACTAGCAGCTGTTCCAGTAGTAGGCGCGCTGGTTGCAGAAGAGTTTTTATCAGAAGCCGGTTTGGTTGTTTCTGCAGGTTTGGTGTGATGATGTTTGGTTGTTTTTTCACATTTGCCATCATGTTTTTTCTCACCCGCTGGGCAAGCTTTAGCGTGATGATGATGGGGCTTAGTGGTCTCAGAAGTTTTTCCAGAAGTTTTCTCAGAACCTTTTGAAGCGCCTTCTGTGCTGGTGGCTGTTGAAGGGGTTGCTTCTGTAGGTGCTGCAGTGATAGGTGCAGGGGCTTGTGTCGCCATGCTAGACGCTGCTGGGGCCGCTGTTGTTGCTGTAGCTGTTGCATCATCTGCAAAGCTGAAAGAAGCCATTGTGCTTAGACCTAAGAGAACAGCCGTCGCAAGAATTTTTTTCATGAAAAATCTCCAAATAGTTAATAAATAAAAAGAGAGGGGATTAAAAAGCGGCGCAAGGATAGCAAGAGTAAAAAGATTTCCATAGACCGCAATTCACTTTATTCTCGCGCGTTTTTGGCAAATGAAACTAGGAATATGTGGATGAAAGTGATTTCTTTGAATGCGAATGGAATTCGAGCTGCGGCTAAGAAAGGCTTATTTAATTGGATTCAAAAAGAAGATCCTGATGTTTTATGTTTACAAGAGACTAAGGCTCATGAAGCGCAATTAAGTGACGAACTTTTTAATCCAAAAGGCTATTTTCGATATTTTTTTAGTGCTGAAAAAAAAGGCTATTCAGGGGTTGCGATTTATACCAAGAGAAAACCTGATCAAATAAAAATGGGTTTGGGTTTTGATTTATCTGACAAAGAAGGTCGATATATCCAGTGTGATTTTGGGAGTTTATCTATTGGGTCTTTGTATTTGCCATCAGGGTCCAGTGGGCCAGAGAGACAAGGTGCCAAGTTTAAATTTCTAGATCTGTATGGACAAATTTTAAAAGATCAAAAAGACTCAGGGCGGTCTTATATTTTGTGTGGCGATTGGAATATTGTTCACAAAGAAATTGATATTAAAAATTTTAAAGCTAACCAAAAAAATTCAGGGTGCCTGCCAGAAGAGCGCGCTTGGTTAGATAAATTAATCACACAAGACGGCTGGGTTGATGCTTTTAGAGTGACCAATCAAGAGAAAGATCAATACACCTGGTGGACGGCGAGAAGCTATCAGGCCTGGTTAAACAATGTCGGTTGGAGAATTGATTACCAAATTATTACCCCAGATTTAAAAGACAAAGTCCGCCAAGTGAGTATCTATAAAACTGAAAGATTTTCGGACCATGCACCGGTCATGATTGAGTATGAAAAAGTCTAAATTTTTACCAGCCTGATTTTTACCAGTCGCCTATAAAATGGAAAGAACTACTTTGTACTTGGGTGGCTTGTGAATCTGGATAAGTGCTAGATATCGGGACTGGGACATACATTACATGAGAAGTCTTTCGAGAAAGCTCTCTGGGAACAACAGAACTGCACTTCATGGTTGGATGGGCATAGCTGAGGGGCTGTGCTTGTGAGAAAGCGCTAGGGGCTTCTGCTTGGGTTTTTTTGGTTTCTAGATCTTCTAAAACTTCTAGTGTTTGTTTTGTTTGGTAGCCTATGAGGGGTCGCAGGGCGTTATTGAGTGTTTTGGCAAATTTACTTTCACGTCCGGAAGCTTGCTGATGGCATTCGGAAATTAACTGCTCAATGTTTTGAATGGTTTTGGCTAAAGAGCTTTCTTCTTGGGTTCTTGAGGTTCCAGACCAGGTGACATTCCAGCAGTTATAGTCCGTTTTTCTAAACCCAAATCGGCGTCTTGTGCTTGACTCAATGCCTCGAAAATATCGAGAGAGAACACCGTATTTCCCAGCATCCATAGAATTTTTTTCAGTCATGTAATATTGCTTGACGATGCCTACGGCTGTCTGGGTTAACAATTGTTTGAGTTCAGTAGCGTTCATAAGATAGCTCCAGGGTTTGATGGGGTTTTATAATTTTTTTATAAGTTTTTTTATTGTCTCAATGTAACAAATAGAGTTAAAGATTAGCTATGGGTACATTAAAATTATTTTATGAGCAGACTAGATTGATAGACTGGTCTGTGATAGCCTGGCCGAGCCTAAAGTATGAAGGAGGTAAATATGAATAAGGTGGGAGCGTTTGAAGTTAAAACGCATTTTTCAAAAATTTTAAACCAGGTATGCGAGGGGCAGGAATTTGTTATTACTTTGCGTGACAAGCCTGTCGCTAAGTTAATGCCGATTGGAGAGGACGAAGAGATGAGCCAAGTGATTGAAACTATATTAACCAATGTTAAAAAGACGACGAAAAAAATAGATCTCAAAGCAATCATTGACGAGGGCAGGAAATAGGAGATCAGACATGAGTGAAATACAATTTGTTCTGGACTGTTCGGTCGCCATGCTCTGGGCATATGACGATGAGACGAATCCCTCAGGGGCTAAATATGCGAAGCAGGTTCTCAAAAAATTCCAAGAAACAGCAGCGCTTGTTCCCAATATTTGGCCCTTGGAAGTTTCGAATGTTTTATTAGTTTTAGAGCGTCGAAATATTATGGATTTCCATGAGTGTCAAAGATTTATTAAATCGCTGCGAAAGTTGCCTTTGAAATTGGATTCTTTGACTAATTTTTTTCCTGAAAAGACTTATGAGCTAGCCCGGGAATATGAAATTAGTAGTTATGACGCTGCTTATTTAGAGCTAGCGATGAGGCACCAAATTCCATTAGCGACGAATGATAAAAAATTAAAACAAGTAGCGCAGAAGACGGTGGGGGTGTTCTAGGTCTTTATTTTGGTTTTTTTTCGGGCGGCCAACGGGCCGCCCCAGGAATCGTCATGAAAGACAAAGGGCCTTACCCCAACTCCAATGGGTCGACATCCAGTGAAAATCGCACCTGGTGCTGTTTTAGCCCATAAAGCCTGGGAATAATTTGATCCAATGCGTTATGAAGCATTTGTCGAGATTGAGTTTGCAATAGTAAGTGGTAACGATAGAACCCTGATTTTTTCTGAAGCAAAGCAGGGACGGGTCCTAGGGCCATAATTTCTGGGAAATTAGACAGCTGCTCACTGACATGATTTAAAAATTCAATACAGGGTTTGGCTTGTTTAGCTTCAGCATGTAATAACGCCAGATAGCTGTAGGGTGGCCATGCGGCGGCTTGTCTGTCCTGAGAAAGCTGATCAGCAAACGCGGCATAGCCTTGTTTTAATAAAGTCGTTAATAACGGATGCGTGGGCTGATAAGTTTGAATAAACACTTCGCCTTGTAGCCCCGCTCGACCTGCTCGGCCTGCGACTTGAGTAATTAACTGGCCGCAGCGTTCAATACCCCGAAAGTCTGCGCTCATCAAACCATCATCGATATTAATAATCCCGACCATGGAGACATGCTCAAAGTGATGCCCTTTGGCGATCATTTGGGTGCCGACCAAAATATCGGCTTCTTGTTCATGGACGCTGGAAAGTAATTGATCTAGCTGGCCCTTCTGACTGGTATTGCTTTTATCGATACGGATAATTTTTTTATTGGGGAATAAATTTATGAGAGCTGTTTCAATTTTTTCAGTGCCAACTCCAACATCACCTAAAGAATCTATCTGTTCACATTGGGGGCAAATCTTAGGAATACCTGTGACTCGACCGCAATGATGGCAGCAAAGCCGCATGGGTTTTTGATGCAAGGTCATCGCAGCATCGCAGCGAGTGCATTGTTCAATATGACCGCATTCATGGCAGGTGAGCGCTGGGGCATAACCTCGGCGATTAATAAAAATTAAAACCTGATGTTTTTGATCCAGATGTTTTTGGATAGCTTTGATTAAATTGTCCGTTAGGCCCGCTCGATTTTTTTGTGCTCTTAGATCAATTAGAAAACAATTGGGAAGATTATTTTGGCCGGCGCGCTGGGATAAAAAATAGTGCTGATATTTGCCTTGTAGGGCTTGATAACGAGTTTCTAAAGAAGGCGTCGCAGTGCCCAGAACACAGGGGATATTTTCTAGATGAGATCGTTTGATCGCTAAATCTCTGGCGTGATATCGCCATTGGCTTTGCTGTTTAAAAGATAAGTCGTGTTCTTCGTCGATGATAATCATGCCGAGTTGTTTAAAGGGCGTAAATAAAGCCGAGCGGGTACCAATCAAAATTAACGGCTCGCCCAAAGACGCTTTGACCCATAAATTTAATTTTTCAGTTTCGGTTTGCTGGGAATGTAAAACACCGATGATGATGCCTGGAAGGTCAGGATGGGCTGAAAAACGGTTTGTAAATCTTTCTACTGTCTGCGGGGTTAATCCAATTTCGGGGACAAGAATTAAAGCTTGTTTGTTTTGTTTTAAAATTTGTTCAATCAGTCGGAGGTAAATTTCTGTTTTTCCACTGCCTGTCACGCCTTCAATTAGGCTAACTTGGAATTGATTGAGTTTGCCTGAAATACCCATCAAAGCAGTGTTTTGTTCATGAGTTAATTCATGGGGCGGCGCTGGAATGAATATCTCTTGGCGGAGAGGAGGCTGAGAAGAAATATTGAGGGGGGAATTTAATTTTGAAGCGCGAGTTTTTTTTAAAGAAAAACTTTTTCCCTGACAAAGATTTTTAGGCATGGCCGTGAATAAACAGTCGCCAATCGGATAGTGATAGTAGTCAGAAGCCCAGTGTAAAAAATCTTGCCAGCTGGGTGAGAAAATAGGTTCAGCGTCGATGATTTCAAGAATAGATTTTAAAGAAAATTTTTTGGTTAAATTTTTGCTTAAGTCTTGAGTTTGTTTCGAGATAGTCCCCAGAACAACGCCAATCACACTGCGGTTTCGCAGGGGAACTCGGACTCGAGTGCCAGGCAATGGAATAGGGAATTCACCCACTTCATAGTCCAGTCCATTTAAGAAGGGACCCGGGACGGCTACCCGAATGATTGGGATGGTTTGATTAGATTTGGTTTCTTGAATAATTAGATGATTTTCCATGTGTTATGTTTCCAGAATGGGCTAAGAGCAACAGATTCTTCACAGGGTTATCCACAGAATATTTTTTATTTTTTTAAAAGAGAGAAAAATTTAAATTCTGTGGATAAATCTGTTGGTTAAAAAATTTCAAGCGGGAGCATTAGGGTTAATTAAACTTAATAAAAGAATTATTTTTAGATTATTTATTTTTATAATCAATTGGTTATGTATTTTTTCCATTTTTTTATAGACACAGAAAATAGGCTTAATCAATTTTTGATTTTGTGAATAATAAAACAGAAAGAACAATGCGGGGTCTTGACAGGCCGAAAAATTGCAAACTAAGCGAGACTTTCTCACCAGAGTTATCAACAGTTTTATAGGATTCCAGCTGATGTTTTTAATGTGATGCTTAATGAGCTTCATCCCAATGGGCCCCCGTATTGATACTGATTTCGAGTGGAACGGAGAGTAATGAGGACGATGTCATAAGGTGGCGAATTAATGCGGTCATGGGTTGAATCGATTGTTCTTGAACCTCAAAAACTAATTCATCGTGCACTTGTAATGTCATGGCCATGGGAAGTTTTTGGGTCTCAATGACTTGATCTATTTGAATCATGGCGCGTTTAATAATATCAGCCGCTGAGCCTTGCATGGGGGCATTGATAGCGGCTCGTTCAGCCCCTTGTCGCATGACAGCGTTTTTAGAATGGATGTCTGGCAAGGCTAATCTTCTGCCCCAAATCGTTTCGACATAGCCCAAAGATTTTGCTTGTTCTCGGGTTTCTTCCATGTATTTTTTTACCCCTGGGTATCTTGCAAAATAAGTTTCAATGTAATGTTGAGCGAGAGATCTTTCGATGCCTAATTGCTTAGCTAAGCCAAAGGCACTCATGCCATAGATCAATCCAAAATTAACGGCTTTAGCGCGGCGTCTTTGTTCAGAAGTGACATCAGAGGGATTTTCCACGCCAAAGACTTCAGCTGCGGTGGCTTGATGAATATCTTCACCATTTTTAAAGGCTTGAATCAGTCTGAGGTCTTGAGACAAATGGGCCATGATGCGCAGTTCTATTTGAGAATAATCTGCAGACAAAATCACAGAGCCCGGTGGGGCAATAAACGCTTGGCGAATTTGACGGCCTTGTGGGGATTTAATAGGGATATTTTGTAAGTTGGGATCCGACGAAGACAATCTTCCTGTGACAACGAAGGCTTGATGATATCGCGTGTGAACCCGGTTGGTTTTGGGGTTGACCATGAGTGGGAGCTTATCTGTATAAGTTGTCTTGAGTTTAGAAAGATGACGATGTTCTAATAATAATTTTGGAATCTCATGTTGCTCAGCCAAGATTTGCAAAACTTCTTCGTCAGTCGATGCCTGACCTGTTGCTGTTTTTTTGACGGGTTTAAGCTGAAGTTTTTCAAATAAGACCGTCTGTAATTGTTTGGGTGAGCTGAGATTAAAATGCATGCCCAGTTGAGCTTGGACATTGTTTTCGATTTCTAAAATAGTTTTTCCCAGTGCTTGAGATTGTTTTTGTAAAGCTGGGACATCTAATAAAACCCCATGTAATTCCATACGGGCCAAAACTTTGAGCATAGGAAGTTCTTCTTCGCGAAATAATTTTTCGAGCGTGGGATTTTCATGCAAAGTTTTTTTAAATTTTTGATAGAGCTGAAAAGTAATATCGGCATCTTCAGCAGAATATTGGGTCGCTTGATCTAGGGGGACTTGATTGAAAGTTAACTGTTTGACGCCTTTGCCAGTGATGCTTTCATAAGAAATTGTTTTTAAGTTGAGATGGCGTAAGGCCAGAGTTTCTAAGTTATGTCTTGTTTGGCCAGCTTCTAAAACATAGGACGCTAACAGGCTATCAAATAAAGGGTCCTGAAAAATAATCCCGTGTTGGGCTAGCACTTGCCAGTCAAATTTTAAATGGTGCCCAATTTTTTCTAGCTTTGGGTTTTCGCATATTTTTTTTAAGCCTGGGAGAATTTGATCTATGGAAAGTTGGTCAGGTGCTTCGAGTAAATCATGACCTAGGGGTAAATAGGCAGCTTTGTGAGGTTCTACACAAAAAGATACGCCGACGAGGCGATCTTCTAAGGGATCTAGTCCGGTGGTCTCCGTATCAATCGCTAGAGCTGTAGATTGGCTAATTTTTTCTTGCCAATGGTTCCATTGGTCCAGCGTCAAAATGGTTTCATAGAGGCCTGAATTATTTGCCGGAATATTGTCCTGTAGGGGCGAACCTTGTGTTCGCCCGGGTTCATGCCCTAAATTTTTTAACCAGGTTTTAAACCCATATTTTTCACACAGGGTCACTAATTTATTTTGATCTTCAGGTCTTTTAAGCAATTTTTCCCAGGTAAAATTTTCCCCAGCAAATTCTAGAGGTACATGAGAATCGACGGTCACTAGTTTTCTTGCGAGTTCTAGCTGGGAAAGATTAGCTCTGAGATTCTCACCGACTTTGCCGGAGATCTTGTCCGCGTTCTGAATAATCAAATCTAAAGATGAATATTCTGAAATCCATTTGATGGCTGTCTTGGGTCCTACGCCGGGAATACCAGGAATATTATCGGAGGTGTCGCCCATCAAGGCTAAGTAATCAATGATTTGCTCGGGTGTGACGCCGAATTTTTCTTTGACGCCAGGGATATCTAGTCGGACGTTTTTCATGGTGTCTATCAAAGATATTTTTGAATTAACCAGCTGGGCTAAATCTTTATCGCCCGTGGCTATCAAGATTTCATGATGCTCAGCAAAATCGGTATGAGCCAAAGTCGCGATGAGATCATCAGCCTCAATACCCATTTGTTTAATTAAAACCAAACCTAGGGCATCGATAAATTCAAAAATAGGTTCTATCTGACTTGCAAGATCTTCAGGCATTGCGGATCTATTGGCTTTGTAGTCTGGATAAAGCCGATGTCTGAAATTAGGGCCCTTGGTATCAAATACAACGGCGATGTATTCGGGGTCATATTGGGTTAATAAACTTTTGAGCATATTAATCACGCCCAAAATAGCGCCCGTGGGCTGGCCTGTAGCGTTGGTTAAATTAGGCAGAGCATAGAAAGCGCGAAATAGATAAGACGATCCGTCGATCAAGATTAAGGGCTTATTAGTTATGTCAGTCATGGGGAATCTTTCCAAAAATTTATTTAAAAGAGCGATTAAAAAAGGCGGGATTATCCATGAATGGAAGGGTGTGGGCGAATTTTGTATTCGGCGTGCATAGTGTCCTATTTTTAGCCAATTAATGGTTGAAATAGACGGCTGTTTTGGCCAAATCTGGATTGAATATGAAAAGAAAGCTCCTGGAATTTCTTCAAAAATGGTCTGTTTCTCGTGACCGAAAGCCATTGATTATCCGTGGGGCACGCCAAGTCAGTAAAACCCATTTGGTAGAAGAATTTGCAGAACTAGCGAAAAAATCAGGCAGTTAAGCTGAAACTATCCACAAAAAAGTCGGCGCTAATCTTAAAGAAATTTTTTAGCCCCAATATTTGTTTCTTACTGAGGGGGCGTTGGCCATTAAGAAATTTAGAAACATTACCTTGGCTCCCAAAAATATCAGTCAAATCTTTTTGGCGTAGTCCTGAGGAGGTCATCAGATGTTTAATCAAATCAACATCGCTAATACCCGATCCTATGGGTGGGTGATGTTCGTCATCATATTGCTCCAGGTTTTCACCAATAATTTGCATGACCAATGCTAAAGGATGTTTCTCATCCCCTCGGACTTCGTCAATAAGTGAATCCAGGACTTTTTGAAGCTTGGCATACTCTTTGGAGTTGGTGGGTTTTTTAAACACAGTAATAGGAAGATGCATGGAGTGATTGTTTTTGCTGTTGGAATAATCAATTGCTAATGCATTCATAGCTCACCTCTTTTTAGTTTTTCTTGATTAGATTTTTTGCTGTATTCCGCGTGTGTCCAAATTGTCCGAATAAAACAACAGCCAGTTTTGTAATGAATGGCTGTAATTAAACGAAACTTATTTCCACCAATGTTAAACACGGTGTATTCGTGAACAGCATCAGTGCTATTAAAACATTGGCGTAGCTCTGTTAAATTGCGTGATGTAGAAGCTTTCATTTTGTAGTACCACTCGATTAAAGGAAGTTCTGCTTGTGCATTATTAACCCAATAATCACGTAATCTTTTCTTGGAAACTATTCGCATGAATTTAAAACCCCTGAGGGTATTAGTATCAAAGACAGATTGAATAATATGTCTAATAGACATATTATTCAATCAAAAAAATCAAAAAATTTAGTTTCAATAAAAGAGTTGGTTCTAAAGTTTAAACATTAGATAATCCGCCGCTTCTAGTTTTACTCAACTTTAATTAAGCGGATATTCCATGGATCTTCAGACGCCCCCAGTGATTATTAACCCCAAAGAAACCCATCAATCGACCATTATCTGGCTGCATGGCCTTGGTGCCGATGGTCATGATTTCGCGCCTGTAGTTCCGAGTTTTAGGTTTTTAAACACTAAATTTATTTTTCCCCATGCCAAGCGCCGACCGATTAGTATTAATAATGGTCTGGTGATGCGGGGCTGGTATGACATTTCTAATTTGTCTTTGGATCAGCGTCAGGATGAAAGAGGTGTAATCGAATCCTCTGAATCCATTCAAGATTTAATTCGGCAAGAAATTAAATTAGGAATCTTGCCTGAAAATATTTATTTAATTGGCTTTTCCCAAGGCGGGGCCATTGCATTATTTGCGGGTTTAACTTTTGAGAAGACTTTGGGGGGCATCATAGCTTTGTCGACTTATTTACCCATTGCTGAAAAATTTGAAAAAAATAAATCAGAAGCCAGTTTGAAAACAAAAATCTTATTTTGCCATGGGGATCAAGATGATTTGCTGCCCATATTTTTAGGTAAAAATTCTTGTGAAAAGTTAAAAAACTGGGGTTACTTAGTTGATTGGAAAGATTACCCCATGGCGCATTCTGTCTGTCCTCAGGAATTAGCGGATATTCGTGGGTGGTTGGGATTATGAGCGCTGTGCATACCCTCAAAATTGCAACTCGAGAAAGTGCCTTGGCGCTTTGGCAAGCCCGGGCTGTCGCAAAATATTTAAAGCATTTTTATCCTGAGCTAGAAATTAGTTTAATCCCCATGACGACTCAGGGGGATCAAATCCAAGATCGGCCGCTGCGAGAAGTCGGCGGTAAGGCGTTATTTGTTAAAAATTTAGAGTTGGCTTTGTTAGAAGGGCAGGCTGATTTAGCGGTTCATTCAATGAAAGATGTGCCGGTTGTTTTAGAGGATGCTTTTGAGATTGCCGCTGTTTTGCCCAGAGAAAATCCCTTAGATGCTTGGGTGAGTCTGAAATATCCGACGTTTGAGTCTTTGCCCATTGGAGCGTCCATTGGAACATCCAGTTTACGTCGACAAGCCCAGTTAAAATTTTTACGACCAGATTTAAAAATTTTGTCTTGTCGGGGGAATTTACAAACTAGATTAACTCAGGTGGATGCTGGAAAGTTTGATGGAATTATTTTGGCCGCGAGTGGTTTAAGAAGATTAGGGTTGGAGTCAAGAATTCAGCATTTCTTTCAGCCAGAGCAAATGCTCAGCGCTGCAGGGCAGGGAGCCATAGGCATAGAAATCTTGTCGGGAAATCAGTTTTTAAAAGATCTATTGCAGCCTTTGAATCATGATTTAAGTTATGCCTTGGTCATGGCTGAAAGAGCGTTGTGTAGAGTTTTAAATGGTTCCTGTTATTCGCCGATTGGGGCTTTGGCAGAGTTTCAGGGTCGAGAATTTTATTTGAGAGGCGCAGTGGCGCATCCCGATGGGCTGAAGATTTTTAGAGCTGAAGGATCTAACGAAGATCCTGAATCTCTAGGGATTGAAGTGGCTGATAAGTTATTAGCCCAGGGAGCTGGAGCGTTTTTGTGAAAAAAATCCTAGTCGTCACCCCGCAAGAACGTGCTGAAAATCTGGTTAATCTTTTAAGTACTGAAGGCTTTGAAGCGCAGGCGGTGTCTGTCATGCAATTTGTGCCGCCCCAAAATTTAAATCAGGTAAAGCAAGATTTATTAAAAATTAAACCCGAAGATTTTTTGGTTTTTATCTCGCCTCAATCGGTCAAAAGCTATTTAGCGCTGTGTTTGGATAATTTAATTTTCCCGACGGAGCATTTGTATGCCATTGGAGAGGGGACGGCGAAAATATTATTAGACGCTGGCAGTCCGCCTGTTAGATATCCAGAGGATTCAGCCAATTCTGTAGAGTTATTAAAATTAATGGAGCCATTAATTCTCAAAGAGCGACCTAGTAATTTTTTTATTATTAGGGGCGGTGAGGGGAATAATTTGCTTCAAGAAGGGCTCAAAAATTTAGGCGCTAAAGTTAAAAATATAGAAACCTATGCTCGTGAATGTTTGCTTTCTAACCGCCAGCTATTATGGGCCGCCTTGTCAGAAGGGTTAGATAAACCGGTTGATCTAGTGGTGCTAACGAGTTTTGAAATGGCACAATGTTTATTTGAACTCTGGGGTGAGCAAGCTTGGTCTCAAAGGGTGGCAGTGACATCAAGCAGTGAACGAACTTCTAAATTTTTGAAATCTAAAGGCGTAACTCGAATTCTTCTGCTGAAAAGTCTAAGTAACGTTTGTATCGTTGATAAATTAAATGAATTTTTGAGGAAATAATAAAATGGAAAATGTAAATCCAAAAAGAAAGCTGGGCAGTAAAGAATGGTTTGCCGTTAAATTATCTTTGTTGGCTTTGATTCTTTCGGTGGTGGCTCTATTGGGAGTGCTGGGATCCGCTTGGATTTTTTATCAGCAAAAAGAGCTTCCTCAATTATTTTCAGGATTATTTCCAAAATCGAGTGAAGCGATGTCAGGCTCTTTATCGACGGTGGCAGATGGTCAGGATTCAAATCAAAATTCAGATATACGCGATCGCTTAGCCGTCATGCAGGCTCAGATTGAGCAATTGAATTCAGCATTAGCCCATTCAGCAGTTAATCCGTTAGATATGGCCAAAGTTAATTTACATTGCGCTTTGGCTGAATTAGCACTGGGCGGGCATTTAGATTCGGCCATTAGATTTATCTATGAAGCCCGTGATGAGCTGGTGTTAGCCCATCGGACCGCTGAAGTAAATTTATTAGACCGTGCCTTAAGTAATCTATCCGTAGCTCCCTCAAAATCAGGTGTAGATAAACAAACTTTGGGTTCTTTAGGAAAACTAGAAAGTACGGTGCAGGAGCTTTCTTTTGTCATGCCTGTTGATCCCAAAGATTTTAAAACAGTCCCTTCTACGAGCCCAAACCCTATTGCAGGAGAAAGTGCTTGGAAATCTGCATGGGAAGAAAGTTGGGCCAGGGTGCAATCTTTAGTGATTATTAGGAATGACCAGACTGTTGGAGAAAATTTAATCACAGACAGTGCGAGGCAAGCGACGGTAGCTGATGTTTTATTAAATCTTAAAACAGCAGAAATAGCTTTGATGACTGGCCAATGGGTCATGTTTAGCAATGCTTTAAATCTGGCCAGTGCTCGAGTAACGGTCAGTTTTCAAGAAAATTCTCAAAGAGATGCGTGGTTAAGTTTATTAGAGATCGTCCAGAATTATCCGCCTGTAGCCCAGGAAAAATTGGCCAGGATGAGTGTTGAACGAGTCTTAGATTCTTTGGCAGGAGCTCAGTCATGAAACGGGCTTTAATTTTATTAGGGGTTTTATTAATCGCTGTTTTGTTGGGCCTTGGGATTGCGAATATTCCAGGGGTGTTGGTTCTAGAACTAGGCCAGAAGACTCTGGCAGCGCCTTTATGGCTAGTTGGCTTTGGAATTATTATTTTAATTTTGGTGATTTATTTTGTCTGGAAATTATTTTTCTGGATTATCTATTTGCCGTTTGGCTGGAAAGATTCTTGGTTAAATTTCAAAAATAAAAAACGAGATCAATTATTCCGCTCTGCCATTGATGCGCAGTTATTGGGTCAGCATGAGATAGCTTGGAGAAAATTTAAAAAACTCGCGCAGGGCCATTATTTCACGCCGCAGACTTATTATTTAGCGATTGAATCAGCGCAGAAAGTCGGTGAGTTTTCAGTGGCCGCTGGGCTTTTAACAGAAGCAAAGCAGTCGGGGGGAGCTCGAGATTTGATGGATGTTTTATATCAAAAAAATAGTACTCAAAAACAATAGTCCTGTCTGTTATTCTCAGGCCCTCTTTTAATTATTTGAACTGAGCTAAGACATGAATGTCAGTGTGTTTGATTTGTTTTCAATTGGGATTGGACCATCGAGTTCTCACACCGTAGGGCCGATGCGAGCTGCGAGAAGATTTTGTATTGAATTTGAAAATCTGATTTCTCAGGCTGTTTTTATCAAAGCTGAATTATTTGGATCTTTGGCTTTGACTGGCAAGGGTCATGGGACAGACATGGCAGTTTTGATGGGTTTATCTGGCTATGAGCCCCAGAGTATTGATCCAGATCAGGTGCCCAGGTTGATGGGGGAAATTATTTCCCAGGGGAAAATAAAATTACTGGAAAAGTTTTTTTTAAATTTTAATACTCAGGACCATTTGATTTTTCATTCTGATAAAACTTTAGACAGGCATTCGAATGGCTTGATTTTTTCTTTGATAGATTCAGCGGGGAAAATTTTAGCGACTAAGACTTATTATTCGATTGGGGGTGGCTTTGTCATTACGGATACGGATCAAGAGTTTTTAAAAGATAAAAATTTAGAAAATCAAACTAATAAAATCCCTTATTTTTTTAAGTCAGCTCAGGATTTATTAGCTATTTGTTCTGAGAAAAAACTAAATATTTCTGACGTCATGCTTGCCAATGAAAAAACGTGGCGGAGTGAATTAGAAATAGAACAAGGTTTGATCAAAATTTGGCAAGTGATGGAAGCCTGTATTAAAAAAGGCAGTCAGACGGATGGGATTTTGCCAGGAGGGCTTAAAGTTAAACGTCGGGCACATCAGCTTTTTTTAAAATTAGCTTGCGCACCTAAAAAAGATGAAATGAACTGGATTAATTTGTTTGCGATTGCTGTCAATGAAGAAAATGCAGCGGGCGGGCGTGTCGTGACAGCGCCAACGAATGGCGCAGCAGGGATTATTCCGGCTGTTATGAAATATTTTGATGAATTTGAACCAGGTGGAATGACCCCCGAACGAGTGAAAATTTTTATGCTGACAGCGGCAGCGGTTGGAATTTTATTTAAAGAGGGTGCGTCGATTTCAGCAGCTGAAGTCGGGTGTCAGGGAGAAGTGGGCGTGGCCTGTTCGATGGCAGCAGCGGGTTTGGCAGCGTTGTGGGGCGGAACCGTCGCTCAAATAGAAAACGCCGCAGAGATTGGCATGGAGCATCATTTGGGGTTGACCTGTGACCCCATAGGCGGATTAGTTCAAATTCCCTGCATTGAGAGAAATACCATGGGGGCTATTCAGGCGGTTAATTCAGCCAAGTTAGCTTTATTGGGCGATGGAACACATCTAGTGAGCCTAGATATGGTAATCAAAACCATGAGAGAAACTGGTCATGACATGGCAAGCAAATATAAAGAGACAGCCCTCGGCGGGCTGGCGGTGAATATGCCGGCCTGTTGACGATGATTTGGTTTCTGGATTTGTAGAGGGGCGAATCTTGTATTCGCCCTGTTGACTGAGCGCACCCGTTTGGTGCGCTCCATTCCGGAATTAATTCGCAGCAGGTTTCTTAGCCAAGCCAGAAAAATTCTTGAAGCGTTTATTAAACGTATCAACGCGTCCTTCGGTATCCATCAGTTTTTGTTTGCCGGTGTAGTACGGATGGCAAGCTGAGCAGACTTCTATGTTTAATTTGCGGCAAGTGCTGGAACCGGTTTCAAATTGGTTGCCACAGCTACAAGTGACTTGGATTTGCTCATACTTTGGATGGATATCTGCTTTCATTTAAAGAACCTTAGGGCCTGATTGATAGTTTGGTATCGCCACTTTCTCCATTATTTCTAATGAGACAGCACCATACCCCGTTTACAAGAGGCGCGGATTTTATACAATCGCCCGCCTGTCTTCAATGGCCTAGGACAAGTTCTTTTAGGTTGTTTTCTGGATGGTTTTTTTCTTAAAGTTTTTATTGAGGGACGCTTTGTGCAACTCATTGCCCATTTGAAACAAAATCTGTCGGTTTTTAAAAAAAGCGAAAGAACTATTGCTGACTGGATTCTTCAAAATCCCCAAAAAACAACGCATTTGACTATCAAAGGCCTCTCTTTTTTAACCCAAGTTTCAGAGCCTTCTATTGTTCGTTTTTGTCGAAGAGTCGGGACAAAAGGCTATGCAGATTTTAAATTAAAGCTGACAGAAAATTTGGCTTCTGGTCAAACTAATTCTCATCTTGATCTAGCCGAGCCAGTAGCCCCAGGCGCTTTAAGAAACCATGTGATTGATACGGCGAAGCAGGCTTTAACAGAATGTAAGTTGGAGCTTTCTGATGAGGCTATTGAATATGCTATTTATCAATTAAATAATGCCAAATCACTTGTCATTGCGGGGTTGGGATTTTTTGAATCTTCTGCCATGAGTTTATATATCGCCCTGTGGTCAAAAATCAGCCAAGTGGCGTTGATTCATGAGCCAGATCAGCTCGCTAAGTTAAAACTAGAAAATATAGAAAACCGTTGGTGTTTTTTGATAGACGACGGCTCAGCGTTAGCGCACAGAACGGCGCTTTTAGCGACAGAGCTGGGCTATCGATTATTTGTCCTAGCCTCGACGGATTCTATGTTTGAGAAAACGGCTGATATAGCTTGGTGTTTTTCTCAGAACGATGAAGTGTTTTCCCAGGGGTTGCATTTTCAGATGAAAGTCACAGCGGCCATAGAAATTCTTAAGCATGGCGTGGGCTTGGAAAACGATGGGAAACTTCAAAAGCGAATAGTCACGGCTCGAAATAAATCAGCGCCTCTGGGCGTTCAAGCCGAATTATGGTGATTGATTTTTCCAATCCAGCCTTAACTTACAAGCGTCTGCATGGGGGTGGTTTGGCACTGCCAGTCGCTAAAGCTTGTGGCGTGAGGGGCGCTACTCGGCCCAAAATTATCGATGCAACGGCGGGACTTGGCGAAGATGGTTTTCTATTGGCTTCTCTGGGATGTGAAGTTCAAATGATTGAACGAAATCCAGTGATGGCTGAGGCTTTGAGAATCGGGCTGGCCAAGGGGTTAGAAAATCCAGAAATCCAAGTGATAATTTCAAGAATTATTTTATTTAATGGCCCAGCTTTAGATTTAATTCCAAAATTAACTCAAGACGGACCTATCGATGTTATTTATTTAGACCCGATGTTTCCTCATCGTAAAAAATCAGCTTTGGTCAAAAAAGAAATGCGAGATCTTAGAGCAATTGTCGGAGATGATTTAGATGCAGATGATTTATTAGGGATCGCCAGGCAGCATGCCAAAAGAGTTGTCGTCAAACGTCCTAAGGGGGCTGGGTTCTTAGCCGGGGTGATCACTAAAGATCAAATCAAAGGTGAGCGCGGGCGGTTTGATATTTATTCAGGCCTGATAAATCGGGTGTGAACTTAGGGAATGTAAACAGCTGGTTAAATCTTGTAGATGGGTTAATAAAGTCCCTAGTGCTTCTGCGTCATCGGGCAATTCATCTTCGCATTCCAATTGGATTTCATAGAGGGCTTCCATCTCGTCTTCGAGGACAAAAATAATAGGGTCGTTTTTAACGCGAGGATCTAGAGAATTTAAATAGTCGACAGAATTATTTAATAAATCTTCCAATGGATGGCAAATACTCCCCCGAACTTCAGCAGAAAAACCAGTTTTAACTAACTGGTGAATAGATTGGGTGAGCTGAGAAATAGATTCAATTAAAGCGTCCGAATCATCGAATATTTTGGGGTGTTTTACTTGTTCGACCGATTCTAAAAAACTAGCCCGGGCTTGGCTTAGTCGGCTTGAATTTTTATGAGTAATCAAAGCAAAAATGCAGGCAGAAAAGTAGCGAATATAAGCCTGATAAAAAAGACCAGTGGCTTCTTTAGATTTGTGAGTCATTTTGTGAGTCATGAGGGGATTCTCCAATGAGCCAAGGTGGCTGTAAGGGTTTCAATATCTTGGCATGTCAATCGAGCGGTATAAAGAAAAGCTTGGAGCGCTGAATAGGCTTCATCCGGCTCAAATGCGACATGGTCGTCTTCTAATATAAAAGAGTCCTCGCCTAATAAATCTTGATCCAGAGAGAGAGAAACTTCGTCGTCATAATCTAATGGGTAAGCTTTCTGAAAAGCATCTTCTAGGACATTCAGTTGACGATGGAGTAATTGTAGATTGGGGCGAGTGCTGGATTGATGTAAATAAATCGGCAAGGCTTCTAAGAATTTAGAAATAGTCGAAGAGAATTTTAAGATTTTTTCTCTAAGTGTCAGGGCTTCAGCGTCATCACCCACTCGAAATCTTAAACAGCCAAGAGAGATTAAATCCAGAGATAATTGTTCGCAGTTTTCTATTAAATTCTGGCCAAGTGTCGAAAATTTCTCAGAAAGAGTGGTTTTTTTAAGCAGTATTTTTAGCCCTGAAAAATCTTCCCAGAGTTCTTTTCTAGCTTGAAAAATACGTTTTTCATGGACCAAAGAGTGCCGACGGTACATGGCCGTTAGATAAGACTTTTGTTGGAGTTCGTTTAGGTTTTGTAATGCAGACAAAACTTTATCTATTTCAAGGACAATGGGTTCGTTTTTTGGCTTTTTAGATTGTTTTTGAGTGATGTTTTGATGGGCTGTTTTTTTCATTTTTTATCTTATTTAAAATCCATGCATGAATCTTAGACGATCTTAGAGGATGGATAGAGATTTCTTTTTAATTTCTAGGAAAAATAAATAATGATCTATATATTAAGCCCTTCTTTTGTTCTGATCTTTTGTTCTGAGACGATTTCTTACAGTGAGAGTAGGAATACTCTCTTGTGATCAAAAAAGACGGTAGGCAAAATCCGTTCACAGTGAGAACTAACGATGATAAAGCGCGAGAACATGATGAATCTTGATTCGACTGATCAGCTAGCAGACAAGCTTTTGAAGCTTCGAGCCTATCAAGAGTCTTTGAAAGGTAAGGCTTTGCAGCTGCAGCAAAAAGAAGAAGCGATTAAATCCAGAGAATATAAATTATTGGAATATCGAAAAAAAATATTGGAAGCCTTGCGTCAATTACTGTTAGAAGATCCTCGTATTGGTGAAAATAGAAATCTCATGAAAAAATATGACGAACTACTTGACAGCATCACGTCGGATGTGAAGGATGACCGTGACCGTTTGATGGGATAGCCCCTAAATTAAACTAATAAATTATTGAAGATCAGGAGATAAAAATGACTTCCCAAGAGACCAGAATCTTAAATCTAATCAAAGAAAACGATACTTTGATGGCTCACGTCGGACGTGGCTTGAGTAGTATTGATATCCCCGTTGGATCATCGGTCACTCCTGGTGTGACAGCATTCCGTGAATTCTCTGGCGTTAAAAATAATCAATCTTCTTCGCCTTCTAACAGCTAGAACCCAATCTACAAAATTTAAAAACACCCTCTTCGGGTGTTTTTTTATGCCTGCTTTGTTATCTTCCCGGCCTTATTTTTAAGTAGGTAATGGGTTTCTGTGAGCAAACATCTTTTTAAATCAGCTCTCACTGTCGGTTCGATGACTTTTATTTCGAGAGTCTTAGGCTTGTTGCGAGAGACTGTCTTTGCGATTGTCTTTGGCGCCACGGCACAGATGGATGCTTTTTTAGTCGCTTTTAAGATTCCTAATTTTATGCGTAGATTATTTGCAGAGGGAGCTTTTTCTCAGGCTTTTGTCCCTGTTTTATCTGACGCAAAGACTAAATATGACGAAGAGTCCGTCAAACTTTTGATTTCCCATGTTGCTGGATTATTAGGTCTGGTTGTTTTTGTTTTTTCTGTTTTTGGCATGATTTTTTCTTGGGGTTTTGTTTTTATTTTTGCGCCGGGCTTTTGGGATCATCCAGAAAAATTTTATCTAACAGAAAGCATGCTGCGTATTATGTTTCCGTATTTGTTTTTTATTGCCATGACTGCTTTGGCGGGTGGAGTTTTAAACTCTTACAGCCGATTTTGGGTGCCGTCTTTTACGCCGACTTTGTTAAACATTGTCATGATTGCCGTGACCTTGTTTGCCGCGCATCGTTTTGTTCATCCAGAAATTGCTGTTGCTTGGGGTGTGAGTTTGGCAGGCTTAATTCAGCTCTTATTCCAGCTGCCTTTTTTATATCAGATGGGATTACTCACCTGGCC
>CANJUQ010000007.1 GCA_947478175.1 Thiotrichales bacterium | reverse complement strand
CGTGGTAATAAAAGCTTAAAATTAGATCGCCATAAAGACGATATTAAAAAATATCTCACCCTGGGTATTTCTAAAGCATCGATTGCCAAATTAGTCGATTGCCATCCTCAGACTCTTTATGACTGGTTAGACCGTAATGGTATCGATGCAACGGATAAAGAAATTTCTACCAATTTGGTAGGTATTTAGGTTTGGATATTTGGGTGAACCTTGTGTTCGCCCTTATTTTTTAAATGTTTTTAAAAATTAAATAATTAATTTCAGGAGACCCTCATGAGTCAATTGCCCCTTACTTCCGCAATAATTGAAGATCTGCTCAAAAGCGATACGGATACAAAATCTTTACTCAACAAACTTTATACCACACTCAACCTCGCCTCAGTTGGTGCTCATAATTTTCTTCCGGTGGTGGGTCTGTTGACGGCTCCAGAAAAATTCACAATAGGTGTGAATTTTCCTACTCTTTTTGCAACCTTGCTGAGGATCGTCAAAGCAGAAGGCAGTACAGACAGCATGAAAGAACAGGCCCTTGTGGCCCTACACTTCTTTTCTTTTCCCACTGAGAACAGCATCAAAATTGCTCAGATTCCTGATGTTTTTACAACTTTTCTGTTCATCGAGGCATCAGGTTGCGAATCCATGAAAAAATGTGCTCGCTCTCTCCTCCTGTTTCTTGCATCGTGTCCCGAAAACTACATCATAATGAACACAGTTCCTGGTCTTTTCACAAGATTTCTGGATTTTCTGACGACTGCGATTCCCATTAACAGCACAGATAGTCTAATGATACTCCAACGGCTCTCCTGCCTTTTTAGCGCTGCTGAGAACCAAACTAAAATAAAGATTGAGATTCCTACTATTTTTACAACCTTGCTGACAATCATCAAAATGGCACCAACAAACCAAAGTCGCTTGAAAGCAGCGTCACTCGAGCTCCTCTGCAATCTTGCAAAATTTCCTGAGAACCTCCCCCTAATGAAAGACCAAATTATTTCTGGTGATTTTACAGACACTTTACACTCGATCTCTATCCAACCATACAGTGGATACTCGATGAGCATAAATCCAGAAAATGCACGCGACATCTTACTCGCTGTTGGATTGACGTCCTTACCAGAAGCCACCAAAACCACAATGCCGATGAACACATCTGGCGCTAATGGTGGCGCGGGTGCTATGGCTGTTTTTACTGCTATAAGTCCAACAGCAGCGCCTTTTTCTGTTGCTCATCTGACCGCCCCAGCAGTTCCAACCAAAGAACAAGCGCCCAAACGAAGAGAATCCCGTTGCAGCATCATGTGATTTTTTAAATTAAAAAAAAATCGAAAGCAGTTTGAGGACAGTTTGATTTGCATCTTGAAGTCTATTAATTGAAAATGCGCCCCTTTATTTTTCTACCTTAATGACTGATGAGATTTTATAAACCATGAAAAAATTCTTAGGACTATTAACCCTGCTTGCCCTTTCTTTTTTATTGTCCAATACGCTAACAGGCTGCTCTACTGTGATTGGCTCTAGCAAACAAGTTTTTAGAAACCGCGAAGATGACTATATTCGTCAGCCGGTCACTCAAACGCCTGCCTTAGTCACACCCACAGGGCTTAACCCGATTCAAACTCAACCGGACTTTACAGTTCCAACTGGGCCCTCTAGTTATCCTGCGCAGGCTAAGCCGGTTAATTTACAGCCCCCGACATTAGTAAATTAAATTCATGAAAGACAAATCCAATGGAAAAATAGTTTACAAACGCTTACTTAAACAAGTGATGCCCTATTGGCCCATTTTTTTAATTACGGCGATTGGAAATGCCGTGTATTCAGGCGTGGATTCTTATGCGACTTATCTATTTAAGCCATTATTAGACAAAGGCTTCATTGGAAAAGACACCCATTTTTTGCATATTTTGCCCCTGATTATTTTGGGTTTGTTTTTACTTCGTGGCATCTCTGGCGTTATCTCTAATTATTCCATGGGCTGGCTCAGCAAACGAATTGTCTATTTATTTCGTCGCCAAATTTTCTCTAAGCTCTTAAAATTACCGGCCCAATATTACGATGAAATTAGTTCAGGTCAGTTGCTAGCCAAGATTACTTATAACGTCGATCAGGTCTCTCAATGCAATACAGACAGCTTGACGGTTATTGTCAGACAGAGCGCTTTAGTGATTGGTTTATTAGTTGTCATGTTCACCTCCTGCTGGCAGCTAACACTGATTATTTTTATCATTTTTCCTTTTGTGATTATTTCTATTCACTTTGCTAGTAAACGTTTTCGACAAGTCAGTCGTCGCATTCAAAACGGCATGGGAAATATTACTCAAGCCGCTGAAGAATCTATTTTGGGTTATCGCGAAGTGCGTATCTTTGAAGGCCAGAAATATCAAGAAAAAACTTTTTTAAAATTACTGGATTACAACTTTCTTCAAGAAATGAAATTAAACATGGCTTATGCGATTAACACGCCTTTGGTTCAAATGTTTGGAGCTTGTGCGCTCGCTTTAGTTATTTATGTCGCTTTTCATGGATTTATCCATGTCTCAGCCGGCAGTTTTGTGTCTATGTTTTCTGCCATGTTATTAGTCTTAAATCCCATTAAAAGCCTCACCCAAGTCAATGCGACTATCCAACGAGGCATTGCAGCGGCTGAGGGAATTTATGAATTATTAGATCAAGAAGTTGAAAAAAATTTAGGGACAGAAAATCTTTCAAGAGCCACAGGAAAAATAGAAGTCAAAAATCTTTGCTTTAATTATTCTAGAAACGGCACACAGGTTTTAAATAATATTTCTTTTCAAATCCCCGCTGGGAAGACCATTGCTTTAGTAGGCAAGTCAGGCAGTGGAAAAACCACTTTAGTTTCTTTATTAACCCGGTTTTATACGCCTACAGCCGGTCAAGTTTTATTAGATAATATCGATACCCAGAAATTAACTTTGCATAACGTACGCGCCCAGATCTCGTTGGTCTCTCAACATGTTCATCTATTTGATGACACGATTAGACATAATATTGCCTTTGGGAATCTGGAATCTGCCAGTGAACTCTCAATCATAAAAGCCGCCAAAGCAGCCCATGCATGGGAATTTATTGCTGAACTCCCAGAAGGTTTAGATACTCGCATTGGTGAAAATGGCTTAAAACTTTCTGGGGGACAACGTCAAAGAATCGCCATTGCTCGAGCTATTTTAAAAGACGCTCCTATTTTAATTTTGGATGAAGCTACGTCTGCTCTAGACAACGAATCCGAAAGAGCTGTCAAAGATGCCATTGAAAATTTAAAGATTGGCCGAACGACTTTGATCATTGCGCATCGTCTATCAACGGTTGAATCTGCCGATCAAATATTAGTCATGGATCAAGGGCAAATTATTGAGACTGGAACGCATGTTGAACTCATGCAAAAAAATGGGATCTATTTTCAATTACACCAAGCAGCGCTGGTTTAAATTTAGGCAATGGGCGAATACAAGATTCGCCCCTACACCGTTCCGATTAGATAAGTAAAAATACCGCTCGTTTTATTAATTTATTTCAATAATTTTTGAAAAATTTCTTCCATTTTATCCAACATAATTTTCGAAGAATAATTTTCAATTACATAGGACCTTAATTTTCGAGCAGCTTCTTGAGCCTGAGGTAAATGATCTAATAATTTCTCCAAAGTTAATACCCAATGATTTAAATTATTAATGGGAACTAATTGGTAAGAGAGCGAATCCCGCATATTTTCTATATGACATATATCTGTAACCATGACTGGTAATCCCATCATAAGATATTGAGAAAGCGCCTGGGGTGTTGCTTCTCCCATATCAGACGTTAATAACCCAATATCAAAACAAGCCATCAAACTTTCTGGATGCTCTTGATAACCCATGCATAACACGTCTTGTTCTAAGTTTTTTTCTTGAATCCAAATTTTAATTTGTTCCTGCAAGGGGCCATCCCCGACGATCATAAATTTTATTTTTTTATTTTTTATATTTTTTTTAATCAGCACAGCTAGATCTAAAAATAAATCGATCCGTTTCATGCGACGCAAAAAAGCCACAATGCCAATAATTACCGTCTCTTCAGAGAGACCCAAAGATTTTTTAATACTGGCTTTGTCATACAAATCTGGATTAAAAATATTTTCATCTGGCCTTGTCGGAATGGTACTAATATTTTCTGGCGAGGCTAATTTATTTTTGATCATAGATTGCCGCGTGGCTTCACCCGTCGTGACAATATGATCGGCCAATTTGTGAATCAGGCTGATTTTTTTAGTGCGATAACTCAGGTGTCTTGTTCGAATAAATTTTGCGCCACAAAATTTAGCGGCCAGGCCACCTACCCAGGTATCTTTGCCACTATGCGTGTTTACTAGATCTATTTTTTCAGCTCGAATAATTTTAACTAATCCCAAAAAAGTCTTGAGATCTAAATTACCTTTAAAACCCAGAGCAAAAACGGGATAACCCAGTTCTTTGGCTTTTTTAAAAATCGGCGTATGGGACGCTGCTGCTAATCCAACCCAATAGCCCCTGGATTTTAAACCTGCCATCTCAGACAAGATTCTAATTTCTTGACCGCCCCAACCTCCAGACCATTCGGTATGTAAAATTTTGATTATTTTATTGCTCATGGATTTTCCAGAGTTGCCAATAAATCTTTATGTTTTAAAGCCATTCGCGAAGTCTTCGATCTTTCAGCAGAAATAATAGATTTCAATTGTTCTAAGGTGTTATCAAACTGATCATTGATTAAACAATAATTAAATAAACCATGATGAGCGATTTCTTCTTGGGCAGCTTGTAATCGATGCCTAATAACCCCCTCAGAATCAGACGCTCTTGAACGTAATCTTTGTTCTAAGATTTCCCAAGACGGCGGCAAAATAAAAATACTGACCACTTGGCTGGGAAAGCTCCCCATAAAGCTTTTCGCTCCCTGATAATCAATATTCACAATTGCATCATGATGATCTTTGCAAGCTGCTTCGACACTAGTTCTCGCGGTTCCATAATCTAAACCAAAGACTTTGGCATGTTCGACTAGCGCCCCTTGATTTAATAACGCATGAAATTTTTCGGGAGACACAAAATGATAATCAACCCCAGCGACTTCACCCGCTCTCATGGGCCTAGTGGTATGAGTAATAATTTGTGAAAGTTTTTTATCTTCTTCTAATAATTTATAAATCAAAGAAGTCTTCCCTGTACCAGACGCTGCAGAGATAACAAATAAAATACTCGAAGAATCCATGACTCACCTTCTATCTATACCAACCCTTATTTCTAAGGGCCGGCATGATAATCAAATCAAGGCCCACTGCCTACTGGGTTTTTCAATGGATTTTTTTGTAATTACAAATTGCAATCGATCGCCTGAACACAATCACTTATCGCATCTCCCACATGGCTTAAACCCGACCCAACTGCTTGAACACAAGAATCCATTCCCGTATTACAAGCTAAAAAACAAGCCAAGGCAGTTGCTTCAGCTTGATTTTCTTGTTGATCCCTACGAATTGCTGTTCCTCTTAGATCTTCTGCCCCCGCTGTTCCATAACTTTTTGACGCCGCTGGTCTAACAGAAATAGGTTTAACACTCCCCATGTGAATCACTCGAGGGTGATCCGTTCTAATTTCTCGAATGACAGCCCACTGACTTCCCAGCAATGCTTCTTTAGTATTTGGATCTTCCTGACAAGCAATGGCTAAGACCATATAAGTATTTTCACGCCATGCTTGATCGAAAACACCGGCGATATCAGGACTGGTTTGTCTTTTTTGCAAGGCATAGATAGGCGCATAAAAACGCTGACCTAACGCCGCTTGATAAGCATATAAAGATTGCGAAATCCCATAAGCCCGATGAGCCATATGGTGAGTCGCAAACAGACCATATTCAATCCGAGCTAAAACTTGATTGACTAGAAAATCAGCGGGCACTCTCAACAAACGGTTAAACACACTACTCAGGGTCGATCCTATATTCCAAAGTGCTGTTAAATTAGCCGTCAGATCTTTTTCTAACATGACTCCTAAATTTCTCCAGGGTTGCATTGAGCCAGAAATAGGCGATAAAAAAGCCCTAATAACCGCGCTTGGATAAATTAAAACGGCATGAATCGCCTGACTTAATAAAGCCCGATGATGAACCGGATAAATAATCTGGCATAAATATTTCGCTGTCTCTGCATCAAAATTCGCTCGAACCAATTCAGCGATATCACGCCTTTCACTCATGGGCTGATTCGGCAAGATTTCTTGGCATTCTCTTAGCTTTGTCAAAATTTCTAGGCGCTTTAAATACGGCTGAACGCCTGGATATTTTCTCTCATCATCTAATTTCCAGATATCTGTAAATTCTGGAATTGCTTCAGCTGTACCTCTGCAACGATAAGTATTAGGCGCTAAATCAGCATCCATTAAGCTTTTAGGTGCGATGGCCATCAACATCTGATTTGAGGCTTCTTCTTGGCCTGGATTCCATAGAGAAGAACCTTGACGTATTTCTTTTATAACTTGAATCCCCACATCATAAAAACTATGAGGTTTTAACTTAATTTTTTCTGTTTTATCTTGATTAAAAGCAGCTTCAGCTAAAAGCACAGCCAGTTTTAACCCTGCAAATCCATAAGCTAAAAATGGCACCGTCCCTGCATCTTCTTTCAAGTGTTTTGACAAATAAGGAATCGATAATTTTTCAGCGACTAACCAACCAAAACCAACTGCCATCGTCGTATAAGCTGCATAACGACTGAAATCTCGACTGAGTGCTCTTCCTGCTTTAACAATCCAACTATCTGTTCCATGTAACACCCCTTCAATCACACCAGCGGCGACTTTAGCAAGCGTAAATCCAGCCGCAATGGCCTGAGAAAATGCGCCGTTGGCAAAAGCAGATCCAATAGATCTAGAAACATTAATTAAACCCATCACAAACCGACCCGAGCCTAAATAATCTTGAATCACACTGGGTGAATAAGCCGCTAAGCCACAAAGACCATAGGCTCCAAAAAAAGCCAACGTAATCAACGTATCTTTTCTGAACATGTTAAGATCAAAAAGTTGATAAAAAGAATCTAAACCATGAGAAAGCGCTGGTAGTAAACCCTCTGGCTGGTAGGGTTTCAAAGCTTTCATGCGAATGATTGAAAGCGTAGGTTCTTGACGAAAATCCTGCTGAGACAGTGAAGGCGCAAGCGCAGGAGGAACATAAACAGGATTAACAGTGGCTCTATTTTGAGAGTCCACTTTACTTAGTGTCTTTTTAAAGACCTGATCAATATTATCTAATCCAGCTTTTTCTTTTAAATAATTTTCAAGATACCCATGGCGACAATCACTGGTCACGCCCAAGACTGTTTGTTCTAAAAATTCAACAAAGCCTTGCTTTAAGCCCGCCCAAGAAGAGTTGAAAATATTTTTAAAGGCATAATGCAAGGCAATGCCAGCCCCTAGTCCTAAGGGCTTAGTGTCGTAAGCTAAGTAAGCCAACAGACTCTTAAATTTATAAATTAGCTTTTCTCTCTGATGCCCTTCAGTAGCCTCAGCCTGATAATCTGAATGCACCTCTGCTGCCGTACTAAAATCAGTCACTTTTGAATATCTGGGAGTAGAACGCCAATCAGTCAAAACAGGGCTTGTCTCTCCGTATACCAGACCCTTGATTAAATTAGGCACACTGGTGATCACACTTAAGACAGCATCTTTCACTAAATTTATTTTCAATTTTGATTCAGGCGTTAAAGGCCCACCCGAACGGGTTTTCCATTTGGCAGCTTGAGAAACAACCAGGCTGTCTTCATCAATAAGAGATTGCTGATAGGGGCTATATTTTTTTTCTGTAAGCTCAGCGGCCATCAAAGCAAAATCAATTAAATCATCCGAATGTGTCAATCCCAATTCAGACGCTAACAGCAAAACAGGCTCTTCTTCACTCTGCCCAAAATCTCCCTGATGAATAGGCAATATTGGATTATGTAGATGATATTCATGGTGCCCTAAGGCAGCTCTCGCTTCTTCAATACAGCTATTAAAATCGCCTCTTAAGGTCGTTAAATTTTGATTGACTTCTTGAGCCACAGACAAAATTTCAGAAATTCTTTCATGAATAAAATCACCCAAAGAATTTAAACCCATGGGTGAAAATCGAGCTTGAATGTCTTTTGGTACATGCCAGCTCAGAACAACTTTTGAATCCGCTTCACGCATGGCCAAGTACAAAAGAAAATCACGTAACAAAGCTTTTATTTTGTTTAAACAGCTTTGATCTTTTTCGCATAAAAGATCACTAGGGCGACTCCCTTGCTGATCTAATTCTTTCTGCAGGGCTTCAATTTGAATTCTGGCTTGTTTAAAGGCTATTTCTAATCTGACTGCATTGGTCTCTTTGCTCTGCATGACATCATAAGTATTGATCATCTGCTCTAATGGTTTCAGGGCTTCCAAGGCCTGGATCACATCATCCAAAATAACATTTTTGACATCTGCATGACGGTCTATACGAGCGCCTAACGCTTGACGCCGGAAAGTAATCTTGCGGTAAACACCCAGGTGACCAATCACCTGGCCTAATAGACTTAAAGATTCATGATTTTTAATTAGACCATGAGAGATAGCTTTTGATGCTAGGTCTTTCGAAGTTTTCCAACCTAGATCCAAAGTATCTAGATTATCTTCTTGAGGGGTAAATCGAACCAGTTGATCTTGCCCAGAAAGCTCAAAAATAAATCGAGTCATGCCAGAAAAATTAGCGGTGCCTGAATCCGTTAAAAAAGATTTTGACGCCTGGCTAGTCACTGAATAACGCTTAAAAAAACCATCTAAACGACCCATGAAGCACTCCTCCTATCAATGGTCTAAGAACAAAAACCGGGCGATGGTATGGGGAGCAATGCAGGAATTCAATGGTGATTTTAAAACAAATTTAATAGGTCTATCTTGCCGAATTTTTTTCAGATTAAACAAGATAAATACTTAAAAAAATAATGGATTTTTATTGATTTTAATTTTTAAAAATTATCTCATATTAAAAATTAATTTTTATTCTAAATAAGCTTCAATGCGCACTAACCATCATGATTTAAATTTTAAAAAACTCATGTCAGAACGATCTTTCTTTGAGCCGTTTTTAAAAACTTATTTGCCTTCGGATTTATTAACCCAGATAGACTGGAAGTCCGTACAAATTTATTCCTCAGGGGGAAAACATCTAGAAAATAAGACAGATCAAGCCTTCGAGGCTGATATTGTTTACCTAGCCAAATTTCGAAAGCCTTCTTATCAGGAATTTTTATTTTGGTTTCATACGGAACATCAAAGCACGCCTGATCAAAGCATGATGCTGAGAATAATTAATTATCAATCGTCAGAGCTTTTAGCTTATAAAAAACAAAACCCTAAAAAGTTATTACCCGGTATTTTGAGTTTTGTTTATTTTCAGGGAAAAAAACCTTGGCCTTTTAAATTAGATTTATCTGAAAATTTTATAGATCCAGAGCAAAGTTTAAAATATTTCGGCAAGCCTATTTTGATTGATTTACCAAGTCTCTCAGATCAAGCAATTCAGACCCATGAAGGAATTGGTAGTATTGAATTATTATTAAAACACGTTCGTCTTAAAAATTGCGAAAGAAAGTTGGGCTTTATTTTACCTGGACTGCAATCAGTCGATACACAAATTCGAATGTCTCTATTAAAATACCTCTCCGACGTAGTCGAATTCTCTGAAGAAAACGGCTTGGTCAAAGCAATTGAACAGCATTTACCCCAAGATAAGGATGACGTTATGGCATTGTCAGATCAATTAATTCAAAAAGGCAGACGGGAAGGCATCTCCCAAGGCATCTCCCAAGGAATTTCTCAGGGAATTTCTCAGGGAATTGAGCTCACAGCACGAGAAATGCTACTTGAAGGAACAGATGTAAATTTCATTCGAAGAGTCACTGGACTATCTCTTGAAAAATTGTCAGAACTCAAAAAAGAAATCACAAATTAAAAAATTAAATAATTAAAACCTAATATCCGACAGAATTAAACTCAACAACGCCTGCCTGACAAATAATCCATTTTCAGCCTGCTGGAAATAATAGGCATACGGTGTCAAATCAACATCCGTCGATAATTCATTCACGCGGGGTAACGGATGCAAAATCTTAAAATGTGCCGGGACTTTAAGTAAATCTGCCGCACTTAAAACAAAAGGCTCAACGCCATCTAATTCATGCGACCAACGTTCTTTTTGATATCGGGTCATGTATAGAACATCGATTTCTGTTAAATCTAATTTTTCTCTGAGTTCTATTTTCAAACCAGATTCTTGGCATTCTTGAATGATTTTTTCTGGCATAGCCAACAACGGATCTGACATTAAAATTAATTTTACTTTGTAATATTTCAGCGCTTTCGCCAAAGAATGAACTGTTCGGCCATATTTTAAATCCCCGGAAAGCCCAATGGTTAAACCATCGATTTTTCCTTGGGTTTCTAAAATTGAAAACAAATCTAATAACGTCTGAGTCGGATGCTCTCCATCTCCATCACCGCCATTTAAAACAGGCACAGTAGATACTTTCGAAGCCCTGAAAGCGCTTTGAGAATCCGGATGCCGAATCACAATTGCATCCGCATAACTGCTCAGCATTCTGACCGTATCTTCTAGGCTTTCGCCTTTAGCTAAAGACGTACTTCGCGTATCAGAAAAACCAATTACTTTCCCCGCTAATCTTAAAACTGCTGTTTCAAAAGACAGCCGGGTTCGGGTTGACGGCTCGAAAAAAGCCATGGCAATAATTTTATTTTCTAAATATCGATGGTTTTTTTGACGCTTAAAACTTTTAGCCAAAGATAAAACAATTTCTATTTCAGACCGGGTTAACTCACCAATAGAAATCAAATTTTTATCTCTAAGTGAATTTTTATTTTTAATGGCCATGGGAATTACTCCTAATATTTTTAAATTAAATTATTTCGTTATTTCTCTCAAAGATCTGACAGCGATTGGCTTTTGATAAAATTTCGAAAGAGACAATAAAAGCTGCTGCGCAATCTGAACGTTAGTAATTAACGGCACATGATGATCAATCGCCAGTCTTCTAATTAAAAACCCATCCGTCTCATGGATACTGGACGGATTACCTCTGGGAATATTAATAATCAAATCAACTTGTCGATTAATAATCACACTGGACGTATTCGGGATTTTGCCAGAATCATGAGCTTTGAAAACACAGGAAGAATCTATTTGATTAAGTTTTAAATATTCATGGGTCCCATAAGTACAAATAAATTCCCAACCTTGATCAAATAATATTTTTAAATAAGACAGCAATTTTGATTTTTTCTCATCGCCGATACTCACAAAAATCCGCTTACCTTTAACGACCATATCAGACGCCTGCATGGCCAGATAAAACGCCTCATCCAAATTATCTCCCAAACAAGCCACTTCTCCGGTCGAAGCCATTTCGACATGAGCCACTGGATTTGCGCCTTTTAATCTGGAATAAGAAAACTGCGGGGCCTTAACTCCCACATAATCTAGATCTAACGTGTTGTAATGCTGCCGCTCATAACAGCCCAATAAAATCTTCGTTGCGACTTCAATAAAATTAATCCCAGTGACTTTCGACACAAACGGAAAAGATCGAGCCGCACGGACATTACATTCGATGACTTTCAGATCATTATTTTTCGCAATAAATTGAATATTAAACGGCCCTGAAATCTCTAAAGCTTTAATAATTTTTTTAGTTATTTGCTTAGCCCGTCTAATAGTCTCTAAATATAATTTTTGAGGCGGCAATACTAACGTCGCATCACCTGAATGAACCCCGGCGTTCTCAATATGCTCTGCAATCGCATAAAGACAGACATGACCTTTTTCAGCCACACCATCGATTTCTAATTCTTTTGCGTCCGTAATAAATTGGGATAACACCACAGGATAATCAGGTGATATTTTCACAGCCGCTTTTAAATAATCAGACAGTTCCTCTTCTGTTCTAACTACATTCATGGCTGCTCCCGATAAAACATAAGAGGGCCTGATTAAAACGGGATACCCAATTTTTTGAGCAAATAATTTTGCTTGATCCAGGTTCACTACAGCCGTCCATTCAGGCTGATCAATATTTAAATCATTCAACATCTGTGAAAACAAAGCCCGGTCTTCAGCTTGATTAATTTTTTCTGGGTGGGTCCCAAAAATTTTAAAGCCAGATCTAAATAAATTCATAGCCAGATTATTCGCAATTTGTCCTCCCACAGACACCACAATGCCTGCTAGGTTTTCAAATTCAGCAATATCACTGATCCGCTCAAACGTCAGCTGTTCAAAATACAAACGATCTGATTCGTCATAATCCGTCGAAACTGTCTCAGGATTGGAATTAATCATGGCCACTGGCTGACCGAGTTTTCGCATCTGCCTAGCTGTTGTAACAGCACACCAATCAAATTCTACAGACGATCCAATGCTATACGGCCCTGAGCCTAGTACTAAGGCAATAGGTTTTTCAGACGGCTTCACATCGTGATAAGCCCCGTGATAAGTCAAATATAAATAATTAGTCTGGGCATCAAATTCTCCCGCCAACGTATCTATTTGCTTAACAACAGGCTTAATCCCATGGGCCAATCTTATTTTTCTGATCTCAGATTCTTTTTGACCCAGGGTCTGGCCAATGGCTTTATCTGAAAATCCGGCTTGTTTTAATTTTAATAAGAATACGGGGTCATCTCCATAAAATTTTTCTAATTGATTTTGTAAATCTACGATGGTTTGAATTTGATTCAAAAACCAGGGGTCAATTTTTGATAAGTCATGGGCTTTGTTTATTTTATAAATTTTATCTTCTGGAGAATTTGCCATTTTTAAATATTGATAAACCGCGAAGATTCTTCGATCTGTCGGATATTGAATTTCTGTTTCTAGCTCTGACTCTAAATTTGAAATCTCATAAGGATAATCAGTCAGACCCGATGCCCCAATATTTAACATCCCCAAGGCTTTTTGCAGAGCCTCTGTAAAAGATCTTCCGATGGCCATCACTTCGCCAACGCTTTTCATCTCCGTTCCAATGCGTCTTTTGGCACCCTTGAGTTTTTTCATATCCCATCGGGGAATTTTCACGACGATGTAATCTAACGCGGGTTCAAAAAACGCACAGGTCTTTTTAGTCACGGTGTTTTTCAAATCAATTAAATTAAACCCTAGTGCTAATTTGGCTGCGACAAAAGCCAGGGGATACCCCGTCGCTTTAGAAGCCAATGCTGAAGATCGAGATAATCTAGGATTAATTTCAATCACGCGATAATCAAAATTTTTTAAATTCACGGCATATTGAATATTGCACTCACCAATAATTTCAAAATGATTCGCAACCGTCAGGGCGATTTTTCTTAAAAAATGGTATTCCTCATTTGTTAAAGACTGGGAGGGAGAGACAACAATACTTTCACCCGTATGAACTCCCATGGGATCCAGATTTTCCATATTACAAATAGTTAAGACATTCCCTGCTTTGTCCCTGACGATTTCATATTCAAATTCACTCCAACCAATCAAATTTTCTTCAATCAAAATTTGTGGCGCGCTACTTAATGCTTCTTGAATACGGATTTTTAAATTTTCTGGATCAAAAATAATGCCAGACCCTAATCCACCCAAAGAAAACCCAGAACGCATCATCAATGGGTAACCCACTGATTCAGCCGCTTTCAAAGCATCTGGTAAATTATCTATGGCAAAACTTTTGGCTGTTTTTATTTCTATTTTGTCTAACTCTTGTTTAAACAATTTTCGATCTTCAGAAAGTCTGATAGCTCTTGTCGACGTCCCCAAAACCTGAACATTAAATTTTTTTAATACTCCGGCTTCTTCTAAAGCCAGACCTAGATTTAAAGCTGTCTGGCCACCAAAGCCCAATAAAATAAAATCCGGTTTTTCTTTTTCAATAATCTGGGTTAACACTTCGACGGTCAGGGGCTGCAAATAAACTTCATCGGCCATCTCTTGATCGGTCTGAATGGTCGCAATATTAGGATTGACCAAAATAACTTTTAGGCCTTCTTCTTTTAAGGCTTTAATGGCTTGGGAACCCGAATAATCAAACTCGCCGGCTTGAGAAATTTTTAATCCGCCCGAGCCTAATAACAAAACTTTTTTTGAATTTAAATTGATTACACTCATGACTTAACCCCAATTTTTTCCATCCATTCATCGAATAAAAAATAAGTATCTATTGGCCCTGGACAAGACTCAGGATGAAATTGAACCGAAGCAAAGGGTTTGTTTTTATGTGCGATGCCCTGAACGGTCGCATCGTTTAGATTTCGATAAGTCACCTGCCAATCTTCAGGCAGGCTTTCTTCAGCAATGGCATAACCATGATTCTGACTGGTTAAAAAACATCGATCAGTCCCAATTTTTAAACAAGGCTGATTTTGTGAGCGGTGCCCAAAGCGTAATTTATAAGTACTGGCGCCTACCGCTAAACCCATAATCTGTGAGCCCAGACAAATTCCAAACGTCGGAATATTTCTTTGCATCACTTCTCGAACCAAAGAAATAGTCCGATGACAGACGGCTGGATCCCCCGGACCATTGGAAATAAAAATCGCGTCAAAATTCTCTTCTAAAAAATCATATTGATAAGGCACGCGGCGAATTTTTATGGGAAATTTTTTAAGACATCTCAAGATATTTTCTTTCATACCGCAATCAATCAAAACTAATGTTTTACAGCCAGGTTGATAGTTTTCGCCATAAATATCCTGGGGTGTTTGGATCGATACTTTGCCAACTAAATCCATTTCATTGATATCAAAAAAAGCTTTGGGGTCTTCTTCGCCGACCACAATAGCTCCAGAGACAACGCCTTTGGCTCTTAAGGCTTTAGTCACTTGGCGCGTATCTATGCCTGTTACTAGGGGAATTTTAAAAAACTCACACCAGTCTAAAAATTTTTGGGTCCCTAAAGATCTAGCATGAAAATCCTGAACTTCAGAAATCAAAACACCATGTACATGCGGCTTGGGAGATTCCCAAGTAGAACTTTCATGAACGCCATAGTTGCCAATCAGCGGGTAAGTAAAATTTAATATCTGGCCGGTATAAGACGGGTCAGTCATAGTCTCGACATAACCGACCATCCCCGTGTTAAAAACCACTTCGCCAAAGTAAACCCCTTGGCACCAAGTCGGCGAAAATCCATGAAAGACCTCCCCCGTCTCAAAAACTAGTCGGGACGAGATCATCGGAATCATGGTGAACCTCAACGAAATATCTAGAAAAAAGCGCGCGAACTATACCGAGTTTGAGGCAAAAAAAAAGCCCAGTCTAAATTGAATTTCGACTGGGCTTTTTTAAATAACTAACTTAAATAAATTGATCTCTTAAATAAATCGCATTCATTTCAGCTGTATATTCTTTTTGTTGAGCGGGGGTTAATTTCCCTTGGGTGCCATCGACATTGATTTGATAAAAAGATTGGTAACTTTGCTGGTAAGCCAACATGCTGACGCCAAAACAGGCGACCATTAATAAACAAAAAATACTTAAAAGTGACAAGACTCTGAACTGTTTCATGATTTCCTCCTATGCGAACTCTCTAAATCAGAAAAAATATACTTAAAATACACTTGATTAACATCTAAAACTTCAGTGAAAGACAAGTCTGTTTTTTATTATTTATCAATCTATTAGAGGGGTCTTTCTTGGTGCGCTGACACGGCGAACCAACCGAAGAGGGGCCAGTATAATGCACGAGTTTTTTATGGCAAGGTAAAACATATAAAATTTATTTTACATACTAAACAGCCAATAAATTTATAATAAAAATAACCATAAAAACTCATTGAAAAAATCAATAAAAACACTTACTCACTCTATTCAATCCGCCCCTAATCGATATAATCCCAGGCCTTTTTGAGCTTTAAGTTAAGAACTCGCAATGCCCTCCTCCCCTTTTGTTAAATCCCCCCCCGAAATAGAAAAAATGCGCGTGGCCGGCCAACTCGCTGCCGATGTTTTATTAATGATTGAATCTCATGTGAAACCGGGAATAACAACAGATGAATTAAATACGCTCTGCCATGATTTCATTGTAAATATCCAGAAAGCTATTCCAGCGCCATTAAATTATCGGGGATTTCCAAAATCTATTTGTACGTCCATCAATCATGTCGTTTGCCATGGGATTCCTTCGGATAAAAAACTTAAAGATGGCGATATTATTAATATTGATATCACTGTCATTAAAGACGGCTATCACGGCGATAGCAGCATGATGTTTGGCGTAGGTAAAACTTCTGTTCTGGCTCAACGCCTAATGAGAGTCACTCATGAATGCCTTTGGAAAGGCATCGAGATTGTCAAACCAGGAACAACTTTGGGTGATATTGGTTTTGTGATTGCTGAACATGCCCATAAAAATCATTTTTCCGTTGTCCGTGATTTCTGCGGCCATGGTATTGGGTCAATCTTTCATGAAGAAGGTTTTCAGGTCATGCATTACGGCGAAAAAAATACAGGGCTGGTCTTAGAACCAGGCATGACGTTTACGATTGAACCCATGATCAATGCTGGGAAATATGGCGTAACGGTTTTATCTGATGGCTGGACCGCTGTGACAAAAGACAGATCACTCTCGGCTCAGTGGGAACATACTTTATTATGTACAGATCAGGGCGTAGAAGTTTTGACGCTGAGAAAAGGCGAAACCTCGCCTTTTTAAATTTTTAAATTGCATTTAAATACTGGTGACTTAAATCGTCTCTCCCCTCGCGGGAGAGACAGGCCCGAAGGTGAAACCGAGGGACAGAGAGGGGGAATTTTCAACACTGAACCCCATCCTCTTTCACCGTGCAATCCTGGCTAAATTGATTCGCAAACATCGCAATATTGTTATTAATCAAAAACTGCAAAACACCCGACACAGCACGGCTTTCATCTTCGGGATTTTGATAAGAAAAATTGGCCGTCGATTGGAAACTCCGGTTCCAAATTAAAATACCATTGAGCTTGATAAAATAATGCGCTTGTAATTCTCCAGATAAATTATCAACGCCCGGAATTTCTGAGCTATGAAAAATTTTTAAATTATCAATTGTCGTGGTTAATAAATACGGAGATAAATTATTAACGGGAATTTTCATACTCGAAAATCCATTTTCAAGCCCTGTCATGAACATCTGATCAAAGGTCTGATCTGTGTCATAGCGATGCAAGATCTTCCCATGTCTCGCAATAATAAAAATAGTTTGGGGAATCTCAGGACCACTATGAATAGATTCAATTCCCATCGCGGGTGCATTTACAAAAACAGGTAGTTCACTTGCGCGGTGGCTAGAAGACAAATTGGGATCTGATTGATTTTCTTGGGTCGAACAAGCTGTTAACCCCAGGGTTAAACCACTTAGAAAAAATATACATAATCCAGCTAATACTAAGCGTTTCACAATTATTTCCCTATAGAAAAAATAGACAAGACCTAAAAAATGGGCCGGAGTATATTGGCTTTTCAGAGGAATATAAAAAGAGTACCATCTCGCCTCTTTTGATTTAGCTATGGATATCTCTGACATTGAAACCGCAAGAACTACGCGCGATTGAACAGCAAGTTGAAGAGCTCAGAATTCTTAATACAAAACTCAATGCTCAAATTAAAAAAATCTCTCTCGCTAAAAATAAACCCTTCTCAGAACTCCCCCTTCAAATAAAAAATAATTCTCCAGCAGGAATTAATAAGGGCAGCTCACCGGCTGCCCCTACACAAAATATCTAATCAAAAATATTTTAATCAAAACGGAATATCGTCATCTTCAAACTTGGCATATTCCATCGTTGGCATTGGTGCAGACATGCCTGGTATAGAACTAGAAGAACTAGCATTAGTTGCTTGTGAAGTTGAATTAGAAGCTATTGCAGCGGGTGCATTTTGTGGATAAGACGCACCACTAGATTCCCCACCAGCAGAACCTGAACTACCGCCACCATTATTACCACCTGCGATCAATTGCATCTCACTGGCGACAATCTCTGTGGTATATCGCTCAGCGCCACTTTGATCGGTCCATTTATTGGTTCTCAACCTTCCTTCGATATAAACCATGCGACCCTTTTTTAAATACTCACCGGCAATTTCAGCCAGCTTTCCAAACAAAACAATTCGATGCCACTCAGTACTTTCAACATATTCACCCGATGTTTTGTCTTTATAGCCATCATTAGTCGCAACGCGCAGATTCGCGACGGCTGCGCCACTCGGCATATAGCGCATTTCTGGGTCAGCACCCATCCGTCCCAAAATAATGACCTTGTTAACAGTCCCTTTCGCCATGTTTTTTCTCCCTATTAATAAAACTAATCATAAGGGCGCAATAAATTTCGCCCCTACAAAACCAAAAAATTAATTATCTCTTTTCGAAGAGATTCTCAGAATAACCAAAAATTTTTTCATCATCAAAGACAGCAGTGTCCACTTTCAGATAGGCTATATTTTCTTCAGGATCTATCGAGACTTCATGGACGCCTTCAATTTTTTCTAGAGATTTTTTTACGTCGTCATTTACTTGATTAAGCTTAACTAGTCTCGTCGCCCAATGCGGCGGATTTTTCATAGTCAAAACTAATAAAAACCAAATAAAACATAAAACCGCTGCGCCTAGAAAAATCATCTGAATTTTATTTTCTCCCAAGAAATAGCCCGATAAAGCGCCTCCAAAAAAAATTCCTAAAAATTGCATCGTCGCGTAAAGCCCCATCGCCGTTCCCTTCGCATTACCAGGGGATATTTTAGAAACTAAAGAGGGCATTGAAGCTTCTAATAAAGTAAAAACAGCAAAGAATAAAATTAATAAAAAAACGACCCAACCAAAAGATCTGACAGCTCCGTAAAAAAATCCAAGCTCTAATAAAACTAATAAGCCCACAGAGCCAATCATTAAGATTTTTAATTTTTTCTTTTTCTCGCTCCAGATAATAAACGGAAACATCAAGGCAAATGCAATAATCAAAACAGGTAGATATAACTCCCATTGTTTATCTAAGGGCATCCCCAATGATTTAACTAATAACAACGGCAAAATCACAAAAGTCCCTGTTAATACAGCATGTAAAATAAACACCCCTAAATTTAATCTCCAGAGCTCAAAAGACCCTGCGATTTTTTTAAAATCTTTTTTAGAAAATTCTTGATCACCATGAAAAATTATTTTCTTATTTTTTGAATTTTTTAAACTAGGAATTCGAAACCATACAATTAATAAACCAATACAGGCCAAAACTCCCATAAAATAAAAAATGCCGGACAAGCCAATAAACTGGCTTAGTACAGGCCCTAAAATCATGGATAAAATAAAAGTCAGCCCAATCGTCATACCAATCATCGACATGGCTTTGAATCTCACTTCTTCGCGAGTGTGATCTGCCAACAAAGCTAACAAGCTACTTCCGATAGCCCCTAATCCCTGTAAACAACGGCCAGCAATCACGCCTTCTATGGAATGCGATGCTCCCGCAATAACTGACCCAATTAAAAATAAAAACAAACCAAAAGTAATGATTTTTTTACGGCCTAATTTATCTGACAAAACTCCCATCAAAGTCTGCATGATGGCTGATGCAAAGCCGTAGATTCCCAAAGCAATGCCAATTAAGAAAGGCGTCGACCCTGTCAAACCTTCTGCATAAAGACTAAAAATCGGCAGGATCATGAATAACCCCAGCATTCTAAAAGCGAATATTCTGGAAATATCAAACGTCACGCGACGTTCAGTCTTACTTAACCTTAAGGGCAATGGGATAGAAATATTCCGTGGATTATTCTCGTTATTCTCTGAAGGCATGACAGTTTTGACTCGCTTCGACCAAAAAGGCCGGTATCATACACAACCCCCCAAGGCTTACCAAGAAACAAGAAAAAGGGAATTTCACTCTCATGGATCATATTTCCATTCGCGGCGCACGGACTCATAACCTTAAAAATATTGACGTCACCCTCCCCCGAAATCAATTTGTTGTTATTACGGGTTTATCAGGCTCTGGAAAATCTTCTCTCGCTTTTGACACGCTCTATGCTGAAGGCCAGCGCCGCTATGTTGAATCTTTATCCGCCTATGCCCGGCAATTTTTATCTTTGATGGAAAAGCCGGACGTTGATCATATTGAAGGCTTGTCTCCAGCGATCTCTATTGAACAAAAATCAACCTCGCATAATCCCAGATCTACCGTGGGGACCATTACAGAAATTTATGATTATCTAAGATTACTATTTGCCCGAGTCGGAACTCCCCACTGTCCAGAACATCAAACCACACTCCAAGCTCAGACCATTTCTGAAATGGTCGATAAATTATTAAATCTTCCTGACGAAACTAAGATCATGATCCTGGCGCCTATCGTCCAAAATAAAAAAGGTGAACATGTCCAGCTCATGCAGAATTTACTTTCTCAAGGCTATGTGAGAGCTAGAATTAATGGCGAAATCTACGAGCTGTCAGAACCCCCCGAATTAGATCTTCAGAAAAAACATAACATCGAAGTGGTGATAGACAGAATCAAAATTAAAAATCCAATTCCTGCTGACAATCTAGATCTACGTTCAAGACTGGCTGAGTCCTTAGAAAATACTTTGAATTTAACTTCTGGCATTGTTCATATTGTTTTAATGGACTCGCCAGAAAGCCCACCCTTAGTTTTCTCAGCTAATTATGCCTGCCATCTCTGTGGTTATTCTCTAGAAGAGCTAGAACCTAGATTGTTTTCTTTTAATAGCCCTCAAGGCGCCTGTGAACGCTGTGATGGATTAGGCGTCGAAGAATATTTTGACCCTAATAAAATTATTCATGATAAAACCCTCTCTTTATCTCAAGGGGCTATTAGAGGCTGGAATAAAACCAATATGTTTTATTACTATCAGCTGATGTCTCTTTCTGAACATTATCAATTTTCTTTAGAACAGCCCTTTCAAGAACTTCCCGAAAAAACTCAAAATATTATTCTTCATGGCTCAGGCCGCGAAAAAATCAAAATCAAATTTGTCAGTCATAAAGGCAGTTTATTTGAGAGTGAAAAATCTTTCGAAGGCATTATAGAAAGCGTCAAGCGCCGTTATCACGATGCTGAATCTGCGACCATCCGAGAAGAGCTTTCAAAATTTTTGACTCACTCTGAATGCACCGTCTGCCATGGAAAAAGATTAAAACCAGGCGCCTGTGCTGTGACCATACAAAATCATAATTTGCCTAGTCTCACAGAAATGCCTATTTCAGACGCCTATGAATTTTTCAAGAATCTTTCTTTGGAAGGTTCGAAAGCTAAGATTGCCGAAAAAGTCCAAAAAGAAATTCAGGAAAGATTGGGATTCTTAGTCAACGTTGGCCTGGATTATCTCTGTTTAGCCCGAAAAGCTGAGACTCTCTCTGGTGGAGAAGCTCAGCGAATTAGACTCGCCAGCCAGATTGGTGCGGGCTTAGTGGGCGTCATGTATGTCTTAGACGAGCCGTCTATTGGGTTACACCAGAGAGACAACGAAAGATTACTCAAAACCCTTTATCACTTAAGAGATTTAGGTAACACCGTTATCGTCGTCGAGCATGACGAAGACACCATAAGAGCTGCCGACCATGTGATAGATATTGGCCCTGGCGCTGGGGTTCATGGTGGGAGAATCATTGCCCAAGGGACACCCGAAGATATCGAAAACACAGCTGAATCTATTACGGGTCAATACTTAAAAAAAATCAGACAAATCCATATTCCCAAACAAAGAAAAATATTTAACCCTGTCGCAGCGATTCATATCAAAGGCGCCCGGGGTAATAATTTAAAAAATCTAGATGTTCAAATCCCCATTGGCTTATTCACTTGTATTACAGGGGTCTCTGGGTCTGGAAAGTCCACTTTAATTAATGACACGCTGTATCCCATTGCAGCCACTGAACTCAATGGCGCGAGCACTCTTACGCCTGCACCCTATGACAGTATTTCTGGCTTAAATCATTTAGATAAAGTCGTTGATATAGATCAAAGCCCCATTGGGCGAACCCCAAGATCTAACCCAGCGACTTATGTCGGATTATTTGCTGATATTCGAGATTTATTCTCAGACACTGAAGAAGCCCGAGTTCGGGGTTATAAACCCGGTCGCTTTAGCTTTAACGTCAAAGGCGGTCGTTGCGAAGCGTGCCAAGGCGATGGGGTTATTAAAGTCGAAATGCATTTTTTACCAGACGTCTATGTCACTTGTGATACCTGTAAAGCCCAGCGATATAACCGCGAGACGCTGGAAGTTAAATTCAAAAATAAAAACATTCATGAAGTCTTAGAAATGACGGTAGAAGACGCTGCTGAGTTTTTTAAAAATATTCCCAGTATCTATAGAAAACTTGAGACTCTCATACATGTCGGCCTGTCTTATATCACCTTGGGCCAACGCGCGACGACGCTATCAGGCGGTGAAGCTCAGCGAGTGAAACTCTCGAAAGAACTGGCCAGAAGAGATACAGGTCAGACACTTTATATTCTCGATGAACCCACAACAGGACTTCACTTTGAAGATGTCAGGCAGTTATTAACGGTTTTGCATGATCTCAGAGACAAGGGCAATACTCTGGTGATTATTGAGCATAATTTAGATGTTATAAAAACAGCCGATTATGTCATTGATCTGGGTCCTGAAGGTGGATCTAGAGGTGGAGAAATTATTGCCGTGGGATCCCCAGAGAAAATTGCAGGGAATCCAAAATCTGTGACAGGGAAATTTTTAAAACCTCTATTAATCTAAATCCCCAGCGCCCTTTTATAAATCACGGCATTTAAACTAAACGCCAACGGCAGGCTCCAAATTAGGCCTAGTCCAATGGGAATCACGCTGATTAAAATAATTAATAAACTTAAAAAATTAATTAAAATTATAGAAAAAAACTTTTTGCTAAAAGCTTTAAATAAAAATCTCAAGGCCAAACGCACTTTGATTTTTTTATCCATCGCCACAGGAATAACTAATTGAAACAGCGTCGTGAAAAAGCTGTAAATCAAATAGCAAATCACTAAATCCAGGCCGATCACTAAATGCATCCAAAGACCCAGATTACTATGGGCATGACCCCATGAAAAACTAGTCGCGATAGAAATACCGCCTCCCGTTAAAACAACGGCGAGTAAAGCAAAAACAAAAAAGAGAAGAACAATGGGGACCAGCACCAGAATATTAAAAACATATAAAACTAAAGCTTCCCAGAAATACACATAAGGCTTAAAAAAATGTCGCGCTGTAATCTCTTTCCCCACTAATTTTCTAATGGCGGTACGATTTAAAAAAGCCACTGCACAAATCATGACGGCCCCAGAAACAAGCCCCCCGACAAAGTTAAATAAATCTTTAAGTGGCCCTAAAAGACTTCCCATAAAAATAGCCAACAGCAAGGCTACGAGCATGACTAAAAAGACTATCAAACAAGTATAAATCTCACTCGTAAAAATAATCGATTTAATCCCTTTGACGTTTTTCCAAGCTTCAGAAAATACAGCTCGAACGGGTAAATCAAAATCACCCTTGAGTCCTTTTTCAAGCACCCGGTCAGTATTATTTTTTTCCATTTTTCTCTATCTAAGTCGTTGAAGAAGCGAGCAAAGATAGTAGATCTTTTTCTAGCCAAATAGGCACGCCACAACTTTTTGCTTTTTCTAATTTTGAACCCGGTTCTTCGCCGACAATGACGGCATAAGTCTTTTGAGAAACACTTCCAGAAACTTTCGCGCCTAAAGACTCTAAAGACTCTTTGGCGCTATCTCTGGAAAAATTTTTCAATGTTCCTGTAATGACAAAAGTTTTTCCTAACAGAGGTAAGTTAGTGTGAATATTTTCTGTTTTTTCTGCCTGAACTAGCACGCCTGCTTGAATTAAATCTATGGCCATATTTTTTAAATCTGAATTTAAAAATTTCATGACACTGTCTGTAACACAGGGCCCAACGTCTTCAACTTTTAATAAATCTTCAGGTTTAGCGGCTAAGAAATTTTCTAACGTTTTAAAAAATTTTGCGAAGGCCTGTGAAGTCGAAACTCCGACATTGGGAATTCCCAAGGCATAAATAAATTTGGATAACTTAATTTCACGAGTTTGATTAATCGAATTAATTAAATTCTGTGCCGATTTTTCACCCATACGATCTAAATTAATTAAATTTTGAATATTTAATCTATAAAGATCCGCAGGGGTTTTAATTAAATTTTGCGAAATTAATAACCCCAATATTTTCCGCCCCAACCCATCGATATTTATGGCTTGTCTCGAACAAAAATGCCACAGCATTTCTAATTGCTGATCTGGGCAATTCAAGCCATTTAAACACCGCAAAGCGACTTCGCCAGATTCTCTCTGTAATAAATTTCCACAGGACGGACAATCTATTGGCTCATGAATACTTTGAGCATTTTCAGGTCTTTTTTCAGGAATCCCTCGGACGATCTCTGGGATGACATCCCCAGCCCGTCTAATTATCACACTATCTCCAATCATGAGACCCAAGCGCTCGATTTCATCTCGGTTATGCAAGGTCGCATTACTGACTCGAACGCCGCCGACTAAGACAGGCAGTAATCTCGCAACGGGCGTAATCACCCCAGTTCGTCCGACCTGAAAATCCACGGATTCTAATAAAGTCTCGGCTTCAACGGCTGGAAATTTATGAGCAATGGCAAACCGGGGGGCTCTTGAGATAAATCCTAATTTTTCTTGCCATGAAAATAAATTTACCTTGTAGACCACGCCGTCTATTTCATAGGGCAAACTATCTCGTTGATTTTTTAAATCCTCAAAATAATTTAAACAGCCTTGAGAACCTAAAGCTGTCGCACAAAATTCACTTAAACCAAAGCCAAGATCTTTTAATTTTTTCATGAGGGCTTCTTGAGTCTCAGGAGAAAAATTCTCACTGACCTCACCCACGCTATAGACTAAAAACATGAGATTTCTGGAGGCTGTAATCTTGGGATCCAGCTGTCTTAAAGACCCCGCTGCGGCATTACGGGGATTCGCAAAAATTTTATCTTCTCGCTCTAACGCTTCTTGATTCAGCTGTCTAAACACAGCGACCGGCATGATCACTTCACCACGGACTTCTAAAATTTTGGGAATAATTAAATCTGGATTTTTAGAGATCAGCCTGTGAGGAATATTTTTAATCTGCTTGGCATTCTCTGTAATATCTTCGCCCACTGCCCCATCACCTCTTGTCGCTGCGCTTATTAATTTTCCAGCTTCATAACGCAAAGAAACCGCGAGGCCGTCTAGTTTTGGCTCAGCGTGAAACAAAATAGGTTCGGAAATTTCTAGTCTTTCTTGAATTCTTTTTTCAAAAGAAAAAATTTCTTCTGAACTAAAAGCATTACCCAGAGATAGCATGGGAATACGGTGTGTGATTTTTGAAAATTCTAATGCCGGCGCACTGCCAATTTTTTGAGTAGGAGAATCTGGAATGATTAAGTCAGGATGTTTTTTTTCTAGGTCTACTAATTCTTTAAATAACGCGTCATAGACCAGGTCTGAGACTAAGGGCTGATCTTTTTCATGATAAAACTGATTGTATTTTTTTAATTGCTCACGCAGTGCTTGGGCATGGTGGATTAAATTTTCTGAAGACATGGTTGTCACGACGGACCCTTGATTGATTGAAATTCGTAGGGGCGGACCCGCGTGTCCGCCCATGTTCGGTGGCAGGTAACCATCGAGGGCAGACACATAGGTCTGCCCCTACGAAAACCCACCAGAAGAGGGTTAATAAAAATTTTAAACCTCAGTCGTTTCAACCTGACCTTGCGCAATCCCAACCCCGACTTCATCCGATTTAATTCTTTTTAAAATTTTAGCGATGGCTTCCTGAGTTAATAGCTGATGATTTTCGTCCAGAATTTCTGCTCTTAAGTAATGCGCCAACTCATGGACACAGGCTAATAAACCACGGAATGCCTGTTTTGGATTAGGCGCGCTGGCTAAATCAAAAAAGCAAGAAAGACCCTTGGTTGAAATCAAAGTCATATTATTAATATCAAACCAACCGGGCTCGACGGCTTGAGAAATTGAAAATAATTTTTGGCCCTGATCATTAAATTTATGAAAAATCTGTTGCTCACCAAAACGCAAACCCAAGTTAGTTAAAACTTCTAAAACATCACCGCCATAAAAAGACAAACCCTGAGGTGCCATGACATGGATAATTACAAAGCCTTTCAAACGACGTTGCCTGTCAGAGACTTTTTGCTGATTTAAATCTGTCCGTTGTTTAAACGTCTTTTTGACAATTTCAGACCATTGGCCATTAGAAAACGGATCCTGAACCGCACGTCCACCCGTTTGAGCTGTTTGAGCTGTTTGAGCTGTTTGACCCGTTGGACCTGCTTGAACAGCCAAGCGCGAAGCAGCCGAAATTTCTGATTGGAGTTGTTCCAGCATCTCTTCTGACATATCAATATTTGAGTCATGACTTAAATTCAAATCAGTCAAATTCCCGGGTGTTTTTAAAACAGGACTGATGGGCTCTTGAGTAGAAAAATCTTCTTTGGCTTTCTTGGGTTCTTCAGTCCCTGCGGTCATGACAATAGGGTCAATACTGGCCTGGGTAGGAATCTGCGTTGAAATATCTTCAGAAGATTGTGCAGGTTCTATTTTCTTTTGCGAAACTCGAGATTGTAAAAATAAATATCCCAGCAAGCCCATCAAAATAATGGCTAGCCCCGCAATCGAGATAATCAATTCTAATTTTTCCATGGAACTCATCCCTCTTATCCCAAACCAAAAGGCCGCGGATTTAAGCACAGAGATCTATAGGCGTCTATGAGAAATTTAACCCAGGACCCCTTTCAAAATAACTTGCGTCAAGTTATCTAAATATAATTGATCTAACGCCTGGGCTGGCAACACCCCTTCAGGGCTTCCTTGAAATAACCAACGATAGTCATTTTGGAACCATCCAATCGTCGTAACAAAAACAATTACAGCAAGCATCTGAGGTGAAATTTGTTTTGAAAGCTGTCCAGCGGCCTGAGCTTTCCCCAGTCTTTCTAACACTTTTTGCATGGCTGACATGCCATTGTCAGAAGACGTCGAAGCGGGCATGCCGCTGAGTGTTTGCCAGGCCATGATGCGAGCCAGATCAGGATGCTTTTGTAAAAAATCAAACCGCATCGCCAAAATGCTTTTGATTTGAGTTTGTATATCCACCGCTGTTTCTTGAGATAGAAATTCTAAAGCAGCGTGAATATAACCCTCATAGATTTCATCTCGAATGACATTCCATAAAGCTTGCTTAGATCCAAAATGATGGTGAATCAAACTTTGATTTATTTCAGCTTTATCGGCGACATCCCCCATGGATGTCCCATCAAAACCATGCTGAACAAATAACACTCTGGCGGCATGCTTGATTTTTTCTTGCGTATGCAAAGTGCGTGCTTGAGTTTTTCTTGGAGGGATAACAGATGAAGATGAAGATAAAATAGACATCGTATTTCACTACTTTTTTAAATTTAGAGGGCCTAAAAATTGCAGCGGGATTCTATCTCAGGAAGAACGAATGGCTCAAGAAAATTCCACGCTTGATTCAATACTTGATTCAATACTCGAAAATATTTTTTAATAAATCTAAGGGTTTTTATTCTATTTTTATTATTGAAATTTTTAAGTAGCATCTGCCCCTAATTTTAAAATGGGGTGGATTTTTTATGTCAGGACCAAGACACTGGGAATTTAATAAAGACTACGTGGCTGCTTTTTTAAGAGGGCATGATAAATACAGATTTGCCTGCTCAGTAATACCTCCTCGTGCTCCTGAGGCTGATATTTTGGGAGCCGCTTTGCGCTATGGCGTTAAGCCAACAGATTTAGATTTTAGAAATTGGCTAAGCGAATTTATTCCAACTCCAGAGTTACAACTCAAAACTAGTTTCGATTTGCACTGCTTGCATACCTTAGAGCCTTCTCAGGCTGTGATGAAAGGGGCTGATTTTTCATTACAAGATTCTCCAGAAAGTGACTGGGGACGATATTTATTAAGTCTTAAAGAATCCGGTTTTCGGGGTCGTTTTTTTGATTTACCTGAGCATCAGTGTCTTTTGTATACCCATCCTATTCCCAGCTCTTACGTTAAAGCTTATTCAGGAGGGCGATATTCCTATCCCTCATCATCTTGGAAATTTTCTTTTTTCAGAGCCGTTGATTTAAATTTAAACAGAGATCTTCCTGAGTCTCATAGATATACAGAGGCCTCGCATATCGCTGCTTTATTTAATTGCCAAGAATTAATAGATGCTCTTTCTGAGGATTCTAATGAAGCACTATTGAAACAAGATCAGTCTAATTTTTATGAAGTGTTAGCGGGTTTAACTGCTTTGCATTATGCGGTCTTGGGTTTACACAAAAAAATTCTGACTTATTTACTTCAAGATCGCAGGCTGGATTTAATGACCCTGGATAGAAACGGCAATACGTTATTGCATGTCTTGGCTTGTCTGAAAGATTCACCCGTGAAGCAAGTCGATTTTTTTCAAGCAATTGTGAAACTGGTTTTTAAATTAGAACCTGATGCTGAAAAACGAGAAAAATTTTATCAGCATAAAAACAAAGCTAACAAAACAGCATTAGAACTGGCTGCGAGTGCAGAAAATAAAGAGTTGGTTCAAAGATTAATTTTTATTCCTGGAGTCAATATTTTAACAGTAGATCTAAAAGCATTGGGGATTGATTACGGCACAAAACTTAACCAAGAACTCGCCGTCGTTCGGGAATATGTCATGGCCGTCGATGAATCGGCGCGTTCTTTACGAGAAGAAGCTGCGATTGAACGTGAGGGAATGCGAGGGGCGATTCAAGCGATGGCAATTGAGCTAGACGACGCTCGTCGAGAAAGAGGCCTATTGGCGGATGAACTCGAACACTCACGGCAAGAGCGATTAATGTTAATGCAAATGATGACCCAACTTTGTGGCAATTTAGAAAGTCGAAGATTGATTTCGCCGATGCCATTTTTGGCGGTGTTGAGAGATCGAGAAGCAGCCAACGCAGGAGCGGCAGCTTTAGATCCAGTTTTAAATAATCCAATGGGAGTAAGAAAATAATGAGTGGCGTAGAAATCGAATCTGAATCTGATTGGCCTACCCGCATGAGGGAACTTTATAGAAAAAGACTTAAGTTGGGGGAAAAACTTTGGGATTTAGAGCAGAGAAATCCTTTTATACCCCCGCAAAACATAAACCCTAACGAGATCAGGAGAACCAGGGAAGCCATCGAGAAAATTGATGCTGAACTGGAGCCCATCAGAGAAGAAATGCTAAAAGAATGGGAACTGACTGCTGAGGCAAGGACAAGCGCCTCACTTTTTCCTAGCCCCGCCCAAAGAGCCCCTTATCTTTCTCCCATTGAAACCACCCCCATTGCGCAGCAAGCAAACACGCTTCGAATCTTCGACAAAATACACCAAGGTCTTTTAGAAAAACGTCCTGCCAGAGGCACTGACCATGAGAATGAAAAAGCCATCAGGCAAGTTGAAAAAAATATTCAAGACACACAACAAAAACTTTTAAACGAAATTCAAAAATTCTCCCCTGCCGCAGCGGCGGAGGTTCAAGCCCTTCGAGAGAGTATTAAAAATTTTGAAGAAACACTTCAAGCAATAGAAGCTGGGCTGGCGGCTCATCCTGATGTTGAAGTAGCAGAAGGTAGAGATCGATATGCAGAACAGCTGCAAAAAGAAAAAGAAGCCTTAACAAAATTGCTTGGGCAAGCCGCTGAAGCACAGGCAAAAAGTCAGGAAGAAAGTCAGGCAAGACTCCCCGCTGCACCTGCAGGTGAAGCTTGTTCCGTGTCTGATCTTCGTTCTGTTCATGGAGGTGCAGGTTCTGAAAAAGCGGCAGTGGCTGGCTTTCCAATTCCAGACATCGCACCAGTCCAAGCGCCAGGGTTTCAAGCACATGTTCGGCAGGCAACGGTTTATATAACGCCGATGCCAGAACCGGCTAGACCGCATGCTTTGATTACGCCGATGCCAGAACCAGCTAGACCGCATGCTTCGATTACGCCCATACCAGCACCCGTCAAGACCGTTCTTGCAAAAACTAAAGCTCAGGCGCCAAAAACTTCTCAGCGCTCTACCGCTTCTCAAGCCATTCAGGGGCACCAAAATCTGCCTGAACCCAGAAGCTTGGTTTCCGTCAATTTATATGGACCCATGCCACAAGCACGTGCGATTGATTCTATCGCTGCATCCAATGCTAGACAGGCTGAGAGTCAACAATCAGTCACGCCTTCAGTGTTAGATTTAATTCGGGAGGCCTCTGTTCCTCATGCGGTTGCGGCCGTCATGGCGGGAGCTTTAACGATGGCTGTCTTTAAAAGCCCTGCTGCTGCATCGGTCGCTGTTACGGGTGTATTAGGAATATTGTCGGTGCGCCCAGCCAGTGCTTCGCATTTTTCTCCAGCCCCTGTTTGCCGTGAGGTTGCTTTATCCTTGCCAAGGGCGACAAATTGCCTGGGTCGTGTAGCGACAACGACAGCAGCAACAAGCCTCGCTCGAACGGAAGCCATGGGCAATGCCATGACTACTTTAAATAGGGCTAGTGCGCAGAGTGAAGCTGCCAGAGCAACTTATGATATTAGACAGCAATCTTTAATGGCTTCAGAGATTCGAGGGACCAGGTCAACTTGCTTAGATCGTGTGGCACGAGATTATTCTAGTGCGGTTACTTTTGGACAAGTTTTGGCTTCGAGATCAGATCACAATGCTCGAGGAGGCAATGGATCTTATTCATCAGGTGGGGGACGGCATAGCTCTTCATCGAGTGGTGGAGTTTCTACGCGCGACTGCGGGTCTAGTCACGGTGGGCGTCGGTAAAATTCAAACAGGACGGGTGATTGGAACATCATTGAAGGCTGGCAATGACATGATTCGTCTCGCCCCTCGCGGGAGAGACAGGCCCGACAGGCGCTAGCCTGTAGGGACAGAGAGGGGGTCGAAAAAAAGATAATGTCTATTGAAGGTTTAAAAAAATAGCTTCTAAGACGTCTTTTTTGTTTAAAAATTTCGTGATTCCAGAATCGCAGTACGCGAAACCCCTGAGACTCAAGATAACTTATTCAATGCGTATCTTTTTGGACGATTTTTTCCTCTTGATGCTGACTGCCATCTAACTCAATCATCAGGCGTTTTTTGTAACAGGCAAAATCACCTTGAAATTCTTTTGATTTTGTTAGGTCGCAATGAATTGCGCCCTTACTTTTTACCCCCTCTCTGTCCCTACAGGCTAGCGCCTGTCGGGCCTGTCTCTCCCGCGAGGGGCGAGACGAATCATGTCATTGCCAGCCTTCAATGATGTTCCAATCGATCGTTCGACTTAAAAACCACAGTTTCAATCGCACCCACTCAGCGGCTGCGCCTTCGTTTCACCGATCTTGTTTGATATCATCCGCCCCGCTTTTTTAGACCTAATTTATTTAAAATAAATACTAAGGAAAATCATGGAAGTTCTGAGCGTTGATTACCGTAGCCCCGCAGCCAAGCACGACTTTGCTAAATCTCTCAGTGAAACCGGTTTTGCCGTATTACGAAATCATCCGCTTCCTTGGTCAAAAATTGAAAAAGTTTATTCTGAATGGCGCGAATTTTTTAATAGCCCTGTCAGATTTGAATATCCGTTTGATAAGAAAAAACAGGATGGCTATGTCCCTAGCAGTCTTTCTGAAATCGCTAAAGGCGAAGTCTATAAAGATATTAAAGAATTTTATCATGTGTATTATCCCTGGGGTCGTTATCCCAGAACCCTTTCGTCAGTGACCGCTGAAGTCTTTGAAGAAGCGTTTGCACTGGCTGGAGAGCTACTCGGCTGGATCGAAGATAATTTACCTAAAGAAATCCAAGCAAAACTCAAAAAACCTTTAAAAGATATGATTTGCCGCGAAAGAACTTTACAAAGAATTCTTTATTACCCGCCTATTACGGGCCAAGAAGAAGTCGGTGCTATTCGAGCAGCGGCTCATGAAGATATTAATTTAATTACTATATTGCCTGCCGCTACACAGCCGGGTCTTCAAGCGAAGGATTCTAAAGGTCAATGGCATGCAGTTCCCGTCGATCCAGAATCGCTCATAGTCAACATTGGTGACATGCTCCAAGAAGCGACAGACCGTTACTATATTTCGACCTCTCATCGCGTGGTTAAACCTGAAGGTGAACAAGCCGGCGTCGCTAGAATTTCTATGCCGTTGTTTTTACACCCCCATGCCGATGATTATTTGTCGCCGCAATATCCCAGAGCGGAAGATTATTTAATGGAAAGACTTCGGGAATTAGGTTTGTTATAAAAATATGCTCCACACCCTTCTCCACCTAAATCTCTATTTAGGGCCGTTTTTAAATCACTATGGTTTTTATGCCTACGCGTTTTTATTTTTAATTATTTTTCTCGAAACAGGCTTAGTTATCACACCATTCTTACCAGGTGATTCTTTATTGTTTTCTCTAGGGGCTTTATTAGCTTCAGACCATCAAGGGCCTATTAAACTTTTTGGACTGATTTGTTTATTAATTCTGGCGGCTTTCTTGGGTGATAATTTAAATTATTGGCTAGGACGGCTCTTAGGTCCTCGTATTTTTCATGATCAAAATAATCAAAATAAAAACAAATGGCTGAGTCATAAACATCTTGAGAGAACCCATCAGTTTTATCAAAAATATGGCACTAGAACTTTAATTCTCGCACGCTTTATTCCCATCATTCGAACTTTTGCGCCCTTTGTCGCTGGGATTGGCCAAATGGCTTATCCAAAATTTTTGATGATTAGTTTTATCGCAGCTGTTTTCTGGATTGGTTTAGTGACTGGGTTAGGATATTTTTTTGGGAATCTTTCTTGGGTTCAACATTATTTTTCCGTCGTTATTTTGGCCGTTATTTTTATTTCATTACTGCCTATTGTGATCCAAGTCTCTATGGATCTTTTGCACCGGGATTCTAAATAAACTAGCATCGGCGCCCTTCTTTTATTCGTACTTTTTCTAGATTAGATAAGGCGCTATGGATCACTCAAATACACCCCCTATTAGATTCGGCTTACGAGCTAAAACAGCTTTACTGATGTTTATCCCAACTTTGATCGTTGGCTTGTTATTAGGCGGTTATTTTTTGCAACTTAGGTTGGCTGATATTAATCACCATGCACATTTGTTACTCGAAAATCAGCTCTATGAATATCATCACCAGACTCCTCAAGAGATAACCCAGCTCTCTACTTTCAAAAAAATTCCTTCTTTAGAGCTCTTTGATTTAAACGGTAAATCTATTGATATCACCCCAAATTTTATTCCCCCCAAAGATCTTTCTGATTGGCTTGCTTCTCTTAAAAATCAAAATATTCAGGCTCACGAAGTTTTGTTTAAACAAAATAAATATTTTCTCTATGGCTTGATGCCCACGCATGACAATCAAGATCGCCCCAGAATTACCGGCTATATCGTCATTCAAGATAATTTGAGCAAAGCACGTTTTGAAGCCCGCCAGACCTGTTTGATTACAGCCATTATTTTATTAGTCGGCTTATTTTTCAGTGCTTTCTTAGGGATTCATCTGGGCCAGATCATCACTAAACCTCTACTGGCTATTGTCGATGCAGTTAAAAAAATTCAATACGGTTATTTAAACACGAGAGTTCACGCTGAAACCCAAGATGAAATGACCATTTTAAAATCGGGCATTAATGCCATGGCCCAAGAAATAGAATCCTCTCATCAAGAATTAATGGGAAAAATCGATGCCGCGACTCAAGAGCTAAAAACCAAAAACATGGCGCTTCAAAAAGCCCAGCAAGAAGCTCAGTCTGCCAGCCGTTTAAAATCTGAATTTGTCGCCAACATGAGTCATGAAATCCGAACGCCGATGAATGCCATTATTGGCTACACAGAGCTCTTACTACAGACCCCTGAACTGACTTTAACGCCTACACAAAAAAATCATCTCGAAATCATTATGAAATCAGGTCATAACTTACTGAGCATCATTAATGACATCTTAGATTTTTCAAAAATAGAAGCTGGAAAATTCGCACTTCACCCAGAACCCATGGATCTCAAGGCTGAATGCTTACATGCCATACAATTATTTAGACCCTTGGCTGAGAAAAAATCTATTTTGCTTAATTTTATTTTCCCAGAAAATTTACCCCCTCTTGTTTTATTAGACCCTATTCGACTGGGCCAAGTACTTTCTAATCTTTTAAGCAATGCTATAAAATTTACCCAAACAGGCTCCGTGAGCCTTAAAATTTTGGCTATAAAAAATAACTTAAACTCCTCTGAAAAAATAAACTTACGCTTTGAAATTATTGATACAGGCTGTGGCCTCTCTTCTGAACAACAGTCAAAACTTTTTACTGCTTTTAGCCAAGCGAATACTTCAGCCACTCGTCAATTTGGCGGAACCGGTTTGGGCTTAGTGATTTCTCAGCGCTTAGTCCATGCCATGGGCGGTGAAATAGGCATTACTTCTGAACCTAATCAAGGCTCTGTATTTTATTTTTCGCTACCTATTTCTATTGCCCCTATGAAATCTATAAAAACAGAAATAAAAAATCTTGATTCCCATTCAAGCTCCATTTCAAAAATCTCAAAAATCTCAAAAATCTCAAAAATTTTAGTCGTCGATGACAACCCGATTAATCTTCAGCTTTTAAAAACTTTTTTAGAAAGCTTGTCACTCCAAGTCACCGAAGCTTCTTCGGGTCTCGAAGCTCTAGAAAAAGCTAAACATCACACTTTTGATTTAATCTTTATGGATATCCAGATGCCTGGCATGGATGGCATTGAAACCACTCAAAAATTATTGCAAGACTTAAAACAAAAAGCGCCGCCCATTATTGCTCTCACAGCTGATATCGTTGCTGGACAAGATCAAGAATTATTAAACAAAGGCTTTTCTGATATTCAAATTAAGCCTATCTCTCTAGAAAAAATTAAATCTTTAATTCATAAATTTTTAATTAATACTCAAGCTAATTTCCAAAATCCCCCTCAACCTAGCAACTTGGATAGAAGCCATTTTATTAACCTAGATTTAGCGATTCAAAAAACCGGTGGGAATAAAAATTTAGCACTCGAATTACTGTCTATTTTTGCTGAGAAGACCCCTCAAGATCTGCAAGAAATAGAAAACGCTTATCAAAATAAAGATTGGATTTTACTAGCTTCTCAGTTACATAAATTAATGGGTGGGGCTTTATATTGCGGCGCAGAGATGCTTCAAAAATCAGCCCGGACGCTTGAACAAAAAATTAAAATAAAAAATAAAAATCCAGCTGAATTTAACTCGGCATTAAACTCGGAATTTTTAAATCAAATTTATTCTCTCTATCAAGATTTTAAAGCTTGTGCTGATGAGACCTTAAAAGACTGCAGACACTACTGTTAAAATCATAAAATCACGCGCTAATTTTAGGAGCTTATAGTTATATGGAACTTTCTTCTCTCGAAACCCTTTCACCCCTAGATGGTCGATATCGTTCCCAGCTAACCAATATGGCTAATACTTTTTCTGAATTTGCCCTAATCCAACATCGCGTCCAAATCGAATGTCAGTGGCTTATATTTTTAATTAGATCTTCGCTACTTCCTGAATTAAACAATACTGAAAATCTGGAAAATCTATTAGAAAAAATTTCTGATTCTTTTTCTTTATCAGATGCTCAAATTATTAAAAATTTCGAAAAAACTACTCAACATGACCTAAAAGCTGTCGAGTATTTTATAAAACAAAAACTTCAAGAAGCTGGGCTATCCCACTATCAAGAATTTGTTCACTTTGGCTGCACTTCTGAAGATATTAATAATTTGGCTTATGCCCTAATGCTCCAAGAAGGTGCTGGATTTTTATTACAGGCTTTGTCTTTATTAAATACTCGCCTGCAAGGTCTTGCGAGCCAATATGCCAAACAGCCCATGATATCTAGAACGCATGGACAAATAGCCACACCCACTACTCTGGGCAAAGAAATCGCTAATTATTATTTTCGGCTTTCAAGACAAATTAGACAGCTTCAATTACAAGAATATCTAGGGAAATTCGGCGGCGCTGTCGGGAACTTTAATGCCCACAGTATTGCTTACCCTGAAATTGATTGGCCTAAGATCGCAGAAGGCTTTGTGACCTCACTGGGCCTAACTTACAATCCAATGACCACGCAAATTGAACCTCATGATTTTATTGCTGAGATGGCTCATACCCTTTCTCGAATTAATACTATTTTGATTGATTTTGATCGAGATATTTGGGGCTATATCTCACTGGGTTATTTCTCTCAAAAATTGGTCGATGGCGAAGTGGGATCTTCGACCATGCCTCATAAAATTAATCCAATTCAATTTGAAAACAGTGAAGGTAATTTAGGGCTATCTAATGCTTTATTAATTCACATGGCTGAAAAATTACCCATTTCAAGATTCCAAAGAGACTTATCAGATTCAACTGTTTTGAGAAATCTCGGTGTTGCTTTTGGGCATGCTTATTTAGCTTATTTGGCCACTGAAAAAGGCTTACAAAAAATTCAAGCTAACCCAGAAGTTTTATTAAAAGACCTGGAAAATTCACCCAGTGTTTTGACAGAAGCTATTCAGACTGTCATGCGAAAATATCAAATAGAAGGCGCTTATGAGCAGCTGAAAGCTTTATCTCGCGGCAAAGAAAAAGAGATAACGCTTAAATCACTGCGTGAGCTAATAAAATCTTTGAATATTCCTGGCCAAGCTAAAAAAGAATTATTAGAACTCACCCCAGAGACTTATTTGGGCTTCGCAAAAGAATTAGCGCAAAGGAGATAAACTTAATTCTTTCAACTTTCAACGAACTGACAAATAGCCGCCTACTTGACCATTTTTTGATAAAACCAACTGCCATAAACTACAAGATCTCGAACGAAAAGCCCCAGCACAAGAAAATAAATAATAATCCCACATGCGCTTAAATCTCGCGTCATAACGCTTAGATAATTCAGGCCAATGTTGCATAAAATTTTCATGCCAGGCCATCAAGGTCTTGTCATAATCAGGACCAAAATTATGCCAATCTTCCATTTCTAATAAATCTTCCATGGCTATTCCAACTTGAGCAATAGAAGGAATCACGCCATTGGGGAAAATATATTTATCCATCCAGTCATCGCCTTTAGTCCTAGAAGGACCTTGACCAATTGTATGCAAACAAAACAGGCCGTTATCTTTCAAACAACCTCGTGCAATTTTAAAATATTCGCGATAATTTTTAGGCCCGACATGTTCAAACATGCCAATTGAAATCACATGATCAAACTGTTCATTTAAAGATCGATAATCCTGAATTCGAATATCAACGGGAAGATTTTTACATCTTTCTTTGGCTAATTTTGCCTGTTCTTTAGAAATAGTAATACCCACTACTTCGACGCCATAATGCGTCGCGGCATACCAAGCAAAGCTGCCCCAACCACAGCCGATATCTAAAATACGATCGCCCTTTTTTAACCCTACTTTGCGGCAGATTAAATCTAATTTTGCTGTCTGAGCGTCAATTAAATTATTCGCTTCTTTCCAATAGCCACAAGAATAAACCATCAGAGGATCTAGCATTTTTTCATATAGATCATTGTCTAAATCATAATGCTGCTCACCGACGATAAAAGCCCGGTCGATTGTCTGACGATTAAAAAATTTAGAAATAAATAAACGCCATAAGAACTGCTTATTGTTTAAAACCACTTGTTCTAATCTTGCTCGCAAAACTTTCGTAAAAAACTGATCTAGCTTTTCACAATCCCACCAGCCATCCATATAAGCTTCGCCAAGACCAATTGACCCTTGCTTTAAAATTCTGGCATATAAACGCTCGTCATGAACCTGGATATCCCAAGGTCTAGAGCCATTAATCTTGACATCCGCTAAAGCTGCCAAGTCCTGAACAATGCTGCGAGCCGCTTGATTCCCCATGCGTTTCAAACCTTAAAAAATCTAATAAAAAAAGGCCGAGAACGGTAGCGGCTTAATAAAATTTATTCAATAAAAATACTCTGTAAAAGCACTCTAAAAATAATCAATGCCCAGCAGCCCAATCAATTTCAGAAATCCCATGATATTTCAAATATTGATTGGTTCTAGAAAACGGCTTACTACCCAAAAATCCTCGATAAGCTGATAAAGGCGAAGGATGGACAGATTTGATAATTTTATGTTTCTTAGGGTCTATTCTTTCGCCTTTTTTTTGAGCGTAAGAACCCCAGAAAATAAAAACTAGATTTTCTTTTTCTTGGTTTAATACATCAATCACTTGATCTGTAAATAACTCCCAGCCTTTGCCTTGATGTGACGCCGCTTGAGATTCTCGAACGGTCAAAACTGCATTTAATAATAAAACACCCTGCTTAGCCCAAGATTCTAAACAGCCCTGAGTTACATTAAATTTTTCTGGGGAAATATTTAAGTCATCTATTAATTCTTTATAAATATTTTGCAAAGACGGCGGCGGTGTTACGCCTGGCTTGACTGAAAAACATAAGCCATGGGCCTGGCCAATCTGATGATAAGGATCTTGACCCAAAATAATTACTTTGACTTGATCCAATGGCGTGAGTTCAAACGCTTTAAAAATTTCAGAACCCTTGGGGAAAATATTTTGATTAGATTCATGTTCTGTTTTTAAAAAAATTTTTAAAGACTTCATATAATCTTTCGAGAATTCTTGAATTAGATGAGATTTCCAAGAGGGTTCTAGGTTGATTTTGTTTCCAATACTTTCTATGGGTGCCTCAGCAGATTCGATCATTTTAAATTTTCTCCTGCTATTAATTTTCTTGATTCTAATTCTCGCCGAGAACGGTCCAGTTCTTCTATGAGGACATTCTCTTTTGGCAAAAGCATCTGATATTCCGCAGCCAAGACTTTATTGGGCAATCCATCCAATGCGTAGTGGGCTTCTGAGGCTCCTTTACTGGCACATAAGATCAGACCCACAGGTAAATTTTCTCCGGGCTTCATCCAATGTTCGCGCGCATAATTTAGATAAAGATGCATCTGCCCAGCATCGGCATGGCTAAACTTTCCAGTTTTCAAATCAATAATCACTAAACACTGCAAGCGTCGATGAAAAAATAATAAATCTACGCGAAACCACGTATCGTCAATTCGCAATCTTCTCTGACGGCCTATAAAAGCAAAATCGTCTCCCAGTTCTAATAAAAAATCTGCCAAATGTTGAATCAATGCATCTTCAAGATCTGATTCTGAATATTCATCCTTGAGATCTAAGAACTCAAAAATAAAAGGATCCCTAATCGCTTCTTCAGGACTTATAAAATCTTCAGGAGAAGCCTGGCTCGATTTTTCCAACATGGCTGCTTTATTTCTTGAGAGTGCAATTCGTTCATAAAACTGGCTATCAATTTGCCTGGCTAATTGTCGAACAGACCAACCACAACGGAAGGCTTCTATTTCATAAAAACGACGAGCCTCTGGGTTCTTGACTGATAACAAACAAACGTAAGCAGACCAAGAAAGCGCGAATTTTTTGGCTAAGTTTTTCAAATCAAAAGAGCCGTCATCTTCTTGAAAAATATTAGGAATATTGAATTTGCCAGACAGTGTCTGGCAAATTGATCCAGAATTTTCAAATAACGCAGACACTGTCTGCGTTATTGGCCAATTAAAATAAAAAGCCCTCATTTGCTCTAAATTACGTTGAGAAAAACCACGCCCAAAACGCTGTGTCAGATCTATTGCTAGCCGCTCTATTAGAAGCTCGCCATAGCCCGCCCGACCCTCACCCCCTTGCTCAAACTCAACAATTCGACGCCCAATTTCCCAATAAGTCGCCGTCATAATCGAATTAATATTCCGAGCCACTGCCCGCTTAGAAGTTTCTAAAAGATGAATAATTTCCGTCTGGATCTGGCCGTATTCAGCCAAAGAATTATTGAAGTTATTTAAATCAGTCAAAACTAGCCCCTTATTTTTTTAAAAATAAAAATCGGGAGTATTTTAAGCTATCTAAACATTGAATCTAAAGTGAATCACGTCCCCATCTTTGACGACATAATCTTTACCTTCTTGTCGCCATTTCCCAGCTTCTTTCGCACCCTGCTCACCTTTAAATTGCACAAAATCTTCATAGGCAATCACTTCGGCTTTAATAAAACCGCGTTCAAAATCCGTATGAATAACCCCAGCCGCTTGAGGGCCAGTCGCGCCAATGGGAATCGTCCAAGCTCGGACTTCTTTTTCACCGGCTGTAAAATAAGTCTGTAAATTTAATAATTGATAACCCGCACGAATGACTCGATTTAAACCAGGCTCTTTTAAACCTAAAGTCTCTAAAAATTCCTGGGCATCTGCTTTAGATAAATTTTGTAATTCAGCTTCAATCGCTGCACACACGGGGACCACTTGAGAGCCTTCTGCTTTAGCAATTTCCAAGACTTGATCTAATAAAAAATTATTTTCAAAGCCATCTTCAGCGACATTGGCGATATATAAAACTTTCTTGCTAGTCATGAGCTGTAAAGACTGAACAAAGGGAATCAAAGCTTCTGGGTAACTTAAAGTTCTGGCTGATTCACCTTTTTCTAAATGCGCCAATATTTTTTGGCCCAACTCAAGCTCTTCTTTGGCTTTGGCATCACCGCTTCGGGCATTTTTAGAGAGTTTAAATACCGCTTTTTGAGCGGAATCCATATCAGCCAAAATCAATTCTGTATTAATAATTTCAATATCATCTTTAGGACTGACTTTTCCAGACACATGAATCACATTGTCATCGTTGAAACAGCGGACCACATGAGCAATCGCATCGACTTCTCGAATAGTGGCTAAAAATTTATTACCCAGGCCCTCACCTTGAGAAGCTCCCGCTACCAGACCTGCGATATCTACAAATTCCATCGTCGTTGGAACAGTTCTTTGAGGCTTAACAATTTGAGCTAATAAATCCATCCTAGAATCAGGAACTAAAACAATTCCGACATTCGGATCAATCGTACAAAAAGGATAATTTTCTGCCTGAATATTGGCATTGGTCAGCGCATTAAATAAAGTCGATTTTCCGACGTTGGGTAACCCCACAATTCCGCAATTAAATCCCATAGCCCAGTAGTCCTAATAATTAATAATTAAAATTTAAAAAAAATTAAAAAAATATAAATAAATATAAATAAAATAAAATTAATGGTTTTGATTCATAAACCGATCTGTCTGGCCATCTAAAATCAAATCCATATCAGCAATTGATCTATCTATTGTCTGATTAATTAATGCTCTGTCAGCTTTAGAGGGTGCATGTAAAACATAATCAGCGACATCTTGCTTAATCCCAGGATGACCTACGCCAATTCTGAGCCTCCAAAAATCAGGACCTAGATGAGCCATCGTATTTCTGACGCCCCGCTGACCGCCGTCACCCCCACCGATTTTTAATTTCAGCTCACCGGGAGGTAAATCAATCTCATCATGAATGACTAAGATTTCTGACGGTAAAATTTTATAAAAATTCGCGGCGGCTTTAATAGCCTGACCACTGAGATTCATGTAAGTCGCAGGAATCAATAAACGAAAATCCCAGCCATTTTTTTGAACTCTGGCAATCTCACCCTGAAACTTCGAATCCCACGTAAAAACAACCCCAAAAGAAGACGCCAGTGCACGGACTAGCCATGCACCGGCGTTATGCCGTGTGCCCTCATATTCTTTACCTGGATTACCCAGTCCAACAATGAGCTTCACAAGAGCCTTCTTTTAGTTAATAAAGTTAATAAAGTTAATAAAAATTATTTTTTATCTTTTTTATCTTTCTTGTCTTTACCGTCTTTATTGCCGCCTTTATTGTCTTTAGTGCTGCCGTCTTTACCATCGTCTTTATTTTCTTTGACTTTAGAAGCAGGAACAGCGCTAGCAATGACAGGAGCAGAAGTATCGTCTTCTTTGGTAGCTTTCAATGCATGAATAGCAGCAACAGGAAGATCATTAGGTTCTTCACCCATTAGGGCAACGATTTCGACACCTTCTGGTAATTTAATTTGAGATAGATAAATACTGTCACCCATGCCCAAAGCAGACAAATCAACCGTCAAAGATTCTGGCAAGAATCTTGGCAAACAGCTGACATGAATATCTGACATCATGTGATTGACCATACCACCCGCTAATTTCACACCCGGTGCAACGTCTTCGCCTGTAAAGTGCAATGGAACATGAACACGAATTGCCACATCAGAGCGAATACGATGTAAATCAATATGAACCAATTTTGGCTTAAACGGATGGCGTTGGAGGCCTTTTAATAGAACTTCACCGTCATCTTTTCCGTCGATTTTTAATTTTAAAACTGACGAGTAAAAAGACTCATGTTCTGAATGATGCAAAACTTTATTGTGATCTAACAAAATAGATTTTGCAGGTTTTCCAGCGCCGTAAACAACACCTGGAATTTGGCCAGCTCGACGAAGGCGGCGGCTCGCACCCTTCCCTGCATCTTCACGTGACTGGGCTTCGATAACATAGTCAATATGACCTGTACTCATGGAATAAAACCTCTTAATTTTGAATTTATTTATAAAACTTTGGCCGCGACCAGCCCAAAGCGGGCGGCATCATAACAAAGCGATGTTGTTGGGTCTATAAAATTTTAAAAAATCAATCTTCGAATCAAACCATTAGTCGATGCATCAAAATCCTCAGATTTTTTATCATGCAAAGATTTTAATAACGGCCCCGCTAATTGCTTTCCTAGTTCGACACCCCACTGATCAAAAGGATTAATCCCCCAAATCACACTTTGAACAAATACTTTATGTTCATACAGCGCTATTAGAGCCCCCAAAGCTTCAGGCGTTAATTTGTTTAAAACAATCGCATTACAGGGTTTATTTCCAATAATTACTTTATGCGGTGCCAGAGTTTGCGCCTCTGATGGATTCATTCCAGAATCAACCAACTCTCGATACGCTTCATCTTCTGTCTTGCCATTCATAAGCGCTTGCATTTGAGCAAGCCCATGGGATAACAAAATTTCATGATGGTCTTTTAAATGATGATGGGGAGTTTTAACCAAAATAAAATCCGCAGGAATCACGCTGGTTCCCTGATGTAATAACTGGTGAAACGCGTGCTGACCATTCGTCCCAACACCGCCCCAAATAACAGGCCCGGTTTGCCAATGTAAAGTTTTTCCTGATTGAGACACCCGCTTGCCATTGGATTCCATATCAAGTTGCTGCAAATAACTAGGGAATAAACCCAGACGGTCGTCATAAGGCAAAACAGCATGAGTTTCAAAGTTCCAAAGATTTCTGTACCAGACACCTAACATGGCAAGAATCACTGGCAGATTTTGATTAAAATCACTGTCTTTAAAATGCTGATCCATCGCTCGAGCGCCAGATAATAATTGCTCAAAATTATCCATGCCAATCATCAAAGCAATGGGTAATCCAATAGCAGACCAGAGTGAATAACGACCCCCCACAAAATCCCACATTTCAAAACAAGAGCTAGCTTTCATGCCAAACTGTTCAGCCAGTTTTGGCTTAGAAGTAATGGCTATAAAGTGTTTTTCTGTGGCTTTAGGGCCTAATTTTTTAACTAGCCAATCTCGAGCCGTTTTAGCATTTTGCAAAGTCTCTTGCGTCGAAAAAGATTTAGAGGCCAAAATAAATAAAGTCTTGGTGGGATCTAATTGATTTAAAACTTGCTCTAACGCAGCGCCATCAATATTGGACACAAAATGAGCTTTGAGATGCCCTGTCCAATCAGCTCTCAATGCATCAATAACCATATGGGGCCCCAAATCAGAACCTCCAATGCCCAGATTTACAATATCTGTAATTCTCTCGCCTGTCTCACCGGTCCATTGACCCGAATGAACCCGTGAAACAAATTCCCGCATCTTGGATTTTTCTGCCAGAACTTTCTCAATGACTTCTTCTGGGAAACCTTCTTCTGGGAAACCTTCTTCTAGGAGTCCTTTAGCGCGACAGGCCATATGAAGCGCCGGTCTTTTTTCCGTATTATTAACCCAGTCTCCAGAAAATAATTGGTCAATCTTTTCAGCCAAATTAGATTCATGGGCCAGTTCTATTAATAAATTAAAACTTTCATCTGTGATTCTATTTTTAGAAAAATCTAAAAAAATTCCCGCACCTTCCACTGAAAATTTAATAAAACGATCCCAGTCTTCTTGAAATAAAGTTTTTATAGCGGGTGTTCTATGTTTTTTAGCTAATCCAGACAGCTGTGACCATAAAGATTCATAGTTCTTAGAGTTTTTAGAATCATTGGAATCTGCCATAACATCTTCTGTAGGGGCACTGTCCTTTCCATCATTCTGGCTGCCATTTTCATCGTTATTTGAGGGCAGCCCACCGCCCTCCCCTACTAGATCCAAAAAATCTATATTTTTTTCTGAATTTTTTTCTGAATGTTTCTTGGCAGAATTCAAACCCCGAATCCATTCTTTCTGCTGAGCAATCGTTAAAGTCTGAAATACGGTCCACCATTCAGCGAGTTCAACAGGCACTTCGCCTATTTCAGATCGCAATAGTAAAAAATCATACGCGGCTCTAAATCTTTTATGATGCAATAAAGTTAAGACTTGGCGAGGGCGACGACGTTCTAGTAAATGCTGCAAATACCAAATTTCTCGAATGGTCTGAGTCAGTCTTTTTGGAATCGCCAGACAATTTACTTGCTCAGATAAAACCGTATTAGTCGCTTGTAAATAAGCATCATAAGGAGCATTGGATTGAGCCAGATATTCACGCTGTTTTTCTTGCATGGGATGCCATAAAAACACAGCTAATAAAAAAGCAGGATTGAGAGACTTTCCTTCGGCGATCCGAGCATCTGTATTTAATAAAGCCTGGTGCGTCATCTTCTGAATATTAAGATCTTGGCTATTAGAATCGATATGGGGAAATAAAAAATTTAATAACCCAAAAGACCCCAATGCTTCAAAAACTTCAGTTGCATGGCCATGCAAGAAAAATTTGGAATATTCATCAAATAAACGCGAAGGCGAAGCCTGCTGCAATAAATTTTTAGCAAGGCCCATCGCTGCTGCAGTTTTAGGCTCAACTGTCAATCCCAATTTTCCTACAAATCTTGCTGCTCGTAATAATCTCACGGGGTCTTCATGGAACCGTTTTTCAGGATCGCCGATCAAACGCAATGTTCTGGAATAAAGATCGTCAATTCCACCCGTAAAATCTAAAATTTCTTCAGAAGCCGGATCGTAATACAAGGCATTGATCGTAAAATCACGCCGACAGGCATCTTCTTCGAGCGTCCCAAAAACGTTATCTCTTAAAATTAAACCTGACTCATGAGTACTTCCCAGACCTTCATGATCTGCTTGAGTATGATCGCCCCTAAAAGTCGCGACTTCGATAATATGATTTCTAAAAAAAATATGCGCCAATCGAAAACGTCGACCAATCAAACGGCAATTTTTAAATAAACTTCGAATTTCTTCTGGGTGAGCGCTGGTCGCAATATCAAAATCTTTAGGGTTTTTCCCTAATAACAAATCCCGAACGCCACCACCAACGATATAGGCCTCGAAACCAGCATCTTGAAGGGTTAATACAATATCAACCGCGCGGAAATCTATTTGATCAATTTCTAAGCCACAATCACCCGCAAAAATACGTCTCTCTGTCATGCAGTCCAAACCTAGTTTTTAATTTAATTATTTATCTACATTTATCTAATTAGCTATACAGCTGTTTTTCTTTGATTTCATCCAACGTCTTACAGTCAATACACAAAGTCGCTGTGGGTCTAGCTTCTAAGCGACGCAAACCAATTTCAATCCCACAAGAATGGCAATAACCATAATCTTCTGATTTGATCTCTGCGAGAGATTGATCAATTTTTCGAATTAACTTACGCTCACGATCTCGTGTTCTGAGCTCTAAACTAAATTCTTCTTCTTGAGTCGCACGGTCCACAGGATCCGGAAAATTATTCGCTTCGTCTTTCATATAAGACACTGTCCGATCAACTTCCGTCATTAAACTTTTTTTCCAATCCATCAAAATAGCAAAGAAGTGCGCCAACATGCGCGGCCCCATATAAGTCTCACCTTTTTTCTCTTTGAAAGGTTCAAATTGATGCAAACCTAATTCAAACATGGCTTTCTCCAAAACGCTTGGCCTTTAAAGGGGCGCGATTATAGCGATAGTGATTTTAATATGCACTAGATCAATCGCCGATTCGCCGATTAATCAACCATTAAAAAAATACTTAAGAAGCCGTCTTAACAGGCTTCGTCTTAGCTGCAATTTCTAACCGACGATAAGAATAAGTCGTCACACAAATGGCGTTACATAACGGTAAAGTCAGTGAGGCCGCAAAAATCATCAGGACATTTAAGATTGCTCCTGAGATATTCAAAAAATTTAAATCTTGAATTAATAACTGTGGCAAGAGATACAACAAAGACGTAAAGATATAAAGCACCAGCATTATTCCAAATTTTGTGCGTGTTAATTGCCAACTTCTTTTAAGCGCTCCCAAGGCCGTCACTTCTTCCTCAAATAACAAGCTGGGCAAATATAAAAAAAACACGGCGCCTAACAAAACAGCCGGTAAAACATAAAGCATCATGCCTAATGTCATCAATGAATAATAAATCACACAGGCTGAAAACAATCGCCCTGCTTTATGAAAAACAAAATTAAACACTTCGCCCATGCGGGCTGATTGATCTCGAATTTTTGAGACAAAGCAGGCCTGCATTAACGCATTCCCAATGGCTCCGACTAATAAAACAATGACAGCCAGACCTAATAAACCCATCACCGTGCCTGCATTGATATCAGCCATGTCACCCATCATGGCGCCCTGCGGTAAGGGAAATAACACCATGGCTAAACGAATCAATAAAGCCTGAACAAAAGCAATGATAAATAATCGATGATAAGACTGCCGAACCAGCTCAACACTCTTAGATAAAATAAATCCTATCGATTTTAAAAAATTAGAATCCGATGGATTAGATGAATTTTTGGGGGGCGGCGTGACGTCAGACAATCAAAGATCTCCTAAGCTAAAAAGCCGGCGCATATTAAGACTGAAAGGGACAGGGTGCAATGAAGGGTGCAATGATTTGAGGGTTTGAGGATTTTCAAGATTAAGCGTCAGTTGTTGGGTCTCGGCTAATTTTTGAAGCTCATATTTAATGACTTCTTCAGGGTGTTTGCTCAGTGCTGTTCGTTCAAACAACATGGAGCCCTTTTCTCTTAAAGTCCTGACGCTCCATTTTTCAATACAGGCCATCTGTAAATAAAAGTCCCGTTTTAACTCTTCGTCCATCTGGCAAAGCAAGACAATATGCGACCAGGACAATTGTCGCGACACTGCGTGTAAAATTTGGCAGGCAACAAACAGTAGATCCTAAATCCATTAAACCTCTGCGGTGGCTTCGGATTCTATTGATGTTCTGGACCTAGTACCTGGAGCAAAAACAAAAGAACCAGTTTTTCTGTTTTTTTGAGATGCTTTAATAACATCTACTAAATCTTCTCTTTTAAACTGTTTTGCAATCTCTAATAAGGAAACAGCCACACGCCCTCTAGTGCGGCTTTTGACGGTAATTTTCATATTAGGATCGACCCTTGGATCTTGTAGTAATCTTGCCACGATCTCCGGTGAAGCATAGGCAATAGCAATGCCGATTAATGGCGAATCTTCGCGATCTTTTACAAGAGGGTCGGCGCCAACATTAAGCAAAGCATTGACCACTTCTACGGAAGAATCTTTTGATGAAACAACTAAAAGAAGAGGCACATGTCCCAACCGATCACTTAAGTTGGGATCTGCGCCACATTCTATTAATGCTTGTACAACAAAAAACGGCTTTTTTTCCACTAACGAAAAGATCAGCGGCGTTTTTCCATTTGCATCAAAAGTATTAGGATCTGCACCATTTTCAACTAAACAGCGTAGTGAATCTAATTTTTCACGTGCAACGGCAGCATGAACGGGTGGGGCTGAAAGGTCAGGGGCAGTGAGTAGTTGAGGGGCTGCAGCCAATATCTGTTCAATGCCCTCTAGATCTTGAGCATTAATAGCAGTAAGCAATGAACCGGCCCATGGAGTAAGTGCTAATTGCAGCGGGATTGACCTTGCCGCATTACCGTAGCCTGTTAAATCACACCTAAATAAAGTTGTTTTAAAATGTTTATTCAGAGAGGCAAAGTATTCATTGGGTGTGGCATTGATTGTGCCGCTTGAGGGATCAAAAAATCTAATTCTTTGGTCGTCATTTACTTGTAATGATACCGTGTGAAAAATCGGAGCTCCCATTGAGAGCGTGTAAACGCCTTTTGGAAGGGTTAGAACATAGTTAGATAAGCCTGTAGAGTCCCCCACATAAATTAATTTCGCATCTTCAATTTTTTCAATCATGGTTTTTGTCATCTTTGCAGAGGATTTTGCTGATAGAAGACCACCATTTCTTAGTCTTAATTTAAAAACTTTGTCGGTTTTTTTTTCTGAAAGCATCGCAATAGAGGGGCTTAAACCCATGCCAGGTTCATTCAATAGAAAAGAAAGCATGGCCAATTGTTTGTGTGATGGTTTTAAATTTGAATCGGCTCTTTTTCGCTTCAAAAAATCGATTAAGTTTAAAATTTCACTGTTGTCCACTAGGTTGTACAGTTTTGACAATGAGTCGCAGATGCCAACCCTCACAATAATGTTATCTTTTTTAATACTCATGCCGTTCAGAGTAGGAAGAAAAAGACTTTGAGACAATTTAAGATCAGTTAAAAAGGGTTCTAAATAATCATATTGACTCGTTAAGGCTGCTTGAGATATCAATTCAATAAAGCCATCAGATAAGGCATGGCACAAGAGTGGTTTACTTAAATTTCCTTCGCTTGATCCGAGTTGTAAATCTTTTTCATAGGACTTCTCTGAAGTGGTTTTTCCTAAGGTCAAATTAGCATAGGCAACTAGATAAAAGCACAGCCACCTTAGAAACTTGTCCATCTTATTAACTCCGCCAAACTCGTTGGTGCGAATCATAGAGATCAGTATCATGCGGATCAATCACTTCTGACATGACAACTAAAAAAATTTATAAAAATTGTTAATCACCCCATCCTTTGAGACAATTTTGATCTTTTTTAAAATTAAAAATAAATATACAAACAGGTTTTTAGATATGGCTCGTATCCTCGTTGGTCTCTCCGGTGGCGTTGATTCTTCGGTCAGTGCTTTATTACTCAAAGAACAAGGCCATGACGTCACAGCTTGTTTTATGAAAAACTGGGAAGAAGATGATACGGATAGTTATTGCGCTGCTGCTCAAGATCTAAAAGACGCTCAAGCCATCGCAGATAAATTAAATATTCCTCTATTGACCATTAATTTTGCCAGTGAATACTGGGATCATGTCTTTGAATATTTTCTAGCTGAATACCAAGCCTATAGAACCCCCAATCCAGATATTCTGTGCAATCGCGAAATTAAATTTAAGGCCTTCTTAGATTTTGCCCAGTCTCTTGATTTTGAATATATCGCAACGGGTCATTACACCCGGATAGATCTAGATTTATCCAATGGTCTTTCCAGATTATTAAAAGGCTTGGATTCTAATAAAGATCAGTCTTATTTTTTATATGCCATTTCACAGCAAGCCTTACAGAAATCTATTTTTCCTATTGGCCACTTAGAAAAAACAGAAGTCAGAAAAATCGCCCAAAAAGCAGGATTAATCACTTTTGAAAAAAAAGATTCAACAGGCATTTGTTTTATTGGTGAGAAAAGATTCAAAGAATTTTTATCAAAATATTTACCCCACCAACCCGGCTCTATTATTAATGATAAAAACCAAATCATTGGCCAACATGATGGCCTCATGTATTACACCCTAGGGCAGCGCTCTGGATTACATATTGGAGGCGTAAAAAACGCTAAAGAATCTCCCTGGTATGTCGCTCGCAAAGATGTCCAGAACAATCAATTGATCTGCGTACAAGATCATGATCACCCGCTTTTACTTTCTAATAATCTCATCGCCTCTCAACTGACTTGGATTAGCGGAATCTCTCCAAAAGATGGCACGCGTTTTGCTGCCAAAGCTAAAACCCGATATCGCCAAGTCGATCAGTCTTGCCAGGTTTTAATTAAAAATTCGCAAGCCCATATTGTTTTTGAAATCCCCCAGAGGGCTATTACACCGGGTCAATCAGTGGTTTTATACCAAGAGAATATTTGCTTGGGCGGTGGCGTAATTTTATGAGCGAATGGGGTCGCTAAATAAAATTTTAGAATAGATGTTTAACATCAAAAAAATAAAAACCCGATGACACAAAGATTTTTAAAAAAAAAATTGCGTGCGCTGTTGTAACAGTTTTTTTCTTCGGTTAAAGTCCACCCGAATTTAACATTTAAACCAATATGTTTTATTGAATTAAATGTCTTATGACATTCATTTTTACGATATCAATGGAATGAGAGTACCGAACGATGGAAACTCCAAAAAGCTTAAAAACATTCATGCTTCACGCCGCCATGATGATGGTTGGTTACATTTCAATCAGGTACTCACTTGCCTTATTTCTTTCTCAAAATCATCTTTCACTCGATACAAGCTTTACAATTGTCACCTCAGCATTTGCCTTGCAAGTTCTTTGTGGTTTCTTTTGGGGTTTTATTTTGAGAAAAATCCCTGCCCCAGCTCATGCCAAATTAGTCATGATTGGGGGGTTTATGGCAGTCGTTGGTACTTTTATTATTTCAACACTTTGTTATTTTGAAATAGCCATCTTGATAGGCATTGCTCTGTACGTTACTGGAATTAGCCTTTACCTAGTCAATTTCCAAGCACTTACCAATGCTTATGCCAATGACGATAAAACACGCACCTATTTCAATCAAAAAATCGCTCTTTATCTTAATTCAGGTGCACTTCTAGGATTATTAATCGGTTCATGGTTGTCTGCTTTTCTTTCACAGCTGCTTCCTTCTGCAGAATATCCAGTACTCTATTTATTAAGCTGTATTTCCATTTTGTTTTCACTGCACCTAATAGAAACCCACAAGCGTTCATTTGTTGAAATAAGCCCTGCTGAAGGAACAACGTCGCTCAAAAGTCCATTATGGTTACCCGCTATTATTATTCTTATGGCAATCTCTGTCTTTTCTCTTTTGACGGAAGCTTTTTTAGCCCGTCTGATCATTCTCAGCTCTTTTGTGTTATTTTTTTCTTGGGAATTTATCTTCGGAAAACTCAGCTCAAGAGATTCTCTAAAATTATTATCAACTTCGATTGGCAATCTTTGTTATACCGCCTCTATCGTCGTTCTCTTTGTCAGCTTTGGCGTTTTTATTAGCCACTCAGGTATCTCTGCGGGCTGGGGCGCTAGAATGCCCTCCCTGTTTTTCTATATCTTCGATCCTGTCGCTAATATTTTAATGGGGACATTAATTGTCAAATACTTGCAAAGACTTCTTCCCAGCAACTCTTATCTCTTAATAGGCACTTTTGTTCTAGGCATCGCGTTTTTACTTCCCATTGTTGGGTCACTGCTCAGTGAAAACTTTCAACATATTTCCAGCATCTATGTAATCATGGTCATCCTGATGTTTGGAGCCGGTGAATTTTTACTCGCGCCAGCGCTTATTTCTCAAATGATTTCATTAGCAAAACACCCTTCTGAATTACGTTATTACTCAGGCCTCATGCAACTTTGTAGCGCTGCTGGCTTAGTCATTGGTTACTATGTTATCTCCATGACAACAGGGACTTCTTCAGTGCCTGCTTGGTTAGGTGAAATCCCCCTTTGTGCGATCCAAGGCTGTGCCTTTTTCGTCGCCTTTATCTTAATGGGTGCCATCACACTCTGGATGCACTATTCAAGCCGGAATGATGATAACCACGGTAGTTCTCATGAATAGTAACACCGTCAAAATTCTGCCCTGGAAAGAAGTTCGCGAGAAAGCCATCTCGCTCAACCCCTCTATCTGTGGTGAGATCGACACCATCAAAGGCGTCGAGAATTTCAAAGTCATCGTTGCTACTTATCCGTTTGGTGCACCGATTATTCGCAAAGGTTTATTTTATTTAAATATCGATGGCGATTTTGTGAATTATAAAAACAGCGCCATTCCTCATGAAATTCGCGAATTATTAGATTACACCTGGATGGGAATTCCATTCGGCATGGTCTTACACAATACGTTTGAATCCCATGTTGATATTCCTTCTCACACTATTCCGCTTAGACTTTTACAAGCTGGCAACACTTTTTCTCTTTTAACTATTTTTGAAGAAAAAGGCGCATCGCATCATATTGTCGGAGCTCAATCAGCAACAGCTGGCTGTCGCTCACTGATTACTTTACCTTCGATTGCACATCTTCAATACAGCGCTCGTTTAAGTAAGCGCTTTCATCTTCCAACCGTTATTTGCCCTAAAGAACTTTCAGAACAATGGGAATTATTTAAAGCCCTCTCAGAATCCAAGTCTTTCCGTAGTCAATGGGAATGCGAACTCATGCTTTTTTCAAAAGAGTTTGTCGACGCCTTGGAAGAGGCGCATAAACTCAGAAAAACCCTACTTGATTATGCCTGGGATGCAACAGCTTTCAGCCGAAATTATCAATTTTATGATCTCGTCTTTTCTATTTTCATGGAAGATTCTCTGTCTCTAGCTATTAGAAATTCTGCACCTGTCATAGAGACCGTTAAACATGTTTTAAAAGTCGCCTTAAAACAGGCACCGGCTTATACCCCTTGCGTGACTGAAATGGCCGGTCCTATTTCTGGTTTTATGAAAGCGCTCATAGAAGTTTACCGAATTCGTTATTACTGGCCGCTTTTCATGCAGCTAGGCTTTTATGATGATTTAAAGCCAATTTATTATTCTCTACAGAAACACACTTTCCTTCACTCCATTCCTCAAAAGAATGCGAGCAATAATAAAACGATCCTAGAACTAAAGGAAATTAAGGAGATCATAGGGCTCTTCAAAGAAAAGGTGCTCTCACAACAATTGCCGATTTCGCTTAAAGGAACGGCGCTCTACAAAATGCTCAAAGACGTGGAATTTGACTATTTTCATCCGCACTCGAATGAAAATGGGATTATCAGTGACATTGGTCAGCTTGCTCGAGACGACAAACGTTTTCTCAAGCTTGCGGGCAAGTTTGCATCAGAAAAGTTACTCGACTTTCCCGAGAAATCGATTTTCTTTAATGGCTGCATTCGTGTTCGCTCGACCAGTAACAATTAATATAACCGGAGGTTTACTATGAAATTACATACAATCGCTTTGAACTCAGTCGCTCATGATGACAACTTTGTCTCTTTGACTGCAGCAGCACTTCTGTAAGATCGGTCAATTTGTTATGGCTATTGTCAGGATTCCAGAAGCCCTTTTGAAATTTACCGCCGGACAAAGTGAGCTGGTTATTGAGATCCATTCTCTCCCTCAATTATCACGCTCACTTTTGAAGGTTGTTCCCCAATTGCACTCCATTGTGTTCACACCCAGCGGAAAGCTTTGTGGATTTGTAAATTTATACTTAGATGGCCAGTTGATCTCTAGTAAATTAGATCAACCGGTTTTATTAACAGCAGAAAGCAAGATCGATCTTGTCGCTGCTGTTTCAGGAGGGTAATGGAATGGCGTTTACTCAGGAAGAATTACAACGCTATGCCAGGCATTTTGCCGTAGAGCGTATTGGACTTTCAGGTCAGGAAAAACTGAAAGCCAGCTCAGTTCTTTTAATCGGCGCAGGTGGCATTGGTTCACCTGCCGCCTTTTATCTTGCAGCAGCCGGAATGGGTCATTTGGGAATATTAGATGACGACTGCGTTGATCTGTCCAATCTACAAAGACAAATTCTTTATAAAACTTCTGATCTTGGAAAATCCAAAGCAGACACTGCTTTGAGTCATCTAACCCTTCAGAATCCCCATATTAAAATTTCTTCTCACCCTATTAGATTAACCCCTCTGAACGCTCACTCTATTTTTAAAAATTATGATCTAGTGATTGACGGCTCAGATAATTATCCAACCAGATATCTCACTAACGATGTCTGTGCTGAACTCAAGATCCCTCTAATTTCTGCCAGTATTTTTCAATTCTCTGGCCAAATTGCTGTTTTTAATTTTAAAAATAATCTTTCCAATACTCAGGCCTGCTATCGCTGTTTATATCCAGCCCCGCCCCCTCCAGAACTCATCCCCAACTGCGCAATGGCCGGTGTCTTAGGCGTCGTCCCCGGTATTCTTGCAACCATGGCCGTCAGCGAAGCTTTTAAAATTATTTTAAATTTCCCAGAATCAAAATCTCAGTTAATTCTTTACGACACTTTGATTCCAAAATTAGATACTTATCTTTTAGAAACCAATCCAGATTGTCCTATTTGTTCTCATCATCAAAAATTTTCTGAATTAAATAGATTTGATCAAACTAGTTTTAAAACATGCGACTTAAATAATTTAAATTCACATAACCCAATCCCAATAACCATTGAACAACTTTCTCAATGGCTCTCTAAAAATAAAGAGAATAAAGAGAATAAAAATTTTCAATTATTAGATGTCCGAGAAAATTGGGAACGGGATATCAGCTATATCAAACCCAGCATACATATACCCTTAAATAATTTTTTAGAATTTTTAACAGCAGAATCTTCTCAACTTTCTGCTCTTGATAAAAATCAGCCTCTCGTTATTTATTGCAAATCAGGCGGACGAAGCCAACGGGCTGGGGTGAGCTCTATTCAGGCAGGGTTTACTCAGGTTTATAATTTAACGGGCGGGATGATTGCCTGGGAAAATCAAAACTAATTATTCAAATGGATTGATTAATTTTAACGTCTCGAACGACTTGAAATCTTTTGTATTTCGGGTCACTAAAGTACACCCATTATAAACAGCCGTTGCAGCAATCAGACTATCAATAGCTGACAACGGCCGATCTGCCTTAGCTAATAATGCCCCCCAGCATTCAGCTACGACTGCATCAATTGGGAGAATCCTCTTCCAAAACCAATCTGCTAAATCTTTTTCAAGCCAATGGGCTAGTTCTTGGCGTCGTTTTGATTGAGGCAATAAATCAATCCCTTTACGTAACTCCCCCAAAGTAAGGGCACTTAAATAAAGCGAAGAATCTAAGCCCTTTTGAAACCACTGAATTACTTGTTGGTCCGGTTTTTTCTTAACTAACTCTGAAAGAATATTGGTATCGATTAAATATTTCATAATTTTACCTGACGACGAATTTTGGATTTATCTCGCTCGAGATTTAATTCCACACCACATAATGGCGAAGAGCGCATGAATTCTAGAAAATCAGGCTTTTGAGTCAACGCATCAAAAAATTCTTTAGAGATAATGACTGCTTCCGATTTTCCTCTTAACATGATTTCTTGAGGCTCTTCTCTCGCCAATCTAATCACCTCTGAAAATTGCGCTTTTGCTTTTTGAAGCTGCCATTGTGTTAATTCCATGAGCACATATCCTCATAATTGCTAAATCTAGTCAGTCTAGTCAGATACTAGCAGAGCTACCTCATTAAACAAACGGTTTATAGATATGATTCGGCGATGCCTGGTGCGTTGGATAAATTACCAATTCAGCAATATTTACATGAGCTGGACAAGAAATTGCATAACAAATCGCATCAGCAATATCTTCCGGTTGTAACGGCGTGAACTGCGCATAAAAAGCATCTGACCTGGCTTTATCTTTCCAACGAACTTCTGAAAATTCTGTCTGAACCGCCCCGGGCGCAATATCCGTCACCCGCAGATTTGTCCCCAGTAAATCCATTCTTAAACTTTGACTTAAAGACCTAACCGCATGCTTCGTTGCCGCATAAATATTCCCACCGGGATAATTTAAATGCCCCGCCACTGAGCCTATGTTTACAATATGCCCAGAGTTTCTTTCTAACATGCCTGGTAATACTGCATGGGTCATATAGAGCAGGCCTTTTAAATTAGTATCAATCACAACATCCCAATCATCAGGATTAGTTTTTTGAATGGGATCACTGGATAAAGCCAATCCAGCATTATTCACTAAGACATCAATATTTTTAAATTCTTTAGGCAACTCATTCAGCGTTTTTTCTATTAGATTTTTCTTTCTAACATCTGCTTCGATTAAACAAACACGAGCGCTAAATTTATTTTTTAATTGCTCAGATAATTTTTCTAATCTTTCTTTTCTTCGGGCTAATAAAATCAAGTAACAATCGGGGCCTAATTTCTCAGCTAACTTCTCAGCCAAAGCCTGACCAATCCCGCTAGTCGCACCCGTAATTAAAATAATTTTTTTCATTTAGCCCATCTTAATATTTAAAAAAATAAGGCCGCGGATTGTTTCATAAAACAAAATAATCTTGTAGGGACAACGGAGGGGTTACCCTCAGCAACTTACAGATACCGTCCGCTTCTTAGTCTAGAAACTGTATCAGGGGATGAACATGAATCTTTCGTACTAGCCAATACTTTTGATAATTGAGATTGCATCTGAAAAGGCTGGCTATTTTTAGAAGCTTTAATAACACGAATATGATTAGTACGCCCTTCCATCACCCCAAATAATGCTTCATCAAGCAAACCTGAATATTTGGAAGACATTAAGTTTTTTGTATTTTTAATTTGAAAAACCGTGCTTTTGAAAGAACAAAAACGCTTTTCACTCCTCTCAGCAGCTAAGTATTCTTTTTCTCGCTCTTTGTTAAGCTCAAACACTTCACACTCTCTAAAACATTCGCTTTCCAGTCCTTCTAAAAAACGAGGGGCCGACACCCTCCGTTTAGGGATATATCCAGACATTATTCAATCTCCATTTTTATATTTATTTTTTATTCTTGTTTATAAACAGAACAGTCGGCATTAAACAAAAGAAACCGCAAGATTGCTATGGTTTTTTCAAAATATTCAATTAAAAATTAAAGATATTTATATAATACAATAAAACATGGCAGTCCTTTATTACCCACATTCCCGCGATCTCATTCACAAATTTTAATCAATTGGATGTCACCGGGGCAGACCTGCCTGTCTAATGGTACGGACTTAAGGAAATTTGAGGTTAAATTGGCCTTTCTTATAGGGAGGATAGGGGCGAACTTCATGTTCGTCCCGTCGCATTTCTTGGATCAATCCAATACATCGACAGCACTGGAATGCAGGGGCCTAAAACCCGATGGTTCTTGCCAGAATAATCCGGTCAATCCCGTCAATCCCGTCAATCCCGTCAATCCCGTCAATCCGGACATAACCCGGACATAACCCGGACATAACCCGGACATCAATGGCACTGCCTTAAGGAAATTTGAGGTTAAATTAGCCTTTCTAATTGGGAGGGTGTAGGGGCGAACCTCGTGTTCGCCCGTCCGCAATCTTGGATCAATTTTTAGAAAATCAATCGATTTGATGTTAATCCGGATCCCAACAGGGGCGGCATATTCACAACCAATATCTTCGCCAAGCGGAATTTGGGCGAATAGAAGATTCGCCCCTACGGGAAATTCAAAAAAATTATTTGAATAAAAAAACTGGTAGGCACGATTGGATTCGAACCAACGACCCCCACCATGTCAAGGTGGTGCTCTAACCAACTGAGCTACGTGCCTAGAAAAGAGGCGCGATTGTATGGAAGCCGCTTCGCCAATTCAAGCGTTTTTTGGTTTTTGTTTTTTGAATTTTTTACATACTGCACGGATGTCAAAGCAAATTTCCTGGTTATACTTCCGCCCCTATTTTTTCTATTTCTAAATTTTTGAAACTTAAAATATTGATTTTAAAATAAGGACAATCACCATGCTCAAGTCTTCTTTAATATCTCAACTATTAAAAATCTCAGCCTTAACGCTCTTATTCCCATTGGTTGCTTTAGCCATGCCAATTAATCAAACAGATAAAACAAATAACGCTAATAAACCCGTTATGATTTCCCCCAATCAAGACACATTGGAATTAAACCTTACAGCAAATCCATCAACGGGTTATGGCTGGTATTTAAAACAATCCAATAACCATTTTTTCAAACTAACTAACTACCAATTTATTCCTGGCAATCCCCAAATGCCTGGCGCACCTGGCAAAGCTGTATTTACTTTTCAAGTCCAACCTTGTTTCCACAATGCCCCTTATTTAACTCAAATCACTTTGAGCTACATGCGTCCTTGGGATCTGTCGACAGAGATTGATAGAACCGTCACACTAGTTTCTATTCCAGGGCCTGCCTCTGCTGCTGCCAGTACTCAAACTCCAGCAGCTTCACCCCCCTCTTCTATCTCTTCTGCCCCTTCTGCTGCCCCGGTAACTTCTACTACTGTTTCAACAACAGCCACTCCAGCAACAACTAGCACTGATTCCAGTACTACTCAAAATACCTGGCTGAGCATCCCAGCCGATGCGAGTTAATCCTCATGGCTAAGACACTTTCTAATATGCTGCCCTTGGGAACGCTCGCCCCAGACTTTTTTTTGTTAAACCCTGTGACGGGGCACTATGAAAGCCTGTCTGAATTAAAATTAAAATCAGACATAGCAACTGTCATTATGTTTATTAGTAATCACTGCCCATTTGTTAAATTAATCAAAACCAAAATTTCAGAAATCGCTCATGTTTATCAAAAACAAAATATTAAATTTATAGCCCTCTGCAGTAATGATATTGAAAAATACCCAGAAGATTCTCCTGAAAATATGGCTCAAGATGTCAAAGATTTTAACTATCCATTTTCATATCTATTCGATGAAACCCAGGAAGTCGCTAAAGCCTATCAAGCCGCGTGTACGCCGGATTTTTATATCTTCGATCATAATCTCCAGTGCATCTATCGAGGCCAGTTTGATGACGCCCGCCCTGGCAATGGCATAGAACCTACAGGGAAAGACTTAACTCAAGCTTTAGATTGTGTGCTCACACATCAGCCTATCTCACAAAATCAAAAACCTAGTTTGGGTTGCAATATTAAATGGAAGAGTCCTGAAATAGAGTGTGTTTGATTATCTATCAACACCCCCATTTATTTACATCAGCCCCGAATCTTTCAGCGCCTGAGTACTCACGGCCTGCGCCCCACCACTCAAGGCCTTTGAAGGCCTCGTGTGACACTCCAACATAACACCATCTGCACCTGCCGCTAAAGACGCTTTAGCCAATGGGAGTACATAACGATGATCTCCCGACGCAAATGATGGATCGACAATAATGGGCAAATGCGTAAAACGTCTTAAAGCTGGAATAACGGTGAGATCCAACGTATGACTGGAATAGCTAGTAAAGCTCTGAATCCCAGACTCACACAAAATTACCTGATCATTGCCCATCGACAAAATATATTCTGCAGACATTAGCCAATCTTCTAAATCTGCACTGATACTACGTTTTAAAATAATAGGCTTATTAGTTTTCCCGACAGATTTTAACAAAGAAAAATTTTGCATATTGTGAGATTCAATAATAAAAGCATCTGCAATGGGTAAACAAAGATCAACAGACTCTTGATCAACCACTTCTGTGATAATCGCCAAACCCAGCTCTTGTTTAATTTTGCTTAATATTTTTAAAGCTTCTTTACCCAAGCCTTGAAAATTATAAGGATTCGTTCTGGCTTTAAACGCCGCAGCCCTAAAACATGTCACGCCCATGTTTTTTAATTCTCTGGCAATCTCGATGGTCACAGACTCTTGTTCGACACACAGCGGCCCTGCAATCAAAACTGGCTTATCTTGACCAATAAAATTTTCTCCAATTTGAACAATCGTTTTTTCAGATTTCACTTCGTTTGACGTCAATTTATATGGCTTAGAAACCCGAATGATTTCTCGAATGCCAGATAAATCTGCAAAGTGCCTCTCAGAAACAGATCCATCATTACCTGTCACACAAATCGCAACTCTTTGAGCTCCAGGCATCTCATGCGCTTCTAATCCCAAAAGAACAACCGTCTGACACACGGCTTTTATCTGGTCTTCTGTCGCTCGATTTTCCATGACAATTAACATGACTGATGGCACTCCCGCACAAACTCTTGAATGATCTTTTTAGCTAAATTTAAATCTTCTAAATTTTTTTCTATGACCTGACTGAAATAACTGCCCACTATGGCTCCATCAGCCCCAGCCGACCAGATTTGTTTAACCTGTTCTGGTTTTGAAATTCCAAAACCGACAATCATTTTGAACGACGCAGAGAGGGGGCTTACTAATTCTTTTATATGCCCCACATGCTCAATCGTCCCCGGCGCAACACTTTCTTTAACCCCTGTCACCCCCAATCCACTTTGAACATAGGTATAAGCTGGCGAACGTTTAAAAATTTCTTTTACCCTTTCATCTGGCGTATTAGGCGCGACCATATAGACCGGCGATATCCCATAGCGTTCACAAGCTTGGTCAAACAATTTACCTTCTTCGATGGGCAAATCCCCACATACAATGGCATCAACACCCGCTATTGCTAATTGACTTAAAGATAACTCTAAGCCCCGATGATAAATCACGTTGTAATACAGTAATAATCCAATGGGGATCTCAGAAGACAATGCCCTAATTTTGGTTAATAGCGCTAAGACTCTTTCAAAATTCATCCCTGATTTTAAAGCTCTTGCCATCGATCTTTGATTCGTTGGACCATCCGCAATGGGATCCGAAAAGGGAATCCCCAGTTCTAAACAATCTGCCCCTGCTTCAATCGCTGCTTTAATAATTTCAAAAGAATTCTCAAAATTAGGATCACCTAAAGTAAAAAACGGCATAAATACATGTTCTTGACGGGCCCAAAGTTTTTGAAATCTATTTTTATTAATCATTATTTTAAACCTCTTATTTCAAGCCTCTTAAACGCATATAACTCTCAAGATCTTTATCGCCTCTCCCAGAAATATTAATTAATAAAATAGATCCTTCTGGCTGGGTTAAACCATGCCTCAAAGCAACCGCGACGGCATGCGCGGATTCAAAGGCAGGAATAATGCCTTCTTCTTGGGCCAATATTTCAAACGCTTCTAATGCTTCTTCGTCCGTCGCACCTAAATATAAAACTCGCCCTGTTTCTTTAAGATACGGATGAATGGGACCAATACCTGGATAATCTAAACCGGCTGAAATCGAATGAGGTTCTGTAATCTGGCCATCGTCGTCTTGTAAAAAATAAGACTCCATGCCATGAAAAACGCCAGGCGTTCCACATTGTAAAGTGGCCGCATGACGACCGGTTTCAATACCTTCTCCATCCGCCTCAGCACCCACTAAGGCCACTTTTTCATCGGCTAAGAATTCTGAAAAAATTCCAATAGCATTGGATCCACCTCCAACACAGGCATAGATCACATCAGGAAGTCTTCCTGCTTGATTTAAAATTTGTTCTCGAGCTTCTTTACCAATAATTTCTTGAAACTGTTTAACCATCGTTGGAAACGGGTGAGGCCCAGCCGCAGTCCCGAAACAATAATAAGTATCGTCTGGATGGGTCATCCAATCTCGCATAGCTTCATTAATGGCATCTTTCAACGTCGCACTGCCACTGGTCACTGAATGCACTTTTGCCCCGAATAATTTCATCCGAGCAACATTGGACGCCTGACGATCAACATCAATTTTTCCCATATAGATTTCGACTTGAAGCCCCAGCATGGTCCCGACCATTGCTGTCGCAACACCGTGCTGCCCGGCACCTGTTTCAGCAATAACTCTGTTTTTTCCAAGATATTTAGCCAATAAACATTGCCCAATGACATTGTTAGTTTTATGCGCCCCGCCGTGCAGTAAATCTTCGCGCTTTAAATAAATCTCACGCTTTAATCTTTTAGATAAATTTTTCGCATGAGTTAAAGGCGTCTCGCGCCCTGCGAAATTTTTTAAGAGCTCTGCAAATTGTTTCTGAAAATCTGGATTTGTCTGGGTTTCTATAAATGCCCTTTCGACTTCCATCAAGACTTTCATAAGCGCTTCTGGTGCGAAAACACCGCCGTAAGATCCATATCGAGTCGGTAATTTCATAAAAAAATCCCAGATTCCATCTAAAAAAGAACCCGGGATTCTACGGAATTATCTAACCCGTTGCGAAGCTTCGCAGCAGGTTTTTTACTTTATTTGCTGGAAGGAAAGCCCATCTCTGTATCTCGGCTTGAGAGTGCAGCAGTTTTAGGAAGTAATGCAGACCTATTACTATTATCCTGATCGTAACGCTCAAATACGAGTGAGTCTTGATATGTAGCCTTTAGTGTTGCCCAATCCACAACACGAGGTCTTACTACTGATGATGCAACTGAAGCAGCTGTTACCGAGGCTGAGGCTGAAGTTGTAGAGGTTCCTGACATTTTGATCTCCTGGTTTATTTTTTAAATGCCAGTACATTATAAAAATCAAAAATTAATCAAGTATTAAATCAAGCCAATTACTCTTGAACTTTCTCTCAGGCTCTCTTCCCAAGACAGCTTAAATTCACTCGCCACTCTTAGAGCGGCAGCAGTATTTAAAATAAGCATTTCTTTTTTAGGGCCCTGTAATTTATTTTCTAATAATTCACGGCCCTCTTTGACATTCTGGTCAATATCCCCGCCAGTCAGATCAGAAATAGGCGCAGGTTTAATCCTATAATCTTGAGGATTAAAATTTTCTTCTGTGATTTTACCTTTTTGAATTTTTATTAATTTATGCCGACCCATCAAATTAAATTCATCTAGCCCATTCCCCCAGACTATATAGGCATATTGAACGCCTAATCTCACTAAGACTTCTGCAAAAACAGGGACTAAATCTTCTTGGTATACCCCAACGCACATATGTTTAACTCGGGCTGGATTAATTAGGGGGCCGATCAAATTAAAAATAGTTCTCTCACCCTGAGAGGCAAAAAAATCTCTGGCTTTTTTCACCCGGGCCATGAGGGGATGAAAATAAGGCGCAAATAAAAAAACAATCCCTTTTTCTTTTAATATCTTTTCAGCTTCTTCTGGCGTTTCTGGAATTGAAACACCCAATTTAATTAAAAAATCAAAACTGCCGGTCTTACTCGTCGCGCTTTTATTGCCATGTTTAATCACTGGATAGCCTGCCCTAGCAACTAAGAAAGCACTTAAAGTCGAAAAATTTAAAGTATTAAATCCATCGCCCCCCGTCCCGACAATATCGATCGCGTCTGCTGGAACTTGTTTTAATAATTTGGCTTGAGAGAGCAATTCTTGAGCTAGCAAAAATAATACATTGGGATTTTTTTGATGCTGATTAAAAATTTTAATTATTTCTATTTGTCTTTCTAAACTAACTTTTTCAGAAAGAAGTTCAGCTAAAAATTGCTTTAATACAAAAAGTATTTCTATCCCACCCATTATTTAAACCGCTTAATCCCATCCAAAATCTCAGCACGGGCAGCTTCAGCATCACCCCAGCCCTCTAATTTGACCCATTTGCCTTTTTCAAGATCTTTATAGTGAGAGAAAAAATGTTCGATTTGTCTAATTAATAAATTAGGTAGATCTGCTAATTCTTTGACGTCGTGATACAGCTGACAAAGTTTATCGACAGGAACTGCTAAGACTTTAGCATCGACCCCTGACTCGTCTGTCATTTTTAAAACACCAATCGGACGACAACGGATCAAACAGCCATGTCTCAATGGCACAGGCGTCACGACTAATACATCGACAGGATCTCCATCTTCAGAAAGTGTCTGAGGAACAAAGCCATAATTCGCTGGATATTGCATACAAGTCGCCATAAAACGATCGACCATTAATAAACCATTGTCTTTATCGAATTCATATTTCACAGGCTCGCTCATGGCCGGGATTTCAATAATGACGTTGATATCATTCGGGACATCTTTGCCAGCACTTAGATTTTTAATACTCATGATTTCTGATTTTCCTTAAGCTAATACTTTATTCCAAGCGGCCACACGATCTTTCATCTGAGCCAAACAATCTTCCCCGCCTTCAACTAAGGCTTCTTCGATACGATCGCCTTGTGCAATGGCATCGACAATTTTTTGATCCTCAGCACTGACCACTTCACCAAAGACTGTATGACGACCATCCAAATGAGGAGTGGGTACATGGGTAATAAAAAATTGGCTGCCATTGGTTCCTGGACCGGCGTTAGCCATGGATAAAATTCCAGGTTTGTTATGTTTCAATCCTGTATTGACTTCATCTTCAAAACGATAGCCAGGTGATCCCGTTCCAGTCCCTGAAGGACAGCCGCCTTGAATCATGAAACCCTTGATCACTCGATGAAATTTCAAATCATCATAAAAACCTTGGTTAATTAAATTAATAAAATTGGCGCAAGTCAGCGGTGTCTCTTTGGTAAAAAGCTTAAGATGAATATCACCTTTGTTAGTTTTAAGCGTCGCAATCGTAGCCGTCGTAGCGGTCATAATGGGTTCCCCTTGTGAAAAAAAGCGCGTACTCTACGCGAATTTTTGACTGGACTCCAGATAACTGATTAAGGGATAACTAATTGAGGGCGAATACAAGAATCAAGGGCGAATACGAGATTCGCCCCTCCACCCTATCTAATATTCTGATTATTGATACTTCCAGTAATACCTGTTCTTTAGCACTGCTATCTAACCAGCAAATTCATACGTTTCATGAAACTCATACAACGGGCCAGATTCGTCATAACGAGCAAGTCATTCCTGCTTTTCAGTCTTTATTAAATAGCGCTGGGATTTCAGCCCAAGATCTAACAGAAATTTATTTTGGAAATGGCCCCGGAAGTTTTACTGGCTGTCGCATGAGTGCCTCTTTTGCACAGGGCCTCGCTGCTGGCGCAAAGATCCCCTGTCACTCTCTCTCTAGTTTTGAGCTCTTGGCTCAGGGCATTTATAAACATTTGAAATATACCCACGTTGCTATTGCTCAAGATGCTCAAAAAAATCAAATCTATTTTGGGCTCTATCAATTAAATTCTCAGAAAAATATTATGGAACCTTTGGTTTCCCCCTGTTTAATTAATCCTCAAGATCTCAAATTCCCCTCTCATCAAAACAATCAAACTTGGGCTGCCGCTGGAAATGCCTGGTTTTTACTCCATGAAAAATTACCCAGACCTCCTGAATTAATTTTTGATCGTTATGCTGAAAACTGGCAAATTCGTGCTGAAGATGGCTTTGATTTAATTTCTCAAAACCAGATATTCCCCCCTGAAATTACTTATCTTCGAGAAGCGTCAGACTGGAAATTATGGCAATCAAAATCCCCTCTTTCTCCCTTAAAAACTTATCGCGTCGGTGGTGCTGTTAGAGATCAATTATTGGGACTCACCCCCACTGAAATAGATACGTTGGTCATTGGCTCAACCCCTGAAGAAATGATCTCTAGAGGCTTTATTCCTGTCGGAAAACATTTTCCAGTTTTCTTACATCCTGAGACTCATGCTGAATTTGCATTGGCTCGAACCGAACGAAAAATTAAAGCCGGTCATCAGGGTTTTGAATTTTTTGCTTCTCCAGAAGTTACGGTCGAAGAAGATCTCAAACGCCGAGATTTTACGATGAATGCTATTGCTCAAGATGACTCTGGGAATTTAATCGACCCGTATCATGGCCAGAAAGATATTCAAAATAAAATCATTCGACATGTCTCAGAGGCTTTCATAGAAGATCCTCTTCGAGTTTTTAGAGCCGCAAGATTCATGGCCCAGCTGGGAGAATTTAATTTTAAGATTGCCCCAGAGACACTGGGCCTTATAAAAAAATTATCTAACAGTGGCGAATTAAAATCGCTCAGCGACGAACGCATCTGGGATGAAATAACTAAAGCGCTGAGATATCCCCTATCCCAGGCAAAATTATTTTTTGAGGTTTTGATTCAATGCGGAGCTATCTCTCGATGTTTTGAAAATTTCCAATGGCCTATTTCACTGGTTGGAATGGATCTCGTCTCTCCCCTCGCGGGAGAGACAGGCATCATTGGGCGCCAGCCCAGTGATGACAGAGAGGGGGTTCCCATTCATATTAAATTTTGCCTATTTGCTTTCAGATCCAAAGTATTAATTAAAATCCCCACGGCTATTCAAGATTTATTAAATCTTTCTGAAAATTTTTATGAATCTTTTAACCAATTAAATTTAAATCCGACCCCAGAATCTTTGGTTAATTTATTTGAAAAAATAGATTTTTTTAGACGCCCTGAAAGATTCTGGAACGCCGTTCAAATTATTAATTTAATTTCTCAGGGTGAAAATAAAATTATTTCTATGGATTTTTTAATAGATCTCTTAAAAAAATCTGCAGACATTTTAAAAAATTTAAATCTTGAAAATATTGCCAAACAATATTCTGGCCCTGAGATTCCTAAAGCTATTCATGCAGAGCGGGTCCAGGCGATTGTAAGGGCGCAATTCATAGCGCCCAAAAATAAAAAATAAAAACCAAAAGGCTAATTTCCCATGCATATCGAACTATCCGCAATACTAACTTTAGAACATCAAGGCATGAGACTAGATGCTGCTGCAGCGATGCTCTTTCCTAATTATTCTAGAACTCGGCTTCAAAGCTGGATCGAATCTGGGGAATTATTATTAGATAACCAAGAAGCCAAAGCCAAAGATAAAGTCAAAGAAAATCAGATGATTGATATCGACGCAGAATTAATTGACGTTCAGACAGATCTCCCAGAACCCATGGATCTAGAGATTGTTTTCGAAGATGAGCATCTTTTAATTGTTAACAAACCTGCTGGTTTAGTCGTCCATCCCGCAGTGGGGAATTCAACAGGGACTTTACTCAATGGCCTGTTACACCATTTACCCAAAAGCGCGCAAATTCCCCGAGCTGGGATTATTCATCGTTTAGACAAAGACACCTCGGGATTACTCATGGTTGCAAAGACCATAGAGGCCCAGTTAAAACTCACTGAGATGCTCAAAGAACATGATATTTCTAGACACTATCTCGCAATTACCAATGGCGTACTGCCCTCTAGTTTTACGATCAACGCTCGAATTGGTCGACACCCCACTGACAGAACAAAAATGGCAGTCTTAGTCGCTAAAGGCTTAGGAAAAGAAGCCATTACCCATTGTGAAGTCATCGAACGATTTTCCCAACACACGCTGATAGAAGCTCGGTTAGAAACTGGCCGGACTCATCAAATCAGGGTTCACATGGCCCATAAAAAATTCCCACTATTAGGCGATCCACTGTATGGCCCAAGAACTTTTGTGCCCAAGAATGCCAATGCAGAAACCATCGAACAATTTAGAAATTTCAAACGTCAGGCTTTGTGTGCTTATGCTTTATTTTTAGATCACCCCATTACGGGCGAGCCATTGGAGTTTGAGATTTCACTCCCCCCAGATATGCAAGCCATTCTTGATACGTTGCAGAAGTTTGGATAATCCGTAAAAACGGTTCAATTTGTTTAATATCATTTTTATTTTCTAGGGCCGTTAGCCTGGGATTATTCAAAATCAAAACTTTCTGGGGTGTTTGATTAATCCAAGCGGTTATCCAAGGATTATTCTTTAATCTCACGGGAATTGGCCGATCTAGCACAACAGGCTGATAGATATAAAAACGCGTCTGAAGATTTTCCAATTGATTAAAAATCACCATATTAATTTTTAAAATCTTCGTGTCTTTTTGATAGTTAATTAAAAAATAAAGCGTCGGCTGAAAATTATTTAATAATTTTAAAGGCTGCTTTAAATTCCTAATAAAAACATCGTCAATTCTCAATTGAAAAGACTCTAAAACTCCATGCTGGATATGGGCTCTTTCCAAAGAAACTCCGCCTAAAACCAAACGATAGTCAGGATTATCTCTGGGGATAATGACGACATCTGTCAAAATCCAACGGTCTTGAAGCGCGCTGATTAAATTAATATTCAAATTTGCATAGGTAATTTGCTTAATCGCTGGATCTGATATTAAAAGCTGTTTAATAGTCTGGTTAACTTCAGACAGGCCCCATTGTTTGACCTCATAAGAACCCGCGAAAAAAATAAAAACTGAAATAACGATGATCAAAATTATTTTGACAAATCTTGTTAGAACCAGCATGAATCAAGCACTCCAAAAATAAAAAACAATAAAAAACAAAAGCCGCGGATGGTATCAGTGATTGAGGTTTTTTGTAGAGGCTAATCGCTATTTTCCCCTACCCTATCTTTTAAAAATCTGAGAAAATCCGCGCCCTTAAAAGCCTTCCTGGTCTATTCAAAATAAAAACTTTTTTAGCTTCTTCTCGACCTTTTCAGCCACTCACCTGGGCACTATTGCTTCATGGTTTATTGGGCCTTGGGATTTTTGGATTATTTATTTTTCAGACTTCCCATTCTTATTCTTACCCAATCTCTATGGCTGTTTTTATTTTTAATGATTCTCAAATTTTTGAGGGCGGATACGCAGGTCCGCCCCTACAACAATCCCATCCAGTATTCCATCCAGAACCCAACCCAGCATCCCATCCAAAATCTCGCCTGACCCTTCAAAATATTAAACACATCCAAACCAGCCCATCCAAAATTTCCCCCACACAACTCCAGGCTTTTTTCAATGCCCTCGAACAAGCGCTGGCTATTCCTCTCTCTCAATTAACAATTAATCAACCTATTAATCTTGTTTTTCATTGTTTAGTTTTGCAGGGGAAAATTATTCAAGTCACCCTGCTTTCAGGGCAAATAGATTCAGAGACTTTAGGCGCTATTTTTTCTATTTTTAAAAATCTTCCAGCGATTAATTTATTTAAGATTCCAGAGAATCTTCAAATTAATATTCCCGTTCAAATCCAAGATTAAAGATTAAAAAATAAAAATTTAAATAAAAAAATAAAGGCAAAAAAATATGACTGATCTCTCAGACTTAAGACATGACAACGACGGTCAACCCCTCACGATTGAAAACACGTTAGAATCCCCATGGGATCAGCTGAGACTCTGGGTTCAAGAAGCCAAAACAAAAAATTATTTCCAACCGAACGCCATGTCTCTAGCGACGGTTAGTTCTGATGGAAAACCCTCTTGTCGTATTGTTTTACTCAAATCTTTTAGCCCAGATGGCATTATTTTTTATACCCATTATTTATCTCGAAAAGGCCAAGAGATTTTAAATAATCCCAATGCCGCTTTATTACTTTACTGGGATACGCTCGAACGTCAGGTTCGCATTGAAGGCAAAATAACTAAAACAACGGCTGATATTTCTGATCAATATTTTCAATCCCGTCCTAGAAATAGCCAAATAGGCGCTGCTATTTCACCCCAGAGCCAAGTGATATCTAGCCGTGATTATCTAGAAAAATCTTATTTAAACTTAAATACTCTCGCTCAAAACCAAGCCATACCCAGACCTGAAGACTGGGGTGGTTATTGTTTAACTCCAACTTATTTTGAATTCTGGCAAGGTCGGGCTTCTCGTTTACATGACCGCGTGGTTTATCAAAAAGATTTATCTCAAGTAAATTCAAATAAAGTAAATTCAAATAAAGTGCATTTAAATAATTGGGAAAAATTGTTACTGGCTCCTTAATCTACAAGCTGTTAGCATTCACCCCCATTTTTAGCCCTTATTTTTCTGAGAAAACCCCATTATGGCTAGGTCAGGATTAAACCAACTTCGAAGTTTTCGGAATTTTTTTTCTGGCTTGTTTTATTTTTTTCGAGCCTGGGTCCGCAATCCTCGAGAAATCGGAGCCATTGCTCCTTCGTCCCCGATGCTTTCCCAGGTCATGGCCACACAAATTAATTTTGCTCAACCTGGTTATGTCATTGAACTCGGTGGTGGCACAGGATCTTTAACAGAAGCCTTATTAAAAACAGGCTTGGACCCCAAACGCTTGATTGTCATTGAGCAAAATCCTCAGTTTGTTTCTTTACTCAGAAAAAAATTTCCCCAGCTTCGAATTCTTGAAGCAGACGCTCAAAAATTAAAACTGGTTTTAGAACAGGCGGATATTCAAGAAATTAACGCAATTATCTCTGGCATTCCTTTAAGATCTTTACCTAAAAAAATATTAATCAAAATTATTCGACAATCGCTAGAACTATTGCCCGCTCACTGTGCGTTTATTCAATTTACTTACGGCGCTAAATCTCCCATTCCAGAGAAGCTAGTTAACCCTCAGCAATTTGATATTAAAATCAGTGAAAGAATCTGGCTTAATCTACCGCCAGCGCGAGTTTGGACTTATAGAAAAAAATAAGAAAAAATAAAATTAAAAAAGTTATTTTGTAATTTTCAATAGGCCATAAATCACTTGTTCCGTTTGCTTTTGCTTAATAATTTCAAAACGATCTTTAAGTTTTTCTAGACCTTCTGTGATATCCAAGCCCTGCTCATGCTCGATATAAATCAAACTACCCGACTTCACCCAGTGGTTATTAATTAATAATTCTAAAGTTTTTAATAATAAATCCTGATGAAATGGCGGATCACAAAAAACAATATCAAAAGATATTTTTGCCTGACTTATCTGCGCAACCTGGCTATTTAAATAATTTAAAGCATTCACAGAATAAATCTCAGCTGAATTTTCTAATTTATCTAATTTAAATAATTGAATAGTTTGTTTTAGAGATTTAATTATTTCTGGATTATTTTCTAAAAAAATAGTTTTCTCCGCTCCTCGAGATAAAGCCTCAAAACCTAAAGCACCTGTCCCCGCAAAGACATCTAAACAACGCGCATCTATCAGATCATTCATGAGCCAATTAAAAACAGTCTCTCGAACTCGGTCAGGCGTTGGGCGCAAGCCAGTGGCCGATAAAACGGCCAATTTTCGACCTCGAAATTTCCCACCAATGATTCGAACTGAATTATTCAGTGGGGCCTGAAGAATAGCGCTCGCATGATTTTTAGAGGCTTTTAATTTTTTAGATTTTTTGGTTTTTGTTTGTTTTTTTAGATTTTTATTAATTTTATTAATAGACGACTTCACTGCGATTTATCTCCCCCCACGGTGACAATCACTTGGGGTCCATTCTGAGTTAATTTTTGAAGCGCGTTGGTAACATCTGTCGGGGTCAATAGCAATAAATTTTGTGATATTTGATCCAAATAATTTTCTGGGTACCCATAAGCTTTCAGCATTAATAAAAGATCTGCCAAGCTTTGGTCTGAAGAGTATTTTAAGATTAAATTCCCCACTAAAAAACTTCGCGCATTGCTCAAATTATTATCCGCCGGACCTTGGGTCACTAAATTTTGAAAAATAGTTTCGACTTGATTTTGGACTGCATTAGCCGCATCACTTTGCGTCTGAGCCAGGATAGAAAAAACACCTGCACCACCATAAGTATCCAACGAAGAACTGGCTAAATAAGTCAGTCCTTCTAGGCCTTGTTGACGCGTTGAATCAAACAAAAGCGATTTCAAAGTCGGTCCACCCAAAATTATACTTCCTGCTAATAGCCCTAAGTTCAGGGGATTTTTTTTAGCCATTGCGACTTGTCCGATTAAAATCGTCGTTTGCTTCGAGGGAAAATACACATGAACTTTTTGCATCGCAGGTGGATTTGGTTTAACAACTAGCGCTGGCGCGAGCTGCCCTGACGGAAAAGCCTGAGAAAAAGACTCCGCCACGGCTTTAGCAGTCACTAAATCAATATTACCCACAATAACAAAAACACCATTTTGGTCTTGATAATACTGATGATAAAAATCCATGACGTTCTGAGTTGTAATCGCACTCACACTGTCTTCTTTTCCCAAGATAGAAAATTCATAAGGTGTCCCTGCAAATAAAATTTGCATCAAAGTCTGCCGAGCCAATTGATCTGGCTGACTATGTGAAATCTCTAAGGCTTGAATTTGACTTTGCTGCTCTCGATTTAAAATATCTTGTGAAATATTTAAATCCGAAACCACGGGAACTAAAGCACCGACGGCTGCATTTAAATCAATCGGATCACTTTGGCTATGCATCGTCAAAACAGTTAAATCAGGATCGACATTGACAGACAACTCAGCCCCTGTTGCATCTAAGCTTTCTGCAATCTGATTACCATTCTGATGACTCGTCGCTTCCCCCAGACTATGCGCGACTAAATTAGCTAGCCCAGGGTTTGATCTGTCATAACCACTCCCTGCATGAAAACCCAGTTCCATGACAACAATGGGAATACTGTCTTCATGGACAAAATCAACAGAAAGCCCTTCGGGTGTTTCAAAATGCTGAACAGTAAAAGGCAGATCAGCCATTGCCATTGGATTAAAAAAAACAAATAAATAAATAAATAAAATTAAACCTATTGTTTTTTTTATCAGATTCATAATAAAACCTCCCCAATTTCACTGTTATTCATCAATGCTACTTTGCGACTAGACGACAAAGCAGGGGAAATCATAGGAGGCGCTTGATCTGAAAAATCACCAACAGGCATGAGTTCTGCATCGACCAAATTATCTTGATTAAAATAAAGCTGTAACGTCGACACTAAGTCATCTCTTGTCACCGAATCCAAGGCCAATAAATAATCACTCGATAGTTGCCAAGGGAGCCCAATGCTATTGAGCCTTCCCAATAAATTCGCCTGGCCATCCAAACTATCTAAATTATAAAGATGCTGAGATTGGGCATATTTCTTCACTCGAGCGAGCTCATCATCGCTAGGCGGATTTTGTTCCAACCTAGTAATTTCATCAAAAATTGCACCCTCCAACTGACTCAAAGAAACATTCGGCATCGGCCGTGCCAAGATCGTAAACGTCGTGTTGTAACGAGTCATCGGATTATAATAAACCGCAATATAACTCGCTAAAGATTGACCTCGAACGACATGCTCTTGCAAACGCGAGCTGTCCATCTCCCCCAGCAAATCTCTCAAGACATCTAAATCAAATCCGACCTGCTGCACCTGCGAACTCGCAATACTGGGCACGCGGAAACTCATGAGTAAAGTCGGCACGCCGCCAGGGCGTTTAATTAAAATATGAGTGACACCTGTCTGATTTAATAAGGGATAACTTTTAATACTTAATGGCATGGCTTCTTTTAAATCACCAAAATATTGCTGAGCTAATTGATAGACACTATCAGGATCGACATCCCCCACAATCACAACAGTGGCTAAGTTAGGCGCATAATACTCATGGTACCAGTTCATTAATTCTTGACTGGAAAGTTGTTGAATATCGCCCATCCAGCCAATAATCGGATTGTTATAAGGCGCATCCATTCCCGCCACATAATTTAATGTTTGAAACATATAACCCATCGGCTGATCATCAATATTTAAACGCTGCTCATCCAAAATAATATTTTTTTCTTTTTCAAATTGATTGGCTGTAAAATTCAAATTTTGCATTCGATCAGATTCCAACTGAAAAATCAGAGGCAGCTGATCTTTGGGCATAAAATCACTGTACATCGTCGCATCCCGATAAGTCGATGCGTTGATCTCACCCCCATTCGTGATAATTAACTGCGTGAGCTCTCCCGGCGGAAAGGTCTCCGTCCCCTGGTACATCATATGTTCTAAAAAATGAGAGACCCCCGTCTGGCCCAACCTTTCTTGGCTACTCCCGCCTTGGTACCACACCTGGGACATGACCACTGGAGCTCGGCGATCAACTCGCACTAATAAAGTCAAACCATTGGGAAGCATGTATTCATGAACAGAAGCAATAAAATTATCTGCTTGCGCCATAGGGTCAAACGCTAGATTTAGCAAAAAAAAAGTGGCACCAAAAAATAGATTTTTTTTAATTCGCATTTGCCTAACAAACCTAAGAGTTTCCAAAAAGGCGCCGAGTTTAGGCCGATGAGTTAGCCCCTGACAAAGCGGCCACAAAAACTCATTTAAGACAATCAAATTCAATATCAAATTCAAACGAAAGGCGTCCTTGAGAAACCAATGAAATCACTTACACTCGGCCCGATTTATTTTCTCTCTACTATTTTTATTTACCAAACTTTTGAGCTGAAGCGGGTTATCTATGCTTTCTATTTTGAATTTTTCAAATTTAAATTTTAAAAAAAATAATTCCAAAATACTTCGTCTTGCCAGTCAATTTTTATTACTCGGCGTGACCACCCTGACACTCGTCGGCTGCGGCACTCAAAGACCACCTGCGAATACTAATAATATTTGTTCAATCTTCCGGGAATATCCCAAATGGTATTGGGAAGCTCATGCGTCTTATCATCGCTGGGGAGTACCTATCCCTGTTTCGATGGCCATCATTCGAGAAGAATCTTATTTCGTGAACGATGCGAAGCCTCCCAGAACGACTGTTCTAGGCGTCATTCCTTGGACTAGACCCACCTCTGCTTATGGCTTCTCTCAAGCAACCGATGGCGCATGGCAGGATTATCAACAGTCCACTAAAAACCAAGACGCTAATCGTGATCAGTTTGGAGCAGCCGTCGATTTTGTTGGCTGGTATGGCAACTTAGCTCATGAAAAACTAGGCATCTCTAAATCCAATGCTTACGATCTTTACTTGGCCTATCACGAAGGCATTGCGGGATATCAAAACCATAGTTATGCCAATAAAACATGGCTAATAGAAAAATCTCAAGCGGTTCAAAAATTAGCTCAGAGCTATCAACAGCAATTAAAATATTGCCGAGCTGATATTCCACAGGCGAACGCTTGGAATCTTTGGTTGATGTAAAAAAATAAAAACAAAATTAATTTTTATTTATTTTTGTAAAACACTAGCAATCAGAACATTCGCTTTTTCTAATTGCTCTCGATAATACTTCAAGTCTTCAGCCGCAGATCTTTTGACTAATTCAGCTTCTGTACGCAATCGATCAATTAAAACTTCCATAGATTGCTTCACTTCAGCCACTCGCAAGCCCGCTTGAGATTTAATTACTTCAGCATATTGCTTAGCCTCTTGAGCCATTTTCTCAGCAGCCTCAGTACGGCATTGCTCTTTATTTAACATGGATTCTAATTTACGAATCTTGGTTACTAATTGATTTTCACTCATGGTTTCTAAATTCTCGCTAACAATGACTTCACGCTCAAAATCCGCATAAGGATCTTGAGGAAAACGCTGAACAGGGACATCTGAAGGATAAGAAGAATGAGGTCGCCTGTTGTCTCTAAATCCCTGCTGCCTATCTTGTCTATTATCGGGCCTATCTTGGCGATAAGGCTGTTGCCTACCTTGGGGATGACCGCCCTGTCTTTGGTTTTGTTGATTTTGCTGGCTTTGATTCGAGTGCTGACGTCGTGGCTGACCCTGTTGCTGGCCATCCTGATTATGATGACGACGATGTTGGCTTTGATTCTGGCCCTGGTTCTGATTTTGGTTCTGATTTTGGTTCTGATTTTGGTTCTGAT
>CANJUQ010000006.1 GCA_947478175.1 Thiotrichales bacterium | reverse complement strand
TAGCCGCTTGAATCGTCTCGCCCCTTGAGGGAGAGACAGGCCCAACAGGCGCTAGCCTGGTGGGACAGAGAGGGGTAGAAAGTAGGGGCGCAATTTATTGCGACCTAACAAAATCAAAAGAATTTCAAGGTGATTTTGCCTGTTACAAAAAACGCCTGATGATTGAGTTGGATGGCAGTCAGCATCAAGAGGAAAAAAACATCCGAAAAGATTCAGGTCGAGAAAATTATCTAGAGTCCCAAGGGGTCCGTGTACTTCTGTTCTGAAATCACGAGATATTCAAACAAAAGAAAGACGTCTTGGAAGCTGCTTTTTACCTTTTTACCCCTCTCTGGCCCACCAGGCTAGCGCCTGTTGGGCCTGTCTCTCCCTCAAGGGGCGAGACGATTCAAGCGGCTAGTTCCAAGCAGCAACGTCCGTCAAAAAAAATCGAACATCCCGTGATTTTTACTCTACATGTTCATTTTGATTAAAACATTCAGAACCGCTTCCATGCGATTGGTCGAAAAGATTCTTCCCAATAATTGAGCTTTTTCGAAGACCATGTTTCTTTGGAAAAATTTACTGACATCTGAATTACTTTTTTTATGTTTTTGCGCATAAGAAATAATCCGCATGACAACGTCGGTATTTAACGCCTGAAGTTTATGAATGATGTAAAGCATAAAAGCAGCAGGGAGTTGATTGAGTGTTTTAATTAATTCTAATTCGTTGACTTTTTCAGGTCTTGAAGCGGCTAGAGCGTCTAATAATTCTTGGACTTTTTCTTCGCCTTCAGCAGTCAGGGCTGGATAGACGTGTTCTAATTTTTCCATGTTAATTAAAACGTCGTTGATGATCGGATTTTTGAAAGATTGCCAGTGATGAATGACGCGTTGTTTGATTTCACTGTCCATGGAATACCGCCTTTAATTTTTGAAAAAAACCACTATGTTGAGGGCCCCGAAAGGCGGGAGAGTATAGCGATAACTTTAATCTTGTTTAACGAAAGAGAGATTGATAGGGTCCCATAATTTTTCTGAACCTGTGTATACTGCCCCGCTTTTTTAAAAGCCTAAAGATAAAAACTTAGGTGAGGGATGTGGCGTAAGACATGATACGAATACGAGATACGATGCGAGACATGATGCGAGATAAAAAACGAATGAACAGCATAAAAAATAAATTAGCTTATAGGTCTTGGTTGGGCTTAATAAGCAGTCTGGTTTTAGCCGTCTCTTTATTATCTTTAGCGCCTGCAGCAGCTTGGGCAGATGATGGTTTATCAGCGGATTCAAGTTCAGATCAAAATTCAAATTTAAATTCAAATAGTGTTTCTTCAGATAGCACGCCTTCTCCAGATAGTTCTTCGGATGAAAATGCAGCGGTGGATACTGCGAATGATACTTCGCCTCAAGCCAAAGAAGCGTTTGAGCAAATGATTAAGAATTATTTTCCATTGACGCCGAATGAAATTCAGCAATTTAAAAATCGTGCGGCACTTCAGGCACAAGCCAATGCGCGTCCTGCGGGAGCAGCTCCGGCAGAGGGTGTTTCCAGTGTGATTCAAGTGTCTATGAATCCTGGAGATGCCATGCCTGTGGTGAGAGTTGGGCAAGGGATGATTACGTCATTGGTGTTTACTGATTCGGCAGGACAAGTTTGGCCGATTACGTCTTATTCGATTGGGGATGCCTCGGCTTTTAATGTCCAGTGGGATAAGAAAAGTGGCGTCATGATGATCCAAGGTCAGAAATTATATACAGAGACCAATATGGGTGTGATGCTAGAAGGGCAGCAAATCCCGGTCATGTTGACTTTGTTAATTGGCCAGAAATCTTATGACTATATGGACTATGTCCGTATTCAGGGCTATCAGCCAGGTGATCAAGATATGGCGGATCAAGAGGCCTCAGAGGCACCTGAATATTTAGTTAAAACATTAGAAGGCCTGCCTCCATCAGATAGTCAGCCGTTACAAGTTTCTGGGGCCGATGCTCAAATGTGGTCTTACGATGGAAGCTATTTGTTATTAACCCGGGCGACGTTGCTCTCGCCTGCTTGGTCAGCAAAATTTGTGGGGACAGGATCTAATCCCTTGCATGTTTATCAACTCAGTGAGACGCCTTACATATTGTTATCTAACAATGGGGTTTTAGAGCGCCTAACAGTGAGCGGAGGGGACGACAACAATGATTAAAAAACTACTTCGCAAACTCGCTGAGTATCCTCGGTTAAGAGTTTTGATCGTACTTGCCGTTATTGTCATCGTGATCTTGATTATTTTTGAGTTGTTTACGCCTAAAACCCAAAGTCTCAAATTGCCTTCTATCCCAGGTAGCCAGATTCAGAATGGAGCGATTAGTCAGGATGCTCATCAGACGCAGATTGGGACCCAGCAAAGAGAGGCCCAGTCTAAACAATTGCAACAACAAGCCGTTCAAAATACGGTCAAAGCGGGTGGCGATGTTTTTTTATCTAAATTATTTGGGCCCAACAGTAGTAATGCTAATGGCAGTACTAGTTCAGCTAGTTCAGCGGGTTCGACTAATTCAGGACAAACGGGATCGGGTCAAGAAAATATTAAAAGCCCTGAGCAAGTGATGCAAGGCGACGGAAATTCAACGAGTAATGGTAGTGGGGCAGGTTCGGCGCCTATGATGTCTCCAACCCAATTGCAAAAAGCGATGAATCAGCAAAATTATTATGGCAACAATCAAGGCCCTAATAGTTATCAGCAACCAGGCCAGCAAAATCAAAACCAAATGCAAAGCCAGATGGCAAGCCAAATGCGTAGCACAATGGATTCTTATTCAAGTCAGTGGGGTCTTCCTGTTCAATCCTATGTCCAGGGCTCAGGCCCAGGAACCAATGGCGGAGGGGCTGGACAATTTCCGGCGCCGCCTCTTATGACCATGATCAAAGCGGGGACGATCTTATTTGCTGTATTAGAAAACGCGTTAAGTAGCGATCAAAACGGAACACCTGTTTTGGCACAAATTGCGACGGGGGAATATCGAGGAGGTGAACTTCTTGGATCTTTCTCAACGTCTAGTGATGATAAGTTAGTCATTACGTTTACGCAGATGATTTTGAAAAATTACCCTAATCCTATCGTGATTAATGCTTATGCGATTGACCCTGCAACAGCAGAAAATGCGTTGGCTTCAGGGGTGGATCATCATTATTTGCAACGTTATGGTGGTTTGTTTGCAGCGTCCATGCTTCAGGGATTTGGGAATGCTTATTCTAATTATCAAAACCCATGTTATGGCACGAGTAATTGCTTTGTAGATGGCAATGTTCAAAAGACCAGCGTGACGACTGAAACGGCGGCCTATCAAGGGCTGGGGCAGATTGGAACTAACGTGGCCTCAGAAGTGCAAAATAATTTTAATCGACCTGATACGGTCTATCTAAAACAAGGTTCAGGCATGGGGATTTTATTTATGACCAATGTGACGAACCAGCCATCAAATTTACCTAGTTCATCCAATTCATCGGCAAGCCAATCGGCGACACCTAATGTTTCTCCGAATGCGATGATTGGAAATCCAGCAGCTTTGAAAGCCTTTGGAAATACGAGCAGTGCTGGCATGAGCTTGGGTAATGGGTAATTAGGTAATAATTGATAGAGTTAAATTTAGTTAAATTTAGTTAAATTGGGTCGATAAAATTGACAGTTGATAATTGACAATGAGGGATGAGTAATGAGCCAAGATAAATCAAAAAATTATGATTTTGATGCAGATGATCCATTCAGTGAGAATCTATTAGAAGGACATCCGGATAAGGGCTCTTTAAAACAAGAAGCACTTGGTGAAGACGATCAGGATTTTGTAGATTTTGATGCGGTTGAGGAGGCTCATTCTGCGCTCAAAACTGCGCCAGAGGATGTTAGGCCTAGTACCAAACCTGGCATGAAAGATGGGGTTGTTGGCTTTCTGAAAGAAAATTATCTTTACGTAGTCGGTGGCGTTGTTGTCCTTGTTATCTTGTATTACATGTATGGGATGATTTTCCCGAGTACGCCGTCAGAGGCCGCTCGCCCTGCGGCTTCTTCGCAACAGCAAGGTTTTGGTGTGGCTGTTCAACCAATGCCCACTAAAAAAACAGCTTCTGCGCCTGTCCAACAACAGACGTCGGGTCAAAATCAAACACCGACCATGGCTTTTACCCAAGATGATTTGAAACAAATGATTGACGGTTTTAGCAGTATTGTGGATCAGAAAAATCAGGCTTTGGCTCAACAGATTACGGCTATTTCTCAGGCTCAAACCCAGTTGACCCAGCAAGAAGCTAGCTTGAATACTAATTTGGCTTCAGAGCTTGGCCAATTAAATACACAGATAAAATCATTGAATACGGCCATTGATAGTTCTAATAAAAGCATGGCTGATATTTCACAAGCGCTGTTAAGAACGCAGTCTCAATTGAAATTATTGTTGGCTCAAAAAGCTCAAGACAGAGATCAGTTATCCTTGCGAGCCGTTGTTTCAGGGCGTGCTTGGTTGGTAGACGGAACGGGTCGGACGATGAGTGTCATGGTTGGGGATGAGATTCAAAACTATGGCAAAGTTGAGAGAATCGATGCAAAAACAGCCACCGTTATTATGAGTTCCGGATATGTCTTTAATTGATCGCTTCTATGACAATATAGAGAGCATTTTTGCTTGGATTGGGACAGCTCTTAAGCAAAATGCGCTCTCTTATATTGATCTAGAAGGAGCAGACAGTCGTTATAACTTAGTGACCAAAGATGGGTCGCTTATTTCTATTATTCGGCTTGAAGGTTACAAGCGCTTTGTTGGACCGAGTGAATTTACGTTTTTAGCAGAGCGTCTCACTGAAGTTTTTCAACCTGTTTTTTCTTCGACAGGTCATTTTTTACAGTTTTATTTTTCGTTCGATGATGTCGAGATAAAAAATTCTATTGAGCGAGCCCAAGAACCTGCGCGCCAGACGGCAGAAAGATTGGGGTTAAAAATTGATGATATTTTTAGTTCTCGCGTAGACACTTTATCGGCTTATTGTTCCGACGAAGATTGTTTTATTGTTTTATGGACCACGCCTTATGTTTTAGATAAAGCGCATTTAAAACAAGTGATCAAAGACGAGCGGGCTAAGTTACAAACTTATAAATTACCTCGAGTGAATGCGACGGATCTATTTGTCGTTATTCCTGAGATTAGAAATATCCATGAATCTTTTGTTAATACGGCGTTGGAAGATATTCAGCATGCGGGGTTTTATGCGAATTTTGTGCCCGTCCATGAAGCGGTTTATGAAATTCGTAAGACCCTAGATCCGTTATATACCGACCGTCAATGGCGGCCTTATTTAGCAGGGGATAAATTACCTATTCGTTTTGATACTAATAAAAAAATTGATCTGTCTAATATTCTTTGGCCACCTTTAGATCAGCAGGTTTTTCCTAGATCAGCTGAGAATCTGGATTTAAAAACTTGTCAGATTGGTGATTTAGTTTATGCGCCTATTTATATTGAATTGTTCCCCAAAGACATCAAGCCATTTTATGAACTCTTTCGTCGAATGCTGGCGTCTCATATGCCTTGGAGGATTTCTTATTTAGTTTCTCCGGATGGGATTAATATTACTCAAAGTAAAAATATGTTGGCGCAGTTTTTGACTTTTAGTTCGTCGCATAATCGTTTGATTACTGAAACGCACAATATGCTCAAAGCGATGCATGAACGTTCTGATAATCCCATTGTGACGTATGCCGTATGTCTAGCCACTTGGGCCCCAGTGAATAAAGAAGATTTATTGAAAGAACGTGTTTCTAAAATGATTAAAGTCGTTCAGAGCTGGGGGAGCTGCGAAGTTCGTCAGATTTCTGGAGATGTCTTTGGGCTGACTTTAAATTCTGCTTTGGCTGTGACGAATAAAGTTTATTGTTCAGCGTCTGCCGCACCTTTAAGTGATGCCGTTTCTATGATGCCATTTGTGAGACCGGCTTCTCCGTGGAAAAACGGCGCCATGTTATTTAGAACACCCGATGGAAAATTATGGCCTTATCAGCCAGGCTCTTCGCATCAGGTCAGCTGGATTGATATTGTTTATGCTCGTTCGGGTTCGGGTAAGTCTGTTTTAATCAGTGCGCTGAATTTAGGACTTTGTCTGTCGACAGGATTGGCTAATTTGCCACGTATTTCGATTATTGATATTGGACCTTCAAGCCGAGGGTTTGTATCGCTTTTAAAAGAAGGCCTGCCTGAAGAGCAGAAGCATTATGTTTTGTATTATCGACTTTCGATGGAAGAAAAAGACTCGATTAATCCGTTTGATACCCAGCTGGGGAATCGTTTTCCTTCGAGGATTCACCGGTCTTTTTTAATTAATTTTATTAGTTTGCTATTAGTGGATGACATAGAAGAACGGCCTGTTGAAGGCATGACCAGTATGCTCACCATGGTGGTCGATGAAACTTTCAAACGCTTTAGTGATAACGAGCAACCTAAAGTGTTTACCCTGGGGGCTGAACCCGACGTCGATAGAAAATTAGCGCAGATAAAACATGGTTTAGATCTTGAGCATTCTACTTGGTGGGATGTGACAGATATTTTATACGCCTCAGGTGATCGACATATGGCTCTAAAAGCCCAACGTCATGCGATGCCCTGTTTGGCGGATACGATTTCGATTGCGCACACACACTCCATTAAAGATTTGTTTGGTGATGTTAAAACGCCGACAGACGAAGATTATGTCAGTAGTTATTGCCGAATCATTTCAGGCGTGATTCGAAATTATCCAACGCTGACGACGATTACTCGGCTGAATGTTGAAGACGCTCGTATTGTGGCTTTAGATTTAGACGAAGTGGCTAAATCAGGTAGTGCTGCAGCGGAAAAACAAACGGCTGTTATGTACATGTTGTCTAGGCATATTTTGGCGCAGCATTTTTTCTTGCATATTGACGAAGTGGCTAAGTTTCCAGAACTTTATAGGCCATTCCATACAGACCGTATTAAAGAACTCATGGAAGAGCCTAAAAGAATAGTTTTTGATGAGTTTCACCGAACAGCTAAGAGCCCCGTCGTACGAGATCAAGTCTTGCAAGATATGCGAGAAGGCCGTAAGTGGAAAATTCATATCGCTTTGGCTTCGCAGTCTTTGAAAGATTTCGATGAACTGATGATTGAATTCGCGACGTCTATTTTTATCTTAGATTCAGGATCCCAAATTTCTATTGATCAAACTTGTAAAACGTTTGGTTTGTCAGATACAGAAAGATTAGCTTTATCGACACGGGTGCATGGCCCCAGCTCTTCAGGAGCGACTTTTATTGCACAATTTGTGACTAAACAGGGTATGAATACCCAATTATTAACCAGCACGATTAGCCCCGTAGAGCTTTGGGCGTTTAATACAACGACAGAAGATGTGTCACTTCGGGAAATTCTTTATCGAGAAATTGGCCCGGTTGGCGCAAGAAAATTTTTGGCGAGTCGTTTTCCGAAAGGCACTGCGACCTCAGAAATTGATTCAGAGCTAAAAACAGATGCTGGGTCGACCGTTGGCAGTATCGTCAATCGGTTATCCAAAGAATTAGTAGATGAATATCGTTTAAGTCTTCGCCAACGACGCGGAGATGTTGGAGAAGGTTATCTCTAGAGGTGAGGAATAAATGAGCGGTCAAAATCAGATGGGCTCCGGCGGTTATGCCGATGGCCAAGAGATGAATATTATTTATATCGCATGCGGCGCTATCATTATTTTGTTGATTATTGGCTTTGTTTTTTATACCCAGATTGTTACCGCTGTTTTTTTTATAAAATTTCATGAACTTAAATTCATTGGATTTTTTTTACATAGCGATGATATCGAAGGGGTGATTAATTGGGGGAACCAGATTCCCTATGCGCAAGTCAAAGTCGATGACTTAATCGCATTAACGAATGTTGTTGGGGATTATTTAAAATATCCGCTGAATGGAATTGGGTGTTTATTGGGGATTTTTCTCATGATCAAACATCCTAACAAGGGCTATAACACCCTAGAGACCATGGAGACTTTAAGAGCCAAAATGACGCCCGTTTTTCCGGCCATTACAGTGGTTCAAGATCAGCAAGTGGATCGGCAGCCTGTCGAGTCAGGCCCTTGGGCGATGTCGCTCACGCCGATTGAATTCGCTAAGAAATATAAGCTGCTGCAGAAAGAGCCTTCAGGGGTTATCAAAGTCGATGAGATTCGTGCTAAATCAGTGATTGCAACGACTTTGGGGCCACCCTGGATGGGGATTAGAAAATTACCGCCGCATCAAAAAGCATTGTTGGCAGTCTTGTGTACTTATATTGCTTATGAACGTAAAACAGCTGACAAAATGCTGGAGCAGATGGCGACGTCTGCGACTTTCAGTAATGTGGCGGCTGGAAAAATTAATTATGCAGGCATTGACGAATTATTAAACCGATTTGCAAATACCCCTGAAATCAAGCAACTTTTGGCTCAGCACGCCTATGTTTTTACAGTTTTTGCGCAGTTATTAACGATGGCCCGTAAGACAGGGATTGTCGCGAATTCGCTTTATTTATGGATTAAGCCGATGGATCGTTCTTTATGGTATGTCTTAAACAATGTTGGGCGTAAAGCTGTTTTTGCAGAAACAGCAAGTGTTCATGCCCATTGGCTTGCTGAGCGACAATTGGGATATGCCATTAAGACGCCGATGATAGAACCTGTTATTACAGCGCTGAATGAAGCGGTTGCCTCGAGAATTATTCGGGATATTGAATAAGATGAAATTGATGTTGCAGGCTGTAGGGAATAACTGGGAAAAATTTAAACAACGTAAACGCAACGCTGTTTTCATGAAGGTTCGGGCCAAAATATTAAATCGAGATCATTATGTTTGTCAGTTTTGTTGTTTCGAATCTTCCAGTCTGGAAATAATCAATCGAGATAATAATTACAGTAATAATTCCGAAAGTAATTTGGCCACTGCTTGTTCTCTCTGTGCCAAGTGCACTTTGTTAGATTCTTATGGGATTGACTATGCGGGCAAAGATAAAATTGTTTACTGCCCTGAGCTTTCCCAAGAACAAATGAATCAATTGTCTAGAGTGCTTATGTGCCATATGTATAGCGGTGATAGCGATGAAATTTACAATGCCAAAATGACCATGGCGCAATTGCAAGACAGAGCGGCTTGGTTAGATGAAAAAGCAGGCTGTAAATTATCTCACCCAGCGTTATTTGTTCATTATATGAATGCCCCTAAAAGCGATAAGGCTTTAGTTGGGAAATTGCGTTGGTTGCCGGATCCTTCTGAGTATGAGGCAGAGATACAGCATTGGCGGAATCAATTGTTCACCAATTAAAATTATTTAATATTTTGGCGAGAATTCCCGTAGGCTGATGCCCATTAGATTTTATAAAACATAAAAAAAAGAGTTTGACGATGTCCCAAAAACCACCAGAAAATAATCCAGATCAAGAAAATTCTGACCCTAATTTTGACCCTAATTTTGACCCTAATTCTGATTCTGTTCAGATCCCTAAAAAGTTTTTAAAACGTTTGCGGCTTAAAGATGACGAAGGCGGGCAGGGTGATAAATTTAATACGTCATTGCCGATGGCAGCCGGATTAGCTGCAATGAGCCCAGGGCGTGCTTATGCACCAGCAAATGCGGCTTCTTTAGTTCGAGAAATGCAGGGTTATGTGGCCGCTATGGATGCAGAGATGGGCTTAAATATTGGTCCGTCTCCGATGGGAACTTTCGCGCCTGACAGACGTCATGAAGGATCTTTCGAAGAAAATCGTCAGAGCAATAGAAATAATCCCAATATCACCCCTGACTTTACTAAACACTCAGATGGATCAACGGAAGTTGTGTTGGTCAGAAATCACGGAAATGCTTATGTCACTCGTGGAAAAATCAATGGGCAAGTAGTTGAATTTTTATTAGATACAGGGGCAAGTCAGGTTTCAATTCCAGAGCGGGTTGCCAGAAGCCTAGGATTAAAACCGACCGGTCGAGTGACCCAAGTTCAAACGGCCAGTGGGACAGTCCAGACCCATGAAGTCATGTTAGATAGTTTGAGCATTGGACCGATTGAATTGACTGGAGTTGCGGCTTTGATTAACCCAGCGGATAGAACACAGACTATTTTATTGGGAATGAGTGCCTTGAGACGCCTAATTTTTATTCATGAAGATGACAAAATTATTTTGAGACAGAAGGCGAAATAAATTTGTAGGGTCGGATTATTCTAATGCGGTCATCGGGGCAGAAAGGGCATCAAAATTTTCTTTATTTTTTATAAAATACTGCGGCATTTCTGAATTATTAAGCTCTATAAAATCCCGATAAGTATCCATAGCAGCCCAAAAACCTTCATGAATAAAAGCTTTGACTGTTTGGTTCTGGACAAGTTGATCCATGGGGGTTTTTTCAAAGATGCAATGAGGCTGTTCTGATAAATAATTTAGTATTTCCCGTCGGCAAACAAAAAAACCGCCAGAAATTTTTCTTTCTGTCTTCACTGGTTTTTCATTGAAAGCGATTAGATTTCCCTGAGGGTCAAGCATTAACTCACCAAATCGGGAAGGTGGATTAACCGCGGTGAGGGTTAAAATTTTTTGATGATTTTTGTGAAAAGTTAATAGTTGAGAAATATTAATATCACTGATCCCATCGCCATAAGTTAAACAAAAATTTTCATCAGTTGTTTGGATGAGCGTTGCTGCTTTTTTGATTCGACAGCCGGTCATGGCCGCTTCACCTGCATTGGAATAAGTAATTTTAAAGGGATGAGGTTGCTCAGAAAAATAGTGTTGAATTTTTTCGGCTTTATAACCCACGCATAAAATAAATTCGTTCAGACCGTGTTTTGCGTAATGACTCATGATATGCCAAATAATAGGCCGCCCATGGATGGGAATAAGCGCTTTGGGTAGATCCCAATTGGCATCTCGAATACGAGTGCCTTGGCCGCCACACAGAATCATGACTTTCATAGCAAGCTTCCTGTTTTATAATTTTTTTTGGTTTTATTTGTATTTGTATTTGTATTTGTGTTTTTGAGTTGATTGATTTGAGTAGTAACTTTTTCTGGAGGGATATCTTTGCAATGGCCAGAGAGACTAGAAATCACCCATTCTTGCATGCCCCAAGGTACCCAGCGTGATATTTTATCTTGATTCATTAGGGTAATGGTTTTTATTCCTAAAGCAGCTGCTGCATGAGCCATGCCGCCATCTAAAGTTAAAACCAGTGAACAGTGAGCAAAGACAGCAACCGCTTCTAAAAAAGATTTTGTAGGAACAAAAGTAACGCCTGTAGATTCAGCTAGACGTTTTGCCATGGCGAAATCATTGGGAGCAGCGGTTAGAATAATATTTTTGGAAGGGATGTTTTTTAAAATTTCTAAAAAATATTTTTCTGGATAGCTATTTTTTTCCAGGCGAGAAGATAAATGGATTCCCAAAAAATCTTGATAGGGAAGACCCAGAGGTTCTGATTGTTTAGGCAAGAAAAATTGGGTTTGTTCGTTTTGATAGAAAATTCCCAGAGGCGCTAATAAATCAAAGCAAAATAAAACTTCAGGTTGCTGGGGATTAGAAAAAATAATATCTGTAAAAAAAGTTTTCCCTTGGGGGTTTTGAACACCAATAGTTCTTTTGGCTTTCATCCAACAGAGGGCGTTTTTTGAATAATCAAAACGAAATAAGATGGCTAGGTCATAGTGGGTTTTTTTAATTTTTCTTAGCAAAGAAAATTTATAGAGCAGGGCTTTGGATTTTTTTAAAAAGCCTTTTACATGTTTAGTTTTAGTGTAAATAAAACAGTGATTGATATTAGGGTTTCCATGGATAGCGCAATAATTTTCAGTATTAACGACGATGTCGATTTGAGATTTGGGGAATTTTTTTCTAAGTGCTGCGATCGCTGGGGTGGTATTGATTAAATCCCCAATGTTGTCATTTCGGACTAGTAAGATTTTTTGCATGAATTAGATTTTTAAAAAAATGGGTCGTGATAATACGCAGGGAGGCTTAGTTGTGAAAGAACAGAGCGGCGGTTAAAACGCGTTAATTTAAGATTCTTTTGGCGACTCGATAGACCTCATCGTCATTGCGCTTTCCAATCAAGACAACGGTGAGAAGTTTGGTGGAATGGCGATAAATAATACGATATTCACCAATATCGATCCGTAGATAGTGCTCATAGCCCAGAAGTTTTTTAGAGTCTTGGGGTTTTGGGTTTTCTAACAAAGCTAAAACACTGTTTTTAACTTGTCTTTGGTGTTTGGGTGGAAGGGACTCTATGAATCTCTTTGCTCTGGGCTTGAGATCAATCTCTAGCATGGTTTATTCATCGCTCTGTAAAAATTGGAGACTGGCTTTTTTCCCAACGGATTTTTCTTGATCAGAAAGAGCCGCTAATTCGCCCCAATAGGCATCTTCAAGACGAGTGAATAGTTCAAATGAAAGCATGACAGCGACTGGCTGACCAGATCTTTCTATCACGACTGGCTCGGTCAATGCATGGTTGATGTATTTCCCGGGTTGTTTGTTTAATTCTGTGGCGCTGGCTTTCATTGGAGGGTTCCTGGAGTCGTGAAAAAAGTACGTATAGTACGTACTATACGTACTTTAAGCTCAGCTCGCAACTCGATCTTCTTCTAATTCTTCTCTCGAGATTTCATGGGGAATACCCAGTTCTTCACGCGTTTGCCAAGCTCGTTCCATATCAATTTGTTCTTGGGATTGGTCCAGGCGTTTGGCCAAGATCTGAAGAATGAGTTCGTCAAAATATACCCCCATAGCGTCTGCTTTATATTGAAGATCTTCGACCAGATCGACTGGCATTTTGAGGGTGATATCGCAGTCAGTTTCACGGACTGAGGTTCGATAACAGCGGCTGGTTTGTTCATCTCGAGCATAAAAAGATAAAACGCTGGATTCTATTTTTTCTGCAATGCTCATGATGCTTTCCTTTGTATTGTCTGGCTGGTCTGGCTTGTTTGACTGGGGTTCTCCTGATTTTTGAAATTATTTTTAGGTTCAATGGCCAAAGTTTTATCAAAGATTTTTTTGTATAAATATTCCCGCTCAGATTGGCTGAGACCATTTGAATCAAGGGTTTTTTGGGAAACCTGTTTTATATAGGCCCGCCGTAATATTTTTATCATGTCGAATGTATCGACTTGTCCTTGTGAATCTATTTCAATATGGGCAGCCAAACTTTGTGGAATTTCACAAAGCAAAGCAGGATTGTCAGAAGGCCCGACACGGCCAACGATTTTGATATTTTGTAATCTTTCCATTCTCTCTCCGTCCTCTCAGTGTTTCCTGATAACTCATGCTGGGAATCTTGTTTTATCTTGTCTTGTCAAATATTGAGCTCAATTCAATGGTTGACGCGAAAGAAGACCTAAGCACAGGGCGCATTAAATAGATTTCTAGGTTTTTCTAATAGTTATGAATTTACCCGTATTTTTTACAGGTTTTTTGCAGGGCTATCAGAATCAAAAATAAAATATTATTTATCTTAAAGTGACACTAAACCTTGGTAAAGTGACACTAAAAATCTTAAAGTGACACTAAGAACCCTAGAAGTGACACTAAAAATGGCCAGAATAATTAATCAAGATGAACTAACGCATATTCTCAATGCATTAAATTCACACCCTCAATCCTCAATCGACGAACTAATAATGGCCATGCCCATTCAAATCAATAAACGTACCTTGCAGCGTCGATTGGTTCTATTAGAAAGCCAAAATCGTATTGAAGCCCTGGGAAATGGACCCTCTCGGCAATATCTTGCCAAGCTTCCAACTGAAGAATTAGATTTAAATGCTAAAGATAAAAGCAACAGTGAAAATCTCGAAAACGACGAAGGTCTTATTAATCTTTCGCCGGAAAGTCAAAAACTGTGTCAGTACATTCATCAGCCTTTAATCCAACGAAAACCCGTCAGTTACCAACGAAAATTTCTTGATAGTTACCAACCCAACCAAAGTTTTTATCTCCCCCAAAAGATGCGAGACCATTTGTTTGAGCTGGGAAAAACACAAGATATTCAAACAGAGGCTGGGACTTATGTTCGAAGAATCCACGAACGACTCTTGATTGATTTGTCATGGAACTCAAGCCGCTTAGAAGGTAACACTTACTCACTACTCGAAACCCAAGAGTTACTTAATCTTGATTACATAACACCCGGTAAAAATGCCCAAGAAACCCAGATGCTGCTTAACCATAAACACGCCATCGAATTTCTCATTCTTCATGCCAGTCAAATTGGTTTTAATCGACATACGATTTTAAATTTACACGCCTTGCTCTCAGACAACTTACTCGGTGATCCTCAAGCAAGTGGCAGTCTACGCGTTGCACCTGTTGGGATTGGAAAAACAGTGTATCACCCTTTAGAGATTCCAGCGCTTATCAATGAAATTTTTAATCAAATTTTAGAGACCGCAGCCGCTATCAAGGATCCTTTTGAACAATCTTTCTTTAGCATGGTCCATTTGCCTTATTTACAGCCATTTTTAGATGTGAATAAACGCGTGTCACGACTCGCTGCCAATATTTCTCTGATTCAAAATAATCTATGCCCACTCTCATTTATTGATGTCCCCAAGCAATCTTACATAGACGGCATCATCAGCGTTTACGAACTCAACCGGATTGAGCCTTTACGAGAGGTCTATGGTTGGGCCTATCAACAGTCGAGCGCAAGATATTCAGCCATCCGACAATCCATTGGCGAACCTGATTTGTTTCGATTACAGCATCGAGAATTAATATCCATGACGCTGAGATTTATTATTCAACAGTGTCTTAATAAAACATTGGCACTGAAACATATTAAAACGCAATCAACCCAAATGGATTTATCAAAACGTAGTCGTTTTATTGAAGTACTCGAAGATGAACTGATGAGCTTGCATGAGGGCAATATCGCTCGCTATCAAATAACGTTTCCAGAATATCAACAATGGAAAAAAGGTTGGCGTTCGTGAGCTGTATCCAGATTAAAATTAAAATAAAAAGCCCGCCAAGGGGCGGGCAGTTAGGAGGAACTCAGAGTTAAAATATTTCAATGTAGGGGTGAATCTTGTATTCGCCCTGAGAGAATAGATGCTTTTATAGTTTTTCGTCGTCCTCTTCTCCTCCCCAAGAAAGCGCTCCACCGGTTTGATATTCCGTGACTCGGGTTTCAAAAAAGTTTTTCTCTTTCTTTAAATCAATCACTTCACTCATCCAGGGAAATGGATTTTTAGCCCCTGGAAATAGTTCTGCCAAGCCAATTTGGGCACAACGTCGATTGGCAATGCAGTGCATGTACTCTTCGAACATATTGGCATTGAGCCCCAAAACCCCGCGGGGCATCGTGTCATGGGCATATTGCATTTCAAGATGGACTGCTTGTTGGATCATTTGGGTAATTTCAGATTTAAAACTGGCTGTCCATAGATGGGGATTTTCAATTTTGATTTGATTAATTAAATCAATACCAAAATTTAAATGCATGGATTCGTCTCGCAAAATATATTGAATCTGTTCTGCTGTCCCAGTCATTTTGTTGCGCCGGCCAAAACTTAACACTTGGACAAAGCCAACATAGAAAAAAAGGCCTTCAAAAATCACATAGAAGGCAATCAAATCTCTCAAGAATCTTTGATCATTTTCGGGAGTCCCCGTATGAAAACCATCTTGGGCCAAATCTTGAGTGAACTGTAAAGACCAAGCAGCTTTATCATGGATAGAGGGGATCTCTCGGTACATGTTAAATAATTCAGATTCGTCCAAGCCCAGGGATTCAATAATATAAGTATAAGAATGGGTATGCAGGGCTTCTTCGAAAGCCTGTCTAAGTAAATATTGGCGGCACTCTGGATTAGTAATATGGCGATAGATGGCCAGGACTAGATTATTGGCGACTAAAGAATCGGCCGTCGAAAAAAATCCAAGCGCTCTTTTGAGAATCATGCGTTCATCTGGCGTTAAACCATTAGGGTCTTTCCAAGTCGCAAGATCTGCCGACATATTGATTTCTTGAGGCATCCAATGATTGGCACAGGCGGCGAGATATTTTTGCCAAGCCCAGTCGTATTTTAAGGGGAAGAGCTGATTGAGATCCGCGCGGCAATTGATGATTTTTTTATCGTCAACTTGGATTCGGCGCGCACCCATTTTGATTTGCTCGAGGCCAAGAGCACCATGTTCGGTAGGGTTTATTATTTGAGAGCTCATGAAGGATCCTTTGGTTTTTTTAATTTTTTAATTTTTTAATTTACTGGCACGACTCACAGTCGGGATTCAAGATCGAACAAACTTTCTCGATTTTGACTGCGTTGAGCTCTGATTTTTCTAATGTCGATTTTTCTGTCGAAGTCGCTCCCAAGCTTCTTAAGTAATAAGTTGTCTTTAAGCCGCGGATCCAAGCTTGTTTATAGATCTGATCCAGAATTTTTCCGGAAGGCTGCGCGACATAAAGATTTAAAGATTGAGCCTGGTCAATCCATTTTTGGCGACGAGAAGCAGAGTCTATTAACCAAGTGGGATCTATTTCAAACGCTGTCGCAAAGAGTCTTTTGATATCTGGCGGAATCCGATCGATTTTACTCACAGACCCATCAAAATATTTCAGGTCGTTAATCATGACTTCGTCCCAGAGATTTTTATTTTTTAACGCCGTGACTAAATAAGGATTAATAACTGTGAACTCACCCGACATATTGGATTTGACATAGAGATTCTGATAAGTCGGCTCAATCGATTGGGAAACTCCGCAAATATTCGCAATGGTTGCTGTCGGTGCAATGGCCATGACATTCGAATTTCTCATGCCTTGGGTTCTGACTTTATTGCGTAGTTTTGTCCAATCGAGGGTCTGAGAAAGATCTTGTTCTAGATAATTTTCACCTCGCGTTTGAGCTAAGAGCTGAATGGAATCTATTGGCAAAATCCCTTTGGACCATAGAGAACCCTCGAAAGTTTCGTAAGACCCCCGTTCTTTGGCAAGATCACAAGAGGCTTCAATGGCGTAGTAACTAATAGTCTCCATTGATTCATCGGCAAATTGAACGGCTTTCTCAGTGTCATACGGAATATTTTGAAGATAGAGCGCGTCATGAAACCCCATGATTCCCAGGCCAATGGGACGATGTCTTAAATTAGATTTTCTGGCTTCTGGGACGGTGTAGTAATTAATTTCTAGGACATTATCGAGCATCCGAATAGCTGTTTTTATGGTCTTTTTGAGCTTTTTAAGATCAAGATTTTTTTCAGGCGTCATATGGGCGGGAAGATTAATAGAGCCCAAATTACAGACGGCGATTTCTTCGCGCGAAGTATTCAAAGTAATCTCAGTACATAGATTAGAACTATGAACCACGCCGCAATGCTGCTGAGGCGATCTTAAATTACAAGGGTCTTTAAAAGTTAACCAGGGATGGCCAGTTTCAAACAGCATGGTCAGCATCTTGCGCCAGAGCTGTTGAGCCTTAATCACTTTGCTTTGAATTTCACCACGGCTGGCACGAGCTTCGTATTCAGCATATTTTTTTTCGAATGCTTCACCGTAAAGATCATGCAAATCGGGCACTTCGTTGGGGGTGAATAAAGTCCAGTCACTTTTTTCCATCACTCTTTTCATGAATAAATCAGGGACCCAATGCGCTGTATTCATATCATGCGTCCGGCGTCGATCATCCCCTGAATTTTTTCTCAGCTCGATAAATTCTTCGATATCGATATGCCAAGTTTCTAGATAAGCACAGACCGCCCCTTTTCTTTTTCCGCCTTGATTCACTGCGACGGCGGTGTCATTGGCGACTTTCAAAAAAGGAATAATCCCCTGGGATCGACCGTTAGTGCCTTTGATATAAGCATTCATGCCTCTGACATTTGTCCAATCATTGCCAATGCCGCCTGCAAATTTGGAGAGCATGGCGTTGTTATGAATTTGTAAATAAATCTCTGAGAGATCATCTGAAATAGTCGTTAGAAAGCAGCTGGATAATTGAGGTCTTGTTGTCCCTGAATTAAACAAAGTCGGCGTGGACGCCATGTAATTAAAACTGGATAAAATCTCATAAAATTCGATGGCCATTTGTTCTTTATTAGGTTCATTGAGAGCCAGTCCCATGGCCACGCGCATAAAAAATACTTGGGGGAGTTCATAACGGATATTATTTTCATGGATGAAATAACGGTCATAAAGTGTCTGTAAGCCTAAATAAGTAAAATCTAAATCACGTTCAGGAATAAGGGCTGCGCCTAATTTAGCCAGATCGAATTCTTTTAATTTTGGATTAATTCTTTCATTCAAGATTCCCTGTTCAATAAAATTAATTAAGGCTTTGGGGTAATAATTTTTCATCTCAGCCTGAGTCGCTTGTTCAGCAATATTTAAATAACTCAGGGCTTCTGCCCGAATGATATCCATGAGCAATCTAGCCGTCGCCAAGCTGTAGCTAGGATCTGTTTCGACATAGCTTCTTGCACTCATGACTAAAGCATCGGCGACTTCAGATTGATTAATCCCTTCAAATAAATTTTTAAGGGTATCTTCAAAGATCAGCTGTTTATTAACTTCGGGGAGATTTTCGCAGGCTTCTGTCAAAAGAATGTGAAGTCTTTCAGTATCTAGGGCTTTTAATAAGCCATTTTTATCTTTGACTCTTAAGATGCCTGGAACGGCTGGACCTGCGTTGTTTTGATCTCTGATCTTTTTTCGAGATTCGCGATAAAGCACATAGTTTCTAGCGACGGCATGTTCGCCCGCTCTCATGAGAGCAAGTTCAGCTTGATCCTGAATATCTTCAATATGGACAGTTCCATGGTTAGATAATCTGCGATGCAAAATTTCAGACACTTGATTAGCTAGGTTTTCTACTAACTCATGAACTCGGGCAGACTCAGCGGCTCGGCCGCCTTCCACCGCTAAGAAAGCTTTGGTGAGTGCAATGGCAATTTTGTGGGTATCAAAGCTAGTCACGCTGCCGTTTCTTTTGATAACTCTGAGTGTTTTTGTCGGGTTTTGATCTAATTCTGGTGAATCTAAATAAGCTTCTTCTGGGATTGGGTTAGATCTAGGCATAGGCATATTTTCAGCAATTTTTAAGCTCATGGTTGTCCTCGTATTTAGTGATATAAATTTAAGAAAAAAGTGCGTTAGGTTATCAGTCGGTTTGTAGGAAATAAATCTCAAAACACAATATGTAGTGTTATATTTTATTTTTAACACAAGATAGTGTGTTAAGTCCAGTTGAGCAAATGAACAAGCTGTTGATAACCTGTGGCTATGCCGTGGGTATTTTTAGGGGCATGAAAATCAATGAAATTTAGTTTGAAATTTTTTGGAGAGATCATTTTGATGGATGCTTCCCGTAGGGGCGGACCTATGTGTCCGCCCGCGATAAGTACCTGCCATCGATCGAGGGCAGACACATAGGTCTGCCCCTACAGGGTCATCAGGAAATACGGAGCATTTTTTTAGATCCGCCCGTTTGCCACTTCCCAAAAGAGCCGATACTATCGCGCGCTATTTTTTAACTAGGGATCATGACGGATGCGAGCTTTTTTAAAATTAATGTTTCTTGCTTTGCCTTTGACTTTTGCTGCGACGCTTTCAGCGGCTACTTCTACCGCTTCATCCTCTTCTTTAATGCTGACCTTAGATCCAGGCGCGACTTTGGTGACGAAAATCACTCAAGGTAAAGCCAAAATTACCCAAGAATTTACAGCCGTTGGAAATATCAATGGTTATGTTTTATCTCCAGCATCAGGCAGTGGCGGAGCCATGATTATTTATGCAGATAATCAGGGGAAGTATTTATTCTTAGGTAATTTAATTGACCCGTCGGGTAAAAATCTATCCGCTGAATTTACGCAAAAATATGTCGTCTCAGTCACAGCAAAATCCGCGATTGTGGATGCTCAAAAATCCCATTGGATCGTCGATGGTAAAGATTCTGCACCTCACCAGGCTTATATTTATTTAGATCCCAACTGTATTTATTGTCATTTGTTATACAAAGAAGTTTTCCCATTAATAGACAGTGGTCAATTGCAAGTTCGTTGGATCCCCGTTGGATTCTTAAAAGCCAGCTCACCCGGAAAATCAGCGGCGCTATTACAGCCTAAAGATCCCGCTACGGCAGATGATTTATTGCGCCAAGATGAATTGAAATTTGATGCTCAAAAAGAAGAAGGCGGAATTAAAGCGCTGGATAATAACAAAACAAATTCAGCTGTTTTTGATCAGGTGTCTGACAATACAGCGCTATTTAATCAATATGGTTTTCAGGGGACACCCACTTTAATTTATGTTGATAAGACAACGGGTCAGCCGTCTTATTATCCTGGTTATTTAGGCGGACAAGATTTTCAAAATCTGGTCAGCTCAATGGGCAAGGCCTGGTAATCTCAGATGGCTTGGATAGGGAAAGCAATTGGGGCTGTGTTTGGTTTTGCCATTTTGGGCCCCATTGGAATTTTGATCGGATTATTTGTCGGGCATTTATTTGATCGACAGTTTTCTAATGCGTTGGGTTATGGTGCGAATCAGGCTGAGATCCAAGCAGTCTTTTTTGAAGCTTTATTTTTATGCATGGGGCATCTGGCTAAACGTGATGGTCATGTCAGTGAAAATGAAATCGTCGTGGCTAGACAAATCATGGATCACATGCAGTTGTCAGATGACCAAAGACTACGCGCCATGGAGTTATTTACAGAAGGCAAGACCCTTCCTGATACGGACTTCTCGCTAGAAAGATTCAGTAGCCTGGCAGGTCGACATAAAAACTTACTGCGCATGTTCATGCAATTAGAGCTCCAATCTGCTTATGCCGATGGAGTGCCGAGTGGCGAACCGTTAGTTTATTTAAGACATATTGCTGAAAAATTGGGCTTTAAGCCCTATGAATTTGAGGCGATTGCGCGGATTTTCCATGCACAATATTCTTTTCAGCAGCAAGGGTTTTATAGAAATAATGGCGGGCAGCGCGGGGGTTCCCAGTATTCTTATTCTCAGTATGCCAGTTCAGGCCGGTCCACTCAGGATCAATTAAAAGACGCATTTGGCATGTTAGGAATTTCAGAGGATGCGTCCAAAGAAGACGTTAAGAAAGCCTATCGAAAACAAATGAATCAATATCATCCCGATAAATTAGTCGCCAAAGGCCTGCCGGAATCCATGATGAAAGCCGCGACAGAAAAAACTCAGGCCATCAAAGAAGCCTATGAGTTAATCAATCAAGTCAAAGGCTGGTAAGGATCATATTAAAAATAATTTCCCGATTTTTTGTAGGGGTGAATCTGGTGTTCACCCAAATAAGAATTCCATAAAAAATAAAGCCAATAAAAATTAATGGGCTCCTGAGCATAAATAAATCATTTACTCCGTTGGGTTCTTCGTGTTTATTGAAAGGCGTGAATCAAAGTAGGGGGGGTGGTTATGTCAGGTGTTCAAGAGCGTCAGAGCAGTGGGTTGGATCTTTCTATTGGGGCGGTTACGAGCCCAGATCGAAGTCAGATTTATCTTAATTTGATTCAAATTTGTCAGGGCTATTTCCCTTCGGGGGAAAAATTTAAAGTCGGTCGATATTTATTAATGCAATTATTGAACCAAGTGCTGTATGACAAAAGAATTAAAGAGCCTGAATTAGCGCTTATGGTCGGTGCGATTTATCAGATTTTATCAAAACATTATGTTCGCTGGAGTTTTTTCAATCACTCCGAGCTGCATCAAAACCATTTGGCCCCCTGGAAAGAAAGTTTTATAGCCAAAGAAGGGCTGCCTGAAACAGGCTTTAGACTGAGCCTTTTGGGGGTGAGTGCGGGGCTTTCAGAGATTGCTTTAGATCAAGATGATTTTCATTTGAAATTATGGAGATCGTTATTGGCTTTGATGGCTAAATCAAATTTGACAGAGCCATTGCTTCATCTTTGGGTGTCAAGCGTCTTAGCCGTCATGCAGGGAAATTTTTCTCTTTCGGCTGAAAATGTGATTGCAGGGGTTCCTGCGCTTGGGCGGCGTTATGTATTTCCCATGACAGAAGCCTGGGCAATCATGACCTTGGACCCCCAATTTCCTCATGCTTTAAATCAGCACGAACGAGCTGTTGAAAGCAGTGATTTTTCAAAAGATCAGAGTCTCTATCAGGGAATTATAAAATCTTTGAATCAAGTCGTTCGTTGGCCCAGTGTTGCTAGGCCTATGGCAAGTTTGTCTAGTCTTTTGGGTTCGCCCAGTGCTAGCGCGAGTGCAGGGGGCGCCGGGGGTGATGGAGAAATCCAGGTATTACAAGTCCAATTAAATGCTGCAGAAATTGCCCGAAAAAATCTCAGAATCACAACGGTTGTTTTAGGTGAAATGCTCAAACAGTTGGGTTCAGCAGATGTAAAAGGCCAATTGTTTAATTTACGTGTTAAAACTATTCAGATGTTTGGACTGATTAATCTATGGAAACAGTTTTTAAAGGCGATGATGTCTCTCCCAAGAGTTCAAGATTTATTAAAAGATTTTGAGGATTTTGAACAGGCGTTAATTCAGTACCATCAAAAGAAATCTTTCTTGCCACTCCAGGAAATTGTGAAATATTTTTCTGAGGATTGTTTGAAAATTTTTGAGCGTTCGCTTAAACGTTATATTGAAATTCGAGGGGGTTCTCCAGATAGCTCTTTGATGAGTAATTTAAATCGAACTCTTGAGCGGGAATATCGCGATCTTTCTGGATCTATAGAACATGGACTGGGTGACTCTTGTTTTGATAACTTATTTAAGTTTTTTACTTTTGTTTGTCAGGAATGGGTCAGAGAATTTCAAGAAAATCATCCTAATTTATTCAGTGTTTCTGAAGGTCTAGGTGAAGTATTAACCCATGAAGATCGTACGAAAGAAGCCGCGTTTGCGATTGCCAAGTCTATGCCAGAGGGCCTAATTGAAAAAAATACAGTCGCTGTGCCGGCTATGCCAATCAGAAGTTCGAGTGTTTTTATGCCGACTGCAATGTCATCAGCATCGGCATCAATGACACCCTCTCGAATTACGCTTCCTGGGATGGGGCTAACAAAGAGTTCTGAAGATGAGCTACGTGATCAGCGAGAAGCCTGTGCGGCTTGGTTAAATTAAAAAATTATTTAATTTAAATTATTGTAATTGAATAATTGCAATGCAATAATTCAAAGCAAATAATTTTTTAATATATTTAATAGGTTGTTTTATATGAATTATTTCCCGACTTATCTGGCAATGGGGCTTTCTTTTTGTAACAGAAAAGAAGAATTAAAAAGAGTTATAAAAGATATTGAAGACGGGGCGCCCATTTTATTAATCTCCCCAAGACGTTATGGGAAAACCAGTTTGGCTGTGAGGGCGTTAGAAAAAACAAAATTACCCTATGCACATGTCGATCTTTATAAAGCTTTTTCAGAAGAAGATGTCGCTCGTTTTATTTTGACAGGAGTGGGGTTTTTATTGGGTCAGCTAGAAACAACGCCAAAAAAACTTTTAGGGTTGGCAGGTGATTTTTTTTCTAGATTGAATATTCAGGTGGGCTATCACGGCACGAGTGTTGCATTGTCGTTTAAAGATAAGAACCCTCAAAATTTGACAGAAATTTTGTTAGCGACGCTAGAAAAATTAAATGAACTAGCTCTAGAAAAAAATAAAAAAGTGATTTTATTTTTAGATGAATTTCAAATGGTCGGTGAAGTCAGCATTGAGCATGCAATTGAAGCGGTTTTAAGAGAAGTCGCGCAAAAATCGCAAGGGCTAGTGTTTATCTTTTCAGGGAGTAATCGACATTTGATGGAGCAAATGTTCAACGATAAAAAACGACCGTTTTATAAAATGTGTGATCAGATTTCTCTAGAAAGAATTGCTGAGCAGGAATATCTCCCACAGATTCAAAAAGCAGCCGTAGAAAAATGGGGGCAAGAACTAGAGTCTGGGTTAATTTCAAAAATTTTAATGCTGACAGAACGTCATCCGTACTATGTGAATAAGCTCTGTTCAATGCTTTGGCAGAATGAAATAAGTCCGACGGAAAAATCCATAGAGACTACGTGGATTGGATTAATCCTGGAAAATAAATCGATTACTGAACGAGAACTGTCTTTACTGCCGCTCAGTCAAAGAAAGTTACTGTTGTTTATTGCTGAGCAAGGGAAGATGGAAAACGCTTTTACGAGAGAGTCGATGGAAGGCATGAATTTATCACAGGGCGGGGTTCAAAATGCTTTGAAAAATCTACTCAAATCAGATTATGTCTATAAGGACAAGAAGGGGCATTATTATATTTTGGACCCCTTATTAAAAAGCACTTTAAGTATGGAATTGGCTTTGGGAGGGTAGTGTTCCCTGGGCTGTTTGATTATTTAAATAACTCACTAATTCGCTCATTAACCAGGGAGGCGCTAACCATGTCAGGGATTCATTGTGGTCAAGTGAGAAGAGACCGGGAAAAAATTATCGAAACTTTTCGACTTTGGCGTGAAGCCTATGGGACAGCGCCTAACCCAATGGTGAGTGCAGAATTTATTGAATTGCTTAAGAAAGGCGATAAGACCAAAGAGAGAACTCAAGGTGACTATGCCGCATTGCCCTCTCTATTAAAAATTACTTCTCATACTCGATTTGAATTTTCCGAAGGGTTGGGATTGCCAGTCATTAATCCAACGTCGGATACACTGGCGAGTGCTTCGGATCCTGCAGCGCTTGTGTTGGGGCTTGGTGCGACTACTGCAACTGCTGCTAATGGAGGGGCAGGTGCGTTGGTTATTGCTGGGGGTAGAGCAGAGCAAGTGAGGCCTGTCAGAAGTTTAGGCATGCGAGATCTGCCTACTTATACGGGCTACATTCGTCGCATGCATGTTGCTGCTCAGGAATACAACAAGTCTATTCAGACTAAGTCATTTAAAGATTATTTCTCTGCCATTACGGGAGGAGATGCTTCAGATCGAGAACTTTCTAAGCCTTCTGAAGGCCCAGAGTTTCTATCCCATCGGGATGTTATGGCCAGTGGGCCGATCGCAATGTTGAAAAATTTGATGGCTTCTAATTTGACTCAAGAAGAACAGATTATTGGAATTGATGCAGTTATTAAAATAATGAATGCTTGGAGTGCTTCAGATAATCTTATGTGGCCTAACTTTACTTTTAATCGAAGGGTGCCAGGGATTCAGCCAGGAAATTTGGGCGCTTATGTCAGAACCATTACGAAAGATCTTTTTGCAAATTATAAAAAAATACTGAAAGAGATTCGTGCTGAGCTTTCTAAGAAATCTTTTATTGATTTAAGTAAATACACCAGTCGGGTCTCTAATCGCATGCATGGGGTCTATGAAGATGGCCTGAAATATTTATACCAGCTGATGTACTTTCATCGCGTTCCTGATCATCTATTAAATCTTTGTGAGGTCTTGAAAGATCGAATTACAAATATTGACTGTGATCCTAGAGAGTTACTCTTGAAGTTTTTGAGAGAGCCTGAGTTGCTTGAATTAATCGCCACTATTTTGACGGATGAGCTTTATCAAGAATTTTCAATAACACCAAAGATAGATGTTTTTTTAGAGGCCCATCGAGACCAATGGCCTGAATGGGCGGAGCGGTTTAAGACTTTTTATCGCGTCTTTACAGCCAGTGATATTTTGATAGCGCAAAGAGTTTTGGCTGAAGAATTTTTGTCTCCTGGGGTGTCTGTTGAATCAGTTAAACTTCGGCGTTCTAAAGAAATCTTGGTAAAAGTAGGGGCTTATGAGCTTCCTCGAGCATTAGATTTTCGCCATACCGATGTATTGAGTACGCCGTTAAGATTTTCTTTTTCAGATGTGATTTCAGAAGTAGAGGCGAAAAGACAGTTTGAGCAAGAGCTAAAAGACTTGCTGGCTTGTTTAAGAAAATTTTTACTTTTGTATTTTGCCACTCGAGAGAACGCAGAATTCACAGCGATTTTTAATGCAGCGTCTGAGTTTATTAATGGGCATCTTAAAGCAGAGCATTACGGGGCTTTATTAGAACTTATTGCTCAAATTAAAACCGGTCTGAAATCTTTTGAAGAACAGGCGAGCCATATGAAGGATGCAGCTTTGGCGTCTTTAAGAAGTTTTGGGGGTGAGACAGCCACTGATCTTTCGCCTAAAGAGGCTTTGAGATTTGCCAATAATATGATCGATGCTTTGGATGTTGGTTTTCCAGAGAGCTTTGATCTTTTAACGCATGATATTAAAAAAATTAAAGAGGTCGTCTCAACGCAAGAAATGGCCAGGCTTCTGGGGATTTGCCGTAAAGACACTCAAATGCATCATGCTTTATTAGAATGCGCTGTCGGTCGAGCGCTACCCCCGCCGAATAATCGCGTGATCCGAGATGCGGCTGAGCATTCAGCGCGATTGGCGATCACTGAAAGAAGGGTTCAAAAATCTTTGGGTGAATATGCCAGTTTTTCAAGTTCTTTACTTTTTGCTTTGCCTGCAGAACGCGCTAAACACTATGCGCATCATCAAGCCAGTGTTGCAGCCAGAGAGCGTGAAGAACCTAGATTAGTCCCTGAAGGCTATATCGATATGGTTGGATTCATGGGCGCTCAAGAATTTACTCGAACGGCTTTATTGGCGACGGGCTTGTCAGATGTGATGGTGGCTGGGATCTTGCGTGCTCAGTTTGAGACGGTCAAGAGATCCATAGAATCAGGAGAATTGAGATTGCTCTCAGCCATAGAGTCTCAGCGTTTGTTAGACACGCGAAGATCTAGGGTGTCTTCATCGGCTCTTGTTTTAGGAAGTTCTAGTGACAGTGATGAAGAAGATTTGAGAGGCAGGGGCATGGCTGTAGCCGTAGCGTCGTCAGATTTTGGAGTGAAATAAATGGGAAATTTAAAACGAATCTTCGGAACATAAATCGCATGCTCATGCACATAAACTTGATAAAAAATTAGTATCAGGGTCTTTTTGAATTGGATTTTTATTTTCAGATTTTTTGATTTCCCAGATAGAAAAATTTTAATTGACTAAGCTGTTTTTGAATTTTTTTGAAATTGGATTTTTTGATGAATTTTAGTGCCTGCAGAAGCTTATTATTTACGCCAGCTAATCGCCCTGATCGTTTTCTGAAAGCCCTAGAAACTAAAGCAGATGGGTTAGTCATTGACCTTGAAGATGCGGTGGCTCAAAAAGATAAAGACTCAGCGAGATCTGGGTTGATTGAATTTTTAAAAACAGATCCATTCAAAAATAAAACAAGGCCGTTCTTGGTCTGTGTGCGAATTAATAGTCTTCAAACTTTGGCGGGTCTTAAAGATATTACAGCGTTCTGTGATGCCAGAATTTTTCCAGAGGCTTTGGTTTTTCCCAAAGTAGAATACGCAGAAGAAATTAAGCTGTATGACAAATATTTTTCATTACCAGAGTGCAAAAATCTTTCTTATATGGCTCTGATTGAAACAGCAATTGGCCTAGAGAACTCTTATAAAATTGCGCATGCCAGTTCAAAATTATCGGGCCTGACTTTTGGTGGTGCAGACCTAGCCGCTGACTTAGGCGCTGAGCTTAGTTTTGAGCCTATGTTTTATGCGCGTTCACGAATTGTACAGGCCGCAAAATCAGCCGGGCTATGTGCCTTAGATGTGCCATTTTTAGATATCCATAACGATGCGGGCAATAAAGAAGAAGCAGAGCGTGTAAAAAAAATGGGCTATACGGGAAAGTATGCAATTCATCCCGCTCAAATCGAAACTTTGTATCAAGTATTTACGCCGAGCCAAGAAGATTTAAACAAGGCTCAAGGTATTGTTGACGCTTATAACCGGGCCTGTGGGAATGCCGCAGAGTTCAATGGAAAAATGATTGACGTGCCTGTTTATAAAAGTGCCATGAGAATTTTAAATATTGGCAAATAAAAAATATTAAATTTTTTAAAAAATTAATTTAAATTTAAATCAAAAAGGAAAAAATCTTGAATCATTTTTTTGCTTATTTAGAAACCGGCACTCAGCGATATCGGGAGATTTTTGGATTAGATTTTGAAGAATTTAAATTGGGACAAATTTTTCATCATCGACCTGGGATTACCCTTTCTCAGCAAGATAACAAAGACGAAGCCACGGAGACTATTAATAGCGCCATGCTTCACTATGACGCGAATTATGCTAGCAAAACAGAATGGAAAAACTGTCTAGGTGTGAGCACTTTAACTTTGCAAAGAGTCTTGGGCAGTACTTGGAAAACTTTTTATAAAAAATCAAAAATAAAAATTTATCATGATATCGCCATGTCTCATCCTGTTTTTGATGGCACGACGCTCTACGCCAGAAGTACGGTTAAAAATATTAATCCCACAGCGTCTAAAGACCTGGGTGAAGTAGAAGTTATTACTGAAGCCATTAATCAAAATAATGAAGTGGTCTCTAAGATTCATTACACCGTTTTGATTTATAAAAAAGGGAAGCACCCTGAAGATCAGGCGCGTGCTGCGAGTTTTAAATCAGTGAGTCATCCAAAATTTCTTGCTTACCATGATGCTAGTAATTCTGATGAGTCTGGGAATCCCGCACTAATGGAACAATCCGGTCTTTATTTCGAAGATTTAGAACCTGGAGAGACTTATGAGCATCGACCAGGAAAAACTTTTTTTGAAGGCGAAAACTGGCAGCACGCGATGCGGTCTTTAGATTGGCACCCGCGGCATAGTGATCTGGAATATGTCAAAAAATTTCATGATGGAAAATTACCCATCAGTGAAAATTATTTATTAGGCGTAGTGACTGCACTGACAACGCGATCTTTTGGTCGAGTAGTCGCTAATTTGGGCTGGATTAATCTGGAAGTGTTAACCCCTGTTTTTGTTGGGGATACGATTTACGTCGAATCAGTGATCAAAGAAAAGCGTCTTTCTAATTCAAGGCCCACCCAGGGAATCATGACGGCAGATACCACGGCTTATAATCAAAAAGGCGAGAAGGTTTTGACTTATACCCGTACTTTTTTGGTTTATAAAAAAGGCCTAGGGCCCTATGAAGCCGCAGGTTATTAATATTTATTAATTAATTTAAAAATTTTTAAAAATAAAAATTTGGAGAAAATTTGATGAGTAGCAGTGCTATCCAGGATCTATATCAAAAAAAATTAATCACAGCGGATCAAGCGGCTAAGAGGCTCCCTAAATCTGGAAATATCTGTATTCCCTATTTCGGCGGAGTGCCGGTGGATTTAGTAACGGCGATTGCGAATGCAGCTAAGTCAGGGGTTTATGATGATTTGAATCTTTACTGCATGCGTGGAACAACGCATATGAGCCAGCAGCTATTTAAGCCCGAAGTCGCTGAGCATATTAAATTTAAGCCTTTTTTTATGGGTCCGGATGAACGTGCTTTTTTAGCAGAAGGGTTAAAAGTTGGTAAAAAATATATCGAATATGTTCCGGGTGGATTTAGTCAGATTCCCGGTTTAATAGCCGATGTTATTGGCATTGATACGATTGTGATTGCTGTGTCTAAGATGGATCAGCATGGTTATTTTTCTTTGGGGATTACAGGCGCCTATACCCAGAGAGTCATGCGAAAAGCACGCCAAATTATTCTTGAAGTGAATAATCAAATCCCCAGAACTTTTGGAGATACTTTGATTCATATCTCAGAAGTGGCGGCCATCACAGAATGTAGTATTCCGCTTCAAGCCTCCCCTTCACGCCCTGCCAGTGATATTGATCAGAAAATTGGATCTCACATTATTGGCCATATTGAAGATCGTGCTTGTGTACAGTTTGGTATTGGGGGAGTCCCCAATGCGATCGCTTCGATGCTCAAAAATCATAAAGATTTGGGTGTCCATAGTGAATTATTAGCCGATGGAATTGTCGATTTAGTCGAATGTGGGGCTGTCAGTAATCGCTATAAAAAAACCAATCTTTATAAAACTGTTTTTAATGTCGCGATGGGAACACAAAAAGTTTATGACTATGTGAATGACAATCCGAGCGTCGAATGTTATGGGGCCGACTATGTCAATGACCCGTATGTTATTTCTCAAAATGATAATTTCGTATCGGTGAATGCCTTCGTTGAAATAGATCTATCCGGTCAGGTCAATGCTGAATTTATGAATGGGCATCAATACAGCGGACCCGGTGGGGCGTTGGATTTTGTTCGAGGGGCGGTTCTTTCTAAAGGCGGAAAAAGTTTTTTAGCTTCCCAGTCAACAGCCGCCCATGGCAAAGTTTCTCGCATTGTTCCTAGATTGAATTCTATTACGACAGATCCACGTGGAGAGGTTCAATATATTGTGACAGAGCAAGGGATTTGTAATCTCCAAGGGAAATCAACTTCTGAAAGAGCCAAAGTTTTGATTGAACTAGCCGCGCCAGAATTTCGAGAATATTTATATAACGAGGCAATTAAAATGAATCTTTTTGTTTAGATTTTAAAAATTAAAATTAAAATTAAAATTAAAAAATTAAATTAAAAAGTATAGGAATTAAAACCATGATCACTGTTGCTGATGTCTTAGTAGATACCCTGAGTTCCATTGGGGTAAAAAGAATTTATGGGATTGTCGGTGATTCTCTCAATGGCATTACGGACTCGCTTCGTGCCAAGAAAAAAATTGATTGGATACACACAAGACACGAAGAAGTTGCTGCTTTTGCAGCGGGTGCTGAGGCGCATCTCACTGGAAACTTGACGGTTTGTGCGGGGAGTTGTGGTCCTGGCAATATGCATTTAATTAACGGGCTTTATGATTGTCATCGCAATGGTGTGCCTGTTTTAGCGATTGCTGCACATATCCCAAGCAGTGAAATTGGAGGCGCTTATTTTCAAGAGACCGATCCGAAAGCGTTATTTAAAGACTGCAGTTATTTTTGCGAAACGGTTCATTCACCCGATCAAATGCCCAGAATTTTAGCGATGGCGGTTCAAACGGCTTTGAATAAACGGGGTGTTGCCGTGATTATTATTTCTGGAGATATTGCTTTAAAAGAAGCGACGATCACCCAGATCCCAAAATATATTGTTCAAGCAAAGCCTAGGATTATTCCAAGTGAATCTGAATTAAAAAAAATCGCTGATTTATTAAATCAATCTGAAAAAATAACGATATTGGCGGGAAGCGGCTGTGCAGGAGCTCATTCAGAATTATTGTCTTTATGTGAATCTTTAAAAAGCCCGATGGTCCATGCACTCCGTGGAAAAGAGTATGTCGAATATGACAATCCTTATGATGTCGGCATGACTGGGTTTATTGGTTTTTCATCGGGTTATTACGCCATGGAAGATTGCGATACTTTGTTACTCTTGGGCACTAATTTTCCTTACAGACAATTTTATCCATCGCATGCAAAAATCATTCAAATTGATATTCATGGGGAAAATTTAGGACGGCGATGCAATCTTGAATATGGGGCAGTCGGAGGTATCAAAGAGACCATTCAGGCTTTACTGCCCTATCTGACAAAAAAGAATAACGATGCACATCTTAAACAAGCCTGTGAGCATTATAAAAAAGCACGAAAATCTTTAGACGACTTAGCTTTTGGTTCTAAGCCTCCCATTCATCCTCAGCACGTAGCTCGTGTAATTAGCGAACTTGCAAAAGAAGACACTGTTTTTACCTGCGATGTCGGGACACCCACGGTATGGGCTGCGCGTTATTTAAAAATGAATGGCAAAAGGCGTCTGATTGGTTCTTTTAATCATGGGTCTATGGCTAATGGCTTAGCTCAGGCCATCGGTGCGAAAGCCTCCCACCCAGATCGCGAAGTGATTGCTTTATGCGGCGATGGGGGTTTTGCCATGCTCATGGGCGATTTTATAACCCTGACCCAGCAAAAATTAGATATTAAAGTCGTTATTTTTAATAACGGAGTTTTGGGCTTTGTTGAAATGGAAATGAAAGCCAATGGATTTTTAAATACAGGCACTGATTTGATTAATCCTAATTTTGCCAATATGGCAGAAGCCATGGGTGTTCGCGGTATTCGAGTTGAAGATCCCAATCAGCTTGAATCTGCTTTGAAAGAAGCGCTTGCGCATCCTGGTCCTGTTTTAGTCGATGTAGTGACTAATCGTATGGAACTGGTGATGCCGCCTAAAATTAAAATGCAGGAAGTAAAAGGCTTTAATTTATACATGATTAAAGCAATCATCGATGGACGTGGGTCAGATGTCATTGATCTAGCAAAAACCAATCTTTGGCGTTAATCAATCCGATTTTTGGATTGCCTCGCCGTCTAGGTATTTCCAAACAGGATGTTAGAATCCGGGCCTTTTTTAATCATAAGAGAATTTAAAAATTGGCTGAGTGTTCTAAAAATAAAATAATAGATTTGAAAATTCTTAAGCCTGATTTTTATCAAACTCATGGGTTGCCCAGCTATGCAACAGAAGGCTCGGCGGGTTTAGATTTGCGTGCAGCAACAGATCAAGATTTTATTTTGCAAGCAGGGTCTTCTGAATTAATTCCAACAGGGTTGGCGATTTATTTAAAAGATACCCGCTTGGCCGCCATGATTTTACCAAGGTCTGGATTGGGTCATAAAAATGGGATTGTCTTGGGGAATCTAGTGGGTTTGATTGATTCGGATTATCAGGGTGAATTAAAAATTTCAGTTTGGAATCGCAGTGCGGAGCCTTTTACTATTACGCCTGGTATGAGAATCGCCCAATTGGTTATTGTCCCCGTTTTACAAGTTGAATTTAATCTTGTTCAAGATTTTGATTTAACCCAAAGAGCTGAGGGTGGATTTGGCTCCAGCGGGAAAATTTAGAAATTTAAAAATATAAACAAATATAAACAGAGAGAAATAAAAAATGCGTTGTCAGCCAAAACAAATCCCGGCCCATTTATTTAGAGCCTATGACATTCGAGGGGTGGTCACGAATGAGTTAACTTCTGATGTTGTTCATGATATTGGCCTAGCCATTGGGACTTTGGTTCAAGAATGGGCCGCTGAAAAAAAAGAACTAGGTCAGCAGGATCAGCAGACAGTAATTGTTGGTCGAGATGGGAGGTTATCAGGGCCTAGCTTGATACAAGCTTTAAAAGAGGGGTTAAAAAATTCAGGCGTGAATGTCATTGATATAGGGTTAGTCCCGACGCCTGTTTTATATTTCGCAACGAAATTTCTAGGGTCTAGTTCTGGGGTGATGCTGACGGGAAGCCATAATCCGGCGGATTACAATGGATTAAAAATGGTTCTTCATGGCAAGACCATTGCGGGCGAAGATATTCAAAAGCTGTATCAGATTTTACAGAAACAAGTTTGTTCTCAGGGTTCGGGTCATGAGAGATCTCAAGATATTTTAATGGATTATGAAAATAGGATTTTGAGAGAAATAAAATTAACTCGAAAGCTGAAAGTCGTGGTTGATTGCGGGAATGGTGTGACAGGGATCTTGGCACCAGAATTAATTAAAAAATTAGGTTGTGAAGTGATTGGGTTATTTACAGACGTGGATGGCTGTTTTCCTAATCATCATCCCGATCCCAGTAAACCTAAAAATCTTGAAGATCTTCAAAAAGCGGTCTTAGAAAACAAGGCTGATATTGGCTTGGCGTTTGATGGTGATGGGGACAGGCTAGGCGTTGTGTCTTCTCAAGGAAAAATTATTTGGCCAGATAGGCAAGTCATGCTGTATGCCCAAGATGTATTAGCTAGATATCCAGGTTCTGTAATTTTGTACGATGTTAAGTGCACGAGGCATTTGGCTGAGATTATTAATGCTGCAGGCGGTGTGCCTCTCATGTGTCCGACGGGGCATTCTTTAGTCAAAAAAGAAATTGTTAAGACGGGCGCAAAATTAGCTGGAGAAATGAGCGGCCATATTTTCTTTAATGATACTTGGTATGGGTTTGACGATGCGATTTATACGGCAGCAAGATTATTAAGAATTCTGGCCGCGGATTCGAGAAGCTCAGAAGAAATCTTTGCGAGTTTCCCAGAAAGCTGTAATACGCCAGAGATTAATATTGCCGTGTCGGATCAAGAGAAATTTGGACTGATTCAAAAGATTGTTAAAACCGCTGAGCTTGGCCGGTTTCCAGGGGCTAAGATTATTACTTTGGATGGCCTGAGAATTGAATTCCCACATGGGTTTGCCTTGATTCGAGCGTCGAATACTTCGCCTTGTTTTGTTTTAAGATTCGAAGCCAATCAAGTCTTAGAGCTGCAAGAAATTCAATCGCGTTTTCGTGCCTTTTTGCTAGAGTGCGCCCCCCATGTGAAATGGGATTTTTAAAGGGATTTGAAAAAATGTTTAAGTTATTGGCAAAAATTCAAAATTTAATAGAACGCGGTATGAAAAAATCTTATGTCAGTGAAGCGGGGGAATTTTTAAAAAATTTCGATCAAAAAAATCCTGAGCTTTCAGAATCTCAGAAGAAAGAAATCAAAAAGCATGAGAATTTATTCAATCGTGTTCGAGATACACGAGTGAAATGGAATTAGAGAGTTAAAAATTTATAACTAAGGATTTTATATGAAAGCATATATTGCTCAGCAAATGACTCAGGCTTTAGCTTTAAAACAAAAAGTCTGTACGGATCCAGAGTTAATTAATTTAATTGCGACGGTTTCCCAGGTTTGTGTGGAAGCTTATAAAAAAAATCACAGAGTTTTTTGTGCGGGGAATGGCGGTAGTGCGGCGGATGCTCAGCATATTGCAGCTGAATTTGTCAGCCGTTTTTATTTTGATCGACCTGCTTTGGCCGCAGAAGCGTTGACAGTCAACACTTCGATTTTGACTGCGATTGGGAATGATTATTCGTATGACCGAATTTTTTCGCGTCAGATCGAAGCTAATGGCAATGCGGGGGATGTTTTCTTTGCGATTACGACTTCAGGGAATTCGACCAATATTTTGGAAGCGATTCACGCAGCCAAGCAAAAAGGCATGATCATTGTTGGTTTTACAGGGGAGACCGGCGGCAAGATGGCGCCGTTGTGTGATTACTGTTTCAAAGTGCCTTCTAGAGATACGCCCAGAATCCAAGAGGTCCATATTTTGATTGGCCATTTGGTTTGCGCTGTGGTTGAGAAAGAGATCTTTGGGGATAAAAAGGCCTAGTCGAAAGGCTTTTTTATTAGATTGGTTTTTCTTCGCCAATAAAGACAGGGTGTCCATCTTTCCAAACAACAGCGTACTGCCCGAGAAGCCTTTTCTTTTCTAAAGCCTCAGTGACTGCTTCGCGAAGGGCCGCTAAAGTTTCTTGGCTACTTGCGCATGGAGGATGTTTCTGGGTGGGATTCATAGCGAGGCCTCTTTAAGTAAATTTTTATAATAAGTAGCATGGACAATTTCTCTAGATTTTTCCCATTGCTCAAATACTAAATCAGGCGATTCGTCCGTATTCATAAAGCACTGGCAGTGATCCACGATGTGGCAAAATTCCTGCAATAAATTATTTAAACTTCGAGAAAAACGCCGTTCAATATCCTGAATTGGAATGTTGTGTCCGCCATGCAGAACTCGTTCTGCAACGCGTAATTTGGACATTTCTATATTGGGTAAAGCTAAATAAATTAACTCCACATGCCAGCCTTCAGAACGTAAACGGGATACAAGCTTTAAATAGGTTCTGCCTGATAACGTTGTTTCAAAAGCAAAATCTTCTTTTGATTGAATGCTGTTTTCTATTTCCTGCAGAAACAGTCGGCTAGCTGAGACTAATTCTCTTTCTGGTGCTAAAGGGGATAAACCTGCTGCAATCGAATCAGCATTAATAAAACGAACACAATGAGCGACTTGAGGTAAATATTTCAATGCAAAGGTCGTTTTTCCTGCGCCATTAGGGCCTGCGATAATCCAACAAGTTGGCATATAAGCTCCTTAAAAATAAGGCGCGGATTTTATAGAAGTGTTCGGTGAGTCGCTACTTAATAGATACTTAATAGGCGCTTGTTAGAACTAAAGAATTTGATTTTTTATGTTTTACCCCCAAAAGCCTTGCATTGCAGGGTTCGTTCGCGTACGATCCGCCCCGATTTAGTTGCGGGGTGGAGCAGCCTGGTAGCTCGTCGGGCTCATAACCCGAAGGTCGTTGGTTCGAATCCAGCCCCCGCTACCAACTTATTTTTAACGATAATAAAAAAGGCCCAAATGGGCCTTTTTTCTTGCCTATTTTTTGGAGTGAATGGTTTGGCACAAGAAGACTCTTTGACAGAATTGCTAGAACCCGCGGTGAAAGCCTTGGGACTAGAGCTCTGGGGAATGGAATATCTCCCTGCAGGGCGTCATAGCCTTTTGCGGGTTTTTATTGAAAAAGAAGAAGGTGTGAATGTTGAAGACTGTGAAAAAGCATCACGTCAGATCAGTGCTGTTTTAGAAGTCGAAGATCCTATTCCGCAAGAATATGTTTTAGAGGTCTCTTCGCCGGGGTTAGATCGGTTTTTATTTAAACCCAGTCAGTATTTAACTTTTTGTGGGGAGATTGTCTCTTTGAGATTACATTCGCCCATAGAAAGCCAGAAAAAAATGCGAGGAGTTCTTTCAGAAGTTCACGAAGAAAGTGTTGTGATAGTGGTGGATGGCAAGCCGGTGACGGTTGCTTTCTCGAATATTCAAAAAGCCCAAATTGTCCCAGTGTTTAAATAAGGGGAATATCCAATGAGTCATAAAGAAATTCTGTTAGTTGTCAGCTCAGTTGCAAATGAAAAAGATGTCGAAGAAGAGGTTATTTTTCAGGCATTAGAGCAAGCGCTCGCAATGGCGACTTGCAAGAAAAAATCAGAAGAGATTCAAGTCCGTGTCGCGGTCAATCGTCAGACGGGTGATTATGACACTTTTAGGATTTATGAAGTCTTACCTGAGGAAGATATAGAATTTCCTGAATATCAAATCACGCTCGAAGAAGCTATCAAGAAAAACCCAAAGGCTATCTTGGGTGGCATGGTTGAAGAACCCATGGAGTCTATCGAGTTTGGCCGTATTGCGGCGCAGACAGCGAAACAAGTGATTGTTCAGAAAGTTCGTGAAGCAGAGCGTGAGAAAATTATTCAAGCGTTTGAAAGCCGTGTTGGGCAATTGATCAATGGGACCATCAAAAGAGTCACTAGAGATTTAATTATCGTTGATTTGGGTAACCATGCAGAAGGCTTATTACCCAAAGAAGACATGATTCCCCGTGAAATGTATCGAAACAGTGATCGAATTCGTTGCTGTTTAAAAGAAATTCGCCGTGATGCTCGGGGTCCTCAGATTATTTTATCTCGTGCCGATGCAGGCATGCTCAAGGCGTTGTTTACTTTAGAGGTCCCAGAGATCGCTGAAGAAGTAATTCAAATCAAAAGTGTCGCTAGAGATCCTGGCTCTCGTGCCAAAATTGCGGTCAAAACCAATGATGGCCGGATTGATCCAGTTGGTGCATGTGTGGGGATGCGTGGTGCACGTGTTCAAGCGGTTTCTGAAGAATTGTCTGGTGAAAGGGTTGATGTTGTTCTGTGGGATGATAATCCAGCTCAATTTGTGATTAATGCGATGGCTCCCGCTGAAGTGGTTTCTATTGTCATCGATGAAGATACACATTCCATGCAAGTAGCTGTCAAAACAGAGCAGTTATCTCAAGCGATTGGAAAAGGCGGACAGAATGTCCGTTTGGCGATTGCGTTGACTGGATGGCATTTGAAAATTTTGAGTACGGATGAAGCACAAGCTAAGCATCAAAGCGAAGCCAAGAAAGTCATCGGTATTTTTGTGGCAGCTTTAGAAATCGACGAAGAACTAGCGGCAACATTGGTTTCAGAAGGATTTTCTTCGTTAGAAGAAGTCGCGTATGTTCCGACAGAAGAAATGATGGAAATCGAAGGTTTAGATGAAGATCTAATCGAAGAATTACGGAATAGAGCTAAGAATGCTTTGTTAACCCAGGCGTTAACGGGTCGTACTGTGGGAATTCAGCCTGCGGCCGATTTATTGGCAGTGGAAGGCATGACTGAAGAGTTAGCAAAAGAGCTAGCTTCCAGGGGGATTATCACCATGGAAGATCTGGCAGAACAGGCAGTCGATGATTTAGTGGTGATCCCAGGGATCACCCCCGAGAAAGCTTCGTCATTAATTATGACGGCTCGAGCTCCTTGGTTTGCTCAAGAGCGCCAAGGCAATGAGGAGTAGGCACTATGACAGAACTTACGGTTAGTCAATTAGCAACCACGGTTGGTATTGACGTAGAAACGTTATTATTAAAACTTAAAGAGGCTCAGCTTCTCCAAAGTAAACCCAATGATGTTATTTCAGATGAAGAGAAAGAAGTCTTGCTCGGGCATATTCGAGCGGGAATTACGGCGCCTAAGAAAATAACGCTTCAGCGTAAACAAACCCAAGAGATGAAAATGGGGGGCTCAGCCCAAGGGAAGACGGTCAGTATTGAAGTCCGTAAAACAAGAACCTACGTTCCTGTTGATCCCGCCAAAGAAGCCGAAACGAAGCGTCTAGCCGAAGAAGAAACAGCTCGGCAGAAACAGGCTGAAGAAGAAAGCTTGTTAAAAACAAAACTGAAAGCAGAGGCCGAAGTTGAAGCAAAAGAGCATCAAGAAAAACTGAAGCAAGCGGCAGAAAAGATTGCTGTGGAACTTGTTTCTAAGACAGAGGCGCCAGTTACTCCAATGCCATTGGTGACTGCAGGGCAAAAAGATAAAGATAAAGAAGGAATGGTTGCGGATCATCGTTCAACTAATCCGACTAAAAAATCTGAAGCTGTGCTTGAGCCAGAAGAAGAGGAAGAGCAACAAAAACGCCATAAGAAAATCGTTGAGAAACCAGCGGTTGATCTTAAAGCTAAAAAAGCACGTTTTATTCCTTTGGCTTTAGAAGAAGAGCCTGAAGAAGACGAGGGTGTTCGTGCAGAAAGAGCACGTAAACGTCATAAAGAGCATCCCAAAGGATTTGTGCATTCGCAAAAATTTGAAAAACCAGTCCAGCCCCAAATCAGAGAAGTCATGATTCCAGAATCGATCTCCGTCATAGATTTGGCTCAGAAAATGGCAGTCAAAGGCGTTGAGGTAGTCAAAATCTTGATGAAGATGGGAACGATGGTGACCATTAACGAAGTGATTGACCAAGAAACAGCGCTATTAGTCGTCGCAGAAATGGGCCATAAAGGCGTGTTATTAAAAGAAAACGCCGTCGAAGATGTATTGCAAGAAGAAGCAATGGGAGAGCTCTTATCCAGAGCTCCCGTCGTGACCATTATGGGCCATGTGGATCATGGTAAGACGTCTTTATTGGATTACATTCGTCGAACTAAAGTGACAGCGGGAGAAGCCGGTGGGATTACCCAGCATATTGGGGCTTACCATGTTGAAACGGCTCGAGGCATGATTACGTTCTTAGATACACCCGGTCACGCAGCGTTTACGTCGATGCGAGCTCGGGGTGCGAATTTGACAGATATTGTTGTTTTAGTAGTCGCTGCAGATGATGGTGTGATGCCTCAGACTATCGAAGCGATTCAGCATGCCAAAGCGGCTGGGGTTCCGGTGGTAGTCGCGGTGAATAAGATTGATAAACCTGACGCAGATCCTGAAAGAATTCGTGTTGAGCTCTCTCAGCATGGCGTTATTTCTGAATCTTGGGGCGGTGAAAATATGTTCGCCGAAGTTTCAGCGAAGACAGGCTTAGGTATTGATGATTTATTAGAAACTATTTTGCTTCAAGCAGAAGTTTTAGAGCTAAAAGCCGTCGCTGATGCACCCGCTAAAGGGGTTGTCATTGAATCCAGATTAGATAAAGGCCGTGGCCCTGTGGCGACCGTCTTGGTTCAAAGCGGGACATTGCATAAAGGCGATATGTTACTGGCGGGAACGCAGTTTGGCCGTGTTCGAGCGATGCATAGCGAAACAGGTAAAGCTGTTTTAACTGCGGGGCCTTCGATTCCTGTTGAAATCTTGGGTCTTTCTGGAACGCCGTCTGCTGGAGATGAAATCCATGTGGTCAAAGACGAGAAAAAAGCGCGTGAGATTGCCCTATTTCGTCAAGGAAAATTCCGTGATGTCAAAATGGCGAGATTACATAGTACAAAACTTAGTAATTTATTTGAGCGTATGGCGGCCAGTAAAGATCAGAAAGATAAGGTTGAGCAGAAGACTTTAAAAATTATTTTAAAAGCAGATGTTCAGGGCTCTGTAGAAGCTTTAGTGGATGCGTTGACTAAATTATCGACGGATGAAATTCAAGTGGCTGTTGTCAGTCAGGGAACTGGCGGCTTTACCGAATCAGATATTAATTTGGCGATGGCTTCACAGGCTGTTTTGTTAGGTTTTAACGTTCGAGCTGATGCGACTGCTAAGAAATTGGCTGACAATGAAGGCGTTGATATTCGTTATTACAGCATTATTTATAATTTATTAGATGACGTGAAAGCGGCGATGAGTGGCTTGTTATCCCCCGAACTTCGTGAAGAAATCGTTGGGGTGGCTCAAGTTCGTGAAGTCTTCAGATCCCCTAAATTTGGCAGTATTGCCGGTTGTATGGTCATTGAAGGTGTTGTTAAAAGAAATAATCCAATCCGGGTATTGCGTGACAATGTCGTGATTTTTGAAGGGGCGTTAGAGTCTTTAAGAAGATTCAAAGACGATGCTTCAGAAGTCAAAAAAGATATGGAATGCGGTATCGGTGTTAAAAACTATAACGATGTTAAACCTGGTGATTTGATTGAAGTCTATGAGACCAAGTCAATTGCTAGGGTCATTAAATAATAAAAATAAGAGATAGAAAAAATGGCCAGCGAATCCCGGTTATTACGCATTGGAGACATGATCCAACGAGTCTTGGCTTCTCAATTATTGAAAGAAGTCCAAGACCCGAGGCTTAAGCTTGTGTCTATCTCTGGGGTCGAAGTTTCTAAAGATTTGGCGCATGCCAAGATTTTTGTTTCTTATTTGGGCCCTGATGAAAAATTATTGGCAGCGTTAGAAGCTTTGAAAAAAGCGGGGCCTTATTTACGGCGTCTTTTAGCCAAAGAAATGGATTTAAGAATGGTCCCAGAGCTGCACTTTACTCGAGATGAAACCAGTGAATATGGGTCGAAAATGTCGGCTTTAATTGACAAAGCAAGACGTGAGGATGAACAAAATTCCTAATTCAGATTCAAATTTAAATTCAAATCCCAGACCCTCTTTTGGCATTATTTTATTAGACAAACGAGGTGACTCGCTTTCATCTAATACTGCCATGCAAAGAATCCGCAAGGGTTTAAAAATCAAAAAAATGGGTCATACCGGAACGTTGGACCCCCTGGCAACCGGCATGCTGCCGTTGTGTTTTGGCAAAGCGACTCAGCTGTGTTCTTATTTTTTAGACGGCTCTAAGACTTATCAAACTCGCATTGCGCTAGGCCAGCAAAGATCGACGGGTGATCTTGAGGGCGAAGTGATTAACACCCAGCCCATTCCTGAATTAGATAAAAATAAATTAGACAAAATTCTTTTGAATTTTTTAGGAAAACAATCCCAGATCCCACCCATGTATTCTGCCTTAAAGAAAGATGGAAAAGCCTTGTATCAATTGGCTCGAGAGGGCATAGAAATTGAACGAGAGCCCCGAGAGATTGAGATTTATCAAATAGATTTAAAAGAATTTGGATCGGATTATTTAGATCTAATGATTAGCTGTTCCAAGGGAACTTATATTAGAACCTTGGGTGAAGATATTTCGAAAGCCTTGGGAACTGTGGGTCATCTGAGTTCTCTCAGAAGAATTGCTTGCGGGCCGTGGCGTGAAGAACAGATGCATACGGAAGAGCAAATTTTGGCGAATCCAGAAAAATATATTTTGACTCTGGAGCAAGCTTTAGATTGGCCTGTCATAGAAATATCTAAGCAAGAGTTTGATTTTTTACTACAGGGTAAATCTCCCAAGATTTCTATTCCAAAAGATATTTCTGGACATCTCTTTTTAAAATCCGAAGGCAATATTATTGGATTTGGTGAAGCTCAGCAGGGGAAACTTTGCTGGCGGAAGTTTTTAGTCACGGATTGAAAAAATAATGAGATTTTCTTGTAGGGGCGAATCTTGTATTCGCCCTATCACGACTAAGAAAACCGCTATTTGCTAAGACGCTTCTTTCAATGCTCCAGTGATATATCGATGAATTACGGAATTAATCAGCGCTTGATAGGGCAAGCCTTGTTCGGCGGCTTTTGCTTTGATGGCTAAATAATCTTGAGTTGGAATCCGAAGGCTAATGGCTTGTCGTTGTTTGCTGCTATTGGCAAAAATCTCTGCATAGTGTTCGAGCGTTTTTTCACTGCCATCAAAAATAAATTCCCCTTTTTGCAAAGCGCGATGTAAGGCTTTTTCATCGGGCTCTAAAGAATCAAGAGGCTCTAATTGGGTCAAATCAATTTTGATTTTTTGGTCTTTTATTTTTCTTGCTGGGCGTCTTGTTGTCATGATTATCTCCGATATGAGGGGCTAATAATTTATTTAATTTTCGATTTTTATAAGCAGTCTTTAAGAAAATCTCCTGGGAATCTTCAACAAAGGGAACACAAACGAGGTAATCATCGTAGTTCACCAAAAACATTTTTTGATTTTCTCGGCTAGGAACTTTGATGGTTCCTAGCAACTCACCTTCTTCGATTAATAAAGCAAGTTTATCAAAATCAATGCCTCTGGTTTCTTTAATTGCTTTTGCTTTGTCAGGATTCCAACGAACAGTTTTCATAAGGCCTTTATGAGTCAATTGAGTTTTCAAGAGAGCGTATTTGTATATTATTTGATATACATAGTCAAGGTTCTTTATTGTTTAATTTTCATTCGTATTTCAAAAGCCTCAATGTTAAAGTCTCGGCCCTTTTTATCTGTGTAAATTACTATTGCCCCCATGCTGACTTACCCCGAAATTAATCCCATCGCCCTTGCTTTGGGGCCTTTTAAAATTCATTGGTATGGCCTGATGTACATCATTGGGTTTTTGGGCGTTTGGATTCTGGGATCTCTCAGATCTAAGCAACCCTGGCAGCCGGCTTTAAGAAAACAAGAGTGGGTCACAGATGGGTTATTTTACGGCGCCATTGGGGTGATTCTAGGCGGTAGGATTGGCTATGTTTTGTTTTATAACTTGATGTATTACGCTCATCATCCGTTAGAGATTTTTTATTTATGGGACGGTGGCATGTCGTTTCATGGAGGATTATTAGGGGTTTTACTAGCGGCTTATTTATTAGCCAAAAAACATAATTTTTATTTTTTCGATGTCATGGATTTCTATGCGCCTTTGGTCCCAATTGGCTTAGCTGCGGGACGAATTGGGAATTTTATCAATGGCGAATTATTTGGCCGAGTAATTAACTCACCCCAGATAGCTAACTGGATTGGCATGGTGTATCCCAACGGAGGGCCTGATCCCAGATATCCGTCAGAGTTATTTGAATTCGCAGGTGAAGGGATTTTATTGTTTTTAATTCTCTGGATTTATTCTCGAAAACCTCGTCCTCGAATGAGAGTGTCAGGATTATTTTTAATCTGTTATGGATTAATTAGATTTTTTCTGGAATTTTTTAGACAGCCCGATGCCCAGCTGGGCTTTGTTGGATTTGGATGGCTCACCATGGGCCAGTTATTGTGCATTCCCATGTTAATTCTGGGTCTTTTGATATTTTTTAGATCTTATTGTTTAGAGGGAGAAAAAAAATCATGAAAACTTATTTAGATTTTTTACGCCGTATTAAAAACGAAGGCGCTGAGAAAAAAGATCGAACTGGGACAGGGACTTTAAGTATTTTTGGTCATCAGATGCGATTTGATTTGGGTCAAAGTTTTCCCGCCATGACAACTAAGAAATTATTTATGAAAGGCGTGATTTGTGAGCTCTTATGGTTTCTCAATGGCGATACGAATATTAAATATTTAGTCGAGAACGGCGTGCATATCTGGGACGAATGGGCGGATGAGAATGGCAATCTTGGTCCTGTTTATGGTTCTCAATGGCGTTCTTGGAAAACGGCTGATGGTCGCGTGATTGATCAAATCAGTGATTTAATTTCTCAGATTAAAACCAATCCGGATTCCAGGCGAATGATTGTGTCTGCTTGGAATGTGGGGGAATTAGACAAAATGGCCTTGCCACCTTGTCATGCCTTTTTTCAGTTTTATGTCGCCAATGGAAGGCTTTCTTGCCAGTTGATGCAAAGATCAGCGGATGCGTTCTTGGGCGTGCCTTTTAATATTGCGTCGTATGCCCTATTAACTTGCATGATTGCGCAACAGTGTGATTTAGAGCCGGGTGACTTTGTGTGGTCTGGTGGTGACTGCCATATTTATTCGAATCACTATGAGCAGGTTGCTAAGCAGCTTTCTCGTCAGCCTTTCCCATTGCCGACTTTAAGAATTAAAAGACGGCCTAAAGATATTTTTAGTTATGGCTTAGAAGATTTTGAATTAGTTAACTATCGATATCATGAGTCTATTAAAGCGCCGATTGCGGTTTGATTAGATTAAAAAAATATGAAAATTTCTTTGATTGCTGCGTTATCTAAAAATTATGTCATTGGTTGTCAGGGCAAACTTCCCTGGACTCTAAAAAAAGATCTCGCCCATTTTCGAGCATTGACTCTAGGTAAGCCTGTTTTAATGGGCCGTAAAACATTTGAATCTATTGGGAGAGCGTTACCCAAAAGACGAAATATTGTTCTGACAAGAGATTTAAATTTTAAATTTGAAGGGGTCGAGATTGTTCATGATCTTCAAGAGGCTGTTAAATTATTAGAGTCTTTAGAATCTTTAAAAGTTCTAGAGACATGGGAAGACCCAGAAATTATGATCATTGGGGGCGAGCAGATTTATCAATTATTTTTGCCAATCGCTTCGAAGTTATACCTAACCCAAGTAGACGCTGAGATAGCTAATGGCGATGCGTTTTTTCCAGAATTTAATAAAAATCTTTGGAAATTAAGCCAGTCTGAATTCTATGGGAAAGATGCTGAGAATGATCATGACTGTGTGTTCACAGAATGGGTGAAATCGTAGGGGAAAAGCTTATTGCGCTTGGATCTTGGCTAGAGCCATTAATCTAACTAAAGAAACTTTTAAACCAGGCAAATATTCTGCTATGACGGCCCAGACTTCATTAGGGTCTATGCCGTCATACTGGTGAATTAAGACATCCCTAAATCCAGCGATATCTTTCCATGGAACTTCAGGTGAGATCGTTTTCATTTCAATGGAAACCCGTTTGCTGGCCTCTCCAATAATTTCAAAATTCCGATAAACGGAATCCTGAATTTGAATACTGGCTAAGAATTCTTCTTTTCCATCTTTTGTGTAAAGCTCAATACGTTCAACACATTCCAAGATATGCGTTAGATACAAGCGAGGATCTTTCATATGGGTCTTGCTTCCCGAGTGACAGATTCGCGGATCAAGGGGTGAATCGTCTGATCTGTAAGTAAATCTACGTGTGTACTTAAAATAGATTCAAGTCTGTTTTTTAATCTAATTCTGTCTATTAGGCTGTGTTGAACAGGCCATGAAACCAAAAAATCGACATCGCTCTCAGTGGTAGCTGAGCCGCTTACTGTTGAGCCAAAAACTCGAGGAGAAGCCACGCCGTATTCTTCAAAGACATTTATCAAAGAAACTCGATATCGCAGAAGTTCAGAAAAATTCATATTAATCCTTCAAGTCATCCATGGCTGGTTTCAAGTGGGGCTGGATTTTATCGAGATATCTTGATTGTTCAATAAAAATAAAAAAAGCGACCTGCTGGCCGCTCTTACAATTTGATAATTTTATCTAAATCAAAAAATTAATTATTTGATTTTGGATTCTTTATAAGCCACATGCTTACGAACTACGGGGTCAAACTTAGAAAGCTCTAGTTTGTCTGGGGTATTTTGTTTATTTTTTTGAGTTGTATAAAAATGTCCAGTCCCTGCAGAAGAAACCATACGAATTTTTTCAACTTTTCCTTTCTTGGCCATGGAAGGACTCCTTAGATTCTAAAAACTTAAAATTAAAATTTGACGCCGTTGGCGAGCATCTCAGCTAAGACAACTTCGATGCCATTTTTGTCGATAGTGCGCATTGCTTTGCAGGAAACACGTAGTTTCACATAGCGATTCTCACTGGGAACCCAAAAGCGATGAAACTGCAAATTTGGCAGAAAACGACGCTTGGTTTTGTTATTGGCATGGGAAACTTTATTTCCAACCATGGGTCTCTTACCCGTTAATTGACAAACTTTTGCCACAATAGTTCCTTACTCGATCCGTAAAAAGGGCGTCTTTATACCAGATAGGTCGCCCGTATTCAATTATTTAAAAGCTATTTAAAATTATTGAAAGACAGCTGGATAACACCGCAGAGAAATAAGCTGGTTTCACAAAAATCATGGATGGGGTGATTATTCAAATGCGCTTGAAGTTGGGGGTCTGAATCTATGATTTTTCGAGCGTGTTCAATCTCTCCAAAGCTATCTTCTTCGGTATGAAAATAACGAATAGAAAGATTCTTAGTAATGTTATAGAGAGATACTGGGGACTCATGTAATTCAAAAGAGTTTTCTGAGAAAGCTTTGATAGTTTTTTGAAGAATATATTTGAGCTCTTTAAGATTGTATTTTTTACTGGCTAGTTTGCGTCCTTTAGGGGAATAGCCGCCTAGAGTTGGGACATGGAGAGAATAATAAATAGGTTGGTGATTGGGGTTTTGAATATAAGTGGGCTGCATCAGGGTTGGGGCGTAAGGCAAGTCATAAATATCTAGGTAAATTTTTTGTAAAAAAGAAATAGGCGCGGCATCGTCATTCATGGCGACTCCAAATCCAGTTCCCGTTTGAGTTCGTGTTGCTAGGCTTAGCACGTGACGAGCCGTATCGACGAGATAAGGGTCGGGTTTTAAATTATTATTTTCAATGGCGGCATAGAGCTCGACATCATAGATAAATTGATTTCGTAGATAGGCAGTGGAATCCCAAGCAGATTGATATAAAAAAAGCCTCAGCGCTTGCCAAAGAGGATCTTTCTGTCGGCGAACCCAGGGGGCTGAAAAAAATAGAAGCTCAGCCGACCAATGAACGTTTTCACGGGGGCCGTGTTTCTGCGCTAACTCAGTAAAAATACTGCCATGTGACGAAAAAGTTTTAGGTACAGGAGCCACAATGCCGCAATAACGTTGCAATCTTTTATGGGAAGCGCTGTCGGTCAGTTTTGGGAGCATAAAAAGAGAACGAGCACCTGAAGTGATGTGCCACATATTGCCGCGTTCACAAGAGATATCGCGATTTAAAAAAGCCCAAATCCCAAAAATTTTCCCCTGGCCCATGATGCTAAAAGGAGTCTCACGGCCATTGATAGATAGAAACATTTCAATACTTTTGCTCAAGACTAAGCCAACGGGCATGCCTCGGATATAAGCAAGGTCTTTTTGAATGCTTGAATCCTGATTGGGATGATGGATGGACAAGAATTCGCCTGACGGGTTGGGTATTTGAAGAACGCCTTTTTCAAGAATTTTTTGTCCAAACGGATATCGTACAATGTAGCCAGCATAACCTTCTTCGAGGGATAGCATGTCGATAATATTGGCGAGTTCAGGGTTCACCCGTCTAACGCGGTAAGAAATATTTTTCCATCGGACAGGTTCCAGATAGGGGTTTGGAGGATCTTCTGAGTTTCTAAGGGTTACTGAATTTTTTAAATTAGAAGTAATAGCTTCAATGAACATGGGACCGCACTCCTCAAAATTAAATTGGGCCCGTATCCTTTTTCAAAGTTGCCAATTAATGTCTAACAGGGAGGCATAAAAATGCCGCCAATCGCACTTAATTTAATTCTATTAAATTGGGCGTGGCGGCTTAGAAAGTCAGTGAGACTTTTAGTCTTTTAAACCACTAGTCAGTCGAAATACAATTACAGCTATAAGATAACTCTAATGGTGTTTCTCTTGATATATTTAAGAGATTAAGTGTGATCGATTGCATAATAAATACCCCCTTGGTGATACCGATAAAAAATCCTTTTTCATCGGGCTGCCTCACAAGAGACAGACTGGAACGGAGTATACGAAGCAAGAAATTTAAATAAAAGCTAAGCAAAGTAAGCCCCCGTTTCGGGGGCGGATATTAGCAGAGTTTTTTTAAAACCAACTCGAAATTTGATCAGATATTCTTCGCCAGATACTTCCGCTTGGATTGGCTTTTAAAGCGACCGCTGGAACGGATTCGATGACTTGGTTATTTAATAAAATATCGATTTTACCGACAGTTTGATTTTGTGTAATCGGTGCTTCTAGTCTGGGTTGTAGCGTGAGTTTGGCAGAAAGTTCGGCTGTAACAGAGCTGGGTAACGTGACATTAAGAGCACTGCTTAAACCTACGGGCGTTTGTTTATCTTGGCCAAAATACACGCGAGCTGAATTTAAAGTTTGACCCGCGTCATAGATTTTTTTAGTGGTGAAAAAATTAAAGCCATAAGTTAATAATGCTTTGCTATCTGCGGCTGAATCATCGCCACTTGGAGTATTTAAAACAATGCCGACCAATTGCATATTGTTATTTGGCATTTTGGCGGCTGAAACTAAAGAGAATCCTGCGCTACTAGTGGACCCTGTTTTTAAGCCTTGGGCATAAGGGTAAATAAATAAAAGTTTATTAAAATTGGGTTGCTTAATGCCGTTGTAGCTAAACCATTTTTGGCCATACCAAGATAAATATTGTGGATATTGAGTGACGATTGCACTGGCGAGCAAGCCAAAATCATAAGCTGTCGAATAATGGTTCGGAGCAGGAAGACCCATGACATCTGAGAAATGTGTGTTGGTCATGCCTAGCTGAGCTGCTTGCTGATTCATGAGATTCACCATGGCGTCTTGTGTCCCAGCCATATGTAAAGCGAGCGTGACAGCAGCGTCATTGCCTGAGTCGACAATGATTCCAGAAATTAAATCTCTGACGGCAACTTGAGCACCCGGTTTTAAGAACATACGAGAACCCCCGGTTGCCCAAGCAACGGGTTGCACAGTCACCATGTCGTCTAAGTGAATTTGCCCCTGGGCTAGTTCTTGTTCAGCAATGTAAAGCAGCATGAGTTTTGTTAAAGACGCTGGAGCCAATCTTTCATTGGGATTGTTAGTCGCAATGACTGCGCCTGTATTGGCATCCATGAGCAAATAGCTTTTGCTATTTAAGCTAGGGGGAATCGGGACATTTTTAGAAAAAATAGTTGAAAGAGGCGTGACGACAGGGTCTACAAATCCAGTGGGTTTAGCAGGGACTTGAGCAGACAAGGGTACATTGGCTTTCATGTCGACCGCGCCGTAGCTATTTAAAGGTACTGGGCTATTAGAAGTGAGTGTAGAAACTGGCATAGTAGTGACAGTAGACGTTGCTGTTGTAGCAAATACAGAAAATACAGAAGTAGTTAAAAAAGCAGTGATGCTCAAAGTAATAATTTTTTTCATGACGTAGCAGCCTCGAGGATAGAGTCAATAGCAGATTTTAATTCGTAGACATTGCGAATGGGAGTGAGCTTTTCTGTTTTAACAAAATCACGAGTGACATGTTCTGTATAAGGAAGAAAGTGATTCACTAGGCCTTCTTGATACAGCGCAAAATCGGTAATCCCATCGCCGACGGCGAGTGTAGGGGATTTCCAATGTCGAACCAAGGCTTGGCAGCCTTCGATTTTCCCAGACACAAAGGGGTCTGATTTTTTGAGATGAAAAATTTCACCATCCCATCGGCCCGTGATTCCCCGTACTCGTTCTCTGGGAATATTCACGGCTTCAGCGAAGGGGTAAATAACATCGACTAAGCCACCTGAAATCACCCAAATGTCGCAGCGAGTGGACAGTGATTTGATTAAATCTTTCATACCGTGAGTTAAATAAAGTTCTGGGTTCGCTGTAAATTTTTCAATGGCGGTTTTAGTTGGCTGGGCCAGTTTGAGTCGCATAGAGAGAGATTCAGCAAAAGAAATTTTTCCTTCCATGCCGGCCTGGGTAATTAAAGAAATATCTCGGCGGGTGTCGTCATCGAGATATTCAGCACAAATTTCTTCCAGGCTTTCGCATCGAATTAAAGTAGAGTCAAAATCAAATAAAACAGTTGGCATGGGCTGGCATCACTGGGGTTGGGTTTTAAGGAGCGACTCTACTAACACGACACGATCGATGGATGCAAGGCGGTCATTAAATCACGCCCCAATATCTTCCCAGGCGATATTTTGACTGAGTTTTTTAACACCCCAACAAGCCAACCCCGTCAAAATCAATACAGCGATTAAGATCAGGCTTAAGATTGAGAACCCATGAAAATAAGCGGATTTAATCTGGGTCAAATTGGCTGAAGTAGATTCAATGGCCGCGAGTTTAGCCAGCTGTCCTGACAGAAATCCACCAATGCCTAAAGACACAAAAAATACACCCATTAAAGTACTGACGACTTTCGGGCCGGCTAGACGCGTTACGGCAGCTAAGCCAATCGGGGATAGCATTAGCTCTGCCAAAGAAATTAAAAGATAAGCAAACAAAATCGGCCAGGCTGAGATCAAATCTATAGAGGTATTACTCGAAGAAATTAAAATAACCCCATAGGCCAATAAGATAAAAACAATCGCGATCATAAATTTAATGCTGATTGAGAAAGCAATATTTTTATAAGTTTCTCGGGTCCAAAGTTTGGATAAAAACACTCCAAAGAAAATCATGCCGACGCTTTCTACGGTGACATAGTATGGCGCTGGAAAACGGATGCCCAGAACGATGGGATTAACAGCGCGGGTAATAAATAAAGTCAGCATCATGAACATTTCGAAATAAAATGCCCAAAAACAAGTTGAGACGGCAAATAAAATTAATAAAGACAGTGTTTTTCTACGCTGATCTTTCTGCTCTTTAAAAAAGGCAATTTTTAAAACGATTAAAACAGCCCAAATGACCACTAGGATAAAAAAAGCATTGGCAATATTAGGATGAGAAAGCACTAGATAGAAAATAAAATAAGATAAAAAAATCAGGCCAAGTGCTGCGAGCCAGTTAATTCCCGCGGAATATTTTAAAACGGCATACTCGGGAATATTTAATAATTTTGTGCCGGTCCAAAAAACAAAAATAGACAGCAAAGCCCCAATGGCGGCACTGAAAAAACAAGCCCGCCAGCCAAGCCAAATTTGTAATTGGCTCGGCAGCGTCGTTCCTAAAATAATCCCTGCGGTAATTCCCAAATAAAAAATCGTAAATGCTGAATTTCTCTTGGGGTCATTAGGAAGATATTGTCGACCCAGTAGAGACGAAATATTAGGTTTTAATAGTCCGGTTCCCATTGCAATGCTGGCAAACGACAAAATCAAATGATTAAGAGATAGCGAAAAAGTTAGGAGCAGATAAGCCAAGAATAAGACGACGCCTCCCGCCAAAACAGCTTTTTTCTGGCCTAAAAAATGGTCCGCAATCCAGCCGCCAATGATGGGTGAGATATAAGTCAACGCCGTAAAGGACCCGACGAGGGTATAAATTTTTTCATCGGGCATATGGACTTGTAAGGTCAGATATAAAGCCAATAAAGATTGGACGACATAAAAACCATAACGTTCCCACATTTCTGTCCCGAAAAAGACCGGCAGGCTTTTGTTATATTTATTTATTTTAATCATGAGAAAAGCTTCTCCACTTCATTTTGGGCAAACGAAAACTGGGTTTGGCAAAACTCGCATTTTACCTCGAGATAGCCTTCTTCTTCCAATATTTTCAAAGCTTCTGTTTTGCCCATGGATCGAATGGCATCTTGCATTTTTTCTAGAGAACAACCGCAGCCAAAATAAAGCTCACGAGGTTCAAATACACGGACCTGATCTTGGCTAAATAATTTAATTAAAATTGTCTCAGGAGAGTCTTTAAGTAACTCAAGATCTGTGAGAGTTTTAGCTAGCGTAGTGACATGAATGAAACTTTCTTCTTGTTTGTCAGCTTGGTTAGATAACTCTGGCATGACCTGAAGCATGATCCCTGAAGCTATTTGAGGCTGATCTTGCTCTTGATTGCCAGAGCTAATTTTTAAATAGGTTTTTAATTGATCTGACTGAGTGAAATAAGCTTCAACAGAATCTGACAGAGAATTTCCCGTCAGAGGAATCATGCTTTGAAATTGATCGAGAGAACTGTCGGACTGATATGTCATGACCAGCTGGCCATGGCCCATCAAATCAGAAAAAGAAGCCGAATTGTCTAGTGGCGTGTTCCATTGAGCCAAGGCTCTGAGCTTTCGATCAAACGTACAACGAACGGACAATAATTTAATTGGGTTTTTTTCATTTTCGCTTTGAAATTGCAACGTCATTTTCCCGCTTTCTTTGGACAGGCTAAATAGCATAACGACGGCAATCAAAGCCTCTGAAAGCAATTGTTGAATAATAGGGGGATAAGTCTGAGTTGAAAAAATAGTTTTGATAACCTGATCTAATTTGACGATCACACCGCGGATGGGCAGCTCGTCGAAAATAAAGCTAGAAAGCAGATCGTTATTAGAATTTAAGTTTTCATCCATGTTTAGTTACCTTAATTTATTTATTGTTTGTTCTTTATATTTAAGAATGAGGGTGTAGGGGCGAATCTTGTATTCGCCCTCGATAGGCTTCTAATGCAACACATGCCTATTAAAAGAAGTGGCAGACATATCAAAATCATCGAGTGCATTTGCAGATTCAGAATCAGGCGAAATATTTAAACGCCAATATTCAATGGTCTCAGCTTCTTGAAATCCTATTTTTTTATAAAGCTTAAGGGCGGCTTGCTGATTGGAAGAGGCATGAATACGAATGTTTTCGCAGTTGTAACGAAAAAAATGAGCCAGTATTTTTTCTAAGAGTGCCATGGCTAAGCCTTGATTTTGAAACTCAGGCAATAAACAAAAATCATGCAAAGTAATATTAGTTTGAGAAGATTTAATACAGTGGGTTTTCCCAATGATTTTATTTTGATAAATCGCCATAAAAGCGGAACGTTTTTTTTCTGAAAGAATTTGCACCATGCGTTCTAATTCTGATGTTTCATGGGTTGAAAAACATTGGGAGCCCAAATAAGCCAAAGTTTTAGCATCAGTCAATTGCGCTTTTTTGAGGGAAATTTTTTCTGGGCTTTCTGATTTATTTTTCGAGCCCAATAACGCATGGCATTCTCGCGTCATGATCAATTGGATTTCGCTGGACTGATAAGTGGCGTTGACGCGTTCAAATAAACGCTTGGCATAGGCTGAATTTTTAGGACAGCAAAACAAACAATATTTCAATTCGAGATTAAATATTTCCATTTGAGCTTCGCTAAATAAGCGATAAAAATAGCCTTTTTTTCGATGGTCTGGATGAGTCAGTGCACAGATTTCAACGGCGTCTTCTTCAAATAAAAATAGCGAAACACAAGCCACCAATTCTTGGTTGATATACAGCAAGAAATCCGAGAAAAAATCGCCAGGACGATCACTCATGGCGTTCCAATAAAAATGGGTCCTAAAACCTTCTTTTTTCTCAGAACGTTGGCAAAGTAATTCAAGCTGATCTAGCTGCCCTGAGGTGAGTTGTGTGGTTTTAATAAGGGTAATCACAGTTTAAAAAATTCTCTTAGTTCTAATAATTGATCCCGGATTTTGACGGCCTGTTCAAATTCCAGATTCTGGGCATGGAGGCGCATGGCCTTTTCAAGGCTGGCTATTGTCTGTTTTGCCTGAGCGGGGGTCAATGCACCTACGGGGAGATCGTCGCGAGAATTCTTACTTTTTTCCCGTAGAGCATTTTTAGAATAAGCATTTTTGGACAAGGCCCCTTCCATAATATCTTCGACTGATTTTTTAATACTCTGAGGCGTAATCCCATGAGCTTGGTTAAAAGCGATTTGTTTTTGACGGCGTCTATTCGTTTCATCGATGGCGCGTTGCATGGAATTGGTAATGCGATCGGCATATAAAATCGCTCGGCCATTCAGATGCCTCGCGGCACGTCCAATGGTTTGAATTAAAGCGCGATCGGATCTTAAAAAGCCTTCTTTATCGGCATCGAAAATAGCGACTGTCGATACTTCAGGCATATCCAAGCCTTCGCGTAATAAATTAATGCCCACTAGGACATCAAAGACGCCCAGTCTTAAATCTCGAATGATTTCTATGCGTTCGACGGTTTCAATATCTGAATGTAAATAACGGACTTTAATGCCATGTTCAAATAAAAAATCAGTCAAATCTTCAGCCATTCTTTTAGTCAAAGTTGTAATTAAAAGTCGTTCACCTTTTTTTATAATCTCTTGGATTTCTTGCATGACATTGTCGACTTGAGTCCCGGCGGGCCTGATTTCTATGACGGGGTCCACTAAACCAGTCGGTCTGACAATTTGTTCGGCAATAACAGACGCATGCTCTTTTTCAAATGTCCCAGGCGTCGCAGAGGTATAGAGCGTCTGAGGTATAAGTTTTAATAATTCTTCGAATTTTAATGGTCGGTTATCCATGGCGCTGGGGAGTCTAAAGCCATAGTTAACCAAGTTTTCTTTTCTAGATCGATCTCCCAAATACATGGCGCCCAATTGGGGGACAGTTACATGGGATTCATCAATAATTAACAGCGCGTTCTTGGGTAAGTAATCAAATAAAGTCGGAGGTGGGTCACCCGGGGATCTTCCAGAGAGATATCTCGAATAATTTTCTATCCCGGTGCAATAGCCCAGTTCGATCATCATTTCGATATCAAAAAAAGTCCGTTGTTTAAGTCTCGCGGCTTCTAAGATTTTGTCTTGAGACTCTAAGATTTTTAATCTCTCTGCCAGGTCGAATTTTATTTGATCAATAATATTTAAAACTTGTTCTTTGGGCGTGACATAGTGGGATTTTGGATAAATAGTCAGGCGGGGAGCTTTATGGCTAATTTTTCCTGTAAGAGGGTCGAAATAACTTAAAGATTCAATCTGCTCATCAAATAAATCTATTCGAATGGCTTCTTTTTCAGATTCAGCAGGAAAGACATCAATGATTTCTCCCCGAACTCTAAACGTCCCCCGTAAGAGAGCAATATCATTGCGTTGGTATTGCATTTTTGCCAAACGATACATGATTTCTTTGGGGCTGATTCGGTCTTTATTAACAAGATGCAAGACCATAGATAAATAAGTTTTGGGATCCCCTAGGCCATAGATGGCTGAGACCGTTGCAATAATAATCGTGTCCGAACGTTCGAGAATGGCTTTAGTCGCGGATAGTCTCATTTGTTCGATATGTTCGTTAATCGACGCGTCTTTTTCTATAAAAGTATCGGACTGGGGGACATAAGCTTCTGGCTGATAATAATCATAGTAAGAGACGAAATACTCGACGGCATTATTCGGAAAAAATCCTCGCATTTCGCCATAGAGCTGGGCGGCGAGGGTTTTGTTATGGGCGAGAATCAAAGTCGGTCTTTGGGTGTTTTTAATTAAATTAGCCATGGTAAAAGTCTTACCTGACCCTGTCACACCTAATAAAACCTGATGCATTTCACCTTTGTTTAAGCTGGCTTCCAGAATTTTGATTGCGGTGGGTTGATCCCCTGCGGGTAGGTAATTCGAGTGAAGTTCGAACGGTCTGTTTTCTCTGTTTTCCATGGGATGATAATTTCAGGTGAAAAAACGGGCGGGGAGTCTAACGGATATTTTTGGGGGGGCGAAGGGTGAATGGTTTTGATGGGGGAAATGGCTTGAAATAAACATGAGTTTTTTAGGGAAATTTTCATTGTCGCTCATCACCCTTCATGGCCATTCCATACACAGCCCTATAAAATCCGGGCCTTACCATTTTTTAGGATTGTCTATGCAAGATTTTTTCCCACTTCAAAAAATTGCCATCGTCGCAACAGCGTCGGTTTCTCCAGAATTTGAAGTGAAAGAGGCGGGAAGAATTCTTCCAGAAAAATTGGGTGTGCCCGTTGTCTTTAGTTCTGAATGTTATGTTTCCCCGAAGAGCGCTCAAGAAAAATCAGAAAATTTTTTAGCCTATTGTTTGGACGACTCTGTGAGTCATCTTTGGTCCTGCCGTGGGGGTGAAGGGTCTTGCGATATTATTCCGTACTTAGTGAAAGCTTTGCCTGAATTAAAAAAAGCAAAACCCAAGATGCTGATTGGGTTTTCTGATTTCACGGCGATCTTGGTTTTTTTCGCGCAGAAATTAAATTGGCCGGCGGTGCATGGCATGGGGGCGTTACAGTTTGTTAGAAAATTCCCAGATGATTTGACTATTCAAAAGACCATTGATTTAGTTAAGTCTGGAAAGTATTCAAATAGTTTTGATCGAAATTATTTAACGGCTTTAAATCAAGCTGCCCAAAATTCACAAAAAATAACGGGAAAATTAATCGGCGGTAATTTAACCCTGCTCTCTATTAGCATTAAAGATCAGTGGGAAGTTGAGACAGATGGGAAAATTGTTTTCTTAGAAGACTGGCACGAGAAGGGTTACCAGGTTAATCGGACGCTGAAATATTTAAATCGCATTGGGAAATTTGAAAAAATTAAAGCGCTAATTTTGGGTGATTTCTGGGCGGGGGAATTAGCGCCTGAGCCAGATCAAAATAAAATTCAAGGCGAAATTTTAATGCGGGCTTTGAAAGATTTTGCAGAAAAATTAGAAATTCCTGTTTTTTATACGCCGAGAATTGGACATGGATTATCGAATGATCCGTTGATATTAGAGCGAGAGATAGAGATCTAGATTTTTTTTTAATAAAAATAAAACCCAAAAAAAAGGCCCCAAGAATATTGGAGCCGAAGGTTTACTATGATTTAAAAAATTCGAAAAAAGAAAATTACTAAACGAAAAAATGTTTATTTGGCGTCCTCTTCCATTTCAGCGGTCGCGAGGTTGCGTTTTTCCATGTAGTTATAAAGCGTTTGTGGATGGCAGTTGATTAATTTAGCAATCGACGCTTTGGAGATTCTGAGATCTAGATATTTTTGGATGTCTTTTTTGTGCTTATCTAGTTTAAGCGTTTTATTAAGCTTGCCTTTAGGTCTGCCCAATGGGAGACCTTGAGCGCGGCGACGTGCCAAGGCTTCTGTGGTTCTTTTTGCCACAAAGTCGCTTTCAATATGTTGCATCAATTCAAGAAATTGTTTGATGTCGATAGTTTTTTCAGAGGTGAAAATTTGCTCGTATTTAGCTAAGTGCAGAATGATGCCTCTTTCTAAGAAAGCTTCGAGAGCTTCTAACACTTGGGAGGTTGAACGGGCTACATCGCTAGCTTCGTAAACGATGACTTCCGTTCCGCGTTTTGCATTGACCATCAGGCTGCTAATTTGGCGGCGGCGCCAATTGGTTTTGTTGCTATCGTCATCTTGGATGAACTCATTAATAGTTATGCCTTTTTTTTGGGCATATTGTCTGAGCTCATTTTCAAGATCACTTGGCTCAACATGTTCGTTCGCACATACGTATCCATATATCATTGTATTCTCTCCTTAAAATGTCAGCTTAATGTTGTGACACGGGCGACAATATACAGTCATAAACTTATCTCATCAATACCAGTCACAATCGTATCAATAATCATTATTCTTATTTGTATATTTTGTTTTTTGTTTTTTATTTTTATCTAAAAACAATTTGTTTTATTTTTATTTTTTTATAAAAAATCTTTTAAAATACATAAAGATACGAAAATTAATATTGTGTTTTCAAGTGATTGTTTTATGTGTTATTTATTTTATTTTTTATTGATGTTTTTAACTTTTTCAAACATGTGTATTGTTACTCTGATGCGAGTTTTGAATTGAAAATATTAAAACTTAAAGTCTTGTTTAATATTTAAAATATCGAGGGCCATTGTTTATTGTTTTTAATTTAATTTATTTTTTTAATTACTATTTTTTTGAGTCTTGCTTTTGTTTTTTTAAACGTCGTTTTGAATTTTATTTAGGTCATGATTTGGGTAATATGCGCGACTTTTTTTGATTTAATTTTTGATTTAATTTTTGATTTTGCGGTAGATATTTTTATGACAGATCGTTATTGCGTTGTTGGGACTCCCATTGCACATAGTCTTTCGCCTAAGTTGCATCAGATTTTTGCTGAACAGACGGGGCAAGATATTGTTTATTTCAAACAAGAAATTCCCCCAGGCCAATTTGAAAATCACATGCAAGTTTTGCTGGAAGCGGGTGTGAAAGGCTTTAACGTGACGCTCCCTTTTAAAGAAGAAGCTTTTCGATGGGTTGATTTCCCTTCAGATGAAACCCGTTTGATGGGGGCTCTCAATACAATCAAAGTCTTGCCAGAGGGTAAAACTCAGGGATTTAGTACAGATGGTATTGGCCTAGTTCGAGATCTTGAAAAATCGCATGGGTTAATTTTAAAAAATAAAAGAATCTTGTTACTAGGCGCCGGCGGTGCGGCTAGAAGCGTTATGCCAGAGTTAATTAAACAAGGCTGTCGTGAAATAGTGATTTCTAATAGAACCCCTGAGAAAGCTGTAGAACTAGCTGTGTTATTTAACGCCTCTGCTTGTGAGTTTTCAGAATTATCAAAACGACAGGGCTTATTTGATTTGGTTATTAATGCGACGTCTGTTGGATTATTTGCTGGGTTGTCCCAAGAAGAAATTATTTTGCCCAATGGATTAATCGATGAAAGTTCTTTGTGTTATGACATGGTTTATGGCAAAGGCCTGACAAGATTTTTAATCTGGGGAAAAAATTCGCGAGCAAAAACTTCAGATGGCTTGGGTATGCTAATAGAACAAGGCGCTGAGAGTTTCTATATTTGGCGCGGGATTCGGCCAGAGACCCAAGGGATCCGGGCAAAAATTTTAGAAAAATAAGAAAACGCACCGGCAAGGTTTTTAGGAGGAGGAGAGAGTACACTGCCGATGCGTTTGAACGTTGAGCACGTTCCTGAGTTATCAGCTTGCTGGCCGTCTGACCAACGAAGCGGCGCTATTTAACAATAAAAACATCACCGTTAAAACACTAATTTTACGTGTTAAAATCTGCTAGATAAAATTCATATTTAATTAATTAAAATCTAAGCTAATCAACCCAGTAGAGATCAAATAAAAAGGCAAGTCAGCCGATAAGCCGGGTTCTGTCGTGGGCAATCATTTCTCTAGGCGATTAATTACTCAATCGCTCAAGCAACCTACCCGAACTCAGCGCGGGCCACGCCATAGAGTTCCTATTTGGTCTTGCTCCGAACGGGGTTTTCCCTGCCACTTCTGTTGCCAGAAGTGCGGTGCGCTCTTACCGCACCATTTCACCCTTACCCTGGTTTTGACACCCGGGCGGTATATTTTCTGTGGCACTTTCCGTAGGTTCACACCTCCCAGCCGTTAGCTGGCGTTATACCCAGTGGAGCCCGGACTTTCCTCCAGAAGAAAACTTCCAGCGATTGCCTGGCCAACTTGCGGCGCGGATCGTAACAAAGATGGCTGCTTAAGGCGATGCCAAAGTTGGACAGAAATAATAAATACTAAGATTCCGCCAATAACATCTGTTAAGTAATGCCAGCCGGTTGTGAGCGTCGAGAGAATAATTAAAACGCTCCAGAGACTAAACGGCATAAAAACCCATCGGAAATCACGCCATACCCAAGCACAAATCAGCGCCAAAATAGTATGAAAAGACGGGAATGAAATATCTCCAGAAATAAAATGATTTAAAAATAAGTGAGGCTGAGCCCTGAATTGTGTCACGCCGTTTAAATAATGATTTTCAAGAGGGTTTAATGGGTAGTGATAACTCGCCATGGGGCCAATAGCAGGGAAAATAAAATAGAGACTTAAACCAATAGCATTGGTGAGTGAAAACAGGACCAAAAATTCTTTCGCGCGAGCTTCTGAAACCCAAGGCAAGATAAAAATGCATGGGATAAAAGCACAAGGGAGTGTGTGGTAGATCTCGCCAAGAAAGAAACTCATGAATGGGTATTGATGATTAATCCAAAAAACAAAAGTGGGTAGATCAAAATCTAAAAAATGATCTGTTTTAACAAGCTGGGGGTCAATCAATCGAAACGGTGTCAGGGGAAGTACATGAAGTGCTGTATCAATAATTAGGCCTATGAGAAGTAATAAGCAGCAGTTTCTAGTTAATAGAGAGGCTTGAAGGTAGCCCGCTGTTTTTGCAGCGTAATAAGCCAATGCACAGAGAGAAAATAAAAATAAGTCACGGGTTATTAAGGGCCTGTCAAAATGAAAAGAATTCACCCAATGTAGATAAAGGCTTAAAAATAAAACAACCCCGCTGCAAAATAATAAAACAGGCCAGTCTTTATTTTGAGAGAAGTTTTGAGAGAAATTAGTTTTTAAAAAATTAAGATTCACTGGGTTGGGACCTTCATATCAGAAATCATAAAAACCAAGCCTTCTATTTTTTGAATCAAAGTTTGATCGGAAAAAACATGAACTGTTTTTTCGACCTGGTCTGGTTTGAATATTGGGTTTTTTTGTGAATCTAGATTGGGAAATTTTTTCAAAGTAATCGCATGAGTATGCATGGTTAAATTGTCTGAATGGTTATGGTTATCTGAGTGACTTTCTTCGAAAGGATTGTGATAAAGAACTGGGCTTAATTGTTGATTAATTTTATTGGAAGATTGATCTTGAAAATCAGCCACCACACCGACCATGAAAGCAGCTTGATCTGACAAATCCCATGGGAGAATAAAATAATATTCTGAAGTGTTTTTAAAAATAGGCTTGCCGTCAATAGGCGGTCTGGCGATAGCATTGCAAGATAAATTTTTAAATTGGACTGTCGAAATAAACGCAAAAGGTCTTTGAATTTTTTGATAAAGGTTTTGATAAAAATCTTTAAAAGCTAAAAGCGTATTGGGATTTAAGCTTTCAAAAGAGATTGAAAAATTAGCTTTGGCGCTATGGGGAATTAAAAAAATGCCGCTGGTTAAAAATTCTTCGCCATAGATCGCTTGGCCAAAATGATTAGATTTTGAGTCTGTTGATTGAGTGAAACATAGGTTATTAACTAAGACGGTTTCGCCTAGGGATTCCCAATCTTTGGGTGATCCAATTTCAAAGCCATAGGCAAAATCTTTCGCGTGAAATTTTTTGTTTTTGAGTTGTGGATTGATTTTGGCTGCGATGACATCTTCGACGGAGCCAATATAACTAAGTTGATTCGGGGTTGGAGAAAGCTCAGTGATTTTCATAGGTTAAATTTTAACCGCCTTGTTCTGTATGAAGGGACTGGAATAAAACAGGATTGTCTTGATAGTTAATGGGGACTTCGACTAGGACCGGGCCTAGATGGTTTTCATATTTTTTAAGTAGTTCAGGGATTTGTTTGGCATGGGTTAGTTTTTCACCCATGGCTCCAAAGCTTTTGGCATAGTTTACAAGATCTATTTTTCCTAAAGCCACGCCGGATTCTCGGTGATATTTCATGAGCTGCTGTTCTTTGACCATGTTATAGGTCCCATCGACCCAAACGAAGTGAATCAAGGGTCTTTGATAACGAACAGCCGTTTCAAGTTCCATGCTAGAAAATAAAAAACCGCCATCACCTGAGATGGAAATAATTTTTTTGTGAGGCTGGCATAAGCTGGCAGAAATGGCCCAGGGTAAAGCAACGCCCAGTGTCTGCTGGCCATTGCTGAATAAAAGATGATGCGGTTCAAAAGTATAAAAATATCGCGCCATCCACATGTAATGAGAGCCAATATCGCAAGTAACGATGGTTTGATATTGGGTTTGATCAGAAATAGAGGTTCGTAGATGGCGGATAAATTCTAAAGGATGAATGGTATTGGGGCTGTGAGAGAGATGAAAATTATCATGGTCAGATTGGAGTTTTTGGATCAATGAAATTTGTTTAAGTGGACTGGAAAATAAAAAATCAGATAGATGTTTTAAAGTGTTTTCAATATTGCCCAATAATTCTATAGAAGGCGCATAACAAGTTCGGATATCCGCCATTTGATAATCAATCGCAATAATTTTCTTTTGGGCTAAAGGATTCCAAAGTTCGGGGTCATATTCTGTTGGGTTAAAGCCAATAGAAATAATCAAATCCGCTTGATCAATTAAAAGATCCCCCGGCTGATTTTTAAATAACCCTACGCGACCGACAAAACATTCTAAAAGATCATGAGAAATAGCTCCGGCCGCTTGGTAAGTTCCAATGACGGGGAGTTTTGTTTTATGAAGTAGTGTACGAATAGCCTGAGTATTTTCAGGTCGGCTGGCTTCTTGGCCGAGTAATAAAATAGGCAGGTGGGCTTGAGAAATTTTGTTAGCGACTTCTTGAATTAAATCCAAAGGCGCATGACCAAATTGAAGTTTTCGAAGGGGCTCATGAGCCGGTGTGTCTGTTAGTTCATGGCCTATATCTTGGGGGAAGCTAATAAACGTCGCGCCACGTCTGGATTTTTTAGCAATGCGAAAGGCGTTGTCGATGATTTCAGGAATATTTTTAGCTTGGGGAACTTCTACGCAAAATTTAGTCGCAGCTTCTAATAATTTTATGTTGTTAGTGGATTGATGGGACTCTTTGAGTTTCATGGATCGAGCGACATTGCCGCCAATAGCGACAATAGGATCCCCTTCAGTAGTGGCCGTGAGAAGACCCGTTGCCAGGTTTGAAACCCCAGGACCTGAAGTGACTAAGACCACGCCTGGCTCACCGGTCAGTCTGCCATGAGCCGCAGCCATGAACGCCGCGTTTTGTTCATGTCGACACAAGATTAATTCTATTTGGCTGTCTAATAATTCATTAAAAACAGTATCTATTTTGGCCCCTGGGATGCCAAATATTCGGGTGACACCTTGTTTTTCTAAACATTGGACTAATAACTTTGCGCCAGAAATCGCGCCAGAATTTTTGCTGGAATGCATAGGTTGAGTGTTAAGAGCGCTAGACATCTTGGCTTCTCCAGGTTTCTCCAGGTACAGTGCGGGCCCGAGTTTAGGTTGAATTTTTAAAGTTGAGAGATAGATAAATTGTCAGGTCAGCACATCACTGTTTTATTAGAAGAAGCCGTTGAGGCCCTTTGTTTGGAACCCAATGATATTGTCATCGATGGGACGTTTGGACGGGGCGGGCACAGTCGATTGATTCTTGAAAAATTAGGCCCCTCAGGGCGCTTGATTGGGATCGATAAAGATCTTACCGCCGTGAATCACGCCAAAGAAAATATTAAAGACTCCCGATTTGAAATAGTTCATGGTTCTTTTTCAGATATAGAAAATATTGCCAAGAATTTGGGGGTATTGGGAAAAGCTAATGCCGTGTTATTAGATCTAGGGGTGTCTTCACCTCAAATAGATCAAGCAGAACGGGGTATGAGCTTTATGAATGACGGGCCATTGGATATGCGCATGGATCAAACACAAGGCCAGACCTGTTCTGAGTTTTTAGAACAAGTTTCTGAAAGTGATTTAGCCAATATTTTATTTAATTATGGCGATGAAAAATTCAGTCGAAGAATTGCAAAATCAATTGTCCTGCGTCGAGTACTTTCTCCGATTTTAACTACGCGAGATTTGGCCAGTATTATTGCTGAGGCCATGCCGGTTCGAGATAAGCATAAACATCCGGCAACACGGTCTTTTCAAGCTTTGAGAATTTATTTAAATAAAGAACTAGAAGACTTAGAAATTTTTTTAAAAAATATCGAAAAAATCTTAGCGCCAAATGGCCGGTTGGGGATCATTAGTTTTCATTCGTTAGAAGATCGTTTGGTTAAAACTTTTTTTAATAGCAAAACCAAAGAACCTGAGTTGCCCAGAGGGCTGCCTGTGAGATCTAATTTTAAGCCGACTTGGAAATTATTAGATAAAAAATTAAAACCTAGCGAACTTGAATTAGAAAAAAACAATCGAGCTAGATCCGCGATTATGCGGGCAGGTATTTTTTTATCGTATTGAATTTATTTGTTTTATTATTTTTATTTTAATTCTATGTATTAGTGTGCGAACTATAGACATGTTATTGGTTGCACACTAACGCAAAAAAACTGTATTAGCGTGCGAGTTATCCGGTTCATCCAACACTTTATGCCTCATTAATTCCTATGACTGTCTTGGATTTTTCCATGGGAACTTCTCGGGCTAATCTGGGAACTAGGTAGCCGGGCAATTGAGATTGAATAATTTTAATTAAATTTTTGGCTTCTTCTTCGGGGACATCAAAATGGGCGACCCCTTGGGTCTTATCTAATAGATGTAAGTAATAGGGCAGCACGCCGCAATTAAATAAAGTTTTATGGAGCTGGATTTGTTGTTCAGGTGTGTCATTAATCCCTCGTAATAAAACTGCTTGGTTTAACAGAGTCATGTGGGGTTTTAGTTTTAGTAAAGCGTTTTGAACAGAGCGGTCTATTTCTTGGGCAGAATTAGAATGAATCACTAGGACTAATTCATGGTGTGAGGTTTTTAATGCTGTGATTAATCCATCTGTAATTCGATCAGGCAGAACGACAGGAAGACGCGTATGAAAACGGACTCTCTTTAGATGGGAGACTGTATTGAGCTGAGTGAGTAGAGAAGTCAGAAGGGCGTCACTATTTACCCAAGGATCTCCGCCACTAAAAATTACTTCTTCAATAGAGGCATCTTCTTGCAAATAATTTAAGATTTTTTTAAATCCAGCTAACCCAGGTCGATTGTCGTCATAAGGAAAATTGCGTCTGAAACAATAGCGACAGTGAATGGCGCAAGTTCCATGCAGCATGATGAGAACTCGCCCCTGATATTTATGTAACAAGCCAGGGAGTGGATTGGAATTTTTTTCTTGAAGCGGGTCCGTGCAGAAGCCTTCAGTCGGTTTTAATTCTTCTGTTTTGGCTAAGACTTGAAGTAATAAAGGGTCTTGAAGATTTTTTTTTTGAATTCTGTCAGCAAAAGATCGGGGAACTTTGATAGAAAAAAGTTGGGCGGCAGGCAGTCTTTTTTCAATATCTAATAAAGATATATTTAAATATTCGCAGAGTTCTGGGAGAGATGTAATGCATTCTGCCAGTTGGGTTTGCCATGTTTTTTGGGTCATATTTTATTAATGGGGGAGAATCCTAAGGGGCGCCATCATAAAGAACCAACCTGGTAAGTGCTAGTGATAAAAAAGATTGATAAAAATAGTAAAAATAGACATTTGAAATAAGGAAAGACGAGTGTAAAATCCGCGGCCTCAAATAAGGGGCGTCCGATTGAGTCGCTTCAGGATCAGAGTTTATCTTTAGGGGGAAAATCCATGTTTTATGCGTACTGTTCAGCGGAACGTCCACAAGAGCAAGAAGTTGAAAAAGAGCTGCAGCACTATGCTAAAACGCATAATTTTCAGTACACCAAAATGATCCAAGATGTTAATGGCAATAAACAACACTGGGAAAAACGACAGCTGCATTCTTTGATTAGCCATGCTAGCGCTGGCGATAGCCTAGTTGTTTTTGAAGCCTCTGATTTAGCTTGTTCGACTTTACAAGTTTTAGAAGTTTTAGATTTGCTCAGTGCGCGTGGTGTGACCCTGCACTTGGTTAAATATGGTCAAGTATTTTCCCCTGAGAAAGTCTATGACACTGAGAAATTTATCACTTTGTTCAAATGCATCGAAGGTGAGTTTGTGACCAAGCGAACAACAGATGCATTGGCAAGACGCCGCGCGGCTGGATTGCCTTTGGGTCGTCCAAGAGGTCGCAAAAATAAGAGCCGTAAATTAGATAAATTCAGAGTAGAGATTAAAAAATATTTAGCGCTGGATATTAATAAAGCCTCAATTGCTAAGCTCGTCGGCTGTCATGCTCAGACGCTTTATAATTATTTAGAAGATACGGATTTAGTCCAAGAAGTCGAAGCTGAGAAAAAAGCATTGCTTGATAATGTTCGTCAAGGTATGGGCTCTTCTGTTTCAGAAGTGCTGTCTTAAATTGGATTACCTAAATTGGATTCGTTAGATCGCCTGATTGATGGATATGCGAATTATTACACCCGGTATTTTCAGGGAGACAGTGAGCTTCATGCAAAATTAGCCGAAGGCCAAAATCCGCAAGTCTTGGTGATTGCTTGTAGTGATTCGCGTGTTGATCCGGCGTTAATTACTCGAGCCAAAGAAGGTGATTTATTTATTATCCGTAACGTCGCCAATGTCGTTCCGCCTTATGAACCCGATGGGCATTTGCATGGCGTGAGTGCGGCGATTGAATTTGCTGTGTGTCATCTCAAAGTTAAACATATCGTCGTCAAAGGCCATAGTGGTTGCGGTGGCATTCAAGCGTTGATTCGCGGGATTGAAGGCGAGGATCAGTTTATTTCTACTTGGGTGTCTGTTCTGAAAGAGGCAAAACAACGGGCCGTGGCTTCGAGAAATACATTGGAAGAAATTTGTACTTTTTGTGAATATGAGGGCATTAAAGTTTCTTTAAAAAATTTAGAAACTTTCCCATTTATTAAAAATAGAGTGGATGACGGCCAGCTGAATCTTCATGGCTGGTATTTTAATTTGGCGGATGGAAGTTTATTAAAACTAGATCCCAAAACCGGCGATTTTGTGGGGATTTTTGCGTAAATAAAAATAAGGTCCGCTTATTTTTTGATCAAATAACTACCAGAAAAGAATCTTTATGATGCATTATTTAAAATAAAGGTTGCTATCTGGTAGTTATAGATATTTTTTGCGAGCACCCATGATAGAAAGATCCTTAAAAATTAATGTCCCAAAAGACCAGTCCATTTTTCTTAATCTAATTCTCGGCACTTCTTTAAATCTTCCACTGACTCTGGATTAGCCAAAGTTGAAATATCTCCTAACTGATCAAACTCTCCTGCGGCAATTTTTCTTAAAATTCTTCGCATGATTTTCCCTGAACGAGTTTTGGGAAGCTGAGGAGCCCACTGAATAATATCTATCGTCACAATGGGTCCAATAGTTTTTCGGACATGCTGAATTAAAATTATTTTAAGATTTTCTTCTGGCATCACGCTTTCCATTAAAGTCACATAGGCATAGATTCCTTCGCCTTTAATTTCATGGGGAAAGCCAACAACAGCCGCTTCTGCAACCGTAGGATGCAAAACCAAAGCGCTTTCAATTTCAGCCGTGCTCAAACGATGTCCTGAGACATTAATTACATCGTCCATACGACCGCCGATCCAAATATCTCCGTCAGCATCTCTTCTGGCGCTATCACCACTGAAGTAATGACCAGGATAGGGATTGAAATAAGCAGACATAAATCTTTCTTGATTTCCATGGACTGTTTTTAATAACCCCGGCCAGGGTTGGGTGATACATAGGGCCCCTTCGCCTTCTCCTAGAATTTCTTTTCCTTGGGTATCTATCAAAGTCGCTTGAATCCCAAAGAAAGGCCGTTGAGCACAGCCGGGTTTTTGTTTGGAAATATCTCTTGGGGGGATCAACATAAATCCGCCGGTTTCTGTCTGCCACCAAGTATCCATAACGGGGCAGCGACTGTGGCCGACTTCTTTGAAAAACCATTGCCAACATTCGGGGTTAATGGGTTCGCCGACGCTGCCTAAAATTTTTAAGCTATTTCGAGAAGTGGTTTTTAAGGGCTCGTTGCCAAAGCGCATGAGAGATCTAAGCGCCGTCGGAGAAGTATAGAAAATACTGACCTGATGTTTATCGATGATTTCCCAAAATCGAGCATTATTTGGATAGTTAGGAATGCCTTCGAATATCACCGTCGTTGTGCCATTAGCTAAGGGCCCATAGGTAATATACGAATGCCCAGTGATCCAACCGACATCGGCAGTACACCAATAAATATCATGATCTTGAACGTCAAAAACAAAACGATGTGTCAGGGCTGCATAAAGTAAATAGCCCCCAGTCGTATGAACCACGCCTTTGGGTTTTCCCGTCGACCCCGAGGTGTATAAAATAAATAATGGGTCTTCGGCATTCATGGGTTCTGGTGGGCAGATGGGCGAAGAATTTTTAATGGCCGTGTGATAGTCAATATCTCGATTTTCAAACCAGTTAGTTTGAACAGGCGCATGTTTAATCACTAAGACGGTTCTGACATCAGGGCAGCCTGTCAGGGCTTCATCGACATTGGTTTTAAACGGTGTTGTTTTGCCACCCCGAAAGCCATTGTTAGCCGTAATTACACAAGTAGAACCTGAATCTAAGATTCTTTCTTTAATAGACCCTGGGGAAAATCCCCCAAAAATGACTGAGTGAACGAGGCCTAATCGGGCACAGGCCAGCATAGAGACTACGGCTTCTGGAATCATGGGAAGATAAATACAAACGCGATCGCCTTTTTTTAAGCCGCGAGATTTTAAAAAATTGGCCAAACGACAGACTTGATTGTGCAATTCTTTAAAAGTTATTTTTTGAGAAATTGTGGGGTCATCGCCCTCGAAAATTAAAGCAATTTTGTCAGCATTATTTTTTAAGTGTCTATCTAAGCAATTCACGCTAGCGTTCAAAATCCCATCTTCGAACCAACGGATGTTTCCCTGACTCAAATGGCCCGTGAGAATTTTTTTAGGTTTTTGGATCCAATCTAATTGCTCTGACATTTCGGCCCAGAATTCACTGGGGTTTTCAATAGACCGACGATATTGGGCTTCGAAATTTTCTTCAGAGAGTAAAAAGGATTTTTGCATGGAGATCCAGGGGCGGGATTTTTAAATGGGCCCAAAGATATAAGTTAGATCTGCAAGAATTCAAACTGGCACAGAGTTATTTAGCTGTTATCGGAGTCGTCCCTTCAGGTGTCATAATCGATTTAGCCGGGGTGCTAGCACTATCTCGCATAACAGTTGAAGTTGGACGAGAAGAGACAGGAGTTTTTTCAATAATCCCAGCAGTAATGCCCAATAAAGTCAGTGCAGTAATAGCGCCTTGGCAGACCTTTGATTTTTCAACAGGGGTATAGCCCGGGATTGGATCAGAAGTGACGAAAACAATCGCCAAATTAGATTTATTTGGAATGCTGTCGACATAACTACTGCCACTAGTTTTCCCAGAAATATTTTGGTCTGCAATCAGTAATTTAGGGCCGGAGTAAGTTAAAAATTTGGCTAGCTCATCACAAGGGTCATAGCTACTGAGTAATAGGGCTTTTTCAAAAATAAATCCTTCAGCTTCAAGTTTTTTTATTTGGCGATCCAAGATTCTTTGATTGGAGCGCTCATCATCAACGATGATTATTTTAATAATGGGTAGGGGCTCGCTGGCTAAAGAAACCGCTTCGCTTTCAAGCAAAGGCCGGTAACCAGGAATATCAATTTTCATTGAAGCACCTTGGTCTTCTGCATTTTTTCCAAGACATTCAATAACGGCACCTGCATGAAAGAGAGCGCTTAAACCTTTTCCTGAGCTTCGTATCGAAAGATTTACAGGGGACTGAGCGCCTTCTGTGAAAGTTTTATTGAGAGTGTTAATTGCTTCAGGGGAAATCGGTCGGCCCGTATTGCTAATAATTAAAGAAGAGCGGTCACCATGGATTATTAAAAAAGAGATCTCAATTTTTTCATCTTTTCTATCAGGATATTTTCCATATTTAATGGCATTGGTGCACAGGTTGTAAGCAGCATTCCAAAGTAGAGCTGGATTAGCACAAAAGAATTTTTGGCAAGATTGAAATTTGAATGTGGCGTCTGATGAATTAAATAAGCTTTCTAAATAGCTCAAGTCAATTTCGCCTGGGGAGGTCTTAGTGTGAATTTCTAAAGAATAAATATAAGGCTCTAAATAAGACGCGAGCATGCTTAAATCAGGTGTTGTAGAGCCGGCGCCGCCAGCAGGGGTTAATGAATCAATCCCAAAAGCATAAGTACAGAGTGTGGTTAGGCGGGTCTTGTTGTCATGAAAAAAAGAATAATGAGGATCTTTAGAATCGAGCTCATAACTGAGTTTAACAAAGAGCTGCATCAGGGATACACAAGGATCACGGAATGGAGTGAAATCTTCTGATGAGAGTAAGCCCACAGAAAAATGCATCAATAGTTTTTTAATGAGTGCTTGGGCGCTGGAGGCAAATCCATGAAAATCAGTAACGGCTTTGACTTCAGCCTGTGTATTGAAATCAATGATTTCTTGTGGGCTAAAAGAAGCGTTAAAAGGGACGGCAGAGCTGGGTGTTGCATTGAAGAAAGGGGTGAGAGAGTCACTCGGGGTGCTACTAGTTTCTGAAGGGGATGCACCAGGGAGTGGCAAAGGAGCGAATGAGGCAGCAGGAGTGCTAAATGGCGAGACAGATTCCTCTCGATCCAGTGCAAAATCTTTTTCTGGGCTGCCTGACATAAAAATAATCCTTTTTTGCTTTTTTATTACTTGTTTTTATATCCTGTATTTTAATTTTATTTTTGGTGTGAACAAAGTGGGAGTTAAAAATATTAACCCCCTTAAAAGAGTAGGTTTTATTGATTTATTTTTACATATAAGAAAACGTTAAGATTTAGTCGGCTTTTGGACGAGTATTGAAATTTTCTGACGCCATATCTCTGTACGTTGATAAATCTGATCTGCATCTAAAGTTAAAATTTCGCAATTTTTTAAAATTTGCTTTCCAGCAACCCAGCTATCTGTGACTTGGTGGGGATGAGCGGCATAAACTATTTGAGAAATAGGATTGTAAACAGGCAAGGTTGCCGGGTCTTTAAGATTGATTGCAATAAAATCTGCGGATTTATTTATTTCTAAAGAGCCCGTCTCAGCACTGATTCCTAGCGCTTTTGCGCCATTGATTGTCGCCATGGAGAGCACTTGATAAGCCGAGAGACTTTCTGGGTCTTCAGTGGTTAATTTTGCCATGAAAGCCGCTGATCGCATTTCGCCAAAAATGTCTAAATTATTATTGGACGCCGCGCCGTCTGTCCCCAAAGCGACGTTGATATTTTGTTTGAGTAATAAAGAAACAGGCGATGATCCAGAAGAAAGTTTCATGTTGGATTCAGGGCAATGAACGGTCGATGCGCCTTTTGTTCTTAGTAGTTCTATGTCTGAAGGCGAAACTTGAGTCATATGGACCGCCATGAGTCTGGGGGAAACTAGGCCTAGTCGATCGAGTGTTTCAAGAGGGCGTTCTTTATAGAGCACGTCGTGTTGATGAATTTCAGCCAGTGTTTCTTGGACGTGCATGTGAATAGGCGTATTAAATTTTTCAGCGAGCGCTTTCACTCGAAGTAAACTTTTTTCGTCGTTGGTATAAGGCGCATGAGGCGCAAGGGTTGCTTTAACTAAGGGGTATTGTTTGACGGTTTCGCAAATATGCTGAGCTTTAGTAAAACAGTCTTCGAGATTCGGCGCCCAGGGCATGGGGATATTTAAAATTGAATTGGCGACAAAGCCACGGATGCCCGATCGATGAATGACTTCGGCGATTTCTTCAGCGAAAAAATACATGTCATTCACACAGGTCACACCGCCTTGGATCATTTCTAGCAAGGCTAATTCTGTTCCGTCTTTGGCGAACTCTGGGCCGACGCATGCGGCTTCAGCAGGCCAGATATTTTCTTTCAGCCATTTCATAAGGGGCAAATCATCAGCCAGTCCCCGCAAGAGAGACATGGGCATATGGGTATGGGCATTAATAAAGCCAGGTAATATCACATGATCAGGCTGATGAAGGGTTTGTTTGGCGCTATATTTTTTGAGAATTTTTTCTGAAGGGCCTAGATCGAGAATTCTTCCCGCATGAATAGCCAATGCATAATTTTCGAAATATTCATTGGGGTTTTTCATGGGGATGACCCAACCGGCTGAAATAATAAGATCGATTGAAGCTGGATGTGCTGAATTTAAATTGTTTGCTGTCATGTCTGTGCTCGGATGATTTTTTAATAGATCGTGAAGACGCGCGATTTTATAGAGAAGGCAGATTAATCGCTACGAAGGCCAAGAGGCTTAATAATTTTGAATCATACAAACTCATGCATAAATTCTTTTAAAAAAGAAAATATTTTTAATTAAATTTAATCTTAAGTAACTATGTTATTTGTTTTTAAATCCCTCTCCCGCACCACTTGTACCGTGGCTTGCCCTCTCCAATATTGGAGAGGGGGATTCAAGCAAGATAAGCCTTGCCGACCTTAAGTCCGTGCCATTAGACGCGCAAGTCCGTCCAGAAAAAATCCTGATTTATACATCCAGATTCATGACTCTCAGCGCATTATCCTGAATGAAATTCCGTCGAGGTTCGACATGATCGCCCATCAGAGTCGTGAAGAGTTGATCCGCAGCGACGGCGTCTGCAATGGTGACTCTCAGTAATCTTCTGACTGCAGGATCCATCGTGGTCTCCCAGAGTTGATCAGGGTTCATTTCTCCAAGACCTTTGTAGCGCTGAATATGCTGACCACGTTTAGCTTCAGTTGTTAACCAATCGACGACTTGAATAAAAGAATCGACTTGCTCCCGACGTTCACCTCTGGAAATAATGGATTGCTTAGGGATAACCAAGCCTTCGAGGGCTAAAGCGATCTGTTGGATTTCTTTGAACTCATGAGATTTAAAGAACATTTCGCCTAGGACATATTCGGTATGAACACCATGAGAAATTAAATCAATTTTGATTTGAGCCGCGCCAATTTCAGAGTTTTCAATGCCGATAGACCAGCTATTTCTAGCGTCTTTAATGGCTGAAATTTTTTGTTGAATCTGGGTTGTCCAGGTCTTTAAGGTTTCTTGTTCTGCGTTGGCTATGGGGTGTTCCAGCATGAGTCTTAGAACTTTTTCTGGATAAGAACGAGAGAGACGCTGAATCATTCTTTCAGATTGTTGGTATTGCTGGATGAGCGTTTCAAGCGCTACGCCTGTGATCGCTGGCGTTTTTTCTGTTGGGAAAAACGCGGCATCTTCTAAAGCGATCTGGATTAAATGTTTATTTAACGCATTGTCATCTTTGAGATATTGCTCTTGTTTGCCACGCTTGATTTTATAAAGCGGAGGCTGAGCAATGTAGATATAACCGCGTTCTATCAGCTCGGGCATTTGGCGATAGAAAAACGTGAGTAACAATGTCCGGATATGAGAGCCGTCGACGTCCGCGTCAGTCATGATGATAATTTTGTGATAGCGAGTTTTGTTGGGGTCATACTCTTCGCGGCCAATGCCACAGCCGAGTGCTGTAATCAAAGTCCCAACTTCTTGAGAAGCGATCATTTTATCAAAACGCGCTTTCTCGACGTTTAGGATTTTTCCCTTCAAAGGCAAGATCGCCTGCATACGACGATCGCGAGCTTGTTTCGCAGAACCCCCTGCCGAATCTCCCTCAACGAGATAAAGTTCGGAACGAGCGGGGTCCTTTTCTTGGCAGTCGGCTAATTTACCGGGCAAGCCTGCAATGTCCAACGCACTTTTACGGCGGGTCATTTCGCGAGCTTTACGAGCCGCTTCACGAGCTCTTGCCGCATCGATCATTTTTCCCGTAATTAAGCGAGCTTCTGAGGGGTGTTCTAATAAATAATTATTGAGCTTCTCAGCGACTAAAGATTCAACGACAGGTTTGACTTCAGAAGAAACTAATTTGTCTTTGGTCTGAGAAGAAAATTTTGGATCAGGAACTTTGACAGAAAGAACAGCAGTCAAGCCTTCTCGAGAGTCATCGCCCGAGGTCGAAATTTTATGTTTTTTAGCAATACCTTCGTTTTCAATATAAGTATTTAAAGTCCGGGTCATCGCAGCGCGGAAGCCGGCTAAATGGGACCCCCCGTCGCGTTGAGGAATATTGTTGGTATAGCAAAATAAAGTCTCTGAAAAACCATCGTTCCATTGAAGAGCCACTTCGACCACGATGCCGTCTTTCTCGCCAATGATATTAATCACTGAAGGGTTTACAGGGGTTTTATTGGTATTTAAATATTCGACGAAAGCTTTGATACCGCCTTGGTATCTAAATTCATCTAAGCGACCTTCGCCGCGTTCGTCTTTTAAAACAATATGGACGCCAGAATTTAAAAATGAGAGTTCTCTGAGTCTTTTGGCCAAGGTGTCATAGTTAAAAGTCAAAACATTCGAGAATATTTTGGGTGAAGGTTTGAATCTAACCATGGTTCCCCGTAATGGGGAATCTTCCATGACGGCTAAAGGCGCATCGGGATCACCTAAGTGATAGACCTGAAAATGTCGTTTGCCGTTTCTGTAAATAGTAAGTTCAAGAACTTCGGAGAGGGCATTAACAACAGAAACCCCGACGCCGTGTAAACCGCCAGAGACTTTGTAAGAGTTATTATCGAATTTACCGCCGGCATGCAGAATGGTCATGATGACTTCTGCGGCAGATTTTTTTTCTTTTTCATGCATGTCGACCGGGATGCCACGGCCGTTATCTTCGACCGTAATCGACTCGTCGTTATGAATAGTGACAGTGACTTTATTACAGTGGCCTGCGAGGGCTTCATCGATGGCGTTGTCAACGACTTCAAAGACCATGTGATGCAAACCAGTTCCATCGTCAGGATCGCCAATGTACATGCCGGGGCGTTTTCTGACGGCTTCTAAGCCTTCTAGGACCTGAATGCTGGACGCATCGTAAACATTGTTATTGATTTGATTTTGATTAGACAAAATAGCGCTATCGGCTGCTTGATCAGTCACGTTGTAAAACTCCTGGAAAAATCCCTAGAAATTAGGGCTGAAAAACGGGCGAGAGTTTAACAGAACACCCGCCAGCACGCGAGGCGGCGAGAGGGGTTTTGGGGTTAGTATCCCTAATCTTTTTTTTTGCTTTTTTCAAAATTTCCAGGTTTTTCTTGAGATGAAATTTTAGTTGTTACTTTCTCACTCAGCAGGGCGAAGACCAGCTTTAAGTCGGTCATGCGTTCTTGAGAAAGTTCAGGATTCTCGATTTCTTGAATACGTTCATAGCCGACTTTGGCAAGCCAGAGTTTGAAGGGTTCAGCTTTAGGTGAGGGGACAGATTGGATAATTCTTAAAAGGGATTCGGTGTTGGCACAGTTGATTTTTTGTTTTCCGCCTCTGGTTTCGATTGAAAGGGGGGTGACAAATTGTCCCCACCCTTTGGAGAGAGGCTCGTCACGAATACACATCTTTTTGATGTAGTCGGTTGGATTCACTGTTCCTGTCAAGGCTTTTACGACGTCGGCGATTGAAAACCACCATTCGTTCTCATGCCAAGCTCTTCGAATAGTTTCCGTTTTAAATAAAATAATGGCGTTTTGTGATTCTGTTTTTTTTGAAATTTCTGACATATCTCATCCTTTAAAATTTTTAAATTTATCTTAATTTCAGATGTGCTTTATCTCATAAATATAATAATTTTTAAAACATATTACACAGTGTTTTTTATCTTATTTATTTGTAAGTCCATCTCGACATTCCGATACCCCTGCGAAATATTTTTCAGATCAAATAAATCAGGCGCTAGGGCTGTCATAAAGATCTGCGAGGACATATCTGATAATTGATCTAATAACTCTTTTCTATTAATTAAATCTAACTCAGACGCCAGGTCGTCTAATAAATAAAAACAAGGACGACCTGTATTTTTTTCTAATAATTGACCTTGAGCCAATCTAAGTGTCGTAATCAATTTTTTCTGTTGGCCTCGCGATAAAATTTCCTGGGCATTCGCCTGATGAAAATCGGCATGGACTTTGATTTTAATATCCGCCCGATGCGGGCCATAGTAGGTATGTCCCAGTTGTTTATCTTGTTCCAAATGGTCTTTTAAATAATCTCCCAAATTTTTATCTTTATCTTTATTTTTTTCTGACGGCCAGCCTTTGTGATAAAAAAGTTGAATGGATTGATCGTGTAAAAAATCTTTCAATTTGGATTGGATTAAATCAGATAAATTTTCAAAATAATTTTTTCTGAAAAAATCTAATTTTTCTGAAAGTGAAATTAAAGTTTCATCCCACAGGGTAATTAAATTATCAGGACTGTTTTGTCTTAAAGCTGAGTTTCTTTGTTTTAAAACTCGGCTACAGCGCTGCCATAAATTTAAAAATTCAGGTTCTTGATAAAACAAACCCCAGTCCAAAATAGATCGCCTTGGAGCACTGCCTTGCCAAAATTGAGAATACAGCTCGGGGTTAATTAATAAGCTGGGTAATAACTGGGTGACAGGGACATGAGAATGTAATAACGCACCATCTAGTTTTAATTTGCCATTGCCAGATTGATCTCTGGAGACGCCTATTTGATGGGTTTGGTTATTTTGGGAAAGCTCACCAAATAAAGTAAAACCGTTTTGTTCTTGCTGAATTAATCTAGAAAATTTGAGAGTTCTAAAAGACCGGCCATGGGATAAAAAATAAATAGCTTCTAAGAAAGCAGTCTTGCCAGAGCCATTGGAGCCCGTAATAAAATTAAATTGAGAAGAAGGTGAAAATTCCAGCGAGGGGATATTTCGAAAATTTTGAATAATTAAGCGCTGGAGCATGGGTTTTTGTAATTAAAAATTTTGGGACGGTAGTGTAATGGATGGATGGGTTTAAGAGGTAATTCAAAATCGGTGTATAAATTTTCTTGCTGATTTTTCTCGACTGGTTAGAATAAACCAGGTAGTGAACTAGGTTTAACGTAGGTGATTGTTATGTATAAAGAAGTTGGGTCTTTCGATGCTAAGGCTACTTTGTCTGCCCTATTGCGAGATGTTGAGAATGGTGCGTGTTACACCATTACACTTCGGGGGCGTCCAATTGCAGATTTAATCCCGACAGAGCGTCTTCAGAGAGAGAACGCTGAAGTGGCGATTGAAGCAATGCGCAGTTTTCCCAGAATTAAAGGTGTGGCTGCAAAAGAAATAGAAAGCTTGATTGCTGAAGGGCGTAAATAATGAATCTGATTTTAGATGCCTCCATGGCACTGGCTTGGATTTTTGAACGGTCTAATCCCGAAGAAAAAAAGAAAGCAGATAAATTGCTTTTATCTCTCCAAGAATATGAAGTGGTTGTTCCTACTTTATGGCATACAGAAATAGCCAACGCGCTTTTAGTCGGTGAGCGACGAAAAATCCTGACAGAGGCACAAGTGATTGATTACATAAACCGTTTATCCAAATTACCCATCATGACAGATAGTGCATCGCCTATTTCCAGAAGAGAGCCTTTAATGGCGCTGGCTCGAAGGCATTCGCTGACTGCTTATGACGCGACTTATTTAGACCTTGCTTTGAGATTAGGGGCAACACTAGCAACTTTTGATAAAGCATTAGCTAAGTCTGTGATGGAAGCGGGTGCTGAACTTTTTTGATGGAGATCCAAGTTGGGTCAGTAGTAGGTTTTAAATAGTTGGCCTAATCAACTGCAAAAATTCCTGTCGGGTATTCGCACTTTCTCGAAATTGCCCCAGCATCGAAGACGTTGTCATTTGGGCATTTTGCTTAGACACCCCACGCATCATCATGCACATATGCTGGCCTTCCATGACGACGCCGACGCCTGAAGCGCCTGTGATTTCTAAGAGAGTGTCAGCGATTTGTTTGGTTAGATTTTCTTGAATTTGTAATCTTCTGGAAAAGCAATCAACTAAACGCGGAATTTTAGAAAGACCTAATACTTTGCCTTTGGGTAAATACCCCACATGGCAGCGGCCCCAAAATGGCAGTAAGTGATGCTCACAGAGAGAATAAAATTCAATGTTTTTAACGATTACCATGGAATCATTGTCTGAAGTAAACAAAGCATCGCCGATAACTTCTTCTAAAGAAATTTCATAACCCTGGGTTAAATAAGCCATGGCTTTTGCCGCGCGCTCTGGGGTTTTAATTAAGCCTTCACGATTGGGGTCTTCGCCGATAGATTGAATTAATTTGAAATAAGCCTGTTCCATAATGCCCATGTTTTTTTATGTTTAGATTTTTTGCCTGTGTAAAATTCGTGGCACTTTACCTGAAAGGGTGCTGGGGGGCTATGGGATGGTGGCATAGGATTGGCTACTGTTTAATTGCTTCCAACAATCGATCCATGGCTTTTGCCCGATGGCTAATTTCGTTTTTGATATCCATTGATAGCTCAGCCAAAGATTGATTTAACGCTGGGACATAAAGAACCGGGTCATATCCAAAGCCATGAGAACCCCGGGGTTCTGTCAGAATTTCGCAGGACATCTTTCCCGTACAAATTTTGGGTGCGGGGTCGTTCTCATGGAGCATTAAGACCAACGCACAATAGGTATAAGCCTGTCTAAAAGTCTGAGGAATCTCTCGCATTTCGTGTAAGAGCTTTTGGTAATTCTCTGAATCTTTCGCATGGGGGCCGGCATATCGGGCTGAATAAATTCCCGGTGCGCCCCCCAAAGCTTCGACGACTAATCCAGAATCATCGCCGAGTGTTGGCATCTTGGAAATTCTTGAAAGATAACGCGCTTTCAAAATGGCATTTTCGACAAAAGTAAGCCCTGTTTCTTCGATATCAAAATCGCCAAATTCACTCATGGGATAAAGCGTTATCCCTAGGGGCGTGAGCTTAGCGCGGAGCTCTTTAAATTTGCCTTGGTTCGTGGTTGCAACGGCGAGATCGAGGATTTTTTGGGTCATGGTCATAAAACTCTGAGTGATGGAAGGGCTTGTGCAATTGCTTGATAAATAAATATTATTTTATATTTTTAATTATAACTTACGATTTGTAACTTACGATTTGTAAATTAGCTATAAATTAGCCGGCTTGATCAAGATCATAAAGAACGATGAAATTCTCCTGTTTCTAGACAATAAGCTGTCAAAACATCTCCCCACACACAGCCTGTATCTAGTGCAATCGCATTGGGGTGATTGCTTTGGCCTCTAAGATGGGACCAATGACCAAATAGAATTTTTTGAGCGTCTGTTTTGCGATGGGGAATATCAAACCAAGGGTAATAATCTTTGGGAATTTGGTTAATGGGGCCCTTAAAAGAAAAATCGCATTCGCCATTGGCTTTGCAAATTCGCAGGCGTGTAAAAACATTAAAAATAATTCTTAAACGATCTAGGCCTATTAAATTTGAATCCCAGTTAGATGGCTCGTTGCCATAGAATTGGGTGATATTTTCGAGCCAGCTTTTTTTATTTTTTAAAAAACTTTCAGCTTCATGGGCATAATTTTTAGTCTCTTGCCAGGACCATTGAGGTAAGACCCCTGCATGGACCAAACCAAAATTATTTTGGTTAATATTTTTTTCATAAAGTAAGGGCTGTTCTCGAAGCCAGTTGATTAATTCTTCGGCATCTGGGGCTTGGAGAATATTTTCTAGCGTGTCTTTAAAATGAGGTTTGTAGCAGCCGTCATAAGCAGTAATTAAATGAATATCGTGATTGCCTAGGACGGTAATGGCTTTAATTTTTTTAACAAAACGCAAGACTTCTAAAGATTTTGGGCCGCGATTGACTAGGTCTCCTGTAAACCAGAGCTGATCGTTATTTTCATTAAAATTAATTTTGTCTAATAAACGCATGAGCGGGTCATAGCAGCCTTGGACGTCGCCGATGACGTAGGTCTTCTGGAAAATATTCATGATAATGCGTTCTCGGCTTCCCAGGGGTTAAAAACCTCTACGCCCATGGGTTCAAAATCTACTAAGTTGCGTGTGACTACGATCAAACCGTGTGTCAGGGCAGTAGCTGCAATGAGAGCATCATGTTCTGGGCGTCTATTAGGTACATGCAGAGAGGCACATTGCTTGGCTACATCAAGGTCTACTGAAAGGATTCGTTTTTCAAAAGTGGTGAGCACATGCGTTTCAAACCACTCTCGGAGTAAAGCGCCTTGAGCTGGGTCTCGCCGCTCTATTAGGAGAATACCTGTTTCTATCTCTACGAGAGTAATTGCAGAAATAAAGAAACTAGATTCAGGATGGCTTTTAATCCATTTCGCTAAATTTGCATGGGATTTATGAGATTTTGCTTTACGAAGGTCAGAAAGAATATTGGTATCGAGTAAATACATTATGAAAAATCCGCAGGTTTGAATGAGGGACCTGAAAATTTTGGTGGGTCAAATTCAATCTCATCAGCACCAGGCATTGCTAGAAGATCAACTAAAGATTGCTGTTCAGAAACTAGCTGTTGGTAGTACTCAGCTGTCATTAAGACATGAGCTAATTTCCCTCGATCCGTTATAAACACAGGTCCGTTGAGGCTTGCTTTTTTAGCTCTACTAGCATCTTGGTTGAAAGCACGGCTTGAAAATGCGGTAATTTTCATAGAGTTAACTCTCTCTTTTTGTACGTATGTTTCTACATATCTTAAAGGGTCTTGTCTTTAAGGGCAAGCCATGAAATTTGGGCTGCAATTTTCTGAAAATTAAGATTAATCAAGGCTAATCAAGTAGTCGCCAAAGCTTCAGATCGATATACTGCGCCGTTTTTTTATATTAATCAGGTTGTTTTCAGGGCGTGCGAAAGATTTTTTGGGATAGTTTTATTAATTTTAAAAAAGGGAGAAAGCTATTTTTAGTTTTTATCTTTCCCTTTTTTTTATTTGTTTTTTTATTTTTAATATTCCCCCCCATTTTTATTTCAGCTGAAAATCTTCCTGGTAATCCCTATGGTGAAGCTTGGCTTTGTCAGCCAGTCGATGGTAAATGGTCTTGCAGTGGTCTGGTTCATTCGCCTTCAAGCCATGTCAATTTACAAGAAGCTATTTTTGAAAAAGATCAGATTCTGGGTTGGATTCCTGATAATAGTGATTCTGATAGTAGTAATTCTGATAATTGTTCTCTTTGTGGGGGGCATTATTACGAACCTCATTTTGATAATCTCAGTCAAGAAGAACCCTTGGATCAGTCTGTCTCCCAAGTTTTATCTAATCAAAAAAAATATACGTTGGGCGGTGATGTTGAGCTCAATGGAAATGTCAAAATTTTGCAACCTGGCCGTGAAATGACGGCGGATCACGTCACGCTTTATCCTAACGACGATGACTCTGATGACTCTAATAAATTAGAGCGGATTCAAGCCCATGGGGATGTTCGGATTAGACAACCTGGTGAGATGCTCTATGCGCAGACTTTAAAAGCCAATCTTTATACTTATCAAGCGACCTTAACCAATGCTTATTATTTGCTCAAAGTTCAGACCGATTGGGCTAACAGCGCGAATAATACTTCCCCCCCTAATTTTACAGGATATGCCCAAGGCCAAGCGGCTGTGCTGCACCAGCTTTCTCAGACTTTATTTCAATTTGATCATGCGACTTATACGACGGCCACGCCCGACGATGACACTTGGCATTTTTATGCCAGTAAAATTGTTTTAAATAAAATGACTGAACGCGGCTATGCGGATAATGCAGTTTTATATATCCAAAGAGTTCCTGTTTTTTATTTCCCGTATTTTTCTTTCCCGCTTTCTAAAGAACGCCAGACTGGTTTTTTATATGGAGATTTTTCTTCCAGTGGTTCAAGCGGATTTACAGTCTCTGCGCCGTATTATTTAAATTTGGCGCCTAACTATGACGACACGGTTACGCCGACTTGGCTCATGCGGCGCGGCGTCATGATGGATAATAATTTTAGATATCTAACCAGTAATACTTCAGGTGTTTTAAACACTAATTATTTACCTGACGATCAAGAAGCTCATATGAGTCGCTGGTTAGTGAATTATACCCAGTCGACGCAGCTCAGTAATTTTTGGCATATGGGTGTGAACTATAACGATGTGAGTGACCCCAATTATTTTTCGGATCTAGAAACTAATAGTGCTCAAATTTCAAATCAGTCTTATTTAGATCGAGAGATTAACTTAACTTCAAATAATAATAACTGGGCTGCGGCGGCTTACATTCGAGATTATAAAATTGTCGATCAAGATTTGGATTTGGGGAACCGGCCATATAACACAGAGCCTGAGTTAGATTTTTCAACGCAGACTTCTAATTTTGCGGGTGGCAAACTCAATCTTTCTTTATCAAGCCAGCTGACTAATTTTGAAAAAGATGATCTCACTGATGAACCCGGGCCGATTGAGGGTGGAAGAGTGAGTATCCGACCGACGATTTCAGCGCCACTCACCCAAAGTTATGGATATTTTACGCCGTCTTTAGGCGCTCAGGGAACGGCTTATAGTTTGTCTAATTCTGCTCAAAATGGTTTTTCTCAAGCCCAGCCTTCGATGATTGATCCCATCTTAGATCTAGATACAGGGTTAAATTTTGACCGTAGTTTTGGGGTGTTAAATAAAAACTATGAACAGACGTTGACGCCAAGATTATTTTATCTTTATGTCCCGTATCGAGATCAAAATAATTTCCCGTCGTTTGATAGCTCGATTATTCAGTTTAATTATGACTCGCTTTTTGCAACGAATAGATTCAATGGCCTAGACAGGCAGGGTGATGCAAATCAGTTGAGTTATGCTTTATCAACATCGTTCAATAACGATTCAGGGAGTGAATTATTAGATGCGGGAATAGGTCAGACGGCTTATTTTCAAGATCGTCGCGTGTCCCTATGCCAGTCCACGCCAGCTAATAATTGTTTGCCAAATGAAAATCCAGATTATGACCAGGCTTTCTCAGACATTGCCGCTCAGGCCAATATCTGGCTGACGACGGCGTTGAAGCTTCATTATGATTTTACGTTTGATCAGACGAATCACATGTTTGATACCCAAACCTATCAATTGCAATATTTGCCAGACCCCCATCATATTTTTAATATTGGTTTTGGCTCTAACCGAACGGATTATTCTTTATTAAGTAACGAGCAATTATTAGAAGGCGTCCCGCCTCCTATGTTGGCTCAATTGACGACTTCTTTTTTATGGCAATTGACGCCCCTCTGGAATCTTATTGGCAGTTGGAATTATTCGACCAATCAAAAAAGAACGATCGATAGTTATGGCGGGATTGAATACAGTCCTTGCTCTTGGGCGGTTAGACTTATCTGGCATCGTTATTTGCTTAACCAAGATGTCAATGACCCTAATGGCCTGGATGGGCCGTCGACTTCCTCCGTTGCTATTCAGTTCCAGCTGAAAGGCCTTGGAAATGTAGGAAGCTCGAAGATACAATACCTCGCTCGCCAGATCCCAGGTTATCAACCCGGGTCTAATGGCTCCGGATTTTCCCCTTAATTTTTAGTTTATGACTGTGAGAATAATGATGCATAAGGCTTCTTCTTGGTTTCTTGTTTTAATTTCAAGCTTGTTTTTATTAAGCGCGGAGGGCTATGCCAACCAACCCAGTCTTATTAAAACACTCGTTCAAACCCAGGCTAATAAAATACCTGCGCAGGCTCCAACACCTCCTCCAATGATCATACAAGCTCCTGTTTTGATTAACCGTGCGGTAGCCATTGTGAATGATCAGGTGATTACCCAATCGGAGCTCGATCAAGCTTTACAAGAAACCTTAGGGCAGGCCCGTATGTCTGGGATCACGCCGCCGTCAGTCGATCAAATTAGGCCGCAAGTTTTAGATCAGTTAATTTTGCAGAAGATTGCCCTTCAGATGGCTGCGTTAAATCATATTACGGCTTCAGATCAAGACGTAGATCAATCCATTGCTGAAATTTGCCAGCAAAATAATACGACGGCTAAAAATTTACAGGCGGTCTTGAGTGCAAACGGAATTCCGTTTGATCAATATCGAGAGATCTTAAAAAATAAATTAATAATTAGAAAACTTGAAGAATCTGCCGTTGCAAGCAGTATTGTTATCTCAGATCAGGACGTATCGAATTATTTAAATAATCAAAACAAAAATGCGCATCCTGATGTTCAATACACGCTCTCTCATATTTTGATTTCTGCCCCAGATAACCCAACGCCCCAAGACTTGGATCAGGCTAAAGCCAAAGCGAATAGTGTTTTAAAACAAATTCAGCAAGGCTTAGATTTTACAACCGCAGCGATGCGTTACTCCCAAGCCGATGACGCCTTGCAGGGCGGCTTAATCAAAGACAAAACATTAGATCAACTGCCGACTTTATTTGAACAGCCATTAGAAACTATGAAAGCAGGAGATATTGTTGGGCCGATTCAAAGTGACAATGGTTTTTATCTGCTGAAATTAATTTCAGAAAAAAATGATCAATCTCAAGATCATTTTGTTACTCAATATCATCTGCAAATTATTATGCTCAAAACTAGCCCTATTTTATCTTCTAGCCAAGCGCATACGCAGATGTTGGGAATTTATAACAGCCTTAAAAATGGCAGTTCTTTTGACAAGTTAGCCGAAGCCAATTCTGAAGATTATGCGTCTTCCAGCCAGGGTGGAGATTTAGGTTGGGTGACACCTTCTGATATGCCCATGGGTGTTGGCGCAGAAGTGGTGAATATGAAAGAGGGTCAAATTTCAGAGCCATTTAATCTAGGTAACCAGTGGTTCCTTGTGAAATTACTAGGCCAACGCCAGCAGAATGACACTCAAGCTTATGAGGACTCTCAGGCTCGTGATGCTTTGTTCCAGCAAAAAGCAGAAAAAGCTGTAGAAGCTTGGCAAACGAAATTAAAAGCAGAGTCTTATATTAAGATTTTGGCCGATTGATTTTTCTTTGATTTTTTTCGTAGGGGCGGACCTATGTGTCCGCCCGCACATGACATAATTTCAAAACCGCCGCTTTAAATAAATCAATCGACCAGGCTTCTAATACTTCTGGATTCTGTAAAAAAGGCCGGACGTCTTTTTTTGCCTGATCAATATCCAAAGTGTCTAGTCGAGCTAATAAAAGTTCTTGAAGGTGTTTTTTATCTAATAATTTTCCAGGCGTCAGATGTCCTGATTGAATTAATCTTGCGCTCAGATGTTTTAAATCAGGCTGAATGTTTTGTTTTAAATACCAGAGGAAATCATAAAAATCGCGGCCCTTAACTCTTGTCTTCCACTGTCGACACAAAATCGCATGAAGCTTTCCTGCAAATAAAGAAGACTGATTAAAAGTCAAAATACTAAAGGGGATGGGTTTAAATAAATAACGAGATTCTGTTTCAAAATCGAGCGGTGGGTCCGTGTCGATTTCCATTTTGATCGTAATTAAATAATCGCGTGGTAAGGCAGTAATAAAATTTTTAGGTGCTTCAATAGAGATCAATTGCTGACGTGTATTGGCTTTAATAAAGGCTGATTTAATAGACGTCTGTTTTTCTTTTGTTTTGACTTCAACTTCGAAACCAAAAGCACGGAGTTCAGCTTTTATAGCCTGGTTATAACTCTCTAAATCAAAATTTTTTGAATGTTTTAATAAAGAAAAATCTAAGTCTTCTGAAAATCTATCTAGTCCATACAAAATTCTAAGCGCAGTCCCACCATAGAAAGCGGCATGTTCAAAAAATTTAGAACGCCATAAACCTAGCAGAGCAATTTCTTGAAAAATTTCATGCAAGACCTGTAAATAATCTTCAGTCGTTTGGCCTGGGTATTGCTTCAGCCAAGTAGCAATTAAATTATTCATGAGTAAAAAGACTTTGTTGAGCCCTGTCACAAATCCATTGAATTAGCGCTCTGACGGTTGGGCGTGCGTAGAGGGGTAACCATTTAGATAGTAAAGAGATATCTAGGGTGGCTAAGATTTCAGGGTTGATTCTTTGATCTTCCAATAGCCAAGTTTCAATGTCCTGATCATTTTTGAATGCTGTGATATTTGAAAAATAAAGAGTGTCTATCAATGCTTTCTCAGGCGTCGCGATCAGGATATTTCTCTGAGAATCAATAGAGACAGAAGTAATACCTAGGGGATACAGGGTCTGATTTAAGTAGCCATAACTAAATTCACCTAAGGGTGTTTTAAAGTGTTTATTTTTTTTCGTGGTCACAGACGTCAATGTGTAGACCCGCTCTGGAATCATATGATGAAAAGACAGAGCATATTCGAGAGATAAATAAGACGGCCCATAGATCCAGTTAGCTAGTAGTTCTTTTGAAATCAGACCTTGAGTGAGTTCGGGTCCAAAAACATACAGGCCTTTTTTGATGCGAATGATGGCGCCTGTTTTTAATAACTGCTGAATTTTGGAACGGATTTGAGCGTAATCTTTCAAGGCGTTGGAGAGTGCCTGGTAATCAAATTCATTGAATGGCAGCGATTTTCTCAGGGTAATTAGACTATTTGCCATTAGAAACCTGCTAATTTTTAAAGATTACAGCCAATAAGTGCATAAATATTACACGTACTGGTTGGAAATATCAAAATTAACCCAAAAACAAGAATCCATAAAAACTCATGATATTTATTGTTTACCTTGAATAATATTTCTGTACAATTTCGCCCTGTTCACCCAGCCTAATTATCCAGATCGTCCAGTTTTTACTGATTTTTTTACGGAAATTTTTCATGTCAAAATATCTAGCCCCCACTTCTGATGTCGTTTTTAAAAAAATCTTTGGACAGCACCCGCATCTTATGAAAAGTTTTCTCAATGCTTTGCTGCCCTTAGAAAACGGTCGTGAAATTATCGAAGTAGAATATTTACCTCAAGAGCTCGTCCCGGAAATTCCAGAATTTAAAAAAACCATCGCGGATGTTTTATGCAAAGACCAAAACGGTCGGCATTTCATCGTCGAGATGCAAACGGCTTGGGTTCGTAATTTCAAGCC
>CANJUQ010000005.1 GCA_947478175.1 Thiotrichales bacterium | reverse complement strand
CTTTCATTGCTTTTTAAAGCTGCGCCTAGAAAACCTTGCATAAATAATTTTAATTTTTCATAAAATTTAAATTCCCAAGCGGCATGAATGGGCGTGTCATATTCGTCTATTAAAATCCAAACTTTTTGGCCATATTTTTTTTCTAAGATTTCAGACAGAAATTTTAGGCTTTGAGCCAGTTCAGCATCAGAAGCTGTAGCATGTAAAAGTCTGTCAAAATAACCCTGTAGATTTTCGGGTAGTTGATCAAGCAAATCCGCATGCTGAGTAAATAAACGCTGAATGAGAATCTTGATGGCATCCATTGCGTCTTCATAGTTATCTTTTTTGATTTCTTTGAGAGAAATATAAATTACGGGATATTTTCCCTGATGTTTTAAAAATTCTGGATATTGAAAAATATTTAAATTTTTAAATAAATCTTTAGATTTTTCTTGATCTCTTATATTAAAAAAATATTTCAGCATGGACATATTTAAAGTCTTGCCGAATCTTCTGGGGCGAGGGAATAAAATGACATCAGAAGAGTCTTGTAGCAGGTCTTTTATCAAGAGACTTTTGTCAATATATGTATTTTTTTTATCGATAATTTTACTGAAATCATCGACGCCAATCCCAAAATCTACAGCCATATTTAAAACCCCGATTTAGCTAATACCCAGAAAAAAAGCGGCGCATTGTAAACCAGAACGTGCCTCACGGGAATTTTGAGAATTAGTATCCGGGATGATGATTTTTATCAGCCTGTTAGAGACCCATTAACTCCATGACAATTCTCGGATGAACAATTGAATACTAAGAGCATCCCGCCGGCTGCCCCTACAAAAAACTCAGCCAAATTTAAATTACTCAATGGATAGAAATTAAAGCCCACCCGATCATTGCAGAGCATAAAAACTGGCATCTGTTTGGAAAAACAAGCACTCAAAAAATCATAGCGACCATTTTTGCGAATAATCCAAGTTCGCCAAGCTCTTCGTCATTGCACACAGGAGCTGGGTGCGGATAAAAAAACTGGAATCATCCTTTGATTCAATACACAAATTGATTGTCTTAAAGTGCTCTCTATACTCGCCCCGCTTTTTCATTTAGAGACGACTCAAGCACTGATGGTTATGACTCCCCTGCTCAAAATTGCCGTAGTTATCCCCTGCTATCGAGTACGTCGACACATCCTAAAAGTGCTGGCTCAAATTGGCAGCGAAGTCTCCCGTATTTATGTCATCGATGATGCTTGCCCCGAACAGTCCGGCGATTTTGTTAAAGCCCATTGCTATGACCCTCGAGTAAAAATTATTAAAAATTCTCATAACCTGGGCGTGGGAGGAACCGTTATGAAAGGCTATCAAGCGGCGCTCGAAGCCGGTGACATAGACATCATTGTTAAAATCGATGGTGATGGTCAAATGGACCCCAGACTCATTCCTAGCTTTATACTTCCCATTCTTTCAGGTCAGGCGGATTACACCAAAGGCAATCGTTTTTTTGATTTAGAAAAACTAAAAGGCATGCCAAAAATAAGACTCTTTGGAAACGCTGTTTTATCTTTTATGGCAAAGCTCTCGACGGGTTATTGGAATTTATTTGATCCCACCAATGGCTACACGGCGATACATATTAATATTGTCCGTTTGCTGCCCTTAGAAAAAATCAGCAACCGCTATTTTTTTGAAACAGATCTTTTATTTAGGTTAAATATTTTGAGAGCCTCTGTGATAGATATTCCCATGGTGGCTCAATACAACGACGAAAAATCCAATCTTAAAATTGCTAAAATTTTTTCAAATTTTTTGTCTAGCCATATTAAAAATTTCTTTAAAAGAATTTTTTATAATTATTACTTACGAGATATGTCTCTGGCCTCGATCGAACTGCCTTTAGGCTTATGTTTGGTTTTATTTGGTTTGATATTTGGCATGGATCAATGGCATCAGTCTATTACTAGTCATCTGACTGTCTCAGCGGGAACCGTTATGTTATCAGCGCTTCCTTTGATTATCGGCTTACAGCTCATACTTTCTTTCTTAGGACAAGATATCCGTATGGTTCCTACTAAATCTATCTATCCATTGATGGGGCTTCTCGATCATTCTTTAGAAAAAAATCTTGAAATAAATACTCAAGAAAATCCTGTGCAAGAAAAATGCTCCCAATAAAAAATAAATACCAAAAAGCCCTAAAATTTATTTTGATTTTTATAGCATTAATCCTCTGTCTACTGACGCTCGAACGCTATCAAATTCTCAACCATTTTTTATTTTTGCCCAGTGATAATGCTTACGATGCAGTGATTCAGGCCGCCCTACTCGAACACTGGTTCCATGTGTTTGTCGCTCACGATTCTTGGTCTGATGTCCATTATTACTACCCCTACCGAGATACGATTGCCCAGACCGATGCCTATTTCCTAGTCGGCATGGCTTACTGGCCCTTTAGAGCGTTAAATTTTAATCCGTTTATTTCAGCTGAACTAGCAGGGCTGTTAATTAAATCGATTGGATTCTTATCTTTTTATTTTTTATGTCGAAAGATTTTCAAATTTGAATTTTACTGGGCTTTATTAGGCGCTGTGATTTTTACCTTGAGCAATAACATGACAATCCATAGCTCAAGACTTGAATTAGACACGGTTGCTTTGGCCCCCCTTTTATCTTTACTAATTTGGAATAGTGTCTGCGCGCTCAAACAAGATAAACCTTATTACTTCTGTATTTGGGGTCTCTTAGCAGGCCTATTACTAGGCGGCTGGTGTATGACTTGTTTCTATATGGCCTGGTTTTTTCTTTTTTTCTCTCTGGCATTCAGCCTAGTTTTTCTCTTGATGTTATTCGCCATGCCAAAAACTCAGTTCAGAAAAACAAAATTTACTCTTCAAAATATTTTCTTAGAACATTGGGGCCTTATTATTTTTATTGTCGTCTGTGCTTTGGTTTTTTTATCACCCTTTGTTTTTACTTTTTATCCAAAAACCTTAGAAACAGGCGTTCGGTCATATGCTGAAATTTCTCACTCGTTAACTATCTCTGGAATTTTTGAAGTCGGAGATAACAATTTATTACACGCTCTCTTTAATCATTTTTTTTATCCTAGCGATCGCCCACTGTTACCGACTGATCTGCATTATCGCGAATATTACGATACGGGGCTCCCCCTATTACTGCTGTTATTTTTTCTAGCGGGTTGCATCAAAGTTCTATGTTGTAAAAAACAACTTAAATTACTTTCAATCACGGCCATAACAACACTGATAACTTGGCCTTTGATTTTAAATTTTGAGGGCCATTCGGCTTGGTTTTTTGTTTATAGTTTTATTCCAGGGGCTCAAGCGTTACGCGTTATCGAGGCCTATCAAATTTTTCTAGCCTTCCCTGTCATAATTATTGCGATTTATTTTCTGTCTAATTTATTTAATAACCCAATTTTTAAATCCAAAAATTTAAAATTTTTATTATTAATTTCAATTAGCGCTTACTTAATCCTCGAAGAACTCAATCACCCTTATCTTTTGTTAGATAGAAAAACCGAGCTTTTGAGAGATCAACTACCCCTTCAGCCGCCTAAGATTTGCCAAGCTTTTTATGTATCTGGCTGGAAAGATCAAGGAAAAATGTCAACGATGACGGGATGTTCGAGCGCAAGTTACGCCCACAATGTAACTGCCATCATGCTGGCTCAAGAGACGCATATTCCAACGGTAAATGGCATCGCTTCTTTTAATCTACCAGGCTGGAACTTTGCGAATCCTAATAGGCCTGACTATGACACGCGTATTTTGGCTTATGCCAAAAGATTTCATATTACAAAAGGGTTGTGCCGCTTAGATCTAAATACCAAGCAATGGTCGATTGCAAAAAATTTTACACTTTCATGAACTGGCGGAGCGGACGGGACTCGAACCCGCGACCTCCGGCGTGACAGGCCAGCATTCTAACCAACTGAACTACCGCTCCTCGCCTTGCAACACTAGCTGTGCCGCAAAAAGTGGGCGCATTATTCCCGATGAGCCCACGGATTGCAAGTGTTTCGAGAATTAAAATTTTAAATATGATGAATAAAAATAAATAAAAAAAGAGCCCTCGCGGGCCCTTTTAAATTTTTAGAAAATATCCAGAAAAATTGGATTTATTTTTATTATTTTAGTCGTCTGCATCTGGATCAAAATATCCAATACGAGTGTCTTCTGATTTATTCTTTTCAGTAAAAACAGATTGACCATCAGACTGAACAGAAACCATCAGTTTGGCTTCAACATCGGTATGCAAATGCACTGCGATTTGATAATCACCTAACTCACGAATGACACCATGAGGCATACGAACTTCATGTCTTTCAATCTCAACGCCTTGAGCGGTCACAGCATCAGAAACATCTTTTGTTCCAATGGAACCAAAGAGTTTTCCGCCATCACCTGCGTTAGCCAATAAAACAATTTTCATGGCTTCGATTTTCTTAGCACGGTCTTGAGCTTCTTTTAATTTATCAGCCGCAACTTTTTCTAAAGCTGCACGCTCTGTTTCAAAACGCTCCATATTAGTTTTGGTTGCTTGCAATGCCAGACCTTGTGGGACTAGGAAATTGCGAGCGTAGCCAGGCTTAACATTCACGAGTTGACCTAAATCACCCAAGCTGCGAATTTTTTCTCTTAAAATGACTTGCATGTCATAACTCCTTAGTGATGACGGTCGCAATAAGGCAACAAGGACAAGTAACGAGCGCGTTTAATAGCGGTCGATAATTGACGTTGATACTTTGCACTGGTGCCGGTGATACGACTAGGAACAATCTTCCCACTCTCACTGATATAAGATCTCAGCATATTGATATCTTTATAATCAATAGTCTTAATGCCTTCTTTCTTGAAACGACAGGACTTACGTCTACGGAACTGCTGTTGCATCATGATTCTTCCCTTTGACTATGGAACGATGGACGTTCACGGCGTTCTTCGCGAGGTTGCAAAATAACAGAAGGCTCAGTAGCGGCTTCATCTTGTTGCAAAATCATATTACGCAAAATGGCATCGTTATAACGAAACGCATGTTGGAGCTCTTTGATAGCATCTGTACAGGCTTCGATGTTCATTAGAACATAATGCGCTTTGTGTAATTTTTCGATCGGATAAGCCAATTGACGACGGCCCCAATCTTCGAGACGGTGAATTTTCCCGCCTTTGGTTTCTACGATTTCTCGATATTTGGCAATCATGGTAGGCACTTGCGAACTTTGGTCCGGATGCGCCATGAAGACCACTTCATAATGTCTCATGCTTATATACCCCTTATGGTTTATCAGACAGATAAGCCCTGGAAAAATGCCCCAGAGCAAGGAAGCGGGCGGACTATACAGAGTTAGGCGGGTGAACTCAACGCTTTTTTTTGGATTATTTTTAGGTTTTTAGAGAGAATTTTGAGGGGTATTGCGAAGGCTTTTCATAGAACGGAAATCGTCTCTCCCCCCGCGGGAGAGACAGACCCGAAGACGAAGTCAAGGGGCAGAGAGGGGGCGGCATTACGGTAGATCATCAACTTTTTGTTGCGATGGCAACAACGCCCGCCTATCCAGCCCTAACATGACTGCTAATGCCCCAGCGACATAAATAGACGAATACGTTCCGACAATAACACCAATCATTAAAGCTAAGGAAAAACCGTGTATCGATGGCCCGCCCAAACAAAACAAAACCACGACGACTAATAGAGTTAATCCTGACGTCATAATGGTTCTAGACAAGGTGTCATTGATTGCTCTATTCACTACTTCAGTGACCGTAGACTGTCTTAATTTTCTAAAATTCTCTCGAATTCGATCATAGACAACCACGGTGTCATTCAAAGAATACCCAATCACAGCCAACACGGCCGCCAAAGCGTTTAAATCAAATTTGAGATTAAATAAAGAAAAAATTCCCAAAATAATAATGGGGTCATGGGCCAAGGCGACAGCAGCACTGACTGCAAATCGCATTTCAAATCTCAAGCCGATGTAAATCATGATGGCAATGACAGCTATGACCATAGCCAACATCCCCTTTTGGGCTAATTCAGCACCGACCTGGGGTCCGACGAAATTCGCACTGACCATATTGGCCGTTGGGAAAGTTTGCATAATCAAATTTTTATATTGATCTTGTAACTGCTGATCACCAGCAGCGCCCAATAAATTTAAACTGGCTTTGAGCCCTTCTTGATGCGTCGGCGCAATAGATAACATGACATCTTTGGCTGATCCAAACGTCACCATATCAAAATGCTGAAGACCCAGTTGATCTAATTTTTGATTCATTTGGTCAATATTAGGGGCTGACTGAAACTGAAGTTGATATTGATATCCGCCTGTAAAATCTAGACCCCAATTCAAGCCTTTAAAGACTAAAGATCCCAAAGCAATTAACACTAAAATTAAAGACAAAACCGCGGTCCATTTTTTAATGCCCAGAAAATTAATATTTGTCTTACGTCTAAAAAATTCCATTTTTATTTAAATCCCTATAGACAATTTTTTAACAGTACGTCCACCCCACGCTGCATTCACAATGCCTCGCGTGACAGTGATGGCTGTAAACATGGAACATATAATCCCAATAATCAGCGTGACCGCGAAACCTTTGATAGCCCCCGTTCCGATGGCATAAAGAATCACAGCAACAATCAATGTCGTCACGTTCGCATCGACAATGGTCGCAAACGCTTTGGCATAACCTGTTTGGATAGCCGCTTGCACAGCCATGCCGTTTCTGAGCTCCTCACGAATACGTTCAAAAATTAAAACATTCGCATCAATGGCCATACCCAGGTTTAAAACAATCCCTGCGATACCTGGCAAAGTCAGCGTCGCACCTGGAATGACGGACATAATCGCGACGATTAAAATTAAATTTAAGATCAGTGCAGAGTTAGCAATCAAACCCATCACTCTGTAATAAATCGCAATAAAGATAATCACCAGGATTAAAGCTACTAAGACAGAAATAGATCCCATATGAATATTTTGAGCACCCAACGTTGGGCCAATCAAACGGTCTTCAATAATTTGCACAGGTGCTGGCAAAGCCCCTGCTTGAATAGACAAGGCCAGTAATTGAGCACTGCGCGTACTGCCGATACCCATAATCTGAAAATTATTACCTAGTCTCGAATCCACAGTTGCGACAGAAATAATTTGCGAAGTCGTCGTCGTAGTTGTAACGGGCTGGCCTTGTTTATTTAAACTAATTTTCATTTCAGGCTGAACTGAAACAATGGCCATCAAGTGCCCGACGTTCTCAGCCGTCGACTGGCTAAAATAACTGACTTCCGGGCCTGACAAATTAACATTGACGACAGGGAGTGATGTCTGCGAGTCATACCCTAACGCCGCACCAACAAAAGACTTTCCAGTCAATAAAACACGGTCATATAAAACATAGGGCTGATGATTTAAATTATCTGCGCCGTAATACAAGCTAGATCCAATCGGCAATTTTCCATTCAAAGCATTTTGAATATCGGCGCTTTCATTCACCATCATGACTTTTAAAGTCGCTGTTCCACCAATAATCTGTTTCGCTCGCGTCGCGTCTTGTAGACCAGGCAGTTCAATCACAACTCGATCTTGACCTTGCTGAGACACGGTCGCATCGCCAACACCCAATTCATTCACACGATTACGCATAACCTGAATGGTTTGTTCGACGGCATTTTGTCGGATTTGCTGAAGCTGGCTAGGGATTAAATTAACTTTTAATTGGCTAACAGATATTTGCTGGACTGTAATATCTGCCTGGTGAGATTGAATATAACTTTGCGCCTGACCCAACATGGTCGGATCACGAAAGTTTAATAAAACTGTATTATCTGGCGAAACAATGACCCCTGAATATCTAATACCATTTTCACGAAGATCTTGGCGAAATTCTGCGGCCAAATTTTCCATCTGATTTTTAAATACCGCATCCATGTCAATATCTAATAAAAAGTACATGCCGCCTCTAAGATCCAAACCATACTTCATGGGCTCAGCGCCTAAAGTACTTAACCAAGCGGGCGTATTTGGCTCGAAATTCATCGCGACAATATAACTATCCCCCAGAGTCGCCAAGATCACTTCTTGGGCTTTCATTTGAGAAACCGTATCTGCAAAATGAAGTGAAAAAGAATCAGGATTATTTTTTAAAGACCCATAATCCAAATGATCAGTCTTGAGTGTCTCTAAGACTTTATTGACCGTTCCAGAATCCATCGCCAACCCAGATTTTAAAGAAATCTCAATCGCTGGACTTTCACTGTAATAATTAGGCAATGCATAAATCACCCCGAAAATCACCACTAAGAAAATAAACACATACTGCCACCAGGCGTAGTGATTCATTGGCCGTGCTTCTTCTGATCCGGGGGTTCCCGCCATTGTACTGTCCTCTTTATTTAGTCTGTTCGGTTTGTTTCCGTGGCAACTGTCTAAAAATTGTAGGCCCCTCTTACTGCTGAATCGCCTCTCCCGCGTATGTTCGGATGTGTAGGGGCGAACCTCGTGTTCGCCCTCTAACAGGGAGAGGGGGCCGTATTGAATCAGATAAATTAAGAATTAAATCGACTTCAAAGTCCCTTTAGGAACCACGCCTGAAATCGCTTTTTTCAGAATTTTGATATCCGTATTTTCAGCAATGGTTAAATCAATATATTGATCGCCCATCTTAGCAATCTTGCCAATAATGCCTGACTGGGTTTGAACTTCATCGCCAATTTGTAAATTCGCGAGTAATCCACGGAGCTCTTTGCTTTGTTTCATTTGAGGACGAATCATCATGAAATACAGCAAAGCAACAATGACAACCAAAGGCAAAAATTGAATTAATGGGTTGGTATGAGAGACACCCGTATCATCAGCAAAAGCAGCTAACGGAAATAGAAAAGGCAAAATGGCCAAACGTTTCATGATTTTTTACTCCTAATCTGAAATCTCGAAATTTTAAAAACGCGACAATTTACAGATCAGGAGCTGGCGGTGCAATGGTTTTATCCAAACCTTTTATCCAAACCTAATTCCTATCAAATTCAATTATTCAAATAAATCTTCCAACGTCACCACCTGGCTAATTAAATCTTCATCATAAAAATTACTTTTCAAACCCTGCGCTGAAACCATGGCAATTAATACTTGCTTGGTAGTTCCAGTTTGCTCTTTTAAAACTCGAACTTTTTTCTGCAAAACTTCGACATAGTCTTTAGTCAAAACAAAGGGTGTCTCACTGTATTTAATTTCACACAAGGTCATGCAGTCATCCTGGCGATCAAATAACAAATCAATCTGAGCACCTTCTTTTTCAGAATTCTTCTGAGGCACATAACGCCAGGTTCCTACAGATGACACAGCGCTGAGGTGCAAGGATTTTTTGATTTTCGATAGATGCTTGTAACACACCAATTCAAAGGCAAGCCCCAACCAACTATACCAAGAAGGAGAAGCTTGAATGGCACGCCAGTTCTCATGATCCATAGACTCTTGCTCCAAGACTTCTTTGATAGGATCAATCCATTTCAAATAGAACAACGTGTACTCATCAATCAACTGATAGTAAGTTCCATTTTTCTTACTGAAAACAGGCTTAAATTTTTTAATAAATCCTGTTTGAACCAGCTCTTCTAGCTTCGAATGCCCTGTCCCCCCCACAGCATGAGGACCTATTTTTTCTAGCAACTCTCTCCCGGCCAGACCATAAGGATATTCAGCTAAAAGACGAACGGCCTTCACATGAAACTCTGAGTTATCAAATAGCGAAGAAAATAAATTATCAAATTCATGTAATAAAAAAGCGTCCTTTGAAAAAACTAATTTTTCTATGACTTGCAAAGCAGATAAACCTTTTTCTACTTGAGATAAATAATAGGGAATACCGCCCATCACCATGAATAAAATTAAAACCTGACGTGAATTAAGCTTCACGCCTGCTTTATCTAGAAAACGTTTGGTCTGAGTCAGACTCAAAGGATCTAAGCGCATTCTTCGAGTAATACGATTATGAAGCCCACCTTTGTTATTAATAATTTTATTGACAATCCAGGACGCAGAAGAGCCGCAAACGATTAGCTTAATTCGCTTATCATTCGACCAGTGTTGATTCCAGTGATAATCCAATGCTTCTAATAGTCGAGAATTACGAGTTGCCATCCAAGGAAGCTCATCAAAAAACAAAATAATTTTCTTATTTTTTGACACTCTTTTTTCAAAAATATCTGTTAATAACCCAAGGGCTTTATCCCAAGTTTTTTCTTCTTGAATGTTTAAACCATCATAAAAAACCCTCCCAATTTGAGAAATAAAATGACTTATTTGTTCTTGAATGGGTCCATTTTTTGAACCCGTTACATTAAAAAAAATTGCTTTTTTATTCTCAAAAAAATTTCGGATCAAATAAGTCTTTCCAACTCTCCTTCGACCATAAACAGCTAAAAACTCAGGATTATCAGAGGCATAAATATTTTCTAGGATTTCAACTTCAGCTTCTCTGGCGACTAATTTCATGGATTTCTCTTAATAAAGATCGAAGTTTGTGCTGAATTGAAATCTATCCAATTCAGCACAAAAAATCAAAATATTTAAAAAATTGTGCCAAATTGAAATTCATTCAATCAAGCACAAAATCATCCAATCCACATTGCATCGCCATAACTAAAAAATCGGTATTTATTTTCTATGGCATGCTGATAAGCCTGCAAAATAAAATCTTTTCCAGCCAAGGCGCTGACTAACATTAATAAAGTTGATTTTGGCAAATGAAAATTAGTAATTAAACCATCGATCACTTTAAATTTAAAACCGGGTCTAATAAAAATATTGGTCTCACCCGAAAAAGCTTTTAATTCCCCAGATAACGCCGCTGATTCTAAAGCTCTGACACTCGTCGTTCCGACGGCAATGATTCTTCCGCCGTTTTGTTTAACTTCTTGAATTTTTAAAACCAACTCTTCTGGGACATCTATCCATTCATGATGCATCACATGGTCTTCAATTTTTTCTGTCCTGACCGGTTGAAAAGTCCCGGCCCCAACATGCAAAGTTAAATAGGCCAGTGATACGCCTTTAGATTTTATTTTTTCTATTAAATCCAAATCAAAATGCAGCCCTGCTGTCGGAGCGGCGACTGAACCCTCTGTTTTTGCAAAGACGGTTTGATATCGATCTAGATCTAATTTCTCATCGGATCTTTCTATATAAGGCGGCAACGGCACATGGCCTAACTCAGCTAATAATTCAGACCAATTAGAATAAGCCTCTTGTTTTACTCGAACTAAATTTTCTGATTTACCCAGTATTTCTAATAAAACAGCTTGTTTATCTAATTGATTATCTAACTGGCTATTTAGCTCAGATTTTAAAATAATTTTTCCGCCAGATTTAGGCGATTTACTAGATCTCATATGAGCTAAAGCTTCGGTAGGAGACAAAATCCGCTCTATTAATAACTCAACCTGCCCACCTGATTCTTTATTTCCTAATAGACGCGCATTCATGACTTTGGTTTCGTTAAAGATCAAAAGATCCTTAGGATTTAATAAATTTAAAATTTCTGGAAAATTCTGATCAGCAATAGATTTATTTAGCTTATTTAACGCCAATAAACGACTACTGGTTCGATGATTTAATGGGTATTGCGCAATTAGCTCTTCAGGCAAAACATAATCAAATTCTTGAATGGATCCCATATAAAAAATTACCCAAAAGTTTTTTAAGTTTTGAAAGCCGCGCATATTACTGAATTTGAAGGGTCAAATGAATTTTTAAATTTTTTTAAGCCAGCTCAATAATTTGATTGAGAAACTCGCACACGATCTGTCACCATGACCTCCCCCCCATGCTCAGCAGGATTAAATAAGGCTAATTTTTGTGCCAATGTTAATTTAGGTATTCTCACAGGAGTAAGCATTACCCCCAATTCTGAAAGGCTTAACTCAACTGGCAATCCAACTGAAAAATGTGCAGAGCGTGCAATCGCTGAAGGAATACGAACTGCCAAACTATTGCCCCACTGTTGTAATGTTAACGTTGCTACTTTATTCATTTTTCACCCTCTTTTCTTTCTCTGATTTGATCTCAATCAATTAAATAAATATATTTATAAGGGCTTATAATTCTACGCTTATCTTATTTAAAACCACGAAATAAAAATGGCTTTTCAAGCACTTTGGAAAGCCTTATAGATCCTTGAAAAAATTGTTTCCCTGCTCGTTGACTCTCGAGTCCTCGTCGTTATAATTGCGCCCTGGTTTTGCCGGGATGGTGGAATTGGTAGACGCGCTGGACTCAAAATCCAGTGATGGAGACATCGTGAGAGTTCGAGTCTCTCTCCCGGCACCAAGTGCATTTTAAATCTTTGATATTTGGCCTGCAGTCTAATCGGGCAGCTTTTTTAGTCTTTAGTTTTTTAAATTGGGAGGCGGTTATGACGCAACAGAACCTTGTCGTTTGTATTGTCGCCTCTATCGACCGCTATTGCTTTTCAGATGTTGCACAAGCTTTAGACACTGTCCAATGTGAAATTCTAAATTCTAATATGAACACGCTCGATGACCGTCATGTGGTTACTTTATGTTTGACAGGCAATTGGGGCGTTTTAATCAAAACAGAATCAACCCTCAAGAGAATGGCCAAGGCCAACCAATGGGAAATGATCTGCCAAAGAACAGAACCTAAGGAGAATGATCGAGCATTGCTCCCTTATACCGTCAGCTGCATGAGCATCGACAAAGCGGATATCCCCAAACATTTAGGTGGATTTTTTGCTAAGCGTTCATGTCATTTGCTCAGCTATAACAGCTCTCGTTATCAGTCCACGCACTCCAGAATTCATATGCAATCTGTTAATGCCCGAGTGTTAATTCCTGCAGATTCTAGTTTGGGAACCCTTCGTGAAGATTTTTATAGTTTTTGCGATGACCATAATTATGAAGCTGTCTTAGATCCCGATAGAAATTAGTTTTTATTCCCATGACTTCTTCTATCAATCAAAATTTCAGAATTGACCGAGTTACCACTAAGACAGGCGATCAAGGCCAGACCAGTGTTGCTGACGGTAAAAGAATCCCCAAAGATTCCCAACGCATCTCAGCGATTGGGGATATCGATGAATTAAATAGTCTATTGGGCGTTTTAATCAGCACCCTGCCTGCTGATTTAAATTTATTAACGATCAAAACAATTAGAACTCAGTTAACTCGCATCCAACATGAATTATTTGAAGCCGGTGGAGAGCTTGCTATTCCAGGTTCTTCACGAATCCATGAAATCCATATAGCTCAATTAGAATCTGAGATAGAAATTTATCTAGACCAACTCCCAGCCCTTCAAGAATTTATCCTTCCAGGCGGAAGCTACCCAGCCAGTTTGTGCCATCTGACTCGAAGTGTTTCGAGAAGAGCAGAAAGAACCCTGGTCCATCTGCATCATGAATTCCCACAAAACCCGACTTTATTAATTTATTTTAATCGCCTGAGTGATTGGCTGTTTGTTTTAGCCAGAATATTAAATCTCTCGATGGGACAGCCTGAAGTTTTTTGGAAGAGTTCTTGAGTTTTAATACAAAATCATCGCCAAAAATATAAATAACAAAACAATATAAAGCTTAGCCTGATGCTTATCATGCATCTTATGCGCCAAGTGAACGCCTATGGGTACACCTAATAAAGACCCTAAGCCAATGCCAATAAAAGCTGGCCAGTAAACAAATCCTATGGCATATGGAAAGACCGACCTAGATTGCAATCCAATGATTAAATACCCAACAGCCCCGACTAAAGAAACCGCCGGAGTCAACGCCAACGCTAAAGCAGACGCTCGTTTCATGGGACAATGAAATCTTCGAAAATAGGGAACACTAAATAAGCTCCCACCGACGCCTAATAAAACCCCTAGAAGCCCTACGCCTGTAAAGAATATTTTGGCTATGTTATTTTTGGGGAAATCAAAATCTTTCAATTGATACTGATCTGTAAAATTTTTTTTCAACAAAGCATTCAGAATAATAAAAACTAAAAAAGCCGCGAAAAAATATCTCAAGAATTGCGACTGAATAAAATGCGAAATCATTGCGCCAAAAACAGCTCCCAGCGCAACATAGGGCAACAGCCAAAAAACCAAAGACCAATCAATATTTTTTTTACGCTGATGCATCCAAATAGAATTAAACGTCGTCGTAATCATGGCGGCCAGAGAAGTCCCAATAGCCAAATGCATCACCATACTGTCTTGAACACCTAAGTGCATAAAAAAAACATAGAGAATTGGAACCACAATAATTCCACCCCCTAAACCAAATAATCCCGACAATAACCCTGCAATTAGTCCAGTAAATAACATCAAAAAAACTTCAAAAATCATAAAATTTTCCTTCGCCTTCAGGACGTGTTTTAAATCTTCTATGTAACCATAAATACTGAGCAGGATGTTCTCGAACTGCTTTTTCTAATGCTTGGCTATATATCAAAGTATCTTGAAAACTATCTCCCGTCGGCAAAGCTTCCAGAGTTCCCTCAGCATAATACTGCTCAGAATTTTTAGAATTTTCAGGTCGATGGAAAAAAGAAAAAAGACACTGTGCATCACCTGCTTTTAATAAAGCCCCTAGGGATGTAACAGTCGCACAAGGGATATTAAAAAAAGGCACAAAGACACTGGCATGTCGACCCAAATCTTGATCTGGTGCATACCATAAATGATCCCCCTGCCTTAAAGCTTTAATCATGGATTTCAGATGAGTTCGATCGATTAATCCTTTGGCATAACGACTGCGACCTTTATTAATAATTTTATTAATCACAGGGTCTTTATGTTTCTGATAGACCAAATGAAGTTTTCCATAACGCAGTCCAACCTGGCAGCCAAACATTTCCAGGGAACTAAAATGGCCCCCACATAAAATAAGTCCTCTCTCAGATTTCGCTAAAAGACCTGATCTATCTTCGATTAAGCACTTAATTTTTTTTAATCTAAAAGTCGGCATCCACCAGGCCATCAGCATTTCAATAAAACCTTGACCCATGTATTCAAAACATTTTTTTAATAATTTTATTTTTTCTGAACGCGCATATTCTGGAAAACAAGCTTCTAAATTACGCAGGCCAATTTGACGGCGACGTTTAGAAAAATAGAACCCCAAGACCCCCAGATATTTACCTAAGGCCATTAAAATTTTATAAGACAAAATTTGAATCAACAACCAAGCAAAACCAATGCCAAGATATAAAAACCAATATCTAGGATGTAGCGCTCTCATAAAAAATTATGAACCAGTCTGTGTTGATTGAGCCGAAGTTAAAGAAGGATTCAGTGTTATTTTTGCCTTGGTTTTAAGATTAGCCAAATATTGAATCTGATCTGAAGTAGCCCTCTCTTGTCTTAAAGACTGAGCCAAGGATGTTAATTTTTTAATATCATTATTTTGAGCAGAGGGTGGCAAGATCTTAATTAATTTTACTACGGCATAACTGCCATCAGACAACTGAATTAATTGCATCGGCTGAGAAAGACTTAAATTAAAACCCCCTGAAATAATCAATCCAGAAATTTTAGAGGGTGCTTCATCACGGCTAATGACTGCTGTTTGTTTTGTTAAAGCTGGCCCTTGATATTTGCCTGCCAAAACTAAATTAGCTACTGCCTGAAGTTGGACTTCTTGTTTTTGCTTAATCACAGCGTCTTTACATTGTGATTGGACTGATGGATCCGAAAAAGATTTTAATTGTGGAGCTTCATGAGCAGTTACTCGTAAAATAACGACTGATTGATCATTAGGCTGATTAGGATTATTTAAATTATTTAGATTAATAGGATCAGAATTCTGACCGCTTTGAATTAAATCTTTAGAAAAAGCTGAGTTCAAAACAGCCTGATTAATTAAAAACCGGGTCGCTTGATCGGTCATCGCTGATTTGGCATCACGAGAAATCCATCCTGAATGCTGAACTGTCAAGCCTAATTGGCTAGCCGCTGGATCCAAGCTCTGAGGATTTTCAAAAGTAAGATTGGCCAATTGATTCCCTAGATCGGCATACTGTTCTTCTGCTGTTTGTTCTATCTGTTGATCTGTCTGGTGAGAATTATTAGACGCGGTTAATTTTTTCTTAAGATCTGATAAAGACAAAATTAGATAATCTAATTTGACTCTTTCTGGCGCCATCATCAAAGCCAAATGCTGATCATAATATTTTTTTTCTTCTGCCAATGTGACCGTTGGAACAGGCGTATTGCCTAAAGATTCCGGAATAGCTGTCCATTCAATCTGACGTTTTTGATTATCCCAATCACTATACTGTTGAACTTCTTTTGGCAGCACAAAATCAGTTTGAGAAAAACCTAACTGCCATTGATTAATTAAAATATTTTGTTGAAGTTTTTGACGAAGTCCATCCGTTGTTAGATTTTCTCGCTGTAAATAATTTTGATATAACGCCTGAGAAAAAATACCATGGTCCTGAAATTGAGGCATGGAGATAATATAAGAATCAATTGTTTTAATACTCAAGCCCAAACCCGCAGACACTGCACCTTGATAGAGCAACTCGTTTTGAATAAGAGAATTTAAAATCAATGATTTCAAATCTGAAAGCGATAACTGCCCTGAATTCACCTGATCTGCAGCCGCCTGACGTTCTAAATTATATAAAGACTGAAAAGACTGAAGCGGAATAGATTGCCCATTAACTTTTACAGCTTCTTGTGTTCCGACAGAAGAAGCGCTGAGATAATAACTAATACCCCACATCCCGAACATTAAGATTAGAAAACCAATGATGACAATTGAGATCCAGCTTTGAGTTTTGTCACGAATGGCTTGTAGCATGCCGAGGGCTCCATTAATAAAAATTATTTTTCCCCTCTCCCTCGCAACAAAGTGCTCGACTTCTCCCACAAGGGCGAGGTGAAAGCATTCATAACATCAGCGGGATAAGGGCCTGAAAAAGAAAAGAGGCATGCTTCGTAAAAAGCACACCTCTGTCAAGCGTTAAACAATATTAAATATTATCTAACAGCATCTTTCAAAGATTTACCAGCACGGAAGCCTGGAACTTTGGCAGCTGCAATTTTAATCTCAGCGCCAGTACGCGGGTTACGACCCTTACGTGCAGCACGCTTTTTAACAGCAAATGTACCAAAACCAACCAATGTAACGGGATCACCTTTTTTCAATGATTTGGTCACGCTTTCAATAAAAGCATCTACAGAACGACCTGCATCAGCTTTAGAAAGACTGGTTAATTTTGCAACGGCATTAATAAGATCTGTCTTATTCACAGTAACTATCCTCTCTGTTAGTTAGATCACATGAAGCCACCGATTGGACGTCATTATCCAATCCTAGAAACATGTATGGCCTAATTCCCTTTCACCTGCGTGATTCCACGCCGATTCGAAGGCGGGCTGAGTCTAGCACCAAGTTTTTTTGTTGTCACAGGTGTATCACACCCTCTTGAAATTGGCTTGGCAAGCGCTATTCGAAGGACCTGATCTATATTTTTGCACGGATGAATTTCAAGCTTTTCTAAAACAGACGCTTCAATTTCCACCAAATCTTTTCGATTCTCTTCAGGAATAATAATAATTTTAATCCCACCTCGATGCGCCGCTAGAATTTTTTCTTTTAATCCTCCAATCGGCAAAATCTCTCCACGCAAAGTAATCTCTCCCGTCATGGCAACATCTGCTCTGACTGGATTATTCGAAAGTGCTGAAACCAAAGCTGTACACATGGCAATCCCAGCGCTGGGGCCATCTTTCGGCGTTGCCCCCTCAGGGACGTGGATATGCAAATCTTGATCTTTATGAAACTCTGTTGAGATTCCAAAAGCATGAGAACGCGCACGAACAATAGACACCGCTGCTTGGATGGATTCTTTCATGACATCCCCTAAGCGCCCAGTAAATTGTGTCTTTCCCGTTCCTGGCACTGCAATGGTCTCTATTTTTAATAACTCCCCACCGACTTCAGTCCAAGCCAGACCAGTTACTTGGCCAATCTGATTTTCTTCATCAGCCAAACCATAACGATATTTCGGCACGCCTAAATATTCTTCTTGTTTCGCTTCTGTCAACACAATTTGTTTCAGCGCGGGCGTCATTAATAATTCTTTGACTGCTTTACGACAGAGCTTAGAGATTTCTTTTTCTAGAGATCTCACGCCAGCTTCACGCGTGTAGTGCTGAATGAGTTTCATAATTAACTCATCGGGAATAATCATTTCATTAGGTTTTAGCCCAGCCTCTAATCGAATTTTTGAAATCAAATGATTCTTAGCAATATGAAATTTTTCTTCTTCCGTGTAACTAGATAAATGGATAATTTCCATACGATCTCGTAGGGCGTCAGGAATATTGAGAGAGTTCGCCGTGGCGACAAACATAATTTTTGAAAGATCAAAGTCAACTTCTAAATAATGATCTGCAAACGCTTTATTTTGCTCTGGATCTAAAACTTCTAAGAGCGCCGAAGACGGATCACCCCGAAAATCAGCACTCATCTTGTCAATTTCGTCTAATAAAAAAAGCGGATTATTCGACTGCGCTTTGATAATTTTTTGCATCACGCGCCCAGGCATCGCGCCCACATAAGTTCGACGATGTCCTCGAATCTCTGCTTCATCACGAATGCCACCCAAAGCCATGCGGGTAAACACACGACCTGTTGCTCTGGCAATAGACTGGCCTAAAGAAGTTTTACCCACACCTGGTGGCCCGACTAAACATAAGATTGGCCCTTTGACGGCATTCACACGCTGAGAAACAGCGAGATATTCCAAGATTCTATCTTTGACTTCTTTCAAGCCGTAGTGATCTTGATCCAAAATTTTACTGGCAAATTTCAAATCTTTTTTTAGTTGAGTCGATTTTTTCCAAGGGGCACTTAACAACTGATCAATATAGTTTCGCGTAACCGTCGCTTCGGCTGAAATAGGTGCCATGGCTCGCAATTTACGGAGTTCTGACTCTATTTTTTCTTTGGCTTCTTTAGTCAAGTTGGCATTTTTCAGGCGCTTATCAAGCTCTTCTAGATTATCTGCCGCTTCTTTTCCGTGGCCTAATTCTTCTTGAATGGCCTTTATCTGTTCGTTCAGATAATACTCGTGCTGATTTTTTTCGATCTGGCCTTTTACTTTCGTGCGGATTTTTTTATCCACCTGCAAAAATTTTATTTCTTTATTGATTAATTCTAAAAGCAAACTGACGCGTTTATCTAAATTTTTACTTTCTAAAATATTTTGTCGATCTTTAATTTTTAAAACCAAATGAGCCGCAATCGTATCCGCTAATTTTTGAATCTCTTCAATTCCTGACAGCGCTTGTATGACCTCAGGAGAGATTCTCCGATTTAATTTTATATATTGCTCAAACTGAGAAATTAAAGAACGCATTGCACCTTCAGTATCTCCAAAAAATTCTGGATCTTCAGAGTCTAATTTGACATCCGCAGTCGTGTAATCGTCGCCCCACTGGTATTTTTTTACGTTAGCTCTTTCCAAGCCTTCCACTAAAACTTTAAAAGTCCCATCAGGCAATCTCAGCAATTGTAGAACTCGACCGACTGTTCCCGTCTGAAACAAATCAGGTAATTGAGGCACGTCTTCTTGAGAGTTTTTCTGCGCAACTAACAATACTTGTTGACTCTCCCCCATTGCTGCTTCTAGTGCTTTGACAGACCGTTCTCTTCCGACAAATAGAGGAATCACCATATTGGGATAAACCACTACGTCTTTTAAAGGCAAAACAGGAAAATGAGTACCAATAATTTCAACGGGTTCTATCTCATCGCTCATTGTTTTATGGCCCTTCTTAAAATTTAAATCTAATACTTAACAAGACCTGACTCACTTTCTCTTTTCTCATCTCAGACAAGACCTAAGACTTATCATTCGCAGCTAATCGTCTTTCTTCATCACCCTGCATGACCAAGAGCGGCGTTTTTAAGCCTCTAATCGTATCCGCGTCAACAATGACATGAGAAACACCCTGCATCGATGGCAAGTTAAACATAGTTTCAAGCAAAGCCTGCTCCATAATAGAACGAAGCCCCCGAGCACCTGTCTTACGTTTCATAGCCATTTGCGCAGCTTCTCGAATGGCCTCTTCACGAAATTCAATTTTGACATTTTCCATATCAAATAATTTCGCATATTGCTTAACTAAAGCATTTTTTGGATTTTTCAAAATACTAACCAAAGCTTCTTCGTCTAATTCTTCTAATGTCGCAATGACAGGCAAACGACCAATAAACTCAGGGATTAATCCAAATTTAATTAAATCACTCGGCTCAACAGAGGCTAATAATTCCGAGCGTGTCTTAGAATCTTTTTGACTTTTAATATCAGCTGAAAAACCAATCCCTGCTTTCTCTGAACGATTTCGAATAATGGTCTCTAAGCCATCAAACGCACCACCACAAATAAATAAAATCCGAGAAGTATCTATCTGTTCAAAATCTTGCTGAGGATGTTTTCTTCCACCTTTAGGTGGCACAGAAGCGACAGTGCCCTCTATTAATTTTAACAAAGCCTGCTGAACGCCTTCCCCAGACACATCGCGAGTAATAGACGGGTTTTCAGATTTCCGAGCAATCTTATCAATTTCGTCAATATAGATAATTCCCTCTTGTGCTCTCTCAACACTGTAATCAGCATTTTGTAATAATTTCTGAATCACATTTTCGACGTCTTCACCCACATAGCCCGCTTCTGTTAATGTCGTCGCATCGGCCATCGCAAAAGGAACGTTTAATAATCTAGCCAATGTTTGAGCCAATAAAGTCTTACCACTCCCCGTCGGGCCGAGTAATAAAACATTGCTTTTGCTGAGTTCAACATCTTTGTCTTTTTCTCGATGGGTTCTTAATCTTTTATAATGATTATAAACCGCGACTGCTAATACTTTTTTGGCTAATTCTTGACCAATCACATACTCATCTAATTTTGCCTTAATCTCGACTGGCTTCGGCAAAGGTGTACTTTCAACGGGAAGCCCTGTCACTTGCGCTAGTTCTTCCGTAATAATATCCGTACATAAAGTCACGCACTCATCACAGATATAGACTGACGGTCCAGCGATCAACTTCTTCACTTCATTTTGGCTTTTGCCGCAGAAGGAACAATACAGTACAACGCTAGATTCTCCTGAACTCTTGCCTTTCTTAGCCATGCTGCGCCTCACTCAATCAATTATTTTATTTTATTACACTGGGCGAACACAAAATTCGCCCTTACAAAATTATTTAAAATTTTAAGATTTTTTATTTTCTAATTTAACTTCTGTTTTATTTTCTAGCTTAACTTCAGGCTTATCTTTTTTATGATCTTTTCGATCACTGGCCCTCACTAAAACATCATCGACTAAGCCATAAGCTTTAGCTTGATAAGCATCTAAGAAATTATCTCTATCCGTATCACGACAAACTTCTTCATAGGGTCTTCCCGTATGTTGCGCAATCACTCTATTCAAAGTTTCTTTGACTTTGATCGTTTGCTTTGCATGAATTTCGATATCAGACGCTTGGCCTTGATAACCGCCTAAAGGTTGATGAATCATGACGGAAGAATTAGGCAAACAAAAACGTTTACCTGGCGCACCTGCCGTCAATAATAAAGCTCCCATACTAGCCGCCTGGCCAACACACAAAGTACTCACATCAGGACGAATATATTGCATCGTGTCATAAATACCCATTCCTGCCGTCACGGCACCCCCTGGGGAATTAATATAAAGAAAAATATCTTTATCAGGATTTTCAGATTCTAAAAATAGTAACTGCGCGATGATTAGATTTGCCATGTGATCATTCACTTCACCGACGGCAAATACCACACGTTCTTTGAGCAAACGAGAATAAATATCAAACGAACGTTCACCTCGTGCAGTTTGCTCAATAACCATCGGGACTAATAGGGAATTAGATATCACAAACTCTCTCCTTAAAAAATAAAAAAGGGGGATCTTTATCCCCCATCAACAATCAGATAAAAATCTTGAGACTCAGACAGGCCAACCCTTTCGGGGAAGGTATTGTAGAGTACGTCAGATCATTGTCCAGCTGCGTTCATCATGTTAGGAGCCATTGAACGAATAACATCAAAGAAGGCCATTTGCTTCTCAACGACTTCACCTTGGCTGATTAATTTTTCAACCAATTGTTCTTCTAAAACAGATTGCTCGACTTCCAACATTTGCTCTGGATTCTGATGATAATAATCAACCACAGATTCTGGTTCTTCATAAACAGAAGCAAGTTTATTAATCATGGCTTCAACACGCGCTTGATCAGGACGAACTTCTAGATCTTCAACCAAACGGCTAAGAATAATTCCCAAAGCTACACGGCGCCGTGCTTGCTCTGTGAAAATATCTTCTGGCATCGCAGGTAACTGTTTAGTTTGTTCTGGGGTTAGCCCTAAACGCGCAATCGCTTGTTCTTTCAAACGACTGACTTCTTGGCTTAACAACGGCCCAGGGACATCGACTGTATTATTATCAATCAAGATATTCATGACTTGGTTTTTGACTTTATCTTTCAAAGCAAATTCCAATTCACGTTCCATATTGGCCCGAACTTCTGATAATAATTTTTCCACCGAAGTTACATTAAATTTTTCAGCAAAGACATGATCAATCTCAGGCAACTGCGCCACAGCGATTTCTTTCACTTTGACTTTAAATTCGACAGGTTTTCCAGCCAATTCAGCTACATGGTATTCCTGAGGGAAGTTTAAATTTAAATTTAATTCTTGACCCACTTGTGTGCCGATTAAACCGGACTCGAAGCCTTCAATCATAAATTTTGAACCCAAAACTAACGGCACATCATTAGCACTGCCATTATCAAATTTCACCCCATCCATGAAACCTTCAAAATCGATGGTCAAACGATCTTCTTCTGCTGCACCACGATCTGTGACTGGAAGCCAATTCGCATGCTGTTTACGCATGGTTTCTAACATCTGGTTCAAATCAGCATCGGTAATTTCAGCAACGATTTTTTCAACTTTTATTTTATCCAAGCCGTTTACTTTATCGATCGTCGGAATCACATCAAAAATGGTTTTAAAAATTAAAGGCTGCCCCATTTTATCTTGAAGAATTTCAACATTGGGCAACCCAGCTGGACGTAATTTATTATCACGAACTGCTGTTTCGAAACTTTGTTGCATTGTCTTAGCAATTAAATCTTGACGGATCGCTTCACCAAAATGTTGCTGAGCGACTTTAAGAGGCAATGGCTTACCGTTCTGAAATCCATCAATATGAGGATGATTGGGGCTATTAGCCAATTTTTGAAGCTCTAAAATCATATCGCGATCAACAGTTTTAGTTTCAACTTCGATAACCATTACGCGTTGGTTACTGTGAGCACCGGTTTGCAAATCGATTTTCATATTTAAATTTGAATTCGATAGATTCGACTGAGTCGTTAGATTGTTAGTAGACACGTTCTATTCCCTATTTATATATCTAGATCTTTGAAGCCATAAATTGCTTAAAGAGCGGCTTAAATTCGGGCGCAGAGTTTACGGAGATCGATGCTCGATGTCTAGAAAGCCCCCAAAAAAAACTGGGGATATAGTAAATAAATTTAAGAATTTGGTGCGAAAGGAGAGACTCGAACTCTCAAGGGTTACCCCACTGGAACCTAAATCCAGCGCGTCTACCAATTTCGCCACTTTCGCATGGGCTAGAAAACAATCAAGACATGGGGTGGATGATGGGACTTGAACCCACGGCGACCGGAATCACAATCCGGGACTCTACCAACTGAGCTACATCCACCATTAAAAATCTCACAACATACAAAATCTGGCGCGCCCGGCAGGATTCGAACCTGCTACCCTCGGCTTAGAAGGTCGATGCTCTATCCAGATGAGCTACGGGCGCTCGTTACTCTTTACTTCTTTCAATAATTTGGTCGGGGTAGAGGGATTTGAACTCTCGACATCTTGCTCCCAAAGCAAGCGCGCTACCAGGCTGCGCTATACCCCGAAAAAAGCCCGCGAATCTTACAGAGCAGGTTTTTCAGTGTCAATCCAAACCAGATTCAAACTTGAATTTATTTTTCTTAGATCTTCTATTTAAAATATCCAGGATCCTGGATCTCGGCGTCTATTTAGATTTAGACTCCGCGCCCCACAAAGGCTTCAAGCTTTTTTGGTTCTATGTTAATACAAAAACATAAATTACAAATAAAAATTAAAAGGAGCTTCTTCCATGTCCGGATCTGACTTTCACACTTCTAAAATTATCAATTTAAATGAAATCTATGCTCAAGATTCACCCTTGTTTGTGTCTTCTCAAGATTGCTCAGCCACTGCAGCACCATTTTTTGGGACCCCTGCAGTTTCAGGACATGCCGGTGGGGCACCTGAATATCTAACATTATTGCCCTGCACAATAGACATAACGATTCAACTAGATTCTCGAGTCGCCCGCTATCAGTCAGCAAACATATTTTTTGATCCAATTTATTTGAACGCGATCTATCAAAAAAATCATCAGCGAGCCTATCAACAAGCCGCTGTTCCTAAGCCCACAAACTATGGAATAAAACGCTAAGAAAAACTAAAAAATATTTAGGAAATAATTCAATTGCAATCATCTATTTTTTAACTTAGCATTCCGCCCGCAGTCTAAACAACTGCACACTCCTCCTAAGCCCAGTTGAAGCAATTCTGCTGGGCTTAGTTATTTTGGAGAGTATTTAATTTACTCAAATGCTCAATCGCTCTAGGCATCGCCAAACGCCCTCTCGGTGTTCTATTAATAAATCCTTGCTGAATTAAGTACGGCTCAAGAACGTCTTCTAATGTCCCTCGTTCTTCACCCATCGCTGCGGCTAAATTATCTAAGCCAACGGGGCCTCCAGAAAATTTATTAATTAATAAATCTAAAAATTTAATATCCATTTGATCAAAACCTAGCGCATCGATATTTAATAATTTCAGTGCTGCGTCAGCAACCTCTCGCGAGATTATTCCCTGTGATTTAATTTGTGCAAAATCTCTCACTCGTCTTAATAATCTATTTGCAATCCGAGGCGTCCCTCGAGATCTTTTGGCAATTTCTAATGCCCCTGAAGGATCTAAATTTAAATTTAAAATTCGAGCGGATCTTTCAATAATATTTTTCAAATCTTCAATCGCATAAAACTCTAATCTTTGAACGATTCCAAAGCGGTCTCTTAAAGGCGACGTGAGCAACCCCGCTCTTGTCGTTGCACCAATTAACGTAAAAGGGGGAAGATCTAATCTAATTGACCTTGCAGCTGGGCCCTCTCCGATCATGATGTCCAATTTATAATCTTCCATCGCCGGATATAACACTTCTTCGACGACGGGACTGAGCCTATGAATCTCATCAATAAATAAAACATCATTGGGCTCTAAATTAGTTAATAAGGCCGCTAGGTCTCCTGGCTTTTCTAAGACAGGCCCAGAAGTTTGTTTAAGAGACACGTTCATTTCGTGCGCAATAATATGACACAGCGTTGTTTTGCCTAAACCAGGCGGCCCGAAAATCAAAACATGATCTAACGCATCTTGTCTTTGTTTTGCGGCTTCAATAAAAATCCGCATCTGGTCTCTCACAGGCTGCTGGCCCTCGTAGTCATCTAAAGACTGAGGTCTGATCGCTCGATCAATCATTAATTCTTCTGGCTGTAAATCGCTTTTTACTAAACTCTCAGAAAATTCTTCAGATAATCCATCAAACTCAATCATAGTTTTTCCCTGCAAAACAAAGCGCGCGATTCTATCTAATAATTTCTTTGATTGCTTAACCTGCTTTCCTTTACACTCGTGCACTTCTTTTTTGACAACCCCTAGGATTCTGCAAGATCGTGTTACGCGTAGCCTTATTTCTCTTGCTCGCCATGACACCTTTTTTTATTTTCGCGAATGATTCACTCAATCAAAATCAAACCCAAAATAATACTCAAAACAATATTCAAAATTTTCCAGACCAGCCTCCTTTTTTGCCTACTAAAGCCGTGACTGTTTCCCTCTCAGCCCCAGTTATTCCAAACACCCCCATCCCATTGGAACTTCAAAGCGACCTCACCCTTCAACAAGCTATTTATCTAGGCCTGAGACATAACACGGATTTACTCACCAGTTTAAATAATCGCCAATTACAAAATTTTGATTTACTGACGGCTGAACAAAAATTCCAGCCTCAATTCACCCTCAATAATTCAATTACCTACGCGAAGACTTCTGATGCAGGAACCCCTGACTTCGCGACACAATCTGCATCCGTTGGCCCTGGCATGACCTGGACCCTACCGCTGGGGACACAACTTCAAACGAGTGTGAATTATGACCCCACTCATCAATCGGGCACTGCCGCGTATTCCAGCGATCAATTTGGTTATTCAATCACGGTCACGCAGCCTCTTCTTCAAAATTTTGGAACAGCCGTCAACGAAGTCGATTTAAACAATGCTTATGATCAACAAATCATCGATGACTTAACGCTCAGAAAAACAACCCAAACAACCATTATCAACGTCGCAAATGCGTACTATGCCGTTGCGGCAGCTGAGCAGTCTTATCAAATTTCCGAACGCAGTTTTGACAACGCCCAAAAAGAATTAACAAAACGCCAGGCAAAACTCGCCGCTGGGCAAATTCCAGCGACTGACGTCACTCAAGCTCAGATTGATTTAATGACACAACAACAATCTCTGGAATCTGCGAGCGAGGCTTTATCGACAGCAAAAGCTGATTTTTTAAATACCCTGGGTTTACCACCAGAAACCCGTTTTTCCGTCGAAGACCAAGTAGACATAAAACCCCCAACTTTTGATCTTTCAGAAAGTTTAAAATCAGCCCTCAAAAATAATATTGATTTAAAAATTCAAGCGCTTCAATCCGAACAAGATTCGAGAAATATCAAAAAAAGTCAGAACTCTCGACTCTGGCAACTTAATCTAGTGGTCAGCGGTGCCCGCTCTCATTCTGACACAGACTACGATGATCCTGACTCACAAGACACTTCTCAGCTATCTAGTAATTCTTCAGTCGCTTTAAATCTGTCGATTCCTTTAAACCAAGTCACTCTCGATCAAACAGAACTCTCTTCAGCCATTGCGTTAGAAAATCAGCAAATTTCTGAAGCTCAAGAAAAAAGAACGGTGATAAACAATGTCATTTCAGCTGTTCATAATTTACAAAGCCAATGGTTACAGCTCCAAATTTCTCAAGAAAAACTGACCCTATCCCAAGCTTCTTTTAAAGCCGCCCAAGTCGAATATCACTATGGGAAAATCGACGCTTTTTCTCTTCAACAGCAGCAACAAAGTGCCATTGATTCTGAACAAAACGTCGTGGATCTTAAAATTTCTTATCTCAAACAATATATGGCCTATGAACAGCTTGTCGGGACTTTGCTAGATCACTGGCATGTGAATGTCACCACTCAAAATACTCAAAATAATCTAAAAAGAAGTTAAAAATTATGTTCAAAATAAAAACTTTCCTAATAATATTTTTTATCTCTGTTATCACTTATGCCGCTTCACAACCTAATCTTTATACCGTCGGCCAAAACAATATTAGTCAGACGCTTTATTATTCAGGGACTATTTCACCGATTAAAAACACCCCTGTTATTAGCCCAACAGAAGGTGTGGTTGATCAGAAAAATTTCATTTACGGCCAGGTCATTCAAAAAAACAAAAATTTACTCCATATTCAGTCCGCCAAAATTCAAAACGACATGCGAGAGGCTCAGGTGGCCTATTTAAAAGCCCTCGATGACTATCAAAATAAATTAAATTGGAATAGCTCTGACGATGTCATCAATGCCCAAGAGAGTTTAACTAAATCTAAAAGAGCCCTCACCGAAAGCAAAAACACCTGGGAAGAAAATCAAAAACTCTATCAATTGGGCATTATTTCTCTGAACGATTTAAACCAAAGTCGAGATAGCTATTACGATTCTCAGAGCAGTGAAAAACAATCTGAACGAGCCCTCTCAGATGTCATGGCTCGCGGCACTGGCGATAATTTGACCGCTGCACAATTGGCCCTTCAAGTGGATCAAGATAAATATGAGTCCCTCCAAGCCCAAGTCGATGCACATACTGTCTTAGCTCCTGCTGATGGCATTATTTTAGAACCCACAGGGAATCAAGTCTCTAGTTCAGGAAATTCTCAAAAAACCACTTCAGGAAAAATCGATGTGGGATCTAGCGTCCAATATCAACAAGTCTTAATGAACATTGGAGATATGTCTGGCCTACAAATTAATTTTGATATTCCCGAAATTAATATTAACCAGATTAACTCAGGCCAACCTGTGAGCATTACAGGTGCTGGCTTCCCGAATATTATTTTACAGGGCCTTGTGTCTGAAGTTGGCGCTCAGGCATCGTCTTCAGACGGCGGTTCTTTACCAACTTTTCCAGCAGTCGCCATTGTTAAGACTCTCACGCCTGAACAGAAAAAATGGATTCGATCAGGTATGGACGCCCAGTTAGCGATTCAGGTTTATCAAGAAAATCAGCAAATCACTGTCCCCATACAAGCCGTCACACAAAATTCTAAAAACCAAAGCATGGTCCAACTTTATGACCCCAGCACAAAAAAATTAAGCCCTCAAATTATTACGACGGGTAAAATCATGGCGACTTCTGTTCAAGTTTTATCTGGATTAATTCAGGGAGAACAAATTGTATTGCCCTCGTAAAAAAAAGGTTTTTTTAATTTGGATTCTCTCTTCTAAAAATGACGGTCCATTAACATGATCCATTTCAGAGAAGCCATTCGACAACTGCTTTCTTCAAAACTTCGGGCTTTTTTAGCGGTCCTCGGCATCTTGGTCGGAACAGCCTCTCTGGTCGCCATGGTCTTCATTGGCCAATTGGCTGAAAACCAAATCTTGGCGCAATTCAGATCCCTAGGCATTAATCTATTAGCCGTGTCTATTTATAGCCAAGGCGATGAATATTCAGCCCCCAACATTCATGACAGTTTGCACTTAGACGACGCTGAAAATTTAATTCACAGCTCCCCTAATATTTCTCTCATCGCACCCTACACCGGGGACTATGGCAATGTGATCTATCAAGGCAACAGTGAAAACGCTACCGCTGTAGGCATTACACCCGCCATGTTTAATATTGCTCAGCTTTCTTTACAGAACGGAAGACTCTTAAGCTTTCTAGATACCAATGATTATTTCTGTGTCTTGGGCCAAGATTTAGCCAAAAGAGTCCTGACAGAGTCCCATCAAAAATCACCAGAATCACTCTTAAATACTCAAATCCAAATTGGCAATAATATTTTTACAATCGTTGGGATATTAAAACCTTGGCCAACTAACTTTTTTTTCAATACGGATTTTAATAGCTCTATTTTAATTCCACTCTCAACCGCTCTGGGCAGTCAAAAAAATTCTTCTGTCGATAATATTGCCCTTCGAATTAAAACCACCCAAGAACTTTCGAAAACAGAAGAGCAGATAAAAATCTATATAAAATCTCATACTCGCCATCAAGAAATTATTATCCGAAGCCCCAAAAGTTTAATTGACTCCATGGCTCAATCTTCAGAAACCATGACCTTGCTTTTAGCACTGATTGGCGGAATTTCTTTGTTAGTCGGCGGGATTGGCATCATGAATATCATGTTAGTTTCCGTCGCCGAACGGCATCGAGAGATTGGCATTCGCAAAGCTGTTGGGGCTAAAAACAAAGATATAATCTTACAGTTTTTAATCGAAGCCATTGTGTTGTCTTTATTTGGCGGAATCGCGGGCATGATTTTGGGCATAGCCATTGCTTATACCGTCGCTTTTATAAAATCGTGGCCTTTTGCAATTTTTTTCTTGCCTCCCATTTTGGGCTGCATAGTGACTATTTTGATTGGGATTTTCTTTGGTTTTTACCCAGCCTATAAAGCTTCACAGTTAGACCCAATTGAGACTTTGAGATCTGAGTAATTAATGTAATGTTCGATTCTTTTTATGGGCGAATACAAGATTCGCCCCTACACCGTTCCAATATACCCCTCGCCCCCTTAAAATCCTCGCCTCTTTTTTTAAATTAAAAATTCTATCCCTATGAACTTTCAAACCCTCTCCGCCATGCTCATGGTCACACTGACTATTACTGCCATGATTCTTTCTCAGAAAATTTTATTGGGATCTATCAATGCTGCACTGATTCCCTTGTTTTTGATTTTGTTACTGGGAATTTTTCTTGGCCTCAAAATTAATAAAAAAGCATTAATCCTGCGATTTTTATTTTTAATGTTTGTTCTTTTAGGAACCTTTGGAATTTTTCACTTTGCCATTGCGCTTCCAGCCACGCCTACTTGGCCTTTTCAAACAGCCTATGCACAAATTTTAAAAATCAGCCCCAATACTTTGGGATTTCTCATAGTTGGCTTACTTATTATTTTTTTAATTATTTTGTTTTTTTCTTTATTTTTCTCAAAAACAAAAATACTTTCCCCACCTCGTTATCGCCATCTAACCTGGATTAGCATGGTCTTCGTAGGCATTTTATTAGTCTCCAATATCACCACTCAAAAAGTTATCCAGTGGAAAATTATTTCAGTCGATGTCGGGACACTTTATTTTCCTATCACTTATTTATTTAATAATATTTTTACAGAAGTCTATGGCTATGGCGTTTCAAGAAGACTGATCTGGTCAGGCTTATTTTGTAATCTTGCAATGGTCTTTTTATTACAAATTAGTACCTGGCTGCCTGGAGATTCTGCTTGGCATCTACAAACGGCTTATCAAATTATTGCAGGAAATATCCCACGTATTGTCTTTGCATCTATCTGCGGTTTTCTGTGCGGCGAATTTTTAAACTCTTTTATTTTGGCCAAATTAAAAATTCTCACTCAGGGCCGTTGGCTCTGGACTCGGACTGTTAGTTCGACGGTTATTGGAAACTTAGTAGATAGTTTAATTTTTAACTTAATTGCTTTTACAGGCGTTCTGCCTTTTTCAATTATTGTAAATATCACCCAATGGCAATACGCCATCAAAGTAGGCATTGAAATTCTGGCGACGCCCATTACTTATGCCGTGGTTAATTATCTTAAGAAAAGCGACCATGAAGATTATTTTGATATCAAAACTAAATTTAATCCGTTTAGATTTTAAAATCTTAAAACCATCAAATTTTCATCAAAATATTGATCTTTAATTTTTATTGCCATGGGATCCACGCCATATAATTCAAAACCTAAAGACTCATAGATTTTCTTAGCCCCATCATTCCCGACTGTGACGGTTAAATGCACTTGCTCGACTTGAGATTTTGCAAAATCCAAAACAGCTTCAACTAATTTTTTAGCCAATCCCAAGCCTCTATATTCCGGCTGAACATACACAGAAAATAAAACACCGCGATGAGTCGATTTGAAATTTTTTTCTATAAAAAAACCGGCAATGCCAACCAGTTTATTTTCAGGAGTAAACACCCCGAAATAGTGATTAGTTTTAAATTTTTCTTCCCAGGCTTCCAGGCTTAAAACATTTTCTTCTTCAAACGACGATAAAAAAGCTTCTGGGTGAGAAACCAGGGCTTCAAGACGAAGGGTTTTGTAGGCGGGTAAATCAGAGAGGGAGAGTTTCTTAATCAGTATCATGAAAAAAATTTCCTGTAGGGGCGCAATTCATTGCGCCCTTTTTTTATTTTATTGATGCCCATTTTTTATTTTATTGATGCCCATTTTTTATTTTATTGATGCCCCTTTTTTTGCGGGCGGACACACAGGTCCGCCCCTACGGAAACCATCAATCTATGCAATCAAAATACTGGCAGAATCCCTCAAAACTCACAGCAATCTGCTCTTTTTCTTCTCTTAAAAATTTAATCAAAACCTGATTATTTTTTAATTCATCTTCTGCCAAAACTAGGCCCAATCTAGCCCCTGATTTATCTGCTTTTTTAAATTGATTTTTAAAACTGCCACCCGATAAATTAATTTCTATTTTTAAATCTGGCTGTGAGTCTCTTAATTTTTCAGTTAGCTCAAAGGCTTTAGCCAAAGCTGACTCTCCCACGACGATCCAATAAATATCTAACGGGTTATTTTGAACCTGCACAAGATTTAAATTTTCTAATAATAAAATCACACGCTCTATACCCAGCGCACATCCGACCGCTGATGTTGCCTGTCCACCCAACTGTTCAACTAGGCCGTCATAACAACCGCCTGCTAGCACCGTCCCTTGAGCACCCAAACTATTCGTCACCCATTCAAAAACAGTATGCGCGTAGTAATCTAAGCCTCTTACTAATCGGGTATTAACAGTGTATTTAATTCCGACAGCTTCCAGATAATTTTTAAAATTTTTAAATCTTTCTAAAGACTCAGGGCCTAAATAATCGATTAATTTTGGCGCTTGATTAATCAAATCCTGCATGGCTAAATTTTTGCTATCTAAGATTCTTAATGGATTTCTGTGCAGCCTATTTTTGGAATCTTCGTCTAATTCACTCTCATGGCTTGTAAAATAATTAACCAAGATTTCTTTATAATTTTGGCGCTCTATTAAACTTCCCAAAGTATTAATCTCGAGAGACACATGGGATAACAAATCTAATTTTTTAAATAATCTTTGAGCGAACATCATGATTTCAGCTTCAGCACCGGCGCCTGCAAAACCATAGGCTTCCAAACCAAACTGATGAAACTGTCTATACCGCCCTTTTTGAGGACGTTCATGTCGATACATCGGCCCCATGTACCAAAGCTTCTGAGTTTGATTATAAAGCAGACCATGTTCGATCCCGGCTCTGACAATGGATGCCGTTCCTTCAGGTCTTAAACTTAAAGAGTCTCCATTACGATCTTCAAACGTGTACATTTCTTTTTCGACAATGTCCGTCACATCGCCAATCGAGCGCTTAAATAAATCCGTGGATTCCAAAATAGGTGTTCTGATTTCTGAATAACCATATTGTTTGGCTAAGTCTCGTAAAGTCTGTTCTAGAAATCCCCAAAGTCCGGACTGGCTGGGTAATAAATCATTCATGCCACGAATGGCTTGGATATTTTTGGTCATGATATTTTTCTTTATGTTTATAATTTTGGAATCACAGCACCTAATAATTTAATCATATGGTCTGCTCCTAATTTGGCATTTTCTAAGACTTCTTCATGGGTTAATTCCACGGGATTATCACCCGCAGCCAAATTGGTAATCGCCGCAATACAAGCCACTTTCATGCCGCAATGTCTTGCCACAATAATATCTGCGACAGTCGACATACCGACTAAATCACCACCGAGCATTTTAAAGACTTTGATTTCAGCCGGGGTTTCATACATGGGCCCAGAAACGCCAATATAAACGCCCTCATGAAGTTTGATTTTTAAGCTCTCAGCGGTCTGATTAATTAATTTTCTAATGTCTAGATCCAAAGCATTTTCCATTGAGATAAATCTTGGACCGTATTGATTATCATTTGGCCCCATGAGTGGGTTTCTGCCAGACATGTTTATAAAATCTTTGACCATCACTAAAGACCCAGGACCACGGTCTGCATGAAAAGATCCAGAAGCATTGGTCATCAATAAAGTCTCACAGCCCAAATTTTTCATGGTTCTAATAGGCACTCGCATGGCTTCAGGCGTGGCGCCTTCATAAAAATGAATCCGCCCCTTCATGACAACAACAGGAATTTTTTTAAAAAATCCTAAAACCAAACTACCTGCATGGCCTGCAACATGACCCACAAAAAATCCCGGCAAATCTTTATAAGCAAACTCAGCAATGACTTTCATTTCGTCAATCAAGGGCCCTAAACCAGAGCCTAAAGCTAAAGCTAGTTTGGGTTTGAAATCTTGGGGGATTTTGCTGCGAATTAAATCAGCGGCTTGTTTGGGAAAATCATGAGATGGGGACTGGGACATGGGCAACCTCTTTTATAATCAATTAAAATAATGGGCCTAGCTTTAACCTAATGCCAAATGCTGAGCTAATTTTTCATTTAAAGCCTGTCGATCTTTAGCATGCAACTTTCCAATTTTGCGAACAATCAAGCGACTATCAATCGTAAAAATTTTTTGGCGCATCACAGAATCATGAGAAAGACCCGCCGCTTCTAAATATTGGATATTTAAATCAGAAGACCAGCCTTGATTACTCGCACTGGTAATCATTAATAAAGAACAATGCCCTGTTTCTTTTTGATGTGCACTAGAACTCAGAACGACGGCAGGTCGCCGTTTTGTTTGCTGCGACTCCGTGAATGGAAAAGGCACGGCGATGATTTCATAGGGCTTATAAATCTCCGTAGGCATCATCGTCTCCTTTAGATAACCATTCTCCTAGAGATTGACCCAAGCTCTGATGATAAAAAATATCTAAAGGATCGATCTTTTTAATAATCACTTCTTGATCATGAATTTCATAAGATAAACGATCCCCTGCATCCAGTTTTAATACCTGACGGACTTGAACTGGAATGGTCGTTTGCCCTTTTTGAGTCAGACTAGACTGAAGCATTGAATTACCCCTTACGTAAGGAAACTTACCTAATAAAAGATTACTACGGCTTTTGCTTAATTTCAAATTTAAAAAATTTAAAAAATCAATACGCCTTCGCAAAAATCATCTTCCTAGCCCCTGTTTTACCTGTAAAAATACAAGTCCCTGTTTCATGAGAGCTAGTTAATGGGATGCATCTTGCTGTTAGTTTTAAGGGCTTCAAGAAATTTTCGATTTCAGGAATATCCAAAGCAAAAGCCTCAGCAAATCCACCATGAATTTCTGGATTATCTAGATTTTCAGGTGTGAAAAACTTTTCGAATTCAGCTAAATCCTGAATAACTCTTGTGTGTTCTTTCATGAACTTTTTAGATTTATTTAATAATTCACTTTGCATCTCAGTAAAAATTTCTGGAACTTGTTTCACACAGTCTTCATAGCTCAGAGAAACTTTATCTTTATGATCTTTATCTCTTCTGGCCATAAAAACTTGGTTAGCCGCGACATCTCTAGGACCAATTTCTAGTCTGACTGGCGCGCCTTTTTTAATCCATTGCCAGGATTTTTCACCCCCACGAAGTTCACGATCATCCCGAAATACGCGAATAGCTTCTCCTGAATAACTTTGAGCTCGAAGGGCTTTTTCAACTTTTTCGCAATAAGCCAAGACCGTCTGACGTTCTTCGTCGTTTCGATAAATTGGCAAAATAATAATTTGTGAAGGCGCAACTCTTGGGGGCAAAACCAAACCATCGTCATCACTGTGGACCATAACTAACGCGCCAATTAGACGGGTTGTCACCCCCCAAGAGGTCGTCCAAGCGAATTCTAATTGGCTCTCTTTACTTAAAAATTGAATATTGGAAGCTCTAGAAAAATTCTGACCTAGAAAATGCGAAGTTCCGGCTTGTAAGCCTTTTCGATCTTGCATCATGGCTTCAATCGAATAAGTACTCACCGCCCCTGGGAATCTTTCCCAAACAGGCTTTTCACCTTTAATAACTTCTAATGCCAAAGCTTCTGACACAAAGTCAGCATATACATTCAGCATTTTTTCAGTTTCTTCTTGAGCCTCTTTCTGAGTCGCATGGGCTGTATGGCCTTCTTGCCACAAAAACTCAGACGTTCTTAGAAATAATCTTGTCCGCATTTCCCAACGCATGACATTCGCCCATTGGTTAATCAAAATAGGTAAGTCCCGATAAGACTGAACCCATTTGGAATACATGGCGCCAATAATGGTTTCACTGGTAGGTCTAATCACATAAGGCTCTTCCAGCTCTCCTGCGGGAACTAGTTTTCCCTCTGCATTGGCTTCTAATCGATGGTGTGTAACAACGGCACATTCTTTCGCGAAGCCATCAACATGGGCTGCTTCTTTTTCTAAAAAACTCACTGGGATTAATAAAGGAAAATAAGCATTCACATGACCCGTGTCTTTTATTCTTTTATCTAGATCTTTTTGTAATAACTCCCAAATGCCATAACCCCAAGGTTTAATCACCATACAGCCCCTAACAGGAGAATTTTCAGCTAAATCTGCTGCTGCAATAACCTGCTGATACCATTCGGCATAGTCTTGTGAACGAGTCGGCGTAATGGCTGTTTTGGGATGACTAGAATTAGATTGATTTTGATTTTGATTTTTCTGAGTGGACATAAAATTAAGATCTCCAAATATTTAAAAAATAAAAAATAAAAAATAAAAAATAATTAATCTAAATCATCTAAAAAAATATCCGCCCCAATCAAAGGAATAATTCTCATTAACACAGATTCCATGACATCAGATTCCGCTTTGGCAATGAATTTTACTTTTCTCTCTTGCAATGAAAGCGTTTGAATAATACCGGAAGCCACAACACAGGATTGCTCTAAATTATTCACAGGGACTTCTATTAAATAACCTCGAATGCTAGTACTCACTGGGCAACAAATTAATAATCCTGTTTTTTCACTATATGAACGCGAAGATAAAACTAGTGCAGGGCGATATTTACCAATTTCTTTGCCTTTCGTGGGTTCAAAATCTAACCAAATTAAATCGTTTCTATCGGGTATATAAGGCTTTTTCACAGCCATTCACTCGACAATGGTTTAGCTAGTTCATCGGCATGGATGTTTTCTGAAGTTATATTTTCCAATAATTGCAGTTCTGTATATTTTTTAAACGGATGCATTTTTTTCGGAAGGCTCTTTGTGACTGAAAAGCCATGCTCAGTAACTTCAATTTGTACTTCGTCATTCACTTGAAAATGAGGCATGTCACGCAATATCCCAGAGACGCGCAGTCCTAGGCCATTCCCCCATTTTTGAATATGTGTTTGTATTTGCATCGATTATGTCCAAAGTATGTTTAACTCACGGAAGTATACACAAAGTTTATACTTTTTTTTATGGGTAATCAATTTTTTCAAAAAAAATCAAAATACAAAAATATCTACCCTTTCTGAACTCGACAATGCGTTTCTTTTAGAGCAAAAAAACTAATCAAAAAACCCAGCAATAAAACAATTGCGACGGGAATTAATCCAACTTGATAATCTTTGATTAAATAATGCCCCGTATAATTTTCTATATGACTCTTAGCATGCAAATCCATTAGATATCCCATCACCGGCTGCATGATCACTCCTGTAAACACAGCAGCTAGATTAATTAACCCAGACGCCGCCACAAAATGTTTCGCTGGGACAATATCTTTGACAATCCCAAACGTTAAACTTTGTGCTGAAGCGACAAAGCCCAGAAAAAATAATACGAACACCATGAGATATTTAGGAAGTAAGGGCGCTTCGATATAAAAAATACTGGCTATAAAACCAATTCCAAAGCAAATACAGAATGGGATTTTTCGACTTTGCATCTTATCTGACATCCAGCCAATGAACGGTGATCCTAAGCCCAGCCCTAACCAAAATAAAATATATAAATATCCAATATCCGCATTATCCCAGTGATACACCGCCATTAAATACGGCACACCCCAAAGTGAACCTAAACCAGTGATTGTCACCCAAGAACAAAAGCCAACCAGAGCGATCCACCAAACCTGGGGAATTTTGAGTGTGTCTAGTAATTTAGCTTGAGTCTCTTGAGCCAAGGCTGAGCCTTTGACGGTTCCATCGCCATCTCGCAAGACCAGCCAAAATAATAAAGATAAAATTAAAGTCGCCCAGCCAATCCAGATCCAGCTAGTTCGCCAACCCATATGATCGACTAAAACAGCTAATGGCCCACCGCCGATAATAGATCCCAGCGCGGCGCCTAACTGAATCAATCCCGCTGCGAATGCAAAATACCGATGAGAAAACCATCTTGAAACTAAATAAAGCGCACCCAAAAAAGCAAAAGGCGAACCGATTCCCATTAATAATCTTGCGAGAGCTAACTCCCATTTAGATTCAGCCAATCCAAAACATAAAGCCCCTAAGCCACTAATTAACACGGACAAGCTTAATAATTTTCGGGCACCGAATTTATCTAACATCATGCCAGCAGGCATCTGAAAAAAAGTCGATGCCAAAGAAAATACAGCCATGAGAGTTCCCAATACAGCTGCACTGAGATCAAACTCGGACATTAAGCTATGCGTCATGACACTCGGCGCAACGGCCAAAAAATAGTCATAGACATAAAAGAAAGAACCCAAAATGCAAATAACAAAAGGCATCAGAAGATAAGATTTAGAAAAAGATTGGGAAGACATGGATTTTGACCAGTTACTATAAAAACGGCCGACATTATCTTAATTAAAGGATTTTTCCATAGCACATCAAAATGCATCAAAACAGAAACTTTGTGCAAAACGGAAGTCAGACTTCATTTTTACACGGAAATTTCAAAAAAATGGGGGAATTCTGTGTAAAAATGAATTCGAACTTCAAAATTACACAAATTATTTTACAAAATAGATAATTTCCTAACCGCCGCTTCGACTAAAAACGCACTGCTTTTTTTAGTCTCTGGGAAATTAAAAGCCTGTAAAATATTTTGAGCTGAAAAATTTAAAATTTCTTTTGGATTTTTATTTTTGATCCATTCACAAAAAAAACCAGCCGAAAAAATTAAATACGGTCCACCATAAATTTTGGCTTTGGCGTCTGCGACACAATTATTTTGAATTTTTAAAAATAATTCTATTTTTTGACCAGAAGACATCGACCCAGATTGGCTTTTAATAATATCTGGGCCCAATAGCTCACCCCAAAAATCACCCTGGTAATACTCTTGAATTGATTTCTGGCTACTCACGCAGGAACATCCCAAATCGGCGATATTTCACGTAATTTATTCACATGCTTTTTGACGGTGTCTATCGCGATTTGAATATCTCGCTCTGTCGTAAATCGCCCCAAAGAAAATCTTATCGATTCATGTGCCTGGCTATCAGATAAGCCCATGGCTGACAAAACATGAGAGGCCTCCATGGTCGCAGAAGTACACGCAGACCCGGCTGAGACAGCCAGATTTTCTTCCATGGCCATGATTAAAGACTCACTGTCTACGCCTTCAAAACGAATATTTAAAATGCCTGGCAACGATTGCTCGAAAGAACCATTGAGAAATATTTTTGGAAGCTGAGAAATCTCAGACCAAAATAATTTTTTAAATTTTAAAATTCTGTCAAATTCTTGATTTAAATTTTGATTAGATAAAAACAAAGCTAACCCCATTCCAGCAATCTGATGAGTGGGAAGCGTCCCCGATCTTAAGCCAGATTCATGGCCACCCCCATGAAACAATGGGGTTAAAATTACTTTGGGTTTACGTCGGACATACAAGGCCCCGATGCCTTTTGGGCCATAAAATTTATGCGCGGATAAAGACAAAAGATCGATAGGCGAATCAGACAAATCTATTTTAAATTTACCAACAGCCTGGGCAGCATCGACATGAAAATAGGCTCCGTAAGATTTAACTAACTCGCCTATTTTTAAAATATCTTGAATCACCCCAGTTTCGTTATTTGCCCACATGATAGAAACCAAGGCTGTATTGTTTTTATTATCTAGTAATACTTTTTCTAATTTTTCTAGATTTAAAATTCCGTCAGATTCTGGCTTGAGAAAATCTATTTTTTTATTTTGGGTACTTAAATATTTCGCTGGATCTAAAACAGCCTTATGTTCTGTCGCCATCGTAATCATGTGATTTCTAGAACTTGCCTGCATGACGCCTTTAATGGCTAGATTATTAGACTCTGTCGCTCCAGACGTAAAAATAATTTCCCGTGAATCTAAAACACCCAAAGCAGAAGCCATCTGTTCTCTGGCTTGATCGATACGAGCTTTGGCACTGAAGCCATAACAATGCGTATTCGAGGCTGGATTCCCGAAATCCCCTTCCAGACTTAAACATTCAGCCATCAACGCCGCGACTCGAGGATCCAACGGCGTTGTGGCAGCGTAATCTAGATAGATAGGACGTTTCATGGAATTCCCTATTCAATATATTTATTTGGGTTTTACCGTGGTTTTAATCGCAAGATCTTGTAATTGTTTTGGATCAACTTCTGAAGGGGCTCCCGTCATTAAACAAGACGCCGTCTGTGTTTTCGGGAATGCGATGACATCACGAATATTGTCCGTCCCCGAAATTAACATACACAAACGATCCATCCCAAACGCTAAGCCACCATGGGGAGGCGCGCCATATTCCAAGGCTTGTAATAAAAATCCAAATTTTTCTTGAGCGCGTTCTTGATCAATTCCCAATAATTTAAAAACAGCTGACTGCATCTCCATGTTATGAATCCGGATAGAACCCCCACCGACTTCATAGCCATTGATCACCATGTCATAAGCTCTGGCTAATAATTGTTTAGGATCTGCTTTTTCAAGCTCTTCCACTGAATTGACTTTGGGTGATGTAAACGGGTGATGAACAGACAGTAAATTTCCTTCTTCGTCTTCTTCGAAAGTCGGGAAATCAATCACCCAAAGAGGCGCCCATTGTTGGGTAAATAATTTTAAATCATGGCCTAGCTTAATTCTCAAAGCGCCCATGGAGGGATTTACAATACTGGCCTTGTCTGCCCCGAAAAATATTAAATCTCCTGTCTGGGCATCTAGTCTTTCTAAGATTTTCTCAATAATTTCTTCAGGTAAAAATTTTAATATGGGTGACTGTAATCCAGCCACTCCTGCTTTACGGTCATTAATTTTGATATATGCCAAGCCTTTTGCACCATAGAGACCTACAAAACTGGCATAGTCATCTAGCATTTTTCTAGATAATAACTCAGAGCCTTTGGGTAATTTCAAAGCAACGACGCGAGACTTAGAATGATTAGCTGCTTCTTGGAAAACTTTGAAATCTACCTGTTTAACTAAATCCGCGATGTCTACTAACTCTAAGGGAATTCTCAAATCAGGCTTATCCGACGCGAATCTTCGCATCGCTTCTTCGTAAGTCATGACAGGGAAATTCTCAGCCAAATTCTTGCCACAATGTTTAAATAAACCCTGAATTAATCCCGTCATAAAGCCCATGATTTCTTTTTCAGTTAAAAAAGACGTTTCAATATCTAATTGGGTAAATTCTGGCTGTCTGTCTGCTCTTAAATCTTCATCTCTGAAACAACGAACGATCTGAAAGTATTTATCAAACCCAGAGACCATCAATAATTGCTTAAATAATTGGGGAGATTGGGGCAGGGCAAAAAAATCACCCTGGTGAGTTCTTGAAGGCACTAAATAATCTCTAGCCCCTTCTGGTGTCGCTCTGGTTAAACAAGGCGTTTCGACTTCTAAAAATCCATTTTCACTCAGATAATTTCTCACAAACTGATTCATTTGGGCTCTGAGAATTAATCGTCCTTGCATCTCTGGGCGACGCAAATCTAGATATCTATATTTCAAACGAACTTCTTCACTAATGGCATGATGTTCATCTAACGGAAACGGTGTGGTTTTGGCTTTATTTAAAATCTGTAAATCATGAGCTAATAGCTCGATTTGGCCGGTTTTTAAATTTGCATTTTCTTGACCTTTGGGTCTTACCCGCAAAACACCTTTGACCGTAATGACATATTCACTGCGAATAGATTCAGCCAATTTAAAATCTTTGCCTTCGGGTTCAAAAACGACTTGCAATAAACCTTCTCGATCTCTGACATCTAGAAAAATCACCCCACCGTGATCTCGTCTTTTTTGAACCCAGCCGCAAACTTGAACTTCTTGATTAATAAAATCTTCGGTCACCTGGCCACAATAATGCGAACGCATGGGGGATTGAATTTTGGATTGGATTTGAGACGGCATCATTCGGGGAAAATCCTCTTTAGCTAAATACAAAGCGGGCGATTGTACCGATGGGGGATGGGAGTGCAAAGAGATTTCAATGATTTTATCTAGCCAAAATTAAAAGCAACGCTGTCAATAAACCTTATGGCTCTAGGAAATTAAGCAACTCATAGTTTGTAACTCATAACTTGTGATTCATAAGTTATGAATTCAATAAAAATAGAGAGTTAAAATATAAAAACTAAGAATAATGACGATGGGAAAAACAGAAGTTTTAATGGCTTGGTTAGGTCTTTCAATGAGTTAAACCGGCAATAACTCAGGCGTCACAGCTCGTCTGTCATCAAAGACAAAACAATTGCCACGCCAAAAGGCATCACCGCATTCTTTGAAATAATTTAAGATTCCACCGTCTAATTGATAGACCTCTTTGAATCCAGAAACTTTGGCTAAAGGCGCGCCCCGCTCACAGCGAATACCCCCAGTACAGAAAGTCACAACGGGTTTATTTAAAATTTCAGGCGCTGTGTTTTTAAAAAAATTCTCGATTTCTTTAAATTGAACTAGATCATAGTGAATGGCGTTTTCGAAAGAGCCGATTTCATATTCATAATCATTACGGGTGTCTATCAAAACAAAATCACGCCCTGATTCATACCAGGACTTTAATTCTTGGGGCGAAATTCGAGGCGCTGAAATATTTAATGGGCAAGAGCGACTATCACCACCGGGGACCAGCTGATTTTTAATCTTAACTTTTAAAGTTCCAAAGGGGCTTTTGTCTGAGGGGCTGGTTTTAAAAATAATATCTTTAAATTTTTCTTGAGATTTTAAAAACTGATCAAACAAATCTATCTGCTCTTGTGTGCCAGCTAGGCCGATATTAATACCTTCAAAAGAAAATATAACCGTGCCTTTTAAGCCAATCTGACCCAAACGTTCATAGAAAAAATTTTGTAAAAATTCTGTGTCAAATAGCGGGATAAATTTATAAGCAGAAATATTAATAATATTCATGGCCAGATCCTCAAACTATTTTCCGACAAAATCCTTAAGAATATTGGCGTCCCCTAGGGGAGTCGAACCCCTGTTATCGCCGTGAAAGGGCGGTGTCCTAGGCCACTAGACGAAGGGGACACAAAAACAAAAACTCATCCATCACTTTCCGTCTTGAAGACTACCTGTTCGAAAACTGGCGTCCCCTAGGGGAGTCGAACCCCTGTTATCGCCGTGAAAGGGCGGTGTCCTAGGCCACTAGACGAAGGGGACGGAAAGTATGGTGGAGCTAAGCGGGATCGAACCGCTGACCTCTTGCATGCCATGCAAGCGCTCTCCCAGCTGAGCTATAGCCCCACATCAGTAATAAAACTTAATATTTCTAATAACTTTTATTGCTTCCATGTTTCTAAAAACTCACGTGGTGGGTGCTGAGGGGTTCGAACCCGCGACCCTCGCCTTGTAAGGGCGATGCTCTACCAGCTGAGCTAAGCACCCACGCAATCGGGCGGCATTATACGGTCGAGCTTTAGGTTGTCAACGAATTGGCGGTGTTTTTTATGGGTTCTTTAAAAATGCTTAAAAAATCGCAAAATTTTATGGGGTCTTAGATAAATATTAATTTTGATCAATGCAAAAAATGTATATACTTACGGTATATATAAAATATATCTTACGCATAAGGAACAAGTCATGACCGTCACTCGCGTATTTCAATCTGGAAACTCTCTCGCTGTCAGAATACCAAAAGCCTTTCATATCAGTGGATCAGAGGTTGATATATTCAAACGAAATGATGAACTAGTCATTCGAGAAATACCTCAAAATCTAGGAAAAGCTTTTAAAATTTTACAGGCCTTGTCAGAAGGTTTTTATGAAGAAGATCGAATCGATCCTCTTCCTCAGAAGCGCGAGGATTTTTAAGTGAAGTTGCGTTACATGCTCGATACTAACATTTGTATTTATATCGCCAAAAAAGCACCTGAAAAAGTTTTAGAGAAATTTGAGAGCCTTGAAGTCGGTTCAGTTGGCATGTCTATTATCACTCATGGTGAATTACTGTACGGTGTCAAAAAATCTCAACACCCCAGAAAATCTGAAAAATTACTTCAAGAGCTGGCTTCTTTAATTATTCCCATTCCTTTAAATCCCCTCGTTGCGAAACACTATGGAGACACTCGAGCTTTTTTAGAAAAAAAAGGCACTCCTATTGGAAACAATGATTTGTGGATTGCTGCACATGCTATGGCAGAGCAGGTGATTCTGGTGACTAATAACACAAAAGAATTTTCTCGAGTCCCCCATTTGAAAATTGAAAACTGGGTTTAAAATAAAAACCCTATAACTGGCCGAGAATTGCTAGTTTTGCCAAATCTGCGCCGGTTATACTGGACTTATAAGCGGCCGAGAATTAGTATTTATATCAAATCTGCGCCGCTTATAGAAGTATTTATGAAGAAAACCATTGGTATCATTGGCCGAGAGACAGAGCTTAATTTACTAGAAAATGCTTTAAATTCCCCCACCCCAGAATTCCTAGCTATTTATGGCCGTCGCCGTGTCGGCAAAACTTACTTAATTTCTCAATTTTTCTCAGAAAAGAAGAACTGCCTCTTTTTTCAATCTGTCGGCATCAGAAATGGCAAGCTTCCTGCTCAGATCAAACAATTTTCTCAAGAACTTGGGCGCGCGTTTTATCAGGGCGCAGAATTATTACCAAAATCTAATTGGATGGATGTTTTTTCCCAACTTCAGCAAACCATGGAGGCCGTCCCCACTGAAAGATTTGAAAAAATTGTTTTATTTCTAGACGAACTACCATGGATGGCGACGCCTAAATCAGGCTTATTAGAAGCTTTAGAGTTTTTTTGGAACCGCTATGGATCTAAAGACCCTCGGGTACTTCTTATTATCTGTGGTTCTGCTGCTTCATGGATTCTAAAAAATATTATTAATAATCAAGAAGGCTTATATAACCGAGTTACCCGGCCTATTAAGCTCTCCCCTTTGACCCTGCATGAAACAGAAATTTATCTCAAAGCACGCGGATTTTCTTACCCTCAAAGACAAATTATGGAAATTTATTTAGCCCTCGGCGGCATTCCATTTTATTTAAATTTTTTAAACCCAAAACTTTCCGTTCCACAAAATTTAGATCAAATTTTCTTTCAACAAACTGCGCCTTTGTTAGATGAATTTAATAAATTATTTGCCTCTTTATTTAAAAACTCAGAGCAACATGAACAAATTATCAAACTCATTGGTAAACATACTTATGGTCTGGAGCTCAAAGAACTCAGCATTCACAAAAAACTCAGCGCAGGTGGACGGCTCACTGAAAGACTACAAGAGCTCGAAGATGCTGGATTTATCATAAAACTCACGCCTTATGGCTACCAAAATAAAGGTACTTTTTATCGCGTGATTGATCCCTTCTCACTTTTTCATCTGCGTTTTATTGAATCTTTTCGTTCTAACTTAAAAAAACTGGATCAAGGCACGGGATACTGGCTTTTAATCACCCAGTCTCAAAGTTTTAAAAGCTGGCGGGGTTATGCCTTTGAAGCCTTGTGTCTTCAGCATCTTTACCCCATTCGTAAAGCCCTCAAAATAGAGGCTGATGCTAGTATTCATACTTGGCGGCACCGCGGAGATTCAGAAAATTCAGGGGCTCAAATTGACTTAATTTTTGATCGTTCTGATGGTGTTATTCAGCTTTGTGAAATCAAATGCACTGACAAGCCTTTTACCATTACAAAAATTTATAGAAACAATCTCAAAACCAAATTAGAAGTTTTCCAAAAACAAGTACAAGCCAGTTCAAAAATCCCAGATCACAAAATTTACTTTCTTTCTTTTATCAACGCAGCCAGTCTCACTGAGAATATCTATAGCCAAGAGTTGGTAACCAATACAGTATGTTTAGAAGATCTATTTAAAATTTAAAAAAACTAAATCATCTTATGAGGGTCCATTAATTTTTTAAATTCATCTTCTTTTAGATATTTAAAATGCTGATTGGCGTCACTTAGAGACACATCATTCTCATGAGCATAATGGGCCATCTGAGAAGCTTTGTCATAGCCAATAACGGGACTTAGCGCAGTGACTAACATCAATGAATTTTCTAAGTAATATTCGATTTTTTTAAGATTTGGCTGAGTGCCCACTAATAAAAATTGCGTAAAATTCACGCAGCTATCAGAAATCATTCGAATGGACTGAATAATATTAAAAATCATCATGGGTTTATAAACATTCATTTCTAAATAACCTGCCGCTCCCGCACTAGACACCGCTGCGTCATAGCCCATGACCTGTAAAGCAACCATGGCCATGGCTTCACACTGAGTCGGGTTAACTTTGCCTGGCATGATCGAAGACCCCGGTTCGTTTTCAGGAATTAATAATTCATACAATCCAGCCCTCGGACCACAGCTGAGTAAACGAATGTCATTGGCAATTTTAAATAAAGACACGGCCAAAGTTTTAATCGCTGACATCATGAAAACCAACGCATCATGAGATCCCTGAACTTCAAATTTATTAGGGGCTGAAATAAAAGGCAGCCCCGTGAATTTCGCTATATAACTTGCCGCTTTTTCAGAAAATCCTATAGGTGCATTTAAACCTGTCCCCACCGCTGTTCCACCCAAGGCTAATTCATAAATATCTTTTAAAGCATGATTAATTCGAGCGATATTTTTTTCTAATAAACAGGCATAGCCCGAAAATTCTTGGCCCAGTGTCAACGGCACCGCATCTTGCATATGCGTCCGGCCGATTTTAACAATTTCAGACCATGCTTTAGATTTTTTAGATAATTCTGTTTGCATAATTTGCACAGCGGGAATTAATTTTTGGGTAATTTCTAATCCTGTCGAAATATACATAGCTGTGGGATAAGTATCATTCGAAGACTGGGACATATTGACATGATCATTGGGGTGAATCGGCGTTTTAGAACCCATCACACCGCCTAATAATTCAATAGCTCTGTTCGATATCACTTCATTCACATTCATATTGAATTGCGTGCCACTGCCCGTCATCCAGACATAGAGAGGGAAATGACTATTTAGCTTTCCTGAAATAATTTCGTCTGAGACTTTTAAGATCAAATTTTTATTATCTTCAGACAATAAACCCAATTCATGATTCGCCAGCGCCGCTGATTTTTTTAAAATCCCAAACGCTTTGATTAATTCATGAGGCATCAAATCTTCACCAATCTTAAAATGATGCAGTGATCTTTGAGTTTGAGCGCCCCAATATTTATTACTTTCGACTTCGATACTGCCCATGCTGTCTGTTTCAACACGTGTTTTTTTAAGTTCTACGCTCATCCATTAACCCTCTTATTTAGATTCAAAAGATTCAAAAATTTTCAGGGGGGAACTAGTAGCTGTATCCCTGATTAAATCAAACAGAAGACACTATTTTTCTAAAAAAATTTTGAATTAGGATCTAATTAAAAATTCCTTAATAAACATTGATTACCATTCGGCCTGTTTCTTATTAAAAAAATAAATAAATAAATAAAAGGGATCATAAAAAATGTCAGGCTTACCATTGCACACACCTACCCTCCTTGAAATTAAAGCTGAGTGGAGCCCCATTCTTCATAAATCAAGAGTTTTAACCTTAAAATTTCCACATAAAAGCGAACTCAAAGCACCCGGCGATGAAGAAGGTGTCACAAAAGCGACTGGGAAATTTCGTGGTAAGTTTATTAAAGATGGAATACGGGCCATTGAAACCTCTCTTTCACTTACTACTGGTGAAAGCTGTGCCTTATGGTATATTTTAAAAGATAAAATAAATGATTTAATTGCCAATGCTATGGACGCTAATGGCACTGAATTGAAAATTACTTTTAACTCAGACTCCCCTATTTTTTCTTTAAGCCACTTGGAATCAATAGAAGTCATTGATAATGGTGATGGTTTTAAAAAAGCAGACGGACAAGTAAATAAATTTACAGACTCCGAATTACACTCATATCAAACAGTATTGACCCATCAAGAACAGCAGAGTGCATCGGGTCCTCATTCTGTCATGAAAAAGAAAGATCCGTCCGATGTTGGTGGCTGCGGAAAAGCACTCAAACAAATTTATCGAATGCTATCTCTAGATAAGGGCACCTCAAAAGAAAATTTGCTGTTATTAGGCAATAGAAGAGATGGTTGTACAGGGGCTCGCTTAGTCTTAATCAATACACCCACCCCCATCAGCGATTCATTTTTGACTGCAATCGCTTTTGGTGAACTCACCGTAGATGCCAGCAAAGAGGATGATGCTTTTCTAGCCCTTAGTTCTCCTCCAACTTTTTCTCTTTCAAATTTCTCTCTTCCATTTCTATCCTCTCCTTTAGGCGGCTTTTCTTCACCCTCCCCCGCCTCTTGTCCTTCGTCTGTAGAGTACTTGTCATCACCTGAATCTTGCCCTGACTCCTCACCGTCGCCATGTCAATGATCAAGGGCAGGCAAACAGGCTTCCAATTAGCCTTAAGTTTCGCTTGCAAAATTGAAGGCCTTACGATCTTGAATCAGTCTTTCCAATCGGAAGGGTGTAGGGGCGAACCTCGTGTTCGCCCGTCCGCAATCTTGGATCAATTTTTAGAAAATCAATCGATTTGATGTTAATCCGGATCCCAACAGGGGCGGCATATTCACAACCAATATCTTCGCCAAGCGGAATTTGGGCGAATACAAGATTCGCCCCTACACCACCATTATTAGAAAGACCTTTAGTCCCCAAGAAATCCCAAAAAAACCGACCTCAATCCAACTTTAATTTCATCCCCTTATGACTCGCTTCAAACCCTAAGCGCTCATAAAAACTTTTAGCTCTTATTCTTTTTTTATTCGTAGTGAGTTGCGCAATGACAGCCCCATGAGATTGTCCGTATTCACAAGCCGCTTGCATCATCCATTCACCTATCTTTTGACCTCGATATTTTTCAGACACTCGAACACCTTCAATATTCATTCGCATAGACCCTTGCAAAACCAACGTCGGCATCAGGGTTAACTGACAAGTCGCAATGATTTCTGCACCCCCTTCTGATTCCGTCTCAACCACCATGAGATACTGATTGGGGTCCTGGTTAATTTTCTCAAAAGCTTTGAGATACCCAGGATCTATATTTTCTTCCAAAATTTCTCTGTTTTGACCCAAATCATCTTCAAGATAAAGCTCAATAATTTTTTTGAGATCTTTTAATTCTGCTTTGCGATGGGTGTAACGCTTATTGCCCTGGCTAATCATAAAACCTCCTATGAAACCCTTATAAATCCCTAGGCCCCTGCCCTGCTTTTTGTTACATTGCGCGGCCTAATTTTGTCTAAAACAATGGGTGTTAATCCAAATGGATCTTTCAGAAATAAAGCACATTGCAACCCTTGGGCGTTTAAAACTATCCGACCAAGAGGCTCGGCATTATGCCGAAAAATTGGCTCAAGTCTTGAGTTATGTCAGCAGAATTGAATCCATTCAGACAGATAAGATTCTTCCGATGAGCCACCCCATTCCTATTACTTTGACAGTCCAAAACTTGCGCCCTGACCAGGCGATTAGCCCCACGAAGCCCCAGCAGCTTCAGTCTATTTTAGAAATAGCCCCTGAAACTCAAGATGGCTTCTTTTTAGTCCCTGCAGTATTGGAATAAGAAACTATGAATTTAAAAACACTGAAATTAAACACCCTGGTTCAATGCGCTGATTTGCTGAGTTCTAAACAGATTTCTAGTACAGAACTCACCCAAGAATTTCTCAAAAAAATCTCAACCCAAGATAAAATTTTAAATAGCTTTATTACTGTCACGCCTGAGCTGGCTTTACTGGCTGCAAAACAATCTGATCAAAGACGATCTCAAAATAAATTATTAAATTATTTAGATGGCGTGCCATTGGCTCAAAAAGATTTGTTCTGTACTCAAGGGGTTAAAACTTCTTGCGGATCTAAGATTCTTGATAATTTTATTTCGCCGTATGACGCTGAAATTATTACTCGCTGTCACCAAGCTGGATTAATTCCCTTGGGGAAAACCAACATGGACGAATTCGCCATGGGATCAACCGGGGAAAATAGCTTCTATGGCCCCAGTAAAAACCCATGGGATATTACTCGAACTTCTGGCGGCTCTTCTTGTGGATCCGCTGCTGCTGTTGCCGCTGGGCTCACCCCAGCAGCCACTGGGACAGATACTGGCGGATCGATCAGACAACCTGCGAGTTTTTCAGGCATCACGGGATTAAAACCTACCTATGGTCGAGTCAGTCGTTATGGCATGGTCGCTTTTGCATCGAGCTTAGATCAAGCAGGCCCCATGGCTAAAACTGCTGAAGATTGCGCTTTGTTATTAAATATTCTGGCCGGTCATGATCCAAAAGATTCAACGTCTAGCAGAACACCTATAGAAGATTTCACGGCCCAACTGAAAAATAATTTAAAAGGCAAAAAGATTGGCTTGCCTAAACAATTTTATGGGGCAGGTATTGATTCAAATATGGCCGAAAAAATCCGGGAATCTTTACAAATATTTGAAAAACTCGGCGCAACGCTCATAGACATTGATTTGCCTCATAACGATCTCGCCATCGCTGCTTATTATTTAATTGCCCCGGCTGAAGCCTCTTCGAATTTATCTAGATTTGATGGCGTCCGATTTGGTTATCGCTGTGAGAACCCTAAAGATCTAAAAGATCTCTATGAAAGATCTCGCTCGGAAGGCTTTGGATCTGAAGTCAAAAGAAGAATCTTGATTGGAACCTATGTTTTAAGCCAAGGCTATTACGATGCGTATTATCTCAAAGCTCAAAAAATCCGAAGATTAATCAGTCAAGATTTTGAAAAAGCCTTTCAACAAGTTGATTTTCTAGCTGGGCCCACCTGCCCATCCCCTGCTTTTTTATTGGGTGAGAAGATCCACAATCCTTTGGCACTTTATCAATCAGACGCCAATACCGTCGCAGTGAATTTGGCGGGCCTTCCTGGCATGTCCATTCCAGCAGGGTTTATTAATAATCTTCCTATTGGCTTGCAGTTAATTGGCCCTCATTTCAGTGAAAGTTTGTTATTAAATATCGCACATCAGTTTCAGTTAAATTCTGACTTTCATTTAAAAACCCCACCCGAATTTAAAATACTTTCTCAGGAGGTGTTGTAACCATGCATTCCAGGACACCCTCCAAAATAACTTGGGAAACCGTCATTGGCATTGAAGTCCATGCTCAGCTCAATACCCAGTCAAAAATTTTCTCTCCTAGCTCAACGCTCTTTGGCCAAGCGCCTAATACGCAAGCTTCAATGGTTGATCTGGCGATGCCAGGAACCTTGCCTGTCCTTAATCAAGAAGTAGTTAGAAAAGCCATTCAATTTGGCCTATCTATCCAAGCCAAATTAAATTCACCGTCTTTCTTTGAGCGCAAAAATTATTTCTATCCAGACTTACCCAAAGGCTATCAAATCAGTCAGCTAGATATTCCCATTGTCGGGCCTGGGACATTAGAAATTAATCTGCCTGACGGTACTCAAAAAATAATTAATATTACTCGGGCTCACTTAGAAGAAGACGCCGGAAAATCTATTCATGGTTTAGTGCCTAGCAAAACAGGAATTGATCTCAACAGGGCCGGAACACCTCTGTTAGAAATCGTCTCTGAGCCAGAATTAAGATCTGCCGAAGAAGCAGTCGCTTATTTAAAAGCTTTGCATGAATTGGTCATGGCCATAGATATTTGCGATGGGAATATGCAAGAAGGTTCTTTCAGAGCGGATATAAATATTTCTGTTAGACCCTTGGGCCAAGAAAAATTAGGCACCCGAACAGAAATCAAAAACGTTAATTCTTTTAAATTTGCTGAACAAGCTATTCACTATGAAGTCGAACGTCAGATAGATCTTTTAGAATCTGGCCAAAAAATTATTCAAGAAACTCGCTTATTTGATGCTGAGTCTGGCCAAACAAAATCCATGCGATCCAAAGAAGATGCCCATGATTATCGCTATTTTCCAGACCCCGATCTGCCTCCTTTGTTTTTAGACCCAGAATTAATAAACCAACTCAAACAAAATCTACCTGAACTCCCTCATCAGAAAAAATCCCGTTATGCAAAAAATTATGGGTTCTCATCAGACAATATTATTTTGCTGACACAATCTAAAAAAATGAGTTTTGGTTTTGAGTTTTTAATTCAAAAAAATCACGCACCGAAATTAATTTTAAATTGGCTGAAAAATCTAGATCTTGAGAAAAACCCTGAATTTGATTTAAAAAATCTCTCACAATTATTAGAAAAAATAGAATCCGGGAAAATTTCTAATACGGCTGGGAAACAAATCTTGGCTGAATTATTACAGGATAAAAAGGGTAAAAATAATATTGATCAAATTATTCTAGAACTCCGCCTAGAGCAGGTTTCAAATATTTCTGAGCTAGAAAATTGGGTTCAAAAAATTATTCAAGAAAACCCAACTCAAGTTGCAGAATTTAAATCTGGCAAAGAAAAACTATTAGGTTATCTAGTGGGACAAGTTTTGAAACTCTCTGGAGGTAAGGCTAATCCAGGGCAAGTGAAAGAGATTTTTTTAAAAATTATTTCTGAATTGTAGGCACAATGTTCGAGCGGGCGAACACGAGGTTCGCCCCTACGCGAAACACCCTCATAATCATTGCCATCACTTGGATTAAGATGCGCTTACCCTGTTCTGACACGAGCTTCTAAAACACCACACCCGCCTGAACTCCTGCCACCCACGCATCATGATATTGATTCGCTCCGCCAGGATTTTGAACCCACTGAAAATCAGGTTCTAAATAGCCCCAATTAGTTAATTGGATCTTGTAATTAATCTCTATCGCTCCTTCATAGCTTTGATTGGGATTACCCAAGCTAGCCTGATAATCACTGTAATGATTTCCGAATTTCCCATAAAAATAAGCTAGGCCTAATACATCCATCGGTCGATATTCTAATAATCCTTGATCTGTGAGCCCCATTTCACCAAAAAATGGAAATGGGTTTCGATCTGATGGAAAACCAATCACTGTCAAAAAGCCTGAAAGCCCTTGTGTCGACAATAATCCATTGGGTCTTGTGAATTGCTGAACCAGTTGAATATAAGCCCCATAATTCCCAGAAACTTTTTGACCTGTCTGATAATTAACTTGGTTATTCCCAGTCACATACAAACCACCCAAACTATATTCAGCCGGTAAATCAAAACTGTTATTAGAGATTAAATAATCTTCTTCAAGATCTATAAAAGCACCATCATTATTATTAAAAGACATCTGCAAACCATGATATTTAACTTGATTGGTATCTTGGACTGTATTGTAAACCCCTGCCTTCGTCACAAAACTGCCTGCCTGAGTCTGACCAAACAGCCCCCATTCAGAATCTGAATCGCTTGTAAAAGGCGTGTTAAAAAACACACTACCTGGATTCGCATTAATCGCTGCAGAAACAAATTGGTCATAAATAGGGTGCGTCATAAAATCATCGCTAGGATTAATTCGACCTAATTTTAAAAAACTGGAAGGATTAAAAATATTTTGTTTTAAATAAATATTTTCAAACAGAAAACCATTACCCGTATAAATCTCCATGGGAGAAAAAACACTTCCGACTTTTTCAGTCCCAATATTTTTCCCATCTACTTGTACAGCACTGATAAAAAATTCAGCCCCACGCCAGTTTAATAATTTACTTAGATCTAGATTCGCACTGATATCCAACGCATCGGCATAGTCCACACCTCGTGATTTTCCACCTAAAAAATCACCGAGAGTGTTCATGGTGTACGACCCTTCCAAGTCCACACCTTCGTCTAACAACGCACACCGCGCGCCGTCCCAATCTCCCGTTAAATAATTGGACCCATCACAATCTTCTTGAACTGGCAAAGTAATATTCCGATGGGATTTTAAAGATTTCGCTTCTGCGTTTTCTAAAAAAAATCCCATGCCCAGCACTATTAAACTCAAAGCAATTTTTTTAAGTTTTTTAATTTTCTTAATTTCTCTCATTGATTAAATATCATTCCATCCTGAATAAAGCCGGCATTCATATCGTAAACATGGATTGACCGCGAGTGGGGTACAACTTACCCTTGCGCGCTCAAAAATTTTAAAGTGTTTTTCCATGCCATTTGTTTTGATTTTGATTGTTATTATCGCCCTGGTTTTATTGGGTTTTATTTTGAAATTTTTGATTCGATTAGAAATGTCAGAACGATTTCATCAGCTTTCTCTTGAGATGCAAAATACTTTGCAACAAGGCCGTCGAGAGACAGCCGATACTTTGAAACAAACTTTAGAATCTAATACTCGCTTATTATCCGAACGCGTTCAGCATTTAAACCAAACGACTTTGCAAGGCCTCCAAGAAATCAATCAACAAGTTGAAAAAAGATTGGCGGCTGGCTTTGAAAAAAGCACGGCGACTTTTACTGATATTGTCAAAAGATTAGCTTTGATTGATCAAGCTCAACAAAAAATTTCAGAACTTTCTGGCAATGTCACTAGCTTGAAAGAAATCTTACAAGACAAAAGATCTAGAGGCGCTTTCGGCGAAATTCAACTCGAAGTTTTAATTAAAAATCTCATGCCCGCCCAATCTTTTTCGCTCCAACATACGTTAAAAAATGGCAAGCGCTGTGACTGTTTATTATTTTTACCAGAACCGAGCGGAAATATTGTCATAGATGCAAAGTTTCCTTTAGAAAATTTTCAAAGACTGATGGATCAAAATATTGGCGAAATGGACAAAAAAATCGCTGAACAAAATTTTCGCAAAGATATCAAAACCCATATTCAAGATATTGCGAGTAAATATATCTGCCCGCCAGAAACCGCCGAAGGCGCTGTGATGTTTATTCCCGCTGAAGCTATTTTTGCTGAGATCCATGCACATTATCCAGATTTAGTAGAGCTTTCTTATCAAAACAAAGTCTGGCTCGCTTCACCGACCACCATGATGGCAATTTTAACGACGGCTAAAGCGGTCTTAAAAGATGATGCAACCAAACAACAGGTCCATGAAATTCAAGAGCACCTGGGGTTTTTATCCAAAGATTTCGATCGCTTTCAAAAACGCATGGATGATTTAGAAAGACATATTTCCCAGGCCAATGACGACGTCAAAAATATTAATATTTCCGCCAAGAAAATTTCTTCAAGATTTGAAAAAATTGAATCCGTAGATTTATCTCTACCGCATGGGTTATCACTAGAAATTGAACCTGCGCTGCCTGACGCTCGCTTAAAAATCATGGATTAAAAAAATAATGGCGTGTTCAATAAAAAATCTAATCTCAAATCATCTACAGGATCCAATATTTTTTTAATTAATCCCTGCTCAATCCATAAATTAGCTTTTAATACTTTCCCATCAGATAACTTAATCTCGCGCGTTATTTCAAACGGCAATGTTTTGCCATAGAGCCAGTCAAAATTTTTAAATTCTTCCATCATGGCCGTAGCATCTTGAATCATCCCAGGCGTAATCAATCTGGGCTTAATCAATTGCGTTCCTAAGGAATAATATTCTGCAAATTTTTCAGAAATTTTATTAATTAAATCTTCTGGTTTTAAATTTTTAATTAATTCAGACAAATTCATAACAGAAGATCTAACAGACTTAACACCCTTAGATTCTTGAATCTTATTTTCGTCAGGTGATTTTAAATAATTCCCTAAAGCTGCTAGATCAGCATTAATTAATAAAGTCCCATGATGAAAAGCTTTATCTTTAGTTTGTCTAAAAGCACAGCCTGAAATTTTTTTATTGCCTACCCATAAATCATGGCGTGGCCCTCTATGAGCTTTGATATTAAAAAAATTTAGGGCCTGAATCATTAAATCTAAATTTTGAGTTTTATTAAAAAATTTTAAATTGGCTAAAACAGAAAAATTTAAATTACCCAAATCATGATAAACCGCCCCGCCACCACTCTGGCGCCGGACTAGCAAAATTTTATCTTCTGACATTGTTTGTAAATTACATTCTAACCACGGATTTTGTGCACGACCGATAATCACAGAAGGCTTATTAATATAAAAAAATAAAATAGGCCCTGTATTATTTTCATGAACAAGATTTTTAAAAATCCAGTCTTCCAGGGCCAAATTTAAATAAGGGTCATGGGAATTTGAGAAAAATACCGAAAAATTCGATAGATCTCGTCTCTCCCCCTGCGGGAGAGACAGGCCCGAAACGCAGCCGCGTTGAGGGACAGAGAGGGGGCCCATATATTTCTACGCATCTTCTCTTTCATCCATGGGAACAGGAATTCCCACCGTGTTATATCCGCAATCCACATGCAGAATTTCACCGGTAATTCCTGACGCATAGTCTGAACACATGAACGCAGCCGCATTACCCACTTCTTCGATAGTCACATTACGACGCAACGGTGCAATCGCTGCGTTTTGATCAAGCATTTTTCTAAAGCCTTTAATCCCTGAAGCAGCCAGGGTTCTAATGGGACCCGCTGAAATCGCATTCATACGAATGCCCTGAGGCCCTAAACAGGCTGCGCCATATCTGACACTGGCTTCTAAACTAGCTTTGGCTAAGCCCATCGTATTGTAATTATGAATGCTTTTTTCAGCGCCAAAATAAGTCAGAGTCAAAACAGATCCCTGACGACCTTGCATCATGGCACGGCCTGCCTGAGCTAAAGCACAGAAAGAATACGCAGAGATATCATGCGCAATCTTAAAACCATCCCGAGTCACATGGGCTAAGAAATCCCCATCTAATTGATCCGCTGGGGCATAAGCAATGGCATGAACAATAATATCCAAGCCATCCCAGACTTGGCTTAAATCTTTAAACACTTGGTTAATTTGATCATCATGACCGACATCTAAGGGCAATAAAGCTTTTGGATTAAAATCTTTCACTAATTTTTCAACGCGATCTTTCATGTCAGCATTCAAATAAGTAAACGCACACTCAGCACCTTCACGATGCATAGCTTCTGCAATGCCATAGGCAATCGACCGATGGCTCATAATGCCCGTAATTAATGCTCTTTTACCTGTTAACAAACCCATGAAAAACCCCTTAGTAAAATTTAAAAACGCGCGAGTTTACAGGAGGCTCAAAAACCAAGCAAACACAAAATCGACCTTCGCCAATATATAGTTATATGCGTTGCAGGGGATTTTCAATTTGGCTTGATGGCGCTGTAATTGTGGTTATGGCTGTTGTGTTAGCGTTGAAAACTGCAGCGCTTTGGATATTGGAAGCAGCATCTCGTTGCGCTTCTTTCTGACAATAAATTTTAATACCTACAAATAATGCTACCAAAGCAATAGATCCCACGACCACACCCACGATAATTGCACCTGTTACTATTGACCCAGATCGGACTGATTCAAAATAAGCAACCACGCTTTTTAATTTATTTAATGCGTCCTGAGAAAGTGGCACAGTACCTGTATTAATAAAAGAATACTGCGCTGGAGCACAAGTATCCCCTGTAAAAGACCTCGTATTAGTACAACGTGTTCCGATTGCGCCAGAACCTTCAATAATACCAACCGGTGCGCTCGATACCCTAGCAATATCAGAAATATTAACTTTTGAAACAACTGATCTAAACGCAGAGATCACACCTGAAGGACAAGCATTGTCCCCCCACTGTAAAACTTTAAAATTAACATACGCCGTCGTATTGACGAACCAATAAGTCGCCAAATCAGTTAAAGAACAATCGTAAGAAGGACGGGAAGAAGCACGTAGTCGTGCCGTATAAAGCGCCCTTTCTGCTCCAAACGCCATAGCGACACTTGCCATCATTGTGATTCCTGTTGCTACAAAAATCGCTTTATACATAAAGTTAAACGCACTTGTTCTGGTCATAATTTTCATCACTCTCTCCTGTTGAAAAACAGCGCGGAGATTCCCGGAAACGCTGCTGAAATTCAATAGAAAAATAAAAAATAAAAAAAGGCGCCATCAGCGCCTTTTTTAATCTCAAATTAATCTCAAAAAATTTAAATAATTTTTATTATTTATTTAATTTTTCTTTGATTAAATCACCAATCGTCGTGGTTCTTTTATCCGCATCTTGAACCGCATCAAACGCAGCTCTTGCTTCACGCTCTTGAGTTTGGTTTAACAAACGAAGCGATAAATTCACCAAACGGTTTTTACGATCGACGCCCATGAAGGCCATTTCGATTTCCTGACCAACGGTCGCATAACGACTGACATCTTGAACGCGCTCTTCAGCAAGTTCTGACGAACGAATAAAGCCCATCACACCGTCTGATAATTTAACCATCACGCCTTTTTCATCGACTTCAGTCACAGTCCCTTTCAAGATTGTCCCTTTTTCGCAATTGGCTGTGAAATTAGATAAAGGATCATCATCCATTTGTTTCATACCTAGAGAAATACGCTCACGTTCAGCATCAACAGCCAAAACAATGGCTTCGATCTCGTCGCCTTTCTTAAATTCATGAGCCACATCTTCGCCGGTTTTGTTCCAAGAAAGATCTGATAGATGAATCAATCCATCGATGTTTCCATCTAAACCAATAAAGATACCAAAGTCAGTAATAGATTTGATTTTACCTTTGACTTTGTCGCCTCTTTGATGAGTTTTAGCAAAATGGTTCCATGGATTTTCAATACATTGTTTCAAGCCCAAGCTAATACGGCGACGCTCTGGATCTACTTCGAGAACCATGACGTCTACTTCTTGGCCCAACTGAACAACTTTAGATGGGTTAACGTTTTTATTCGTCCAATCCATCTCAGACACATGCACTAAGCCTTCAACGCCTTCACGTAATTCAACAAAGCAACCGTAGTCAGCAATATTCGTCACACGACCATGAACACGGGTGCCTTCTGGGAATTCTGCGACCATGTTTTTCCATGGATCATCGCCTAATTGTTTTAAGCCCAAAGAAACACGATTTTTCTCAGCATCAAATTTCAAAATTTTAACTTGAAGCTCATCGCCCACAGCGATCATTTCACTAGGATGCTTAATACGTTTCCAGGACATGTCTGTAATGTGTAACAAGCCATCGATTCCACCTAGATCAATAAATGCGCCGTAATCGGTTAGATTTTTAACAATACCAGCTGTCACTTGACCTTCATGGAGATTTTCTAATAACGCATCTCTTTCAGCGGAGCTTTCAGCTTCAATGACTGCACGACGAGAAACAACAATATTATTTCTCTTAACATCAATCTTGATGACTTTGAATTCTAGATCTTTGCCTTCTAAGAAACTGGTATCACGCAACGGACGGACGTCGACTAAAGATCCAGGCAAGAACGCACGGACATTGGCTAAATCGACAGTGAAACCGCCTTTGACTTTGCCAGTGATCACACCATGAACGATGGTGCCTTCTTGAGCCGCTCTTTCAAGCTCTGTCCAAGCTTCCATTCGTTTTGCACGCTCACGAGATAAACGGGTACCGCCGTGATTATCTTCAATGGCATCAAGTGCCACATCGATAGCATCGCCGACATTAATGGTCATATCGCCATTAGCGTCTCTAAATTGGTCTTTTGAAATCCACGCTTCGGATTTCATCCCGGCGTCGACTAAAACATGGGTATCATCGATGGCCAGAATTTTACCTTTGAGAACGGTTCCTGGCTGGGTATTGAGTTCGCTTAAACCTTCTTCTTTAAGCAATTGTGCAAAGCTTACGCTCATGAAAAATTTCCTTGGTCTAGAAATATAAAAATAAATCTAGAAACTATTGGTTAATTAAAAATATTGCCGAATTAATTTTTAAACTAATTCAAAGTTTGCTCTAAAACCGGCAGGCTAAAAGCAACATGAATTTGATCAAAAATTAATCGACACACCTGCGAGGGACCCAAACACGAAGTATCGATCACCAACGCACCCTTGGCAGGGACGAGAGGCGCGACTTTCCGTGTTCTATCACGTAAATCCCGTGCTTCTATCTCAGCCAAAAGGGGCGCGATGTTAACATCGATACCCTGTCCGTTCAACTGCCGCTGGCGCCGCTTCGCACGCTCTTCTGCACTCGCGGTTAAGAAGATTTTGAGCGGGGCTTCGGGGAAAATAATGGTCCCCATATCTCGCCCATCGGTCACTAATCCAATCTTTGGATCATAAAAAGATCGTTGTAAATCAAATAACGCCGCTCTAACTTCAGGATGAATCCCAATAGAAGAAGCCCGGTTGCCACAGGTTTCTGTTCTAATTAAATTATTTACTTTCTCACCGTTTAATAAAATCGGTGGATCCAAACTTTCTAAACCTTCTTCATCTGGCACAAATTCAACTTTTAAATTTCGGGCAATTTGAGCTAATTTTTCTTGATCATCTACAGAGACACCCAGACGCTCTGACGCCAAGGCTGTTAATCTATATAAAGCCCCAGAATCTAACCATTTCCAGCCAAGCTGCTTAGCAATTAATCTAGCCGCCGTGCCTTTTCCAACGCCACTCGGGCCATCAATCGTAATTATTTTATTAATCTTAGGTTTTTGATCAGCCATTTTTTCTCTCAAATTCTTTCATAAAATTAATTAAAGCTTTCACGCCCTCTAACGGCATCGCGTTATATAAAGACGCTCGCATGCCTCCTGTCACTCGGTGGCCTTGTAGATTGATTAAACCCGTTTGCTCGGCTTCTTTCAAAAATAAATTATCTAGCTCAGGCCTGGCTAATAAAAACGGAATATTCATACGGGACCTAATTTTGACAGGCATTTTATTTTCATAAAAATCGCTTTGATCAATAAAATCATAAAGCAAACTAGATTTTTCAAGACTACGGCGACCCATCTCAGCCAAACCGCCCTGCTGTTTAACCCATTCTAAAAATTCACCCATCAAGTACCAAGAGAACGTCGCAGGCGTGTTATAAATCGAATCTGCATCAACATGGACTTGATACGACATCATGGTCGGCAAGTTTTTATTAGTTTTTTCTAATAATTTTTTCTTCAAAATAACCACGGATAATCCTGACGGCCCCATATTTTTCTGAGCCCCTGCATAGATTAAATCTAATCCACTGATATCAAATTCTCGAGAAAGAATGGTCGATGACATGTCAGCCATCAATGGGATTGGCGAATCTTTAGGGAAATCATAAAACTCAATGCCATCAATAGTCTCATTGGGCGTAAAATGGCAATAAGCGGCTGTTGGATCAATGGGCCAATTTGAATTCATGGCGGCGTCGGTGCCAGATGCAATGGTTTTAATTTTTCCGAAATATTCGGCTTCTTTAATCGCTTTTTGGGACCAATGCCCCGTATTAATATAATTAGCCGTCTGGCCGGGCAATAAAAAATTCGCAGGAATCATGGCTGCTTGCCAGCTAGCGCCACCATGGAGAAATAAAATTTCATAATCGCTGGGAATATTTAATAACTCTCTAAGATTTTTTTTGGCCCTGTTAGCCAGTTCTAAAAATTCTTTAGATCTATGCGAGATAGATAAAATCGATGTTCCCAATTGTGAATAATTTAATAAATCATCTTGGGCTTTGATTAAAACTTCTTCTGGGAAGACAGCCGGTCCAGCACAAAAGTTATAACAATTTTTAGGATCCATTATGCAAATATGCCCCCGTTAAAATAATAAATTTAAGATTGGATTGGCCTATCTAATAGCAAGGGTGTAGGGGCGGACCTGCGTGTCCGCCCTCGTTCAAGTAGCAGGTGCCGATCACGGGCGAACACAAGGTTCGCCCCTACAGATTATTCGGATTATTCAGATTCTTCTTCGTCTTCTGGATCTTCAGATTCCGCTGACTCCTCAGGCAACTCTTCATCCACCGTATCATCCGGCTGGTCTACAGAAGATTCCCCTTCATCAAACTGGCTAGATATCACTGGTGGTGGCAAAGATGCCAAAGCTTCGATTTCTTCTTCCGAAGGTTCATCGACTCTTTGTAGACCCACTAACGCCTCGCCTTCTCCCAGGTTAATTAATTTCACACCCTGCGTATTTCGGCCAATTAAACTAATTCCTTCTGCACGGGTTCTAACTAAAACACCGCCATTCGTAATTAATAAAACTTCATCGCTATCGCAGACCATGACAGCTTTGACCACTTGGCCATTTCGTTCAGAAGTCTGAATAGATAACACACCCTGCGCTCCACGACCGACCAAACGATATTCTTCGAGCTTGGTCCGTTTACCGAAACCATGCTGCGTGGCTGTCAAAACATGCCCATCAGGATTCGTGACCACTATCAAAGAAACCACTTGCTGGTCTTTTTGCAAACGCATACCCCGAACACCACGAGCCACACGACCCATCGCACGTACATTACTTTCTTTAAATCTGACCGCTTTACCGGCATCTGAGAACAACATGATTTCAGACTGACCCGTCGTAATTTCAACACCAATCAAATGATCATTTTCAACTAGCTCAATGGCCTTAATTCCATTCGCTCTAGGGCGTGAATAAGCCGCTAAAGATGTTTTCTTAATGGTCCCATCCCCGGTCGCCATAATAATAAAGTGATCCTCACTGTATTCACGGACGGGTAACATGGCCTCAATGACTTCGTTCGGCTCTAACGGTAATAAATTATTAATCGGTCGACCACGAGCTGTTCTAGTAGCCTGTGGGAATTCATAGGCTTTTTTCCAGTAAACTTTACCTAACGAAGAGAAACATAAAACCGTCGCATGAGAATGCGAAAGAACCAGACGTTTGACATAGTCCTCTTCTTTTAGTCCAGTCGCCGATTTACCTCGACCGCCACGACGCTGGGCTTGATAATCACTGACCGGCTGAGATTTCACATAGCCATCGCCCGACAAAGTAATCACAAGATCTTCTTGGGTAATCAAATCTTCCATACAAAGATCTAAGCTCGACGCTGTAATCTCTGTCCTTCTGGCATCTCCAAAGAGTTCTAAAATTTCTGTCAGTTCATCTCGAATGACTTTCATGAGTCTTGTGACATCGCCCAGAATTTCTAACAAATTTCTAATGGCATCTAATAAATTTTTAAATTCTTCCAGAATTTTATCTTGTTCTAACCCAGTCAACCGATGGAGTTTCATTTCTAAGATCGCATCGACCTGGGCGGGTGATAATTTATATTCAGCGGTTTTTAACAATCCAAAATTGTCAGGTAAATTCTCAGGACGTGACGTCTCAGAACCTGTACGGGATAACATATCGACGACCTGACCCGCACGCCAGGTTCTATTTAAAATTTGTTCTTTGGCTTCAGACGGTGTCTTAGATTTTTTAATTAACTCGATCATTTCATCGATATTAACCAAGGCCACTGTCAGACCTTCTAACAAATGGGCTCTTTCGCGCGCTTTGCGTAATTCAAAAATAGTCCGTCTTGTCACAACTTCTTGGCGATGTCGAATAAAGGCCTGTAAGACTTGTTTTAAATTCAAAGTCTGTGGCCGATTATCAACTAAAGCCACCATGTTGACGCCGAACGACGTTTGCATCTGGGTTTGAATAAATAAATTATTCAAAACCACTTCTGTCACTTCACCCCGACGGATTTCAATGACCACTCTCATACCATCTTTATCAGATTCATCTCGAAGCTCTGTAATGCCATCGAGCTTTTTCTCTTTGACGAGCTCAGCAATTTTTTCAATTAATCTAGCTTTGTTAACTTGGTAAGGCAGCTCGGCGATAATAATTTTATCTTTGCCATTATCTTCCGTTTCAATATGCGTTCTAGCGCGAACCTGAATAGACCCACGGCCTGTTCTATAAGCCGAAACAATCCCAGCTCTTCCCGAAATAATACCTGCCGTTGGAAAATCAGGACCCGGGATATATTCCATCAAGTCATCAATAGATAAAGTTGGTTCGTCAATCAAAGCAAGACAAGCCTTCACAATCTCTGTCAGGTTATGAGGCGGAATGTTCGTCGCCATCCCAACGGCAATACCCGTTGTTCCGTTGATTAATAAATTAGGGAGTCTTGTCGGCAAAACAGCGGGGATCTGTTCTGTTTCGTCATAGTTGGGAACCCAATCTACAGTCTCTTTATCCAGATCACTCAATAAATAATGCGCAATCTTGGCCATTCTGACTTCGGTATAACGCATCGCCGCGGGTGAATCGCCATCGATCGATCCAAAGTTACCTTGGCCATCGACCAAGGGATATCTTAAAGAAAAAGACTGCGCCATCCGAACAATCGTGTCATAAACCGCCGTGTCACCATGAGGGTGATACTTACCAATCACGTCCCCCACGACACGAGCCGATTTTTTATAGGGCTTATTAAAATCATTTCCTAATTCTCTCATCGCAAATAAAACGCGACGATGGACTGGCTTTAAGCCATCGCGAACATCAGGCAAGGCACGCCCGACAATTACACTCATGGCATAGTCTAAGTAAGACTGTTTTAACTCTTCTTCAATATTAACAGGGATGATTTCGTTAGATGGATTAACAGATGGATTCATAGGTGAAGACGTCGTCGACATAGGCTTATATAACCCCCAAAAAACAGCTCAAAATAAAGGGGGCGGAGTATACCCACTGAAGCCGGCCGGCGCTATGTAAAACAACGGCAAAACAACAGAAACCCCAAAAATTCGTTATGCAGGCTTCAATAACTGATCCAGCCTATTTTCATAATCATGGTAATTAATATATTCATACATCTGTTCTCGAGTTTGCATCTGAGAAATTAATTCTTTCTGGGTCCCTTGTTCTAATAAAATTTTATAAGCTTTCTCAGCCCCCGCATTCATCATTCGGGTTGCTGCAAAGGGATATAAAACCATAGAAACTTTTACAGCTTTTAATTCATCTAAATTAAATAACGGCGTTTTTCCAAATTCAGTCATATTCGCCAACACGGGAACTTTTATTTCAGAACAAAACTTTTTGTAATCGTCCAGACTCCCCAAAGCCTCAGCAAAAATCCCATCGGCACCTGCTTGGATATATTTTTTGGATCTTTCTATTGCTGACTCTAAGCCTTCATTTCCATAAGCATCTGTCCTGGCGATCAAGAAAAAATCAGGATCTAAATCTTGTTTTGTCTTAGCTGCGACTGAAATTCGATCACACATTTCTTCAGGACTGACCAAGGCTTTATTGGGCCGATGACCGCATCTTTTTTGTGAAACTTGATCTTCTATGTGAACCCCCGCCACCCCTGCTTTGATTAATTTTTTGATGGTTCTTTCGATATTAAAAACACCCCCAAATCCCGTATCAACATCAACGATCAATGGCACATCAGGGACAGCATCTGTGATTCTCTGGGCATCTATTAATAAATCTTCTAAGCCAAATATTCCTAGATCAGGCAAACCATACGACATTACAGCCAGCGCTCCGCCAGAAATATAAATGGCTTTCGCCCCTAATTTTTTAGCCATCAAAGCCGTGTAAGCATTGGGGGTTCCCAGTATTTGCAAGGGAGAATTTAATTTTAAAGCCTCTCGGAAACGTTGGCCGGGGGTTAGCTTGGGAGATAAGGGTTTTGTGTTCAAAATGGGGCTCCAAATGTTTAAATATTCAAGTCATAAAATCAGAAAATCCTAGGTACGCCAAATTGCGTATTGCTTTAATTAATTTTTTAAAATTAAAAAACATTGTTTATCAAGTAAATATAATCATATAGTTTATATGATCAAAACTATATGATATAAAAACGATCTTAAAAAATCACAATCTCCATCCAACTAACACAAGATTTTTCAAACATGCCTCCTCCAAACACCTCTCCACAATTTCCCCAAGGCATCGCCACTGAAGACGCCTTTTGCAACCGAGAAAAAGAACGTGAATTACTCAAAAAAAGCATCGAACGACATGAGCATTTAGTACTGACAGCGCCCCGACGTTACGGAAAAACCAGTTTGATCATGCAGGTTTTACACGAAAATACTTTCCCAGGTACTCGAATTGATTTCTTCTTTTCGACTTCACAATCAGATGTTTTGAAAGCTATTTCAGAAGGCGTTTCAGCGCTCATGAATGATTTACTTCCTGAAGGTCAGGCCACGCGATCCAAAATTATTAATCAGTTGATTACTCTCAATCCAAAACTCACGTTTCAATTTTTAGGCCAAAAACTAGAACTTTCTTCTAAACAAAGTTCAGAAAAAAATCTGACCGAACTTTTATTAACCCTTGACCAATGTGCTCAAGAAACTAAAAAAACATGCGTCATGGTCTTGGATGAGTTTCAACAAATTGGCGAGCTCAAAGAAAATCACAGTATTGAAGCGGCTATTCGCCATGCCGTCGAACGAAGCCAATATGTCACTTATATTTTTTGTGGTAGTGCGCGACACCTGTTAAACAAAATGTTCAGTGATAAATCCAGACCGCTTTATCATCTATGCGATTTAATTACTTTAGACCGTATAGAAACCCCGTCTTATCAAACTTTTTTAAACCATTTAGCTAAAAAAAACTGGGGTAAAAAATTACCAGAAGATTGTTTTTTGGAAATCATGCACCTCACTGAAAACCACCCTTACTATGTCAATACACTCTGTCGAAAACTTTGGCACAACGACACACTTCCAGATCTGTCAACCATTCGAAAAACATGGCATGACTATGTGACGCAGCAAGCTTCATGGATTGTCTCTGACTTCTCAAAGCTAACCCTCAATCGCCGAAAATTGCTTATTGCTCTGGCGAAACAACCCTCTTGCGAACCTCAGAGCCATGCGTTTTCCATGGAGGTGAATTCCTCACCTTCCGTCATTCAAAAAAGCCTTGCTGACTTAATTCAATTGGACTTGGTTTATAAACGTACTGACGGTTATTACGTTCTGTTAAATCCTGCCATGTCTTATTTTCTATCCATGGAATTGGCCGCTTAACATGCACACTTCACTTTTTCATTTCAAATTAATTTCTATTTTTTTATTACTCATAATGACTTTAATTTCGGGTTATTTGCCCTTTCATCAAAAATTTAAAAACACTCAAAATTCTTTGTTTCCCTCTAACTTTTCTTGGGCACTCGCTTTTTCCCAGGGGGTTTTTCTAGGCGCTGGGTTAATCCATTTATTAGGCGATGCCTCCAGTCAATTTTTAACATTAGGCTATCAATACCCTTTTGCTTTTTTATTAGCTGGCCTGGCTTTTTTATTACTTTGGATCTTCGAAGAAAGTATCCCTATTACTTCAATGGCCCTCATTGGAACGTTGATGCTTTCGATTCACTCTTTATTAGAAGGCTCTGCATTAGGTCTCACTAATAATCTCGTCATGGCAGGGATTATTCTTACCGCCATCTTGGCTCATAAATGGGCTGCGGGATTTGCGATTGCTGTCAAAATTAATCAAAGCCATTACGGATTTTTATCACGCGTTTTTCTATTTTTAATCTTTGCTTTCATGACCCCCTTGGGGATTTTAATCGGTACAGCGATTCATCATGATTTTTCACAAGCCCCTCTTTTAGAACCTTGTTTTAATAGCCTGGCTGCGGGTACTTTTATTTATTTGGGAATCTCTCATGGCCCAGAAAACCCAAATAAAAATCTAGATAAAAATCCAAAAGACAAACTTCACCATTTACAATATTTCAGCCTGCTTCTCATAGGCTTTGGACTCATGGCTGTCGTGGCCATTTGGACCTAAAAAAACATAAAAATCTATATTTCCAGCAGTAAAATCCGCGCTTACTATAATAAAAATCGGATATCTCTCATGTCAGGATCAGCGTTTGCAGTCGCCATTCCCACCAGGCCCACCAGGCCCACCATTCCAATGTCTGCCTACGGCAGGGAAAAAATTCAAGACTTAAAAAAAATGGTCAAAGGTTTTTCGCAGCTTCTTCAAGAGCTACTCCAGTTAGTCAAAGATAAAACTGCTATGACCCCAGAAAAAGCCGCTGAATATGACACTAATTTTAACGAAACACATAAAAATATTTTCGAGAAGATCTACAGCATCCATGACGTTCCAGCCCTACTCACATCTAATTTATCGGAACTTCTAATCAGCATGATAACAGACAAAGTTGCAATCCAAAAAGCGTTGGTATTGAAAGAAAAAAATCCTTTGAAATTAAAAATAATAACAACTGCCACTTCTAATTTAGGAGCCATCATCTCTGCTTTTTTACTTGCAGTAGCTCAATTAGAAGCAGCCGCCGCCCAAGGTGCCCAAGATTATTTAAGAGAGGCCATTTTTAAAAAACACATCTATGAACCCGTTAAAGCGCTTTGTATCAGCAGCCAATCTCAAGAAGATTTTATTTCTGAAAAAAATTTCACCTTCTATATGAACATCATAAATTGTTTGGATCACTATTTAATCAAAGACCCCGCGCTTTCTTCTGCACATTGTGAGCTCGCAAAAAAAGTTCGAGCTTCATGGGAATTTTCTTTTTTGATGCTACCGATGATACAACGCTTAACCCACACCCATCTTCTCCAAAAACAAATATGCAGGGAATTGCTGAATTTCTTGAGGAGTCTGACAAACAATTTGATGAGAGCCTTGAAAGCTTTGGTGAGAGTAGTCTGATGTAAGCAAGCTATGCTATATTCCCGCCCGTTTTAACAAGCCCGGTCAGAAATATTTTTTATGAAAAAACACATCGAGATTTCATCCAAATTACTCAGTCCACTACTTCACATCTTTAACCGCTGTCGAGATTTAGGAGACTTGGTTGTTAGACTCTGGATCGCTCAAGTTTTTTTTACTTCAGGGCTGAGCAAACTCACGGATTGGGATACAACTTTAGTTTTATTTAAATATGTCTATTCAACACCGTTTATGTCCCCCGCCTTTGCAGCCTATTTGGGAACCTTCGTAGAGCTACTTTTTCCCATACTTTTAGTCCTGGGACTCGGTGGGCGTTTATTTATCTTCATGTTCCTTATTTACAATGTTATCTGCGTTCTTTCTTTTCATTTTTTATGGACTCCCTCAGGCGATGCTGGTTTCGACGACCATGTACTCTGGGGTTTATTGCTCATGATGCTGATGTTCCATGGCATGGGGCGGTTTTCTTTAGATTATTTTATTCACAAAAAATGGGGCCATTTAACTCATCGCAGTTCAAACAAAAATGCCCCCTGGGTTCAAATTAAATAACACGGAAAATCCAACATGAAAAAAATTATCCTCAATACAGCAACTCTCAGTTCCATTTTATTATTAGCCGGCTGTAGTGGCGGCAATCCTCAAGATAAATTAGTCGAGTGTTATGGCATCTCTAAAGCAAGCCCTGACGCCCCCCTCATGACAACCAAAGGCATTTGCGAAAAATTAGCCCACACCCAAATGGTCGACGTGACCGCCGATGACTATGTCGAATGTTATGGCGTTGCAGCCGCTGGAGAAAACGATTGCGCGACAAATAGCACGGCCTGTGGTGGAACAGCCGCCGTCAATAATTCTCCTGCAGCTTGGATCGCCATTCCCAAAGGCGTTTGCATGAATGTTAAAGGCGGTGTTTTAGGCAAACTCGAAAAAAAACCTGATCCAAAAAATAATTCAAAAAAATAATTCAAAAAAATAATCTAAAAATTTAAATGATTATCAACACAGGCCTGGGGCTTCGATCTCAGTATTTTCAAGATTTACTAGAGAAAAAATATAACTCTATTCAGTGGCTAGAATTTTTAGCAGATCAATATTTTGAAGTCCCAGAATTTTTATTAAAAAAATTAGATCAGCTTCGAGAAATTTATCCCTGCGTTTTACACAGTGTCAATTTATCTCTGGCGAGCCAAGCAAGAATATCTTCTCGCTATTTAAAATTTCTAGAAAATTTAATTCATCGCTATGAACCCGAATGGATTTCAGACCATCTGTGTTTTTCCAAAGTGGGCCCTATTTTTACTCATGATCTATTACCCATCCCATGGGACTATAAAATTTTAGATCGCGTTGCTCGGCGCATTGATTTATTACAAACAAGATTTAAGAAAAATTTTTTAATCGAAAATATTTCGTCTTATTTTAGATTTTTAGATTCCCCTCTTTCTGAAGCTGAATTTTTAAAAAAACTCACTCAAAAAACAGGCTGCGGTTTGTTATTAGATATTAATAATATTTTCGTAACGGCTGACAATCATGGCGAATCACCTGAACCATTTTTACAAGAAATTCCGTTTAATTCCGTCAAACAAATTCACTTGGCAGGTGCTGAATATCACGACGGCCTATGGATCGACACCCACAGCCGGGCTGTTTCCGAGAGGGTCCTCAATTGTTTTGCAGAGATTCAAGCTCAGCATGGCCCCATCCCCACTTGTTTAGAATGGGATAATGACTTACCCAGCTTTAATAAAATTCTGGAAGAGACCCAGACTATCCAAAAAATTATTCAAAACCCTCAACCCAAACTCTCTGCAGAGATAGAAAAATCTAATCTTTTATTTTTTCCTAATAAAAAAATCCCAGAAAAAAATTCAAAACAAAATTCAAAACAAAATTCAAAACAAAACTCAGAATCTGCCTGGATAAATTATCTAACGGGTGATCCTCTAGATTTATATAAAATAATTTCACCCACTATTTTTCCAAATATTTCCCCAGAATCTCGGGCCCATATTTATTACAAAAGCATGGTGGGCTCTCGCGAGAAAATTTTAAAAAAAACTTTTAAGCCCCTCTCAAAAATTTTAGAGCCTGATTTATTTGACGGGTGTATTTTTAATTATGCCAATGAGAATTTTGTTCAAGATTTTAATTTAAATACCTATGGCGAAGATTTTTCAGATTATTTATCCCAATTTGAATGCACCAAACAATTTCCCTATTTAAAAAATTTGGCTGATTTTTGTTATGCCTGGCGTCAGGTTTATACCCAAGAAAATACCCCGGGGATTTATTTAAGTTTTGATACCCCCGTCTATGAAATCTGGAAGCAATGCCAGCCGGAATATCAGGGGATTTTAGAAACAAATTATCCCTCAGGACTATTTGAATATTTGCTCTATCGCGAGGGAGATAAAGTCAAAATTAAGACAAAGCCCCTTGTTTTTAAAAAATAACTCCTTAAAATTCCTACCTGTGAAAGTAAGAAAAAAGAGCGAGCCATGCATATTACGAGCAAAGGACAAGTGACCATACCATTACACATTCGAGAATCTTTGGGATTATTACCTCATACAGAAATCGAATTCTTACTAGAAAATGGACGGGTTTACTTAGAAAAAAGTGAATCCCCCTCCAAAAGAAGCCAGTCGCTAATAGAACAATTACGAGGCAAGGGCAGCACCAAACTCTCAACCGATCAGATCATGGCTATGACTCGTGGTGAGAAATAAGAAGGGAAAATAATCTGTGAAAAGAGTTTTGATCGATAGCAATATTTTATTAGATATTTTCACCGAAGATCCTCTCTGGTTCTCGTGGTCTTCAGAACAGCTCGCCGAGCTTTCTGAACATAATACGCTTTGTATTAATCCCATTATCTATGGCGAAATCTCTGTCCGATTTAAAACATCTGAAGAGCTCGACAAATCTTTACCCTCTGAAATTTTGCGTGTTTCGTTACCGTGGGAAGCTGCTTTTTTAGCAGGGAAATCTTTTATTCAATATAAGAAAAAAGGGGGAACTAAAGCCTCTACGCTCCCTGATTTTTTCATTGGCGCTCATGCTTTAACCGAAAATTTAATTCTACTCACCCGAGATGCTTCGCGTTACAAAACCTACTACCCAAAAGTCAGAATGGTCTCACCTGAGTGAAGATAAAACCCACCCCCAAAATCTCCGTCGCACCCATGATGGATTGGACCGATCAATACTGCCGATATTTTCACAGAATTTTATCACCCCATATTTGGCTCTATACAGAAATGATCACAGACCAAGCCATCACTCATGGTGATCCTGAAAGATTATTAAGTTTTGATGACTCTATGGAACACCCCATTGCTTTACAGCTCGGCGGGTCTAATCCAGAAATACTCTCTAAAGCCACTCAAATCAGTACTGAATTTAACTATGACGAATTTAATTTAAACATTGGCTGTCCGTCTGACCGAGTTCAGTCTGGTATGTTCGGTCTATGTCTGATGAAAGACCCACCCCGAGTGATTGATTGTTTAAACGCCATCGCTGAATCCAGTAAAAATATTCCTGTCACCGTCAAAACCAGAACAGGCGTCGATGATTTAGATAGCTATGAGAATTTACAAAATTTTATAGACCAAATTAAAACGCAAACTCCCTGCCGAGAATTTATTATCCATGCTCGAAAAGGCTGGTTGTCTGGACTAAGCCCCAAAGAAAATCGTGAAATTCCGCCACTAGATTACTTGCGGGTCTATCAACTTAAACAAGATTTCCCTGACTGTTCTATTCAGATTAATGGCGGTATCACGCAAATTTCCCAAATAGACGATCATCTAAAACATACCGACGGTGTCATGATTGGCCGCGCGGCGTATCACAATCCGTATTTACTGACCCAAATTGAAAAATCCTATTTTGATCCTGATTTTTCAATGTCTCGTGAAGACATTTTACAGAAATTAAAACCCTGGGTTCTTGAACAAACTTCTCAAAAAAATCGGACGTTGCATTCCATCACTCGCCATATGCTGGGGCTGTATTACGGCCAGCCGAATGCGAAGGATTTTAAGAAAACTATTAATCAATGGTTTTAAAAACCTGGTGAACTCGGCCCACCTGCTCCAGTACCTATACCAGCGCCAGAACCTGCACCACCAAAAGAAACAGAACTTTGATCATCTGGACCTGGAGACCCAGGAAGAGGGACAGGCTTCACAGGACCTAAAGCACCTATGGCTGGAGAACCAAAAAACGCATGAGCACTTGCAGCAGGAGAGACTTCTCCTCGGGCTAGCTGATCAGATTTTTCTTCTTTAAATTTGTCGAAAGCTTTTATAGAAGCTGTCTGTCCATAAGACCTATCATCTCGATGTAGGGCCAAAAGAGGGGTATATGCCATAGCAATTTTATCTAGCTCATAATCACTGGCCGCCATAGAAACTTTAGTTGCTGCCTCTCTTAGTAATGCCTCTTTTGTTTCTCTCTCTAAACCTTTCGGTAGCTGCTTATGTTTCAACGCATGTTGTGACATAAGTTCACCCCCAAACCCCGCACGGCTTGCAAAACTGATGAGGGTTTCTGCTGCGCCTTCAAAAATGGGACTATCTAGATTCTCTCCTAACTTCACTCGATAGAGCGCATGTTTCTTAGCGAAATCATCCAAACGCAAAAAAGGCCTAGCTAAAGCAACTGCTCCCGAAGGAGAGGACATCGTTGAAGATAATGGCGCTGAAGCTTCTGCAGTCCATTTATCTAATTTTAATTTAAAATCCACGTCATCTGAGACCTTCAACGTCCTCACAGCGTCTTTCACAGAACCATAACCCATGCTGCTTTGATTGATATCCGCACCTCCATCAATCAAAACTTTCAATCGATTTTCATCATGTGTCATGGCGGCGATATAAAGCTGCTCTGTAAGATAAGATTTATCTGGATCTAATAATTTAATAATTGCTTTAAATTGATCTAAACCGTCTTGATCCCGCACGGCCACAGAATACTTAATTTCTTCAAGGGCATGCTCCATTAACTGGACCCTATCGGCTATTTTTTCATAGGGATTACCTATGTCTTGATTCGCGGCCATCAACAATTTTGCCGTGGCAGGATTTCCATTAAGACAGGCCGTAATAAATAAATATCGATTGGGGTCTTGTGAAAAATAAGACATATGATCACCTTTTTTAAATAATTATTATTTTTGTAAATCCTAGGTGAGAAAAAACTTTTATTATTAAATTTTGATTAACTAGCCAAATTAAAAACTAATTTAAAAATCATTAAATCCCTCTCTATTTTTTCTAGCACTGCTCTGGTTTATTCCTGTATCCTCGCCTGTTTTTTACCTACCACCGAACGTGGGCGGACACACGGGTCCGCCCCTACGATTTATCTAAATTTAAGGCAATTTCATGTCTATCACTGCCCCCACCTATCTTTTTTATGACATTGAAACCTCAGGTCTCAGCAAGCCCTTTGATCAAGTCTTTCAATTTGCGGCTATCCGAACAGACTTAAATCTGAACGAAATTTCACGGCATGAAATTTGGATCAAACTCAAACCTGATGTCATTCCTTCGCCCCTTGCCAGTATTACCCATCAAATTTCTCTGGAATCTTTAAAAAATGGCCAAACGGAATATCAGGCTATGCGCGAAATTCACGCGTTATTAAATATCCCGGGGACGATCTCTATTGGCTACAACACGCTGACATTCGATGATGAATTTTTAAGATTTAGTTTTTACAGAAATCTTCTAACTCCCTACACCCATCAATATGCCAATAATTGCTCTCGGATGGATCTCTATCCCATGACCGTCATGTTTTATCTTTTCCAACAACCTTCGCCTTTAGAATGGCCCATGAAAGATGGCGCACCGTCTTTAAAGCTCGAAAAGATTTCTTCACTCAATAAACTCGCCACAGGCCAAGCCCATAACGCCATGACTGACGTCGAAGCAACTCTAGAACTTGCCAAAAGATTCCAAAAAGAACCCGCCATGTGGAATTATTTGTCTGGCTATTTTCAGAAAAAAACAGACGAAGAAAGACAAACCAAGCTACCCAAAGTTAATTTTTCTAATCATCAAACTGCCCCAACGGGTTTATTAGTTTTACCTAAATTAGGAACAAAGTTTTTATACCAAGCGCCTGTTCTAGGCTTAGGTCAGCATTACCATTATAAAAACCAATATGGCTGGCTGAGATTAGATCTCCCAGAGTTATCCAATGCCACGCTAGATAATCTTTCTGATAAAACTTTTGTCGTTCAAAAAAAACTGGGCGAAGTCGGATTTTTATTGCCCTATCAAGAAAAATATCAAACCCATATTAAAAAAGACCGCCTGGCTATCGCTCAAAAAAACATAAAATTTTTACTAGAAAATCCAATTTTATTTAATGGCATCAAAGAATACTGGGGACATTTTAAATATCCCAATTATCCAAACACCGATGTCCAAGCGGGTCTCTATCAATCTGATTTTTGGACACCGCTAGAAACCAGACAAATTCAAGCATTCCATCACGCTATTAATCCTGCTGATAAATACCAGGCCCTTTTGAAAATCAATAATCTTGTTATTCAAACATTAGGTCAGCGAATTCTGGCAAGAGATTTCCCAGAATTTTCAAATGGCTCTCTTCAAGAAAATTATCTAACTCACCAGAAAAATATTTACTCTCATGATCTAGCAGATCGACCCATCGATTTTATGGGCAAGAAACAATATGGCCTAGCGGATTTTCAGGCTGATTTTCAAACGGCTGAAAAACGCGAATTAGATTCTAAACAAAAAAACTTACTCGCCGAGTTACAAATCTATCTTCAAGAAAAATTGGCTCCAAAATTAACGCCAGGGCATTCTTTCTAGCAACGCCCCATGACAAACTCCGTGACTGTTTTGTTTCGGGGGGTGTAGGGGCGAATCTTGTATTCGCCCACCCTTCCAATATTGAATGTAATAGGAGTGTTACATGTCAGGAGCCCCAGCTACGACCCCAATCGTTGATTTAAATATTTTAAAATCATCCCGATTTATTCATTATTTTTTAAATCTCACAGATCCAAAAAAAATCCAACAAGCCCTCGAAGAAGCGCTCTTTACCTATTGTGTAAAAAATTCTTTTTCAAAATTAGATCTGTGTTCAGAATTAATTCTCGCCTGTATCAAAACCCGAAATCCTGCTTATCAAATACATCTCAGAGCTATTTTGATTTTGGCTAATCAGCTCTCTCAAGAGCTAACCCCTAAAACCTCTGAGATAAAAACAGAAACAGCGCCCTCTTTTCTAAAACAGCTCATCTTGGCTATTCCAGCATTAGACAAAACCCGTGCTCCAGATATTTCAACGCATCGCGAACAATTTATTTTTTTCGTGCAAAGTTTATGGGCTTATTGGGAAGAGTTTTACACCCCTGTAGTCAAAGAAATAATGGCTAGATTAGAATTACTCGATGGCAGCGCAGAATCTTTATCAATTAAAACAAAATTGATTCAAGCCTTAGAAACCCATCAATTCCCAGCAGAAATAACTAATTATTCAATCTCATCACCAGCAGCACTAGGCACTGCTAGTTCCAAACCGAGCTGGGCTATTAAATTTAATACATCTCAAAAACCACCGATAACTACTCAAGAAGGTTTTGACCTTTATGTTTTGAATGGCCTGGCACTAGGGGTCAAAATCAGTGATATTGTGCCATTTGGTTTTACTCCTAATGACTCTGTTTATGACGAAATGTTTATTCAATCAGGAGGAGTCATTTTTTCTGGTTTATCTTTTTCACTGACGGCCCTTAATAAAAATTCCCGTGCACGCATCATGCTATTACTGACCTTATTTGCTGCCAGCTACCAAAACTCTGAACTTTTGACCCTCCTGCTCACTTCCCCCGAGAGCACCCCTAAAGAAAAAAAATTCGTGCTCAAAATACTTTCTCACCCAGATTTCATTCTCTCAGACCCACTCTGGCTCTTAGGCTGCTTAAAGCAAATTTGGACTGACCAATTAGGAATCCACCGACAAGATTTACGTACTTTATTACAGCCATTAGATCTAACACCCCCTGAAGAAAAAACGGCACTTCGTCACTTCAGAAAATCACTTTCCCCTTATTTTAAACAAGCTCAAATACCGACTGATTTTTTAGAAAAATTTTTTGAAATCGCCAAAGACCCCGAGACATTTCGAGCCATTCAACCAGGCTTGTCAGAATTAATTTCTCAGGGCTTAATCAATTTTAAAGATTTTATAGAAAATGCAGCGGATCTCTCTAAAAACCCCGTCGGATTGGCTTATGCAAAAATTGCTTTTGGCTTAGCTCTTATCCAAAAGAACCCTTTAGTCATTCAAAAATTAATTTCAAAAACCCTAGAAAAACAAAATTGGAACTTACTCACGATCTTGCTTAATTTAAAACCAGAATTCCTGACACCTGAACTTAACTTTGTCATATCAGGTAGCTCTCATCCCAATAAGCCCTATCGACGCTTAGTTATTACATCCAATTCATGGCTATCCGATCCTATTGGATCTATTTATGCCAATTTAAACACTCTCACAGGTTTTCAAAGTCTTCAAAAAGCTCTCTCGACTCAAATTCCTTTGAATGCCGCATTCTTTCATGAATTTTATTGGAAACTTAATCAGCAATTACTAACTTCTCGCAGCGCTCAAGAAGCTTTATCTCATATTCTCAGCTCACCCAAACTCTCTACAGAAACTTTTCGCTACGATGCCCTTCTGGACTATTTAGCTAGCATTCATCCAGATTTCTCCAGCATTATTATTGGATCCGCACCAGGTGCTTTATTCAAAATTTTAGCTGCCGTCAAACACCGATTTATTCACCAAAATTATGAACCCTCTATTCCAACTTTCCGTCCTAGGCCCATGGCTTCCCCGAGTGTTCCTGGTTTTACTCCAGACACCCTTCCCGCCAGCTTGTCGGTCACTAGCAACATTAGCAAAATCGGAGTTATTTTAGCTTCATTCGAACACGCCAAAGCCCAGTTAGAAATCAGGGCAGCCTCACATCTACCTGTGCCCCGCCGCTCTCCTGAGCATTACAGTATTTTCTGGGGCCTCAGAAAAACACTTCAAGCTTTAGGCCCATCGACAATCCCCAGCGCTCAAATTCTCCACTTGCTCTCTTTTTCCAGCACTACCATGCCACTAGAGTTCTATCGTTCAGTTCAAGAATCTCTAGAAAAAATTTTGCCGCTCCTTCCCGAAACACCCGCAGGAATTGCTTTGCGAGTGAGATTTAATTTTGATTTAACTAATCCAAAAGTGATCCAACTACAAAAATTAAATCGCTTATTAAGCGTGCCCTCATACCTACCCTCTGTACTCCAAAAATGGATGCCCCACCTCAATGGTTTCCATGCCCAATCTAAAGATTTTGTATGCACCGCTGCTGCTATGGAACCCTCTAATTGGCCCATCCATATTTTTCGCACCTTACAAACATTAAAACCTTCAAATTTAAGCGGCCAACGCTACACCGCTTTTAAAATTTTATTTGGTTCAGCCATGCGGGACCCAGACCAAGAAACCACTGCATCACCAAACCCTTTGGATGTTGAATTTAGAGAAGACGAATCAAAAAAATTAGAAACCCTAAAGTTTTTCTTTGAAGCACTGAGCCATCTAAAGCTCTCTCCTGGCCTCGATTTAGATTTATTTTTGCTCGCTGGCGAAAAACAAGACGCTCCCTCGGTTCAAGCCCGCGTATTATTTTTAGCTCAACATCAACCCAGAGATCCCCAGTCAGTACCAGAAGACTTGCTGGCCCTGGGTTTGTAATTAATCAAATATATTTAATTAGGAGCTTTTTATGTCAGGAACAGATCTCTCAACAGAAACCTCTTTAGATTTTTTAGAAACCATTGGATTTACGCATCGGTTTTTAACCCTTCATGGAACACCAGATCATGCGCCTATACTTCAAAAAGAACTTCAAAGCCTTTTCAGAACTTTCTGTCTAGATCGCAATTATTCTGTTTTGCCTTTATTGCTTGAACTAGGCTGGGCCTGCTTGAAACATGACACTGCTGGGCATCTACAGGCTCTTTTGATTTTTACTAATAGTCTTAATTCAACTGATATACCTAGTGAATTTGATGAAAGTTTGCTGTGCCAATTTATTCTTGAACTCAGCTGCCCTGATCCAGAAAAAAATCCTGATATCAAAACACATTGCCAACAAATGGCTTGTTTGATGGTGGTTCTCAATCATTACTTTCAAACCTATTACCAACCTGAAAGAATTTTAATTGAAGCCAAAATAGCGCTTTTAAATCCAGCCGATCCCCTCGGACAAGCATTAATTCAACAATTTAGAAAAAATTTAATCCCCACCCAATTTCTCAGAAATTTATTACTAATTCCTAAAATATATGACCAAGATTCTTTTCCATTAGATTTAGAGCCGTATATTTTTTGGCTGAATTTATATGAATTACTCTCTAACGATTTTGTTTTCTCCGAGACCCCACAGGCTAATCCCTTAGATTATTTTCCCAAGCAAGATTTACTCGCCACCAGAGGTCGAGGGCTTTCCGAACTTTTTGGTTTTTTCATGAGAGATCCAAGGCTCTGCCGTGAAGCGATTCATATGAAATTTATCGGAAACCAATGGGAAATGCTTTTGCTCTATTTGGCTTATGCACCGACTAGTTCTCAACCTATTGTCGACCGGATCCAACATTCTGAATTCTCTTCAGAAATTATAAAATCATCTGGATTTCAAGCCTTGATTGCTCTATTGCACATCCAAATAAAATCACAAAGCACCCCTGGTGCCTCTTTGAATTTTCACCCTACAATTGCCCGTATCGCTGAAGATTTATTAAAGCCAGAGCGCTCACTTTTTAAGACATTCAAAACTGTTTGTGAAACTAAAAAACTGTCTACAACAGGACGTCATGGTGATTTCTTAGCGTTGATTAAATTATTTCATGACGCCGAAAATTTACTTGATCATATCAAAGCACTTGCGGGAGATTTATGCCCCAAAGAAGCTAAAGGCGAACGTTATGAAATTCTTTCAAACTATCTTCAAGCTTTTACAAGCGACCCGAGAACCCCTCTCATGCCAGAAGAAATTAAATTTATTTTTCAAACCCTCACGATCTTATTTACCTATGGCTTTCCAGAAAACCTATTAAATTTTTATATCTTTGATTCATCAAATCGCGCCTCTTCATGGCTAATAACAACACCACCTACTTCTAAGACGATTAAAAATGAAAAATCTTTCCAAAATTATCTATACCCCCGTACCGACTCCCTCACTGCCACCGATATCCCTATTCCAAAATTAGAAAACCTTTTAGCAAGATTAAAACCTTCAGGTCCCCGTTATTATTATATTCCTGAGCAGGTAGCTTTTATTCCTCTAGGGCCTCTGACATTTGCAAGCAATATCTTTATTAAAAATCCAGATCGATTATTAATTGCACTGACGATTTTACTGGGTATTCGTACTGAAAATTTTGCATTATTAGATTGGGTTTTATCTTCCACAAATATTCCTAAGGAAGATAAAGATTGGGCATTAACACTCATGGCTGAGCCAAAATTAGAAATTCCCAACCCATTTAATCTTGTCAGTTTTTTAAATTCCAAAGCAGGCTCTTCTGATTTTTCTATTCCAGGTGTTTTGATTGAAAAATTCAGAAGAGTCACTCCACCGTTAGAACCCTCAGGGTTTCTTGAATCTTTGAAAACATTAGTGCTGCGAAAAACAACGGCTCTCTACAATTATCTCGAACAAGCCAGTGATTTTGATTTAAACACCCCTGAATTGGCCTATGAAAAAATTGCGTTTGTTCTAAAACTCTTAGAATCAAGATCTGAATGGTTTGAACTTATTTTGAAAGAAGCCCTTGTTGTTGAACGTTGGAATTTGGCGTTGATCATGATTCGACTCAAACCAGAACTGCTTAATGCTGCTTTCACAAACACCCTCATAACTGTTTTAAATTCCCCCCCTGATGACACAAGAACACCTAAAAAAACACTGAAGAATAGCCCTCCCAACCTCATAGCTCTACTCTTTGAGATAAATAAACAGGCTCCTTCCTTGATTGAATTAATGAATCCTCGCTGGTTCACACGCACGGATCTCCTTCTGAAAAGTCTTAAAACAAAAGAAGGCCTAAAGTTGCTTCAAGAAACTTTTAAAATTTGTCCCCCTCCCTCGAGGAGACATCACGAAGATTACTTTGCGTTGTCAGACGCTCTTCAGAAAGCAAAAGATCCGCTGGAAGCTTTAGATAGGCTTATACAGTCCTTCCGCACATTGCCAATGAAGAAAGAAGGCGCTCGCGAAACGGCGATCTTGGCTTATTTCTCGGAAATTGGAATTCCAGAAAAATTTAAGACTTCTTTTCGACCTATCTTTTCCATTGTGTTCAGCGCAACGAAACACTGTTTAATTCATCAGAACGCCGTTAGTTTTCCTAGCCGACCTAAAGAAAGTCTTTTGGATTGGAGGCCTGCTGAAGAAGCAGAAGCAGCAGCAATGGCACTTCCTTCTTGATGCTTTTCGTAGGGGCAGACCTGCGTGTCTGCCCTCGATAATCACCTGCCACTTAACGAGGGCGGACACATGGGTCGAATGGCACGGACTTAAGGAAATTTGAGGTTAAATTGGCCTTTCTAATAGGGAAGGTGTAGGGGCGAACCTCGTGTTCGCCCGTCTGCAATCTTGGATCCATTTCTAGACAGAATCGTCAATTCACAACCAATATCTTTGCCAAGCACGGCTCGGGCGAACACGAGGTTCGCCCCTACACCATCATTCTTAGAAGAGCCTAACCGCCAAACCATAAAATCCTTAAGTCCGTGCCATTAGACACATGGAAGTGAGTCCACCACTGCACCTGCAGCAGCATGAGCAGAATTAAAAGCAGTACTCTCTGGAGGTCTTACACGACGCATTGATGAACGACCTTTTGGCTGACTTGCCAGGTCCACTCTCTGTGAACATGTTGTTAAAACTTCGCCAGCACCTGGCACTGGGCCAACTGCTTTCTTATCAGAATCTCCTATTTTCAAAGCATCAGAAGCTAAAGCTGGATTCAAAGTTGCAAACGACTTCATTGGGAACTTTGGACCATCCCCGCTAATACCACTACCGCCTCTATCAGATTCCCCTGAACCCGTAGGATTATGATTTTGAGGAACCACGCCTGTATAAACAGGCAAGGTCATATTATTTTCGCGCTTCGGAAAATAACGATTCGCAACCCAAGCCGCTGTACTAGATGCCATGAGAGCAATAGCCCCTAATAAAAATATTCCAGCCCACTTAGCTTGATCATGGCTCACACCGCTATTAGGAAAAATCCCTGACCATAAAAGCGCTTGGCTTGTAATGGCAATCGCCCAAGCAATCGCTGTCATCTTTTGATCAGGCTCAGCACGGCGCATTCTTTGTCCACAGCGCGTGGAAATATCGGTTTGAGCTATCGCTGCAAAAGCAGTAATAAGATTTGAACGAGAAGAATGCCCTTCTGCATTAATCGCACTGAGGCCTTGAATCAAAGTGGCTAAACCAGATGTCGTAACTAAAGCAGACCAAGAAATGTGATGAGACATAATCTCAGATGCTAATCTGTTAGATAAATCAAAAGCAAAACTGCCACCTACCACGGCGCCACCCAAAACAAGGGCAGATAAAAGAAAAACATTTAAACCACGACTTTCAATGGGCCAACAGCGATTTCTCATTGTATGTTGGGCCCCTGAAAGCATTGTCGCTGCTGGAAGTTGCTGATAATCAAAGCTGCCATCTCCTAGCGCCGCATTAGCAGATGCAGTGGAACCGCCAGAAGCCACTCGAACTTCAGCACCGCTTTGAATATCGACAAAGCCTGCTGGAGCAGTACTCGCGTATGTAGGAGCCAATTGAGCATGATTACCAGAGGAAGCTGGTGCCCTCCAAAGAGACCCGCTAGTGCTAAGACCAGTACCAGTGCCATAATCTGATTGCCTAAGTTGTTGATGAGAAGAGAAGGAAAAACTCTGCCCTAAAAATCCATCACTAGCTCCAATTCCAGCTCCAATTCCAGTTCCAGTTCCAATTCCAGTTCCAGTTCCAATTCCAGTTCCAGTTCCAATTCCAGTTCCAATTCCAGTTCCAATTCCAGTTCCAATTCCAATTCCAGTTCCAATTCCAGTTCCAATTCCAGTTCCAATTCCAGTTCCAATTCCAGTTCCAATTCCAGTTCCAGCTCCAGCTCCAGCTCCAGCTCCAGCTCCAGCTCCAGCTCCAGCTCCAGCTCTCGAGCTTTTTGATTTTTTAGGCATCATGAATTCACTCCTGAATTAAAAATAAAAATAGTGATAAAAAAAACCTGGCGAAGGTATCGAACCAAATTGCTGAAATCAACCGTTTTGTGGGATTTTGTAGGGCTTAGCATGATTGATAACTTTAAGTATCAAGGATGTTGATAAGACGGAATAGTCCTGCAGAAATTCAAATCTAAGAGTAGTGATAACGACATTGAACAATCCAGAGAAGCCCTGCTTCAACCCTATAAATTAGGCGGTTCTCACGATCTATCCGCCTAGACCAATATCCCGACCAATTGTGCTTCAATGGCTCTGGATCCCCTAACCCCTCAAATGGGTTTCGTTTAATGTCTTTTATCAATGTATTTATGCGTTTAAGAGTTTTCTTATCCATCTCTTGCCAATAAAGATAATCATCCCAAGCAGGGTCAGCCCAAGCTAAATTCATTCTTCAATCAGCTTATGGCGTTTTGCATTACCCGATTCGATCTGTTTAATAGCTTGGTTAATTCGCTTGGCATTCTTGGGGCTAGCCATAAGATAAAAAGTCTCTTCATAAGATTTGAAATCTTCTAATGACATCACTACAGCAGGCTTTCCATTCTGTCGTGTGACTAAAATAGGCTGATGATCATCATTCACTTGATCGAAAACACTAGCCAAATGACTTCTGAAAGAAGAATAACTAATAGCATCCATGGCTTTATCGCCTTCGTTTAATTTTCAACAAAAAACAAGAGCAACATTGTACTTATTATTGTACTCAAATCAAGCCTGAAAATTCATTTGTTTTTCTAAATAACGCGATTCTTCTGTCGGATCCGCAATGTCATTAAATCGTTTTAGATAAATTCTGGCCTGAGCCAAATTTTTCTGATCAAAATAGAGCTCTGCCAGACGCAAATCAGCCAGGGGTAATAACGGATCGGCTTGTAAGGCTTTTTGAAAATAATTAATAGATCTTGTTTTCAGCTCTGGATCGCCTGATTCATAAGCACAGCTTCCTGCATTCTGGTAAGTCAGACCTAGCGCTAAGAATCCAGGGATTTGAGCGGCTTTGAGAAAACTTTGAATACCTGATTTAAATTCCCCAGTTCCGCAAAGATAAACCCCTTCTGCGTTTAAAATATCGGGATCATTGGGTGCCAAATAAGACGCTTTGGAATAATAGATTTTTGCCTGATCTGACTGGCCAATTTTCCAAAGATAATATCCCATTGCTGAATTGGCTTCGGGAGAATTTGGATCTAGTTCTAGCGCTTTTTGTAATTTTTCTTGGGCTAATAGATTTTCATGAAGCGCAAAATATTGCATGCCTAAAACAGCGTTTAAATGGGCCGCTTGGGATGGATTTGAAATTTTATTGGGGCTGGATGTCGCACAGCCTGAAATTAATAAAACAAAAAATATCCCTAAAAATATCCTGCATAATTTAAACATCCTGTTTATTGACCTTCTCCCGATGCTTCGCCTGCCGTGTGGTTTTATCTTTCACTTGACCAACCAACTGACCACATGCCGCGTCGATATCATCGCCCCTGGTTTTGCGAATCGTACAAACAAAACCTGCTCCAGAAAGCTGGCGTTGAAAACGGTGGATTCGGTTATTACTAGATCTCTGGTAAATCGCGCCAGGATAAGGATTGAATGGGATAAGATTAATTTTACTGGGCAAATATTGTAATAATTTAATTAATTCTTCTGCATGCTCTTCAGTGTCATTGATATGATCCAACATGACATATTCAAACGTAATATCTTTATGAGGACTGACGATTAGATATTTTTTACAAGCGGCTAATAAGACTTCAATAGGATGTTTTCGATTGATCGGGACCAGTTGATCTCTTAAAGCATTATTTGGCGCATGGAGCGAAACCGCCAAAGAAACAGGAAGTACTTGTCCTAAATGATCAATCTCAGGAACAACACCAGACGTACTTAAAGTCACTTTGCGACGAGATAAACCATAGGCAAAGTCATCCAGCATTAAGCTCATGGATGAGACGACGTTATCAAAGTTTAATAACGGTTCACCCATGCCCATCATGACAACATTGGTCACACGGAATTTTTGAGAGGCAATCCAAAGCTGTCCAATAATTTCATGAGACGCCAAGTTTCGGCTAAATCCTTGGGTTCCTGTTGAACAAAAAGTGCAAGTCAGCATGCAACCCACTTGGGAAGATACACACAAAGTTCCTCGATCATCCTCAGGAATAAAAACACTCTCGACACAATTGCCATCCGGCGTTTGAATCAGCCATTTATGAGTTCCATCAGACGAAGGTTTATTCAAAATTACTTTGGGCGCTAAAACTTCAGCGACGTCTTGTAATTTAGATCTTAAAGATTTGCTCAAATCACTCATGTCATCAAAAGACGTGACATGTCTCTGATGAATCCATTTTAAAACTTGCTTCGCGTGAAACGGCTTTTCACCTAACGATTCAAAAAAATCAGCTAATTGCTGAGCAGACAACCCGAGAAGATTTATCTTCCCGGATTTCTGACTAGCCAACTCTAAAGGCGCCGCTGGATTCAGCGAGGGATTTAGCAGTGGTGACAGTGATGCATTTTGCTCTTGCATAATTCCTGCTCTGTAAAGAAAAATTTAATTTCATTGCTTGCATTCTCAAGAGAATCGGACCCATGAACAGCGTTTTCACCAATGCTATCGGCAAATCTGGCACGGATAGTTCCAGGCGCTGCGTCTTTAGGATTCGTTGCGCCCATCAATTCTCTATTTTTAGCAACAGCGTCTTCGCCTTCTAAAACAGAGATTAAAACAGGCCCTGAAATCATAAAGCTGACTAATTCCGGGAAGAACGAACGTTCTTTATGAACTGCGTAGAAACCTTCAGCCTCTTGACGAGTCAATTGTTTCATTTTGGCGCCAATGATTTTCAAACCTGATTGTTCGAAAATGGCCAAAATCCCACCAATAACATTCTTTTTGACCGCGTCGGGTTTAATAATAGACAGCGTTGATTGCTTGTTTGATTGCATCAGAAAATTCTCCAAATTAATTCATATTTAAATTAGGGCTAAAAAAGCGGCGCGATTGTACCGTGCAGGTCGCCGAAAAACATCCATTTTTTGACACTTTTTTATAAACCCTTACTTAAGCTTTTTCTTAAGATTCTCGATCTCGCTTTCAGATAACTCTGTACAGGTTTGAATCAGCTGAGCATCACAACCCGATAAAAGCATTCTCTTGGCAATCTCAAAACACCCCTCAGTTCGACCTTCAGCCTGACCTTTTGCTAATCCTTCAGCCAATCCTTTAGCCAATCCTTTAGCCAATCCTTGAGCTATCGCTTCATTTCTCGCAGTAGTGAGTTGGTAAGATAAAGCAGCAGCATTATCGCGAATGCGTTTTTGTTCTCGTTCGTAAGTATGTAATTCTTCTTCATTCCATGAAAACTGATTCAAAGCTTCATAGGCCCGCCCAATCACTAGGTCTGAACCGATAATACGTTCAAGATCTTTTTCTTTGGTTTCTTGAGCGTGCTTAAAAAAATAAGCCCATTTTTCGATCATGGTTTCTAGTTCATCGATATTTTTATTGAATTTGGGAAGCTCTAAAAAAGTAAAAGAAAAATCTTTGAGATCATGAGTGTGTGTATTTGAATCCAAGGTCACATGATTAGATTTATAGGCTGTTTTATGAGGAAACATCACAAAATCTGTAATCGCTAAAAAAATAACGGCTTTTAATTTTTCATAGGACTCGCCAATATTTAATTGACCTGAATAAGCTTTAGCCGCGTAGTATTGCGCTCGTTTTTCGAAGCCAGTGGTTTGACAAACCTGCATTTCGACAATGTATTGCCG